>JAFTLL010000004.1 GCA_017456015.1 Clostridia bacterium | reverse complement strand
CTTCGTTACGCTCCCTGTTTCCGCCACCGGCGGCGGTCGCGACCTCACCCAACGAGCAACGCTCGTCGGACTCATAACCCGAATTGCATGAATTTTAAACCCATCTCTACAATTAAAAACGAAAACAGCCACCTTTTGGTGACTGTTTTCATTTTTGGTTGCGGAGGCAGGATTTGAACCTACGACCTTCGGGTTATGAGCCCGACGAGCTACCAGGCTGCTCCACTCCGCGATATTTTTTACTGCTTTTATATTATACACTTTTCAGTGGTATATTGCAACCCCTTTTTGAAAAAAATTCAACAAATTACAAGCTCCTGTCTTCATTCGACCAAAACAATCGACGGGAAAATCCCTTTTTCGTCTATATCTATCACTGCATAGCTGTTCCGGCTGTTTCTGGCCTGTGCTACCGAGCCGGGATTTACCATAAAACATTCACCCTGCTGGGCAATGTTTGCCTGATGGGTATGTCCGTACAACACCAAGTCTGCTTGTTCGGCGGCCGCGCGGTGAAAAAGGCGCTCGGTACCGTATTTAACCCCCAGCGTATGCCCATGGCAATAAAAAATCTTCACGCCGCCGAGCCGGGCAGTCGCTTCACTTGGGCAATCGGCATAAAAGTCACAATTACCGGCAACCGCGTAAAATTTTTTATCTGTAAAAAGCAGTTTGGCTGTTTCCAGGTCACGCAAAACATCGCCGAGAAAGAAAATATGCTCGGCTTCTGGATTCTTTTCGATGATTTCCTCCACCAGACCGGCGCGGCCATGGGAATCAGACAAAACAAGAATTCTCATAACGAACCCTTTCATATAATTTTCATATTATACATAGTATACTATATGAGGGTGGTGATTGCAATGCAAAATAATTTCAATATCAACCTGGCCGCCGAGTTATTGTCCAAAAAGTTGGGTGTTGACAAAAGTGCGGTTCAAAATGGTGATGTAAACAGCATTTTATCCCATTTAGGAGAGGCAGACAAGGCCAAAATTCAACAGCTGATGACCGACAAAAAGCAGACGGAACAGCTTTTGCAAAACCAAAAGGTGCAGGAATTTTTGAAAGGATTGCTGGACAAAAACAATGGATGATATGTCGACAAAAATCGAAGCCCTTTTAAACCAACCGGACGCAATGGAAAAGCTTTCACAGGCGGCACAGGCGTTATTCGGTGCGGAAAACAACGCTCCGGCGCCCCAAGCACCCGCCGGTCTACCGGATGTGGACATTGGCGCAATGATGAACATTATGGGAAAGCTCAAAAACATGGGAGAGGACAACCGCGCCCGGTTGTTATTGGCATTAAAACCGCATTTGAGTGAAAAACGGCAGGGGCGTGTAGATACGGCGGTCAAGTTGCTGAAACTGGTCAGCCTTGCACCGCTGCTGAAAGACCAAGGGATACTGTGAGGGTGATAGCTTGACCGAGAAGGAACGACGGGAAATGGAACAAATGCGGCGGGATGCCGAACAGCGTATGCATGAGATGAACCGGCGCGCAAAGAACGCACGTTCAGGCAACGGTACAATTCCCATGCCGCATTTTGTTGAACCGACCCATAAAAAAGAACCCGACCTATCTCCTCTGCCGGAGTCAATTCCTGCCTCGCCTACCGTACAGAAACAGAATCGCGGTATGGGATTATTGAAAATGCTGAATTTCGATGCCATTAAATTGGACAATGATATTTTGGTTATCGCCTTAATGATTATGCTCTTAGGGAACGATGACGCCGACGAACTTTTGTTACTGGCGCTCTTATATATTATGTGGTAAAAAAAACGACCGCGACGCGGTCGTTTTTTAAAGTATGGTTTTTAAATCTGATTGAATCTGTGCCTTTAATTGGTCAGCCGAGGTGAATCGAATTTCCGGGCGAACAAAATGCAGCAGCTCCACCTTGGCATGCTTACCATAAATATCTCCCGAAAACCCATGAATATAGGTTTCGGCTTTGGCGGCAGGCAGAGCAAAGGTTGGATTATTGCCGATATTGGTCAATCCCTTGTAACGCTTTCCGTCTACCAAAACAGAGGATACATATACCCCGTGTTTGGGACAGCAAAGGGTTGGCTCTATATCTTGATTGATGGTGGGGAAACCGATGGTTCTCCCCCGTTTAAAACCATGAACAATGATACCCGCAATAAAAAAGTTGTACCCCAGCATGGTGTTGGCCTGCTCGATTTCCCCACCCGAAATACGGGTGCGGATTTCGGTCGAACTTACCGGGACACCGTTTACCGTAACCGCATCGGTCACCGTCAGGCGCAGGTCATTTTGCGCGCAATATCGGCGCAAAAAATCAATGTCGCCCCTGCCGTCTGCACCAAAACGGTAATTGAAACCGCAACACAAGGCACGAATTTGATATGTTTTTACAATGAAATCTAAAAATTCCGCCGGCAACTGATGCCGCACGGCCGCAAAATCAAAGAGTACAACCTCTGCAAAGCCGGTCTGTTTAATTTTTTCTGTCCGCTGTGCATCGGTCAACAACAAGGGCGTTTGAATGCCCAATGCGTTTTTTGGTGTGCTTTGAAAGCTTAAACAAATCGGGCGCAAACCGTCATGCCCCAACGCGCTTTCCAAAACCGCGTGGTGGCCGATATGCACACCGTCAAAGGTGCCCAGTGCGGCAACTGTGCTTTGCATGACATTTCCTCCTCGATTTTACTATCTATTCGCCGCGATGCAAAACACAGCGAATCCGCAAGGCGTTTGCCTCCCGGTCAACCGCACCGATTCCAATCAGCCGGTCGCCCTGCATGACCCGAACCGGTATTTCCGGTATGGGTAACAGCCCTTGCAAGCGGTTCAAATCCAGCACGCCACCGTTTTGAAAGCGAATGGCCTGTTTTTCCGACACCGAAACCGCCGGCAGATGCTCTACCGCACGCACAAGCGGTAACAAAAAGTCCTGCGGTCTTTCTTGCAATCCCTCCAAGGTGACACAATCGGTTATGGAAAAACCACCCGTGCTTGTACGGCGCAGGGCAGTTAGAATGGCGCCGCAACCCAAAGCTTCACCCAAATCGGCGCAAAGGGTTCGAATATAGGTACCCTTTGAGCAACGCACCGAAACGGTATACTCGTCCGGTGCCTCATGTGCCAAAAGTGTAAATTCATAAATATGCACCGGCCGTGCGGCACGTTCGGTTTCGACGCCCTGCCGTGCCAGCTTATAGAGCGGTTGGCCGTTTTGCTTGATGGCCGAATACATCGGCGGCACCTGCAATATCTCGCCGCGAAAGCGCGACATGGCATTTAAAAAATCTTCTTCTCCGACCTGCACTTCCCGCTTAGATAGAACCGTACCGGTTCTATCCAGCGTATCGGTCACAACACCTAGACGCATGGTAGCAACATAGGACTTGTCTGCCGAAAGCAGATAGTCGGACAATCGCGTAGCCGAGCCGAGCAGGACGGGCAACACGCCGGTAGCCATTGGGTCAAGTGTTCCGGTATGCCCAGCCTTTTTCTCCCCGAAAATACGGCGGATGGCCGCTACTGCACCGAAGGAAGTAACGCCCTCCGGCTTGTCCAATAAAATTAAACCGTTCATAGATTGTTTTTCAAATGCTGCGCCACAACCGCCAGCATTTGCTCCTTTGCCTGATCCAATGTGCCGGCAATTTCACACCCGGCCGCACGGACATGGCCGCCGCCGCCAAAAGTCTTGCAGATCAAAGCGGCATCGAGCGGCGCGTGGGTACGCACCGAAACTTTATAGACACCGCCCTGCGGTTTCTCCCGGAAGGTAACGCCGACCAGTACACCTTCGATGGTGCGCGGTAAAGAGGTGATGCCCTCCATATCGCCCTGGTCACAGCCGGCGCTTTGCTGCATGGTCAATGTAATCGGCAGAGTAGCACATTTGCCGTCAAACCAAAACTCCATTGCATCCAACGCCATGCGTTCAATGTTCAAACGCGGGCGACTTTTGGTTTCAAACATTGTGCGGTTAATCTCACCGCTGTCAGCACCCTTTTCCAAAAGCTCTGCCGCAATACGGTGTGTACGCGCGGTGGTATTGGAAAAGCGGAAACATCCAGTGTCGGTGGAAATGCCGGTATAGAGTGCATTGACAACAAAGCCGTCCAACGGGCGGCCCAACCGGACGGCAATTTCATAAATACACTCACAGGCGGCCGATGCCGACGCATCCAGATACAGCCGGTCAGCATAACCGACATTGGAAACATGGTGGTCAATACACAAATCCACCTTGCCGGCATAGAGCTTGGCAAAGCGTCCGCTTAATTTTATATCGGCCACATCCACCATAACGGTACATTTCGGTGAAAAGCGCTGTTCCTTTAATTGCAAATAGGCAAATTTTTCCGGAATGGGGTCGGGGCAATAGACATTGGCCTTTTTCCCCATACCGCGCAACAGCGCACAAAGTGCGAAGCCGCTGCCGAGGGTGTCCCCATCAGGAAAGGCGTGTGTAATAATACGGAAACGGTCATTGGCCGCCAAAAAAGCACAGGTTTCCTCTAAATCCAGGCGCACACATTCATTCCCCATCATACTGCACCTACTTTTCTAAATCATTTAAGAGCGCGGCAATATGCGCGCTGTGCCGGATAGAGTCGTCGGCAAGAAAAACAAGCTCGGGGATTTTGCGCAGTTTGAGCCGATGGGAGAGCTCGCGGCGAAGATAACCCGCCGCGCTTTTCAATCCCTTTACCGAGTTTTCGGTCTCCTCAGTGCCTTCAATTGCGCTGATATAAATTTTTGCTACCGACAAATCGCCCGAAACATCTACCTTAACCACACTAATCAACGAACTGACGCGCGGGTCCTTGATTCCGCGAATCAAATCGGCCAGTTCGCGTTGCAAATCTGCGTTTACGCGCCCGATTTTATAGCTTGGCATTGTTTATCTTCCTTTCCAAAGCCCTAATCTCTGTATTCCTCCATGATAAAGGCCTCTAAAACGTCGCCGACCTTGATATCGCTGTATTTAACCAGGCCGATACCGCATTCATATCCCTGCGCAACCTCTTTGACATCGTCTTTAAAGCGGCGGAGGGAATCAATGGCATCCTCTGCCAGCACGACACCGTCACGCACGACGCGAATCTGACAGTTACGGGTGACTTTACCGTTGGTGACATAGCAGCCGGCAATGGTGCCGACGCCCGAAATCTTATAGGTTTCACGTACCTCAACCGCGCCCATCTGTACCTCGCGGAACTTGGGTGCGAGCATACCCTTCATGGCCGATTCAATTTCTTCAATACAATCGTAAATTACGCGGTACATACGCACATCTACGCCGTCACGCTCGGCCAAATCCTTGGCAACGGCATCGGGGCGGACATTGAAGCCGACAACGATTGCACCGGAGGTTCCGGCCAGCATAATATCCGACTCATTGATGGCACCGACGCCGCCGTGAATCACGCGAACGCGGACCTCATCATTTGAAATCTTTTCCAGACTCTCGCGCACAGCCTCAACCGAGCCCTGCACGTCGGCCTTAACAATGATACTGAGTTCTTTCAGCTCACCCTGCTCCAATTGAGAGAATAGGTTATCCAGGGTAACCTTTTGGGTTGCTTTGAAGGCTTCGTCTTTTTGTTTTTGTTTTCTCTGTTCAACCAGCTGGCGTGCCAGACGCTCATCCGAAGCGGCATCAAAGGCATCTCCGGCTTGGGGAACCTCAACAAGTCCCGTAATTTCAACCGGAACCGATGGACCGGCCTTTTTCAATACTTTACCGTTTTCATTGGTCATGACACGCACGCGGCCGACCGAGGTGCCGGCAACGATAATATCACCGGTATGCAAGGTACCGGTCTGTACCAACAGTGTAGCCACCGGACCGCGTCCTTTATCCAGGCGCGCTTCGATGACGGTACCCTTCGCCTTACGGTCGGGGTTGGCTTTCAGTTCCATCATTTCGGAAACCAGCAGAATATTTTCCAGCAACTTATCAATACCGTCATGGGTTTTGGCCGAAACCGGAACGCAGATGACATCGCCGCCCCACTGTTCGGGAACAACCGAATGTTCGGTGAGCTGTTGCAGCACGCGGTCGGGATTGGCCTCCGGCTTATCCATTTTATTTATCGCCACAATCATTTGCACTTCGGCGGCTCTGGCATGATTTATGGCCTCAATGGTCTGCGGCATGATACCGTCGTCAGCCGCAACCACCAAAACGGCAATATCGGTTGCCATGGCACCGCGCTGGCGCATAGAGGTAAAGGCCGCATGGCCGGGCGTATCCAAAAATGTGATTTTACTGCCGTTGCAATTTACACGGTATGCACCGATATGCTGGGTAATACCACCGGCCTCGCCGCCGGTAACATTGGTGTTGCGAATTGCGTCCAAGAGGGAGGTTTTGCCGTGGTCTACGTGACCCATGACAACAACAATGGGGTCGCGAGGCTTCAAATCCTCTTCCTTGTCCTCAGCGACATCCATAATCCTCTCTTCTATTGTAACCACAACGGCGCGTTCTATTTTACAACCCAACTCGGTTACAACGATTTCGGCTGTATCATAATCAATCACCTGGTTGGCGGTGGCCATCATGCCCAAGCCGATGAGGCACTTAATGACCTCGGCAACCGTCTTTTTCATTGCGGCGGCCAATTCGGCAACCGTAACCTCATCGCCTACCGTAACCTTAATCGGTGTTTTTTTGATTTTTTCCAGTTGCAGACGGCGCAGTTTGTCCGCTTCGGTTTCGCGCTTGGCACCCTGCGGACGGCGGTAATCCTGCGATTTCTGCTTGATTTTCTGCTTGCGCTGTACATTGTCCTTCATGGCATGCGCCGGGGCAATGTTTTCATATTTTTCATTGTATTTATCCAGGTCGACATGAGAAGCTCGGGTATCTACCTTACGAATCTCAGCCGGGCCGCGATTGGGAGCGGCACCCGGATTTTCCTTCTTCTTTTTGGCCTCGAAGGGATGCAGGTTCGGTTCTGCCGGCTTTTTCTCCTTCGGTTCCGCTTTCGGTTTTTCTGCCGCAGGTTTCTCTTTTACCGGCGGTTTTGCAGCCGGTTTGGCTGCCGGTTTTTCTTTTTCCGGCGCAGGGGTTTGCTCAGCCTTTTGCGCCATTTGGGCTGCTTTCAGCTGTTCAAGAATTGCCGCCTGCTTGGCAAGCAGTTCTTCTTTCTCCTTTGCTTTTTGCTCCTGACGCTTGGAGCGCGCCTCATCACCTTTGGCAAAATAGGCATCAAAGCTTTTTACCTGATTTTGCTGTGTGATGGCATCAAAAACGTAATCAATTTCCTCTTCTTCCAGCGAGGTCTGGCTTTTCTTTTCGCCAAACACGCCCGCAAGAATATCCAAAATATCCTTTGTCTGCAAAGCAAAGTCCTTTGCAAGCTCATGTACTTTATATTTTGTCATTCAACATACCCGCCTTTCTAATCGCTTGGGCCAATCCGTTGTCTGTTACGGCCGCAACACCTGCCCGAATACCGATGGCAGCAGACATTGCGGATAAATCAGCCTCAATTCGCATCATTTCGGTTTTCCCTTTGGTGAGAAAACGCAGCTCTTTTTCTGTTTTAGGGGAAATATCCGATGCAAGGATAATGAGATGCGCACGACCGCTTTTGACCGCCGCCGTCACCTTTTCGGTGCCGACCGCCAGCAGACCGGCGCGACGCGCAATCCCCATACGGGACAATACCGGATGATTATGCATCCTGCATCGCCTGCCCAAGCGCCGCATAAACCTCGGCGCTGATGGCCGTTTTAAATGCACGCTCAATTTTTTTGCCTTTTACCGCTTTTTCATAACAAGCCAAAGCGTTGCAGAGGTAGGCCCCTCTGCCGGGCGCACGGCCCTTCTTATCCAACGAAATGTTGCCTTCCTTATCGCGGACAATGCGAATCAATTCCGCCTTGGGCTTCATTTCCATACAACCGATACACATACGCAACGGTTGCTTTTTCGTTTGCATCTGTCAGATACACCCCTTTAAACGGTTTTGCACCGCTGTTCTCAATTTTTAGTCCTCGGTATCCTCACCGAAGAATCCGCTTTCGGGACGAATGTCAATCTTCCAGCCGGTGAGCTTGGCGGCGAGCCGCACATTCTGGCCCTTGTTGCCGATGGCCAGGGAAAGCTGAGAATCCGGCACGGTAACGCGGCAGGTTTTGGGGTCTTCACTCTCAATTTCTACTTTAAGGGCTTTGGCCGGCTTAATCGCCTCAGCGACAAAGGCCTGCGGGTCATCTGAGTACTTAACAATGTCAATCTTCTCGCCTGCAAGCTCTTCTACAATCTTATTGACACGGATACCGCGCTGACCGATACAGGCGCCGATGGCATCCAACTCGGTGTTGGCACTGTAAACCGCCATTTTGGTACGAGAGCCGGCTTGACGGGAAATGGCCTTAACCTCAATCGTTCCGTCAAAAATTTCGGGCACTTCCATCTCAAACAAACGCTTCACCAAACCGGGATGGGTGCGGGAAATCATAACCTTGGGGCCCTTGTCGGTGCTCTTCACATCTACGATATAAACCTTAATATGGTCTCCCTCGCTGATGATTTCATCTGGTACCTGTTCGATTTTGGGCAATACCGCTTCGGCACGGCCGATCAACAAGGTAGCATTTCCGGTTTTGGGGTCAACGCGCTGTACCAACGCCGAAACCAATTCGTGGTTCTTACTTTGAAACTCCTCCAAGGTTTGACCGCGTTCTGCCTCCCGGATACCCTGACGGATAACATGCTTTGCCGTTTGGGCTACAATGCGGCCGAACTGTCTTGTATCCAGTGCAATGTCGACCGTACCGCCAACCTTGGCGCGTTTGCTGATGGCCTGTGCATCTGCAAGCAAAAGGTCGGTATAGGGGTTTTCAACCTCTTCAACAACATTTTTGCGCACATACACCTTAAAGGTTTCTTTTTCACAGTCGATATCACAATGGACAATATCCTGCCCGCCGTAATCTTTTTTGGTTGCCACAATGATTGCGGCCGCAATCTTTTCGGCAATATACTGGGCAGGGATTCCCTTTTCGCCCTCCATCAAATGTAGTGCCTCAAAAAATTCCTTTGTGTTATTTTTAGCCATTTTGATTTTTCTCCTCCATACAATCGTTTAGTTTCACCTTGGAAATCATTGCTTTTTCAAATGTCTGTACACCGCTTTCTGCTGTCAGGGTAACACTACCATCTTCCCAGCCGGTGAGTATACCGGTAAAATCCCGTTGCCCCTCAATCGGGCGTACCAAATGCACCTGCACACTGCGTCCCTGCATGGCGGCAAAGTGCTCCGGCCTTGTCAATTCCCGTTCCAAGCCCGGAGAGCAAACCTCTAAATAATAGGAGGTGCTGATCGGGTCGGCAGCATCAAGAATAGGGTCAATCCGGCGGGAAACCTCGGTGCAATCGTTTATATTTATGCCATCGTCGCTATCAATATAAACGCGCAGATACCAGGCGGCGCCTTCTTTCACATAGCGCACATCCCAAACGCGCAGTCCCAATGCCTGCACAGTCGGCTCCACCAGTTCCCGAACCTTATCGGCCGTATTGTTTGCCAAAAAGCATCATCCTTCCAACAAAAAGCAAAGAGTGGGTCGCCCCACTCTCCGTTTCTTTCATACTTCCAATAGATTATAACATAGTCTTTTATAAAATGCAAGCATTTCTTTTTTTGTGATAATTTACAAATTTTGTCGAAATATAAAATTTATTGTCTAAACCTTTTCTTTGTGCTATAATAATTAAAACCTGTTCAAAATAGGTAATTTGTGATATGGGTGTTGTTATGCTTAAAAATCGATTAGAAAAATTTATAACGTTTTTGCGCACGAGGAACGGCAAGGGTGCAGTGCAAAACCCTTTTTATTTTCTTGCCTTTATGCCGCTGAGCGTCTTTTTTATGGAACTGCTGTTTAAACTTGCGGTGATGGACTCCTTCTTTGATGTGGGACTTCTGTTTACCCTGCTTTTCAGCGGTGTATTCGGGCTTTTATTGGCCATACTGTGCATCTCCTTCAAGCGGAGTACCAATCGAAAAATCACACTTGTTTGTCTGGCGGTCTTGGGTGTGTTCTTTTCCTTTTATTATGTGTATTTCAGTTTCTTTAAAACATTTTTTGTCTGGTCAACCCTGGGGCTTGCCGGCAATCTGCTCAGCTTCTGGAAAGAAACCATACTTGCCACCCTGCTGAGTCTGCACATGATTATCTTGTTCTTTTTGCCCTTTTTATTTTATCTGTTTTTGGGCAAAACCTATGCGCCCTGCTATCGGTTCAAGCCGTCTGCTCGGCTGATATTTACCGCTTTCGCTCTGGTTTTGCATTTTTTGAATGTCGGTTTTATTTCCATCGACAATGCGCCTTTCGGAACAAGATATTACTATGTTACCACCCTGTCCCCTGCCGATACGGTGCGTTACTTTGGCGTGGTGACCACCCAGCGTATTGAAATCAAACAGATGATTTTCGGTGCCAAGGAATTTTCGGTAGACTTACCCGACGCAAATGCATCGTCCTCCGATACAGCATCGAAAAAGGAGGACGCGATCGTTTACAAGCCCAATGTAATGGATATTGATTTGGCCGCTTTGGCGAACAGCGAAAGTAACCGCGATATACAATCTTTACATACCTATTTTTCCGAACAGACACCGACCCTGCAAAACGAATACACCGGTATGTTTAAGGGAAAAAATTTGATTTTTATGACGCTGGAAGGCTTTTCTTATAAGATTATCGACCCCCAACTGACACCGACGCTTTATAAGATGTCTACCGAAGGCTTTGTATTCAACAACTTCTACACCTCTATGTGGGGTGGAAGCACCGCCACCGGAGAGTATGCCGCGACCACCGGCAATTTTTACAATACCGCCCAATGCTTAAAAATCAGCGCCGACAAATACTTGCCCTTTACTATGGGCAACCAGTTTAAAAAACTAGGCTACAAAACGCTGGCCTATCATAACAATACCTACACCTATTACGGACGCGACAAGTCGCACCCCAACATGGGCTATACCTTCAAAGCCATCGACAACGGACTGACCCTGCCGACAAAATCCTGGCCCTACTCCGATGCCGAAATGGCGGCAGTCACCCTTCCGGATTTTACCGACGGAAAACCCTTCCATGCCTATTATATGACGGTCAGCGGTCACGCAAATTACAACTGGATGGGCAATAAAATGTCCTCTAAGCACCGTGATGAGGTGGCCGATTTGCCTTACAGCGAAAATGTAAAAGCCTATCTTGCCTGCCAGTTAGAGGTTGAGTATATGCTGAACACCCTCATTGACGGCCTTAACGCGGCCGGTATTTTGGAGGATACCGTATTTGCCATGAGCGCCGACCATTATCCTTACGCTTTAAGCAACAGTGAATTGTCTGAACTGTACGGCCTACCTGCCGAAAATATTGAGAATAATTTTGATTTGTACCGCAATTCCTTTATTCTTTGGTCGGCCGGTATGGAAAAACCGATTGTGGTAGATAAGCCCTGCTCCGCGATTGACATTATCCCGACCCTTTCCAATCTGTTTGGGTTAGAGTACGACTCTCGTTTGCTGATGGGCAGAGATATTTTGTCCACCACCGAGCCGCTGGTCATCCTCAACTGCAATGGCAAGGGCGGCTCCTGGCACTGGATTACCGACAAGGGCACCTACAACAACAGAACCAAGGTGTTTACCCCCTCTGCACTCGGTGAACAAATGACCGCCGAGCAACAAGAAAGCTATGTGCAGACAATGCGGGTTGTGGTTTCCAGAAAACAAACCACCTCTTTAAAGGTGTTAGACAAAGATTATTATCGATACGTTTTTAAATAAAGGGTCGAGGGCCGTGCTGGATTATCAGCACGGCCCTCTTGTATGGGGATGAATATGGGTGGGTAAGGTTAGTTTCCGGCAATTTCCGGAAGCCGCATTTGCGGACTTTTAGAGATTTTTATGGTATAAGCGTAATGATTTTTGGTTTCTCTTTGCGCCACAGAGGTCAAATAACCGGCGCGCTGCATGGAGGAAACAATACGGTTAAAGCTATTTAAAAAGAGGCGAATATCGCCCACAGAATGAAAATTCGGATGAACAATCCGCCCACTTGTCTGCTTATTTTTATCAGCCGTCACCATATATTTTACAGCGTCGGTTCTTTGCAGACGCGGTAACCCGATAATTTTTAATACCTGTGCGCGGTCGGCATGGGCGCTCAACAGAATCTCTCTATGTTTTTTGTCCAGTTCCAGCAAACGAAGCTGTTCACTTAGTTCCAGTTCACCAATGCCCAGTACTGCGGCCAATGCACGGTCTTCCATTTGGGTTTTTGCACGAAAATCGGCAATAGCTTCGGCCTGCTCAAACATATTCAGCTGCCGATGCTGTACCGAATCGATGAGGGCGCGCAGTGTCAGTCCGGCAGGCGAATCCGAAACCTCCAAACAAGCAATGGAGGTGTACCCCAACTCTTTACAGGCTTGCAACCGTCTGTATCCACTGACCAAGCAGTATCTTCCGTCGCTTAAACGGCTCACGGTTATCGGTTTCAGCAGACCGCCGGCTGCAATACTGTTTTTCAACATTTCCAGCTCGTAACGGTCGCCGCTTTTTTGCGCCGCTGTTTGCGGTAAATCAATCAGCCGCACCGGGATTTCTGTCAGTCTTTGCAAGCCCTTCATCTCGTCACCTCTGCCCTATCGACATTTAGAGTATAGCCCGTCCAATTCTGCTTTGCAAGCGGTTTCGCAACCCATAAAACAACCGAAATTTGTCCTTTGCGACAAACCTCGACACAAAAAATGGCGAAAGAAAAAACACACCGTCGAAAAAGGTGTGTTTTTGCGAAATTTTTATTTGTAAAGTACATCAGGTTTCAATCATACTGTGAATATCACAGATGGCGCCGCCTGAAAGATAGACCCGCGGCACACGCCGCGCAATACCGCAAAGCAGTTCATAGCCAATGGTATCGGCCTGTTTGGCCAGTTCGTTGGCGGTGAGTTCGGTTTCGCCGAACAAAATCACCTCATCACCCTCTTGGACATTGGGAATTTCGGTTACATCGACCATCATTTGGTCCATGCACACCCTACCGAGTACACGGGCGCGTTTTCCGTGAAGCAAGACATCGGCCTTACCCGAAAGGGCACGGAGATATCCATCAGCATAGCCAACCGGAAGGGTGGCAATGCGCATCGGTCTATCGCTTCGAAAGGTGCGTCCGTAGCTGACATAGGTTTCGGGTGCAACCGTTTTCACCATGGCCACCGTTGTTTTTAAGGTCATGACCGGCCGCAGGGGCACCGGTGAAATCAGGTCGGCAGCGGGGGTGAGTCCGTACAAAATAATGCCCGGCCGCACCGCGTCGCAATGCTTATCCAAATCCAACAAGGTTGCCGCCGAGTTACAGCAATGGGTCATAAATACATATCCCTCTGCACGCAAGGTACGCACCGCATCACAAAAGAGGTCATACTGCCGCTGCACATAGGCTCTTTCGTCCGGCCGGGTACTGTCGGCCGAGGAAAAATGCGTAAATAAGCCTTGAAATTTAAGCCTCGGCAAATCGATAATTTCTCGAATTTCCTCTATACAATCGGCTACGCTCTCTCGGCAATCTAATCCGATGCGCCCCATGCCGGTATCTAATTTAATATGTATGCGGATTGGCTGTTTTGCCTGCGCCGAAAGTTCATGTGCATAGGCGCAGGAAAGTACCGTCTGTATCAAATCATATTCGGCCAACTCGGCAGCCAAAGTACAGGGAGTGAACCCCAAAATCAAAATATCCCCGGTAACACCGCCGCGGCGCAGTTCAATTGCTTCTTCTATATTGGATACCGCAAACTGCGTAACGCCGTTTTGCATATAAAACCGCGCCATTTCAATTGCACCGTGTCCGTAAGCATTGGCTTTTATTACCACCATGAAAGGCTTCGCACAGACCGACCGAATGGATTGCAGATTGAATTGCGCATTATCCAAATTCACTTCGATCCAGGTTCGTTTCAGAAAATCCAAGCTGCTGTCCTTCTTCCCAACACATAGATTATGTATACACATTCCATAATCATTATAACGGCAAGGCGGCGGATTTTCAAGTACACCCCGAACACTTTTCCAAAAATCAGAGGAATTTCTTGAAAAATTCTTTACAAATTCGACAAAATATGCTATAATATGAAAAGCAAATAATCTTTAACGGCGGGACAGAGAGACCGATAAGATTTTCATACAGAGGACGGCACGATATATGCCCTTTTGTACCTTGTCGGTTGACGGCAAGGCTTTTTTTATGAGGTGATTTTTTGAGGCTTAAATCGGTTCTGATGGATGAAATGGCCGTTATCCGTGCGATAAAACGCATTTCGCATGAGATTCTTGAAAAAAATCACGGCTGTGAAAATTTATGTCTGGTTGGCATTTGCCGCCGCGGCGTGCCGCTGGCGCATCGGATTGCAAAAAACATTCTCGCTATTGAGGGTGTACAGGTCCCGGTCGGCGAACTGGATACCAACCCCTACCGTGACGACATTGACCAATCCAGCCGCTTACAAAGTGACGATAAAACCAATATTCCCTTTTCGGTAAAGGGTAAAACCATTGTCTTGGTCGACGATGTTTTGTACACTGGGCGCACGGTACGCGCCGCGATTGACGCACTAATTTCGCTCGGCCGCCCGGCCCGTGTGCAGCTGGCCGTTTTAATTGACCGCGGTCACAGAGAACTGCCGATTCGGGGTGATTATATCGGCAAAAATGTGCCGACCTCTCACTCGGAACGAATCCGGGTAAAAAGCGCAGAGTTGGACGGCGTTCTGTCGGTAGAGCTTTATGAGGACGATAATTAACATTTTAAAGTAGCTTTAAAATGAAGATTATAAAATTTTAGGAGGTATTTTTATGAAAATGATTTTCGATGTCAAAGACAAACCCAAATTTGGCCAATTGATTGTATTTGCGATACAACAGCTTTTGGCCATCATGGCTGCCACCCTTGTGGTTCCGGTCATCATCGGTAATGGCATGAGCCCGGCCGCCGCTTTGTTCGGTGCCGGTGTAGGAACGCTGGTCTATGTTTTGTTTACCAAAGCCAAAAGCCCGGTATTCCTCGGTTCTTCCTTCGCCTTCCTCGGTTCGATGGCCGCTGCATTCGCCGGTGGCGTTTCGATGCAGCTCGGCTATATCGGCCTGATCTTTGGTGCGATTTTTGCCGGTCTGGTTTATGTTATTATCGCTTTGGTTGTGAAACTGGTCGGTGTAAACTGGATTAACAAAATCATGCCCGCAGTCGTTATCGGACCTACCGTTGCCATCATTGGTCTTTCTCTGGCCGGCAACGCCGTTGGCGATTTAACCAAGGGCAGCGTTGTTTCGGCAGAAAATGTTCCGGTTGCTTCTCCTCTGCTTGCCATTCTTTGCGGTCTGGTTACCCTGGCTGTTACCATGATTTGCTCGACCTACGGTAAAAAATTCATTAAACTCATTCCCTTTATCATCGGTATTCTCGCCGGTTATGCCGTTGCCTTGATTTTGACCTTAATCGGCAACGCCAGCGGTATCGATGCCATGAAGATTTTGAACCTTGCCCCCTTCGCAGCGCTTGTAGAAAACGGTGTGACTCTGAAAACCTTTATCAGCGTTCCCGATTTCACCTTCCTGACCGCTGCCAAAGGTTTTGGTGATTTGAATGCAACCTACATAATTTCTATTGCGGTAGCCTACATTCCGGTTGCGTTCGTTGTATTTGCAGAGCACATTGCCGACCATAAAAATATCTCCTCTATCATTGAAAAAGACCTTTTGGTTGAGCCCGGTCTTGCCAGAACCCTCTTGGGTGATGGTGTCGGCTCTATGGTAGGCGCTTTCTTCGGCGGTTGCCCCAATACCACCTATGGTGAGTCGGTTGCCTGTGTTGCCATTACAAGAAACGCTTCGGTTTACACCATTATTACAGCGGCTATCGGTGCGATTCTGATTTCCTTTATCAATCCCTTTGTTGCCTTTGTAAACTCCATTCCCTCCTGCGTAATGGGCGGCGTTTGCATGGCGTTGTATGGCTTTATTGCCGTAAGCGGTTTGAAAATGATTCAATCGGTCAACTTGGAGAAAAACCGCAATCTGTTTGTTGTTTCCACGATTTTGATTGCCGGTATCGGCGGCTTGCAAATTTCGATTGGCCCCATCACGCTGACCTCGATTGCCTGCGCGTTGATTCTCGGTATCCTGGCCAATGTTTTGCTTTCCAAATCTAAGGAAGAAGACGCAGACCAAGAATAATACAATGCTTTGAAAAAGGCACGGCTTGCAAGCCGTGCCTTTTTATGTTAAAATAAGGAAAAGCCTTGACAGAAAGGAACATTCTTATGACAGACGCCATCAAACAACTGATGCAAAATATTGAGAAAAATCAAATGCAGGCATTTTACTGTGAAACCGCAGCCGATGCCGTAGAGCAGGTGCGGGCCCTATTAAAAGAAGGCGATGTGATTTCCTGCGGCGGCTCGGTCACGCTGGCACAAAGCGGTGTGCTGGAACTGATGCGCTCGGGTGCCTATACGTTTTTAGACCGCAGCAAGGCCGAAACCCCCGAAGCCGTCGAAGAGATTTACCGCCGCACCTTTTCGGCCGATGTTTATCTCACCTCCTGCAATGCCATTACCGAACAGGGCTGGCTTTATAATGTTGACGGGAATTCCAACCGCATTGCCGCGATTGCCTTCGGCCCGAAGAGCGTGATTGCCGTTGTCGGCGTAAATAAAATTGTAAAGGATTTGAAGGCGGCCGAACGGCGCGTAAAGGAAATTGCCGCCCCGAAAAACACAATCCGTCTGGAAAAGGATACCTACTGTGCCAAAACCGGCGAATGTGTTTCGTTACAGAAAGCCGACGGGCAAATGTGTGACGGGTGTGCTTGTGAGGCACGCATTTGCGCTAATTTTCTGGTTTCTGCAAGGCAGCGCCAAAAAAACCGCATTAAGGTCATTCTTGTTAACCAAGCCTTGGGTTATTAAAACGCAATTTTGACAAAGGAGTGTTGCGCATTGCAAACCCCATTGGCGGAGCGTATCCGCCCCCAAACCCCCGATGAGCTCTGCGGTCAACAGCACCTCTTGGGTGAAAACAAGCCGTTGCGGCGGCTTTTCGATTTGGACACCCTGCCCAATTTGATTTTTTACGGTCCCTCCGGTGTAGGCAAAACTACCGTTGCAAATATGCTGGCTAAAAAAAGCGGCCGTATGTTTTATAAAATGAATGCTACCACCGCCTCAACCGCCGATATCAAGGATATGCTTTCCCAACTGGATACAATCCAAGGGGAAAACGGCGTTTTGCTCTATCTCGACGAAATTCAGTATTTTAACAAGCGCCAACAGCAGACCTTGCTGGAATATATCGAAAACGGTAGTGTGACACTCATTGCTTCGACCACCGAAAATCCGTATTTTTATGTTTACAACGCTGTCATTAGCCGTTGCACCGTGTTTGAATTTAAACCGCTTTCGGTGGAAGATATTCTGCCGGCAATCCAACGCGGTGTGGTTTGTCTTGCTGAGGAAAACGGTGCCGAAATCACCTTTTCCGAAGATACTTTGGTCAAAGCGCTGGCCGCAAGCGGCGGCGGGGATGTGCGCAAGGCGCTGAACGCGCTGGAAATCGCCGTGCTGACCGCTGAACGCCAAAACGGAAAAATCCATATCACGCGCGAAAATGTGCAGTCGGTCATCGGCAAGAGTACCATGCGGTACGACCGAAATGGCGACGACCATTATGATATTGTTTCGGCCTACCAGAAATCCATGCGCGGCAGTGACCCCGACGCGGCGTTGCATTACCTCGCCCGTCTTTTGGAGGCCGGAGATTTGCCCTCGGCCTGCCGGCGACTGATGGTTTGCGCCTGTGAGGATGTCGGTTTGGCTTACCCCCAAATTATACCGATTGTGAAATCGGCTGTGGATGCCGCCCAAATGCTCGGCCTTCCCGAAGCGCGGATTCCGCTGGCCGATGCGGTCGTGCTGGTTTGTTTATCTCCTAAATCCAATTCGGCTTATATGGGCATCAACGCGGCCATGGCCGATGTGCAAAAAGGCAATATCGGTCCAATTCCGCGGCAATTGCAAAACAAGCATTTTGACGGTGCCGATGCCATAGTGCGGGGCCAACATTATCTGTATCCCCATGATTATCCCAACCATTATGTTCGTCAGCAGTATTTGCCCGATGTATTGAAAGGGAAAAAATACTACCGTTGCGGAGATAATAAAACCGAGCAGAGCTTTCTTACCCATTTGGAAGAAATTAAAAAATCAAGTGGTGATTAAAATGAAGGTCTACCGCCTTTCGAAAAAAACCTTATATTTATGGTATGTATATGCCTTTTTGGTTTTTGGATTACTTTGTATTCTCTCCTTGGTGATTTCCTATTTTTTGCCCAGTGTTTCTCACACAATTATGGCTTTTTCTGTCCTTGCCGGGCTGTTTGCCGTACTTTTTTATCTTCCGGCGCTCTGGCGCAGTGTTGACATTCGTGTTTCGGATGCAGCTTTAAGCTACACCGTCGGCTTCTTTATGCGCCGGGAACATATCCTGCCCTTGGACAGGCTTCTGTTTATGCAAAAGGTTTGCACTCCCGTTTCGGCACTCTTTAACATGCATTCTTTGCGTATCAAGGCGCTGGGCGGCTATCTGCTCTTGCCGCCCTTAGAAAGCGAAATCGCAGAGGAAATTATATCCCGTTGCGGCAGGAGGCATTAAATGGAAAAAAAAATCCATATAAAACCGCACCGTCTGCTGATTTTAACCTATCTCTACCCTTACCTTACCCTTTTAATTTATCCCGCGATACGCGGTTTGTTGAACTACCATGAGACCGGTGTGCTCACAAGGCTGATTATCGGCGAGGTGCTGGCCTCCCTGCTGGCCGTCGGTATCGCCGTACTCAAATATAAGCTTTGCAGTATTACCTTGGCCGAAGAAAAAATCGTAATTTGCAAGGGCTTGTTTTACCGTACAAGAACCGCCATCCCGGCCGAAAAAATTGTCTTGGTTACCAGCGAAAACAATCCGTTTTATGCCCTGTTTGGGGTGGTGAATCTCAAAGTTTATACCGATGCCGGCGTCAAGGGCGGCGCGGATATATGTATTCCCATGCACAAGAAAAACGCTGCTATGATTATGAACGGATTCGACGCGGCAACGGCCGATTTGCGGTATGCCTCCGGCTTTTGGAAGGTTTTGCTTATGGCCGCGGCCACCTCTTCGGCCGCAACCGGTCTGCTGATTGCCGCACCGATTATCAATCAGGCCGGTTCGATTATCGGCGAGACCCTCAACCGCCTTTTGATTGAAAAGGTCTTGCAGATTTCCAAACAAATGCCCCGTGAAATTCCGCGAATTGCAGGCATTATCTCCTTAATTCTTCTTGTGGGCTATGGCGTTGCTTTGCTGAACGGACTTTTGAAAAACATCGGCTTTCGTGTCTATAAAAAGGACAGTGTTATCAACATCCGCGCCGGCATATTGCCCCGGCGCAGTATTGTGTTTGATTTGCAGACCATGCACGCCGTTGTTTCGCAACAAAACTGGTTTATGCGCTTGCTTGGGCATTATTCGGTTAAAATCAGCGTGGGTGGCTACGGCGAAAAACGCCGGGAAAGCCCAGTCTTTCTCCCGGCCGTAACAAAACCGGAAATGAAGCGGGTGTTGTCGGCCTTTGTGCCGGAGCTTCCTAAAAAAAGCGTTGCTTTTACACCACCGCCCATTACGCTTTTACGTTTTTTAACGCCGCCACTTTTAATCTTTGCCTTGATTTTACCGGTACGCGCTCTGCTGACCGGACTTTTCCCGAAGTTTGCCGATGTGATTGAATTTTTTGCCGTTGTTGCGGCTGTGATAGATTTGTTATTCGCCGTCTGCCAACTGGTGCGTTTCAAACACAGCGGTTTTTCGCTGCAAAATTATTTGGTCTGCGTCGGCGGCGGTATTTTTACCTTTAAATCGATTACGGCCAAATCCAATGACATTGAAGAAATCATTGTCACCCGTTTTCTCCCCGATTTTATCAGCGGTTTTTGCCGCACCACCTTTAAAATCCGGGATAAAAACCGTGATAAACTGACCGTAACCTCTTTAAAGCACAAAGAGGTACAGACCTTTTTACACGAAACCTACCGTTTGGAGCAATAGCTATGGTTTATCTTTATTTTTACCCCTGCCCAAAGGAAAACCGGCGTGCCTTTTGGCAAGCAAGGCTATCAGAGATTTTGCAAACGGATTGGTCGGTTGCTCGACCTGCTTTCACACTGCGTCCCGACGGAAAACCGGCTTTGCAGAACGAAAACATTTTTTTCAATGTTTCCCACAGCCGTAACCGATTGGTGATTGCCGTGTCGGATGCCGAGGTGGGTGTCGATATCGAGTTTTACGATAGAGCCATACGAGAGGGCTTGCGCCGCTATTGCTTGACCGAGACCGAGCATAGAGCGGTTCCGGACGATGACGCCCGCGCATTTCTCCGTATCTGGACAGCAAAAGAAAGCTATTTGAAATTATATGGCACCGGTTTACGGCAGTCTATGCGTGACTTTTCGGTATTGGAGGACACCTTTTCTTCCCCCGATTTGCCTCCGGCTTTCTTTTACCGCATCGAAAACAAGGATTTTACCGTTTGTATTGCGACCGAACAAAAACAGAATGTAAAAATTCAAAAGGAATAAACCATGCCCTTTCGCTTTATGAGCGAAAGGGCATGGTTTTTAATCAAGCAGCTGTAAAATAATGCTGTTGGAAAGCAAGAAGCCTTTTTCGGTCAAGGCCAGACGCTCGGTTGAAGGGTGTACCAAACCGTTTTGCTGTAATTGCGCAATCTGCTTTTCGTGCAGCGCAGCAAAATCCTTTTGATACAACCGCTGGTATTCCTTATAATTCAGCCCTTCGGCCAACCGCAACCGCAGCATAACATATTCATTCTCATCTCCGCCATCGCCGTCCGGTATCGAGCAGGGGTTGGACAAAAAGGAGTCCAAACTCCGCGGAAAATAAAACCGTTTTCCATCGATAAAGCTGTGTGCGCCGGGGCCTATACCAAGATAAGGAGAAAGGGTCCAATATTTTAGATTATGCCGGCTTTCAAAGCCGGGCTTGCAAAAATTCGAGATTTCATAATGCAGATATCCCGCCGTGCGCAAGGTGTCACACATTTGCAGGTACAAAGCGGCCGTTTCATCCTCGCTCGGCAGTCCGGGAGGACATATACGCCCAAAGGGGGTTCCCTCTTCAATTTTCAGCATATAGGCCGAAATATGTTCAGGTGCAAGCGCCAAGCAAAAATCCAAAGTGTGCTGTAAGCTTTCGGCGGTTTGCCCCGGAATACCCAGCATCAAATCCAAAGAAAGATTTTGGATACCGGCGGCGCGGCTGTCCGCAACACAGCGCACAACCTGCTCGGGCGTATGGCGGCGCCCCAATCGTTGCAGTTCTGTCAGGTCGGCCGATTGCACCCCCAAAGACAGGCGGTTGACCCCTGCCTGCCGCAGAGATAAAAAGGTGTCTCCCAAACGGTCGGCCGGGTTGGCTTCCACCGTAATTTCCGCAAAAGGGCCAAACTGCTGCTTTGCGGTTTTAATGGTCTGCACCAGCGCCTCGGCCTGCAAAACGGTGGGCGTGCCGCCGCCGAGATATAAAGTATCCGCCGACAAAGAAAGCCGCGCCCCGTAATCCGAAATTTGATTGCAGAGTGCGGCAATATATGCCTGCTGTTTTTCTGCCGGAAAGCGGGCAGAATAAAAATCGCAGTAATTGCATTTGCTTTCGCAAAAAGGAAAATGCAAATATACGCCCGCCTTTTCGGCGGGCGTTGTATGATTTTGTTGTTTTGTACTAATCAAGAATGTCGCCCATCATGCCCGGGGTGCATCCGGCGGCATTGCCCTCGTCGGTATCAATATGCATTGCCAGTGCAAACTTTTCGCTGACTCTGGCAACAACATCACCGAACACCAGACTGCGTCCGTTGGATTCAACCGCAACCCGAACGACTTGTTTATCCTGCACACCGTATTTTTCGGCATCTGCCGGTGTCATATGAATATGGCGCTTGGCCACAATTACACCTTCGGAAATTTCAAGCTCACCGCAGGGGCCAACCAGTTTACAGCCTACACTGCCGGCTACATCACCTGACTCGCGAATCGGTGCTGCAAGGCCGATGGAACGTGCATCGGTTGCAGAAATTTCAACCTGTGTAGACGGGCGAACCGGACCCAATATCGAAACGCCGGCCAGCTCTTTTTTCGGACCAACCACGGTAATCCGCTCCTCGCAAGCATATTGCCCGGGCTGGGAAAGCTCTTTTTTGGGTGTGAGCGTATGTCCCTTACCGAACAGAATTTCCAGTGCTTCCTGTGACAAATGTGCGTGCCGTGCAGACACTTCTACCAATACGGGTTTTTGCATAACTTTTATTCTCCTTTATTTTGTTCCTTTAACATAGAACGGATATCCATAAGCACATCCAGTTCGGTTTCCTTCGGTGCCTCGACTACCGGTTCTTCTTTGGCGGGTTTGCGGAATCTGTTTTGCATACTCAACAAAAGCCGTAACATGACAAAAATGCAAAAAGCAATAATCAGAAAATCAATGACATTTTGCAAAAAAACGCCGTATGTAAGTGCTGTTTCTTCTGTAATAATGTCTCCTGCCGCATTTTTCTCAGCCGCCTTGATTACCCACTTCCAATCCTTTACATTCAATCCACCGATAACCACGCTGATGAGCGGCATGATGATGTCATTTACCAAGCTGGTAACGATTTTTCCGAAAGCGCCGCCCATGATGACCGCAATAGCCATGTCTACTACATTGCCCTTGGAAATAAATTTTTTAAACTCATTTACGAAATTACGCATTTTCTTCATCCCCCTTTGCAACAATTATACCGCTTCTTTATGATTTCGTCAACATTTTCATGTAAAGTTTAACTCTGTTTTTCGGCCGGCCTGTCACCAATGGCAGACAAGCCGCATAAAATAAAGTACAGCCGGCTGAGAAAACAAAGGAAGTGACAGAGAATGGAAAACAATGGCCTCGGATGCGGAAGACGCTGTTGTCTTGACACAGTTTTGACCTTCTTGATTGCCCTATTTGCAGCGGCAATCGGTCTGATTCTCGGCAGCGTTTTCGCTTCGGCAATTTTGGGCGCAATTGCGGCAGTTATTGTTGTCGCAGTTATTTTAGCGATCTTGATTGCAATTTATCTGATCGTTCGCTATTGTGCCTGCCGAAACAGACGCTATTAAAAACAAAAAACAAGACCGGCAGCTTATGCTGCCGGCCATATTTTTTATGTTCATTTTACTGGGGTTTGATTTTACGGTTGCACTTTTCCAACAAAAGCGCAATTCCAATTCCTGCGACAATACAAACACCGTTCAGCAGACCGGACCGCAGGCTCAATGTAAAACTTTTGTAGGGAATGATATAGACCGTAGCCGCAATCACAATACCGAGAATGGCGTGATATGCAACCGTATAAAACCGTTGCATAAAGATTGTAACGCCCCGTGCAAGGACAACCACCGTCAAAATCGCACCGATACCGGTAAGGGTAATGACCTCCAAATCCAAATTGCCTATCCCAGTTACCAGTGGCGTATACAGGCCGAGCGGCATCAAAAGGGTTGAAAAACTCATACCCGGAACAATAACACTGAGTGCGACACAAAAGCCGCAAAAAAGATAGGCCACCGGATTTAATGCAATCGTTGTAGAAATCATATGCAAACCAAGCAACAAAGCGGTGGTAAGCAGGAAGGCGATTTCCAGAGAGAAAAATGCCGCCTTGCCGCGCCCATTGACCCCTGCCTCTTTGAACAAGGAGGGCTGCATGCCGATAATCAACCCTGCAAAAAGGCATATGGAGGGCGCAGGGTATGCCGTAAGAAAAAAACCGAGCAATTTGGAAATTCCAAGGAAGCCCATGGCGGCACCCACCAAAACCGGAAACAGCAACCGCATCTGGGTTTTAAAGGCCCGCACCGGATGCGACAACAACTCCATTACCGGTTTATAAATACCGAAAGCAACACAAAGCACGCCGCCGGAAACGCCCGGTAAAACGGCGCCAAGCCCGATAATGACACCTTGCAGCAGCCTCATAGCAATATTTGCACACCTCTGTATCGCGCGGTTTGCTTTTTTATTTGTTTGTAAATCTTCGCTTGTTTTTAACGCTTCGTTGGTTCTCATTCTCCGGTATTTCACCCCCAAAAGCAAAACTAAAAAAATGCAAGCACTGCCGCTTATTTCTTTACATTCAGTATACTACTTGAAGCCGCACCGGTCAAGATATAATTGCAACTTTTAAGGGGCAGCTTTATAAGTTTCATTTATACATTGTGTAAAAAAACATAGGCATCCGAAAGCGGATTCAAAAGCATTTCCTCGACAGAAATACAGGCCGACGGTCTTGCGGTGGCGCGATTTAATTTCAGAACCAGCACACTTGTAGGCTGTCCTTTTAAAAAGGATACAGCGGCTTGCAGTTTTTTTAATAACATCGCTTCAAAGGGATTGGGCGTATACTCAAAATTGCCCTTCAAAATAACGGCGAGGCAGTTTTTATGCGTAACGGTGCAAATCTGCAACGGTCTTGCCAGACGGTTAACAATATTGAAAACCAAGGCGCAAAACATACTTTTATCGGTTATAATTTTACGCTCCTCTATACGGCGCGTCACAAGTCTACATTCGCACACCGATGCAAGCAATTCACCCAGTCCGCTGATTTCCACGCATTGAAAAAACGGTTCCCGATGCATCAGTTCCTCCCGCCGAATCCGCAACAGAATTTTGAGCGCATACGCGTCAATGCCGTGTTGCAGAATATAATCGAAAAGTTGTTCTCTGTGGTTCATATTTATGTCCTCAACCGATTGTTTTATTCTAATCCCTTCTATTTTATCCACAACAACCACAGACGAACAAATGTAAATTTTTCAAATTTTGTTGGTATTCACGATTTTTTGACTTGTACCAAAAAGGACTTGAAAAATGGGAAAAATCGTTTATAATAAATATATAGTTTTATTTTAGGAGGAAATTTCCATGGTTAAAGTTGCTATTAACGGCTTCGGCCGTATCGGCCGTCTGGCTTTCCGTCAGATGTTTGGTGCCGATGGCTACGAAATCGTTGCAATCAACGATTTGACAAGCCCCAGCATGTTGGCTCATCTTCTCAAATACGATTCTGCACAGGGCAGATACGCTCTGGCTGACACCGTAACTGCTGGTGAAGACAGCATTACCGTTGATGGAAAAACCATCAAAATTTATGCCGAGAAAAACGCGGCTGACCTGCCTTGGGGTGAAATCGGTGTTGACGTTGTTCTGGAATGTACCGGTTTCTATTGCTCGAAGGATAAAGCGCAGGCACATATTGATGCAGGTGCGAAAAAGGTTGTTATTTCTGCTCCGGCAGGCAAAGACCTTCCCACCATTGTTTTCAGCGTAAATGAAAACACCCTCACCGCAGATGACAAAATCATTTCTGCCGCTTCCTGCACCACCAACTGCTTGGCTCCTATGGCCAAAACTCTGAACGATTATGCAGCCATCCAGAGCGGTATCATGACCACCGTTCACGCCTTCACCGGCGACCAGATGGTTCTTGACGGCCCGCACAGAAAAGGCGATCTTCGCCGCGCCCGTGCTGCCGCTGTAAACATTGTTCCGAACTCCACCGGTGCTGCAAAAGCAATCGGCCTGGTTATTCCGGAATTGAACGGCAAGCTCATCGGTTCTGCACAGCGTGTTCCGGTTCCGACCGGTTCTACCACCATTTTGGTTGCAGTTGTTAAGGGCAAGGATGTAACCGTTGAGGGCATCAACGCCGCTATGAAGGCCGCTTCCAGCGCTTCCTTCGGTTACACCGAAGAGCCGCTTGTATCTTCTGATATTATCGGCATCACCTACGGTTCTCTGTTCGATGCAACACAGACCATGGTAACCAAGATTGATGATGACACCTATCAGGTACAGGTTGTTTCTTGGTATGACAACGAGAACAGCTACACCAGCCAGATGGTTCGCACCATCAAATATTTCGCAGAAATCTAACCTTTTCGATTTCGGCAGGCGTTGCTTTTGCAACGCCTGTTTTTGTTTGACAAAGCCCATTTAAATGGATATAATATATGTTAGCAAAGACTTACTATAACCAATCGGAGGATGTAATGGAAGAATATATTGTCACAGGTATGAGCTGTGCGGCGTGCAGCGCCCGGGTGGAAAAGGCTGTGGGTGCGTTGAATGTAAAATCTGTGCAGGTCAATCTGCTGACCAAAACCATGCTGGTCGATTACCAACCGGGAACAGTTACATCTGCTGATATCTGTAACGCTGTTTCGCGTGCCGGTTATACTGCGACACTAAAAAAGGATGCCGCCGCAGCACCTGCGCAAAAAGAAACGGCCGCTTTTAAAAGGCGGTTTGTCCTGTCGCTTATTTTTATGTTGCCGCTGTTTTACCTCGGTATGGGGCATATGTGGCATCTGCCCCTGCCTGCTTTTTTGCAGGACCGTATGGTGTCGGGTATCGTGCAGTTTCTGCTGACTCTTCCGATTTTGATTGTGAATTTTTCTATTTTTACAAGTGGATGCAAAGCCTTGTTTAAGGGTGCGCCCAACATGAATTCTTTGATTGCTGTTGGTAGCGGCATCGCATTTCTTTACAGCCTCTATTTGCTCTTTTTTGATGCGCAGGCGACCCATTTGTATTTTGAAACGGCCGGCATGATTCTCACCTTAATCTGTCTGGGCAAATATTTAGAAAGCCGTTCCAAATCCAAAACGGCCGGCGCGATTACAGCCCTGATGAATTTAAGCCCGAAAACCGCGCTCTTACAGACCGCCGACGGCGAACAAAATGTTTTGGTCAGTGAGCTTCGTGTGGGTGATATCGTTATCGTAAAAACCGGCGATGCTGTCCCGGCCGACGGAAAGGTCATTTTCGGCGAAGGTGCTGTAAACAAGGCCTTTTTAACCGGCGAAAACTTGCCCGAAGCGGTGGGCATCGGCAGTACCGTCATCGGCGCGACCGTTTTGCAAAGCGGATATATCCGCGTGGAAATTACCTCGGTCGGTGAGGACACCGTGCTGTCCGAGATTATCCGCTTGGTAGAACAGGCCGCTTCAAAAAAGGCGCCGATTTCGAAACTGGCCGACAAGGTCAGCGGCATTTTTCTGCCTATCGTATTTGGCATTGCGCTTTTGAGCTTTGCCGCTTGGATGCTGTTGGGCAAGGGTCTTGAAACCGCCCTGACCCACGCCATTTCGGTCTTGGTTGTTTCCTGCCCCTGTGCATTGGGACTGGCCACCCCGACCTCGATTATGGTCGGTACCGGCCGCGGTGCCGCGCTGGGTATTTTAATCAAATCCGGCGAGGCCTTGGAAACCTCCCATAAGGTAAAAACGGTTGTTTTTGATAAAACCGGTACGATTACCGTCGGTACGCCGGCCGTGGAGGCCTTTACCGCCTACCATGCCGACCAAAACACCGTGTTATCGATTGCCGCCGCGATTGAAAGCCATTCCAATCATCCCTTGGCCGCCGCCATTGTTGCCGCCGCCAAGCAGAAGAATTTACCGCTCCGAGAAGTGACCGATTTCGAAACCATCCCCGGCAAGGGGGTTTCGGCAAGCATTGGAGAAAACCGGTATTTTGTCGGCAGCAGTTTGTTGACCGGCGCGGGCAAAAAGAATATCGCCAAAAACGGTACAACCGTCTTTGTGACCGAGAACGATAAAATTGTCGGCAAATTTATCATTAAAGACCAAATCAAGCCCGACGCGAAGCAGGCCATTGCGGACCTGCACCAAATGGGTATTGATACGGTTATGCTGACCGGTGACAATACAGCCGCCGCCAAGGAAATTGCCGACGCTGTCGGTATCAGTAGCTATGTTGCCGACGTGCTTCCGCAAAACAAGCAGGAAAAGGTCCGGCTCTTAAAGCAAAAGGGGTTGGTCGCGATGGTTGGTGACGGTATAAACGACGCCCCCGCATTAACCGAAGCCGATGTGGGTATTGCCATCGGCGCCGGAACCGATATTGCCATCGAATCGGCGCAAATCGTCATCATGGGCAATCAGCTTGAACAGGTGTGCACCGCCATTTCGCTCAGCCGTGCCGTTATGCGAAACATCAAAGGAAATCTGTTTTGGGCACTGTTTTACAACAGCCTTTGTATTCCGCTGGCCACCGGTCTGCTGGGTGTGCATTTAGACCCCTCGCTGGCCGCGGCGGCGATGAGTTTCAGCAGTATTTTTGTTGTCGGCAACGCTTTGCGTTTGCGCAATTTTCATAAAAAACAAACCGCTGCATCAGCAGCGGAAAATACAGGAGGAAAACACATGGAAAAAAAGGTGTATATTGAGGGCATGATGTGCGCACACTGTGCCGCGCGTGTGCAAGCCGCGTTGGAGACCGTGCCGGGCGTAACCGGCGTGACCATCGATTTGGGAAACAAATGCGCACACATTACGCTTTCCGAACCGGTAGAAGACAAAACCTTGGATACGGCGATACAAGAAGCAGGCTATACCGTTATCCGCCACGAGTCGTAATTCCATTTATCAACAGCGGTGCTCTATAAAAGAGCACCGCTGTTATTTTTAAAATACCGTTTCAATGATTTTCGGGCATTCTTTCGGGGAATAAACCCAACGCTCTAACCGGCCGGTATCCAGATAGTATTTGACCGGAACCGGCGCCGGTGGGTCTTTTAACAGGTCGATAATAATCAGCTTCACCTTCATTTTTTCAGGGAGCAGGCTTTTTATGTAAACGCTGGTGTGCTGCCCGATTTCCACATCAGCCAGCGGCTCGGCCAGACCGGCAAGGTTGGGCGTCAATTCTATAAACACACCATAATCCTCCACCGAACGAACGATACCCGATACCGTTTCGCCTTGGGTAAATCTACCGGCGTTTTCCTGCCATGTGCCCAGCAGTTCTTTACAACTCAAAGTAATCCGTCCTGCACTGTCCCGTGTGCGTACCACTGCCTTTATGTTCTCTCCACAGCGAAACCGGTCGGATGGATGCGAAATCCGGGATACCGAAATGGCGTTAATCGGCAGTAAAGCAATCACACCGCAACCAATATCGCAAAAAGCCCCAAAGTTTTCAAAGTGGGTAATTTTCGCATCGATAATCTGTCCGGGTTGCAGTTTATTGATATAATGCTCTAAACAAAGGCGTTGTGCTCGTTCACGGGATAAAATGGCAAGCGGCCGGCCTTCGGCATCGCTGCGGATTTCGGTAACCACAAAGCTGACCGGCTTGCCAACCCGCGAAATCAACGCAATATCGCGCACCTGCCCCTCGGCAATACCGATTGCCCCCGCGTCACGCGGAATCACGCCGCGCATACTCCCCAAATCGCAGAGCAGGTCATGGTTCTGGTTGCAAACCGTTGCCGTCGCTTCCAAAATCGTCCCCTCAGCCGCCGCCTGTGCAATGGCCGACGGTCTGGACAAGATATACTTATTCCGGGGCATATGTAACAGCTGCCCCTCCGGCAGAAACAAATTCATATTTTATCCTTTCCGGAGATTTTTCTTTTCTCCTCTTTGTAGTCTTATGTGCCGACTGGACGGCTGACTTTTTTGTTCCTTTTAAAATATATGCTTATCCGGTTTGAATTTTGCTTAAAACCCCAAAAAAATTAAGGACACCCTTTTTACAAGGATGTCCTTTTTCTTTTCGCTTTTTGTTACAGCATAATTTCGCAAATCAAGCGCGAAAACTCGGTTGGGTTTTCACAGGGCAGGCCGCTGATGAGCCGTGCCGATGCAAACAGCACCTTGGCATATTTTTTTAGGGCTTCGGGGTCGGCGTCCTTCAAAGTTTCCAATTTGGCGGCAATCGGGTGCTCGGCATTGATTTCTAAAATGACCTTTGCCTTGACCTTTTCGCCGGTCGGCATACTGTTGAGCACCTTTTCCATATCCACCGAAAGGCCACCCTCGCTCACCAGGCAGACCGGATGGTCCTTTAAATTGCCGGTGAACCGAATGTCGGTCACGGCATCGCCCAGCGCTTCTTTCATTGCGGCAAACAAATCCTTTGCCGCCTCATTGCGCTCTTTTAGTGCATCGCTTTCCTCACTGCTGCCAAGGTCGAGGTCTCCGGCGCAAACATTGTGGAACCTTTTTTCTTTATGCTCGCCCAGCACCTGCAAGCAGAATTCATCGACGTTTTCGGTTAAGAACAGTGCATCATAGCCCTTGGCGCGTACCCCCTCCAACTGGGGCAACATATCAATTTTATCGTTGGTTTCGCCGCAGGCATAGTAGATTTCCTTCTGCTCCTCGGGCATTTTGGAAATGTATTCTTCCAGCGTGACCGGCTTTTTCTCGTTCATGGAATAGAAAAGCAACAAATCCTTTAAGCTGTCCTTGTGTATACCATAGTCATTATAGACACCAAATTTAATTTGCATACCAAAGGCCTTCCAGAGCTTTTCGTACTTTTCACGCTCGGTATCGAGCAGTTTTTTCAGTTCGGTATGGATTTTCTTTTCAATGTTTTTGGCAATCAGTTTGAGCTGATGGTCATGCTGTAACAGTTCGCGCGAAATGTTGAGCGAAAGGTCGGCGCTGTCCACCAGACCTTTGACAAAACTGTAATAATCCGGAAGCAAATCGGCGCATTGTTCCATAATCATAACGCCGTTGGAATAGAGGGCCAAGCCCTTTTTAAAATCCTTGGTGTAATAATCAAAGGGTGCGCGTTCGGGAATATACAAAAGCGCATCATAGGTCACTTGACCCTCGGTTTTGCTGTGAATGACCTTTACCGGGTCGGCAAAATCGAAAAACTTTTCCTTATAAAAGCGGTTGTAATCCTCCTCGGTGATTTCCGATTTGTTTTTGCGCCACAGCGGCACCATACTATTGAGAGTTTTCAGTTCCTTGACCGTTTCATACTCGCCCTCGGTGCCCTCCTTCGGCCGGCTTTCCTCCATTTCCATTTGAATCGGGTAATGGATATAATCTGAATATTTTTTCACCAACGCGGCAATACGGTGGGGCTCTAAAAATTCATCATAGTTCTCGTTTTCGGTATTTTCTTTGATTTTTAATGTGATAACCGTACCGGCCGACTCCATGGTATCGGGACGAACGGTATAGCCGTCGACACCGTCACTCTCCCACAAAAAGGCCTGGTCCGCACCGTAGGCGCGACTGCGCACCTCCACCCTATCGCTGACCATAAAGGCGGAATAAAAGCCGACACCGAATTGACCGATGATTTCAACATCCTCAGTTTTTTCGTTTTCCTGCTTGAATGCGCCCGAACCGCTTTTGGCAATCGTGCCGAGGTTCTGCTCCAATTCGGCTTCGGTCATGCCGCAGCCGTTGTCGGTGATGGTCAGGGTGCGAGCCTGCTTATCCAGCGCCAAATCAATCCGAAAGTCCTCCCGTTTGCGTCCAACCTCGCTATCGGTCAGGGAACGGAAATAAAGCTTGTCCAATGCGTCGCTCGCGTTGGAAATCAGCTCGCGCAAAAAGATTTCCTTGTGGGTGTAAATTGAGTGAATCATCATATCCAACAGTTTTTGTGATTCGGCTTTAAATTGTTTTTTTCTCATCTGTATTCACCTTTCCATTGCTTTCTATATCCTCCGGCACAAAGGTGTGCAACGGGTATTCACCCGTCACCCGATTGCGCTCGGTATAATCCACACAAACCGCCCTTTGTTCGGCATAAAGCCAAGCCACATCGGTTGCGGCATTCTTATATTTTGCACGCAGTTTTTTGAGCCGTTTATCCTCAATCCGCAGAACCGACGGCAACCGGCGGTTTTGGTTGGTTGCCATGCGGTCACAAACCAGGCAATCACGCAAACGCATCGGGTCGGCACGGTTAGAGAAAACCGACATAAGTAATTCGGTCAGCTTGTCCGGTGTGGCAAAACGCTCTGGCGGATAGGATGACAGCTCTGCAAAAATCGCAAAGGGCGTACAGCCCAGCGCCAAAAGCAGATAGGCCTCGGTTCGCCGGAAGCGGCCGCTGTTGTGCATACGGTCAAAAATCTGCTCTATTTTATGTAATGTACTCAAATCCTGTTCGCTCAGCCAGGGTGTAGATAAAACCTCATAGGGCGGTGCCGGATTGTACTCGCAGGGGTACTCCTGCGGTTGCTCGCGCATATCCGCACCGTGCAAAAGCTTTAAAAAACCAAATTGCAGGCGGTGGGGTTGCAGGGAATACCCCATGTTGAAGCTGTTTGCAAAGGTTTCGATATCCTCCTGCGGCAGACCGGCAATCAAATCAATGTGGACATGGATATTGCCCATTTCCATTAGTGCTCGAATATTGGCGCACAAGCGCGCTGTATCGGTTTTCCGATGCACCGCTTGCAGGGTTTCTTCATGAAAGCTTTGCAGACCGATTTCAAATTGCACTGCACCGGCCGGCAGGTTTTTTAAGAGCGCAAGGGTTTCTTTGTCGAGCAAATCTCCGGCAATCTCAAAATGGAAACAAACACCCAGTGGGATTTCCTTGCCGTAATGCGCCCCTATAAAAGAAAAGATTTCCCGCGCGCGGGCGCGGTCGGCATTGAATGTACGGTCAACAAACTTTATGGTTTTCGTACCCGAGGCGGCCAACAAAAGCATTTGCTTTTTGGTTTGCTCTAATGGAAAAAACCGCACACCGCCGCAGCGCCCCGAAAGGCAAAAAGCACAACGGAACGGACAGCCGCGACTGCTTTCGATATAGGCAATTCTGCCCTGTAATGCAGAAAAATATTCCTCCCCATATGGGTCGGGCGGCAGAAGATTTGTCAAAAACGGTACCGTGGCAAATTGCCGCGTGTAGATGCCCTCGATTCCCTCCGGGCTTTGGCCGTTTTCCAGCGCCGCGTAGAGTTTTGCATAGGGGATTTCCCCCTCGCCGGTGCAGACAAAGTCGACCTCTTTTATTTCCTTTAAAACCTCGGCGGCACGGTAGCTCACCTCGGGGCCGCCCAACAGAATTTTAACCTTCGGCAAGGCGGATTTTACTTGTGTACAGAGTTCCTTAATATAGTTAATGTTCCAAATATAACAGGAAAAACCGAGAAAGTCCGGCTTACTTGCAATCAGCTCGGCGGCCGTTTGCATCACCGGACGGTTCACGGTGGACTCTACAACTTTCGGTTTGTTTTCAGCGGCTGCTTTCAGATACCAAACCGCCAAAGAGGCGTGTATGTATTGCGAATTGACGGCACAAAGCAGCCCTCTCATCTCGGCAGAGCCTCCAAACGGTAAATCGGTTTGCCCTCGGCAACAAATCTTGCCTCATACTCGGTTATAATATTGTCTTGCGCGAAAGGGCTGTTGTGCAAATCCAATGCGATATTTTGCAGCAAAAAGCCCGCAGCCGAAAACTGTTCAAGGGAATATTCAAAAAAGGCTTGGTTGTCAGTCTTTTGAATGATTTTCCCCTCGGGAATAAGCAGTTTTTTATAGTTTGCCAAAAATCTCACACCGGTCAGCCGATGGTTTTCATAGGCTTTTTTCGGATAAGGGCAACTGAAATTCAAATAGATACGCCGCACCGAAGCGGGACGCAAATACCGTGTCAAGAGTTCGGCACCACATTGCAAAAAGCGAAGGTTTGGAATTTCTTCCTTCATCGCGCGTTCGCAACCGGCAACCAACACATTAGCGCATTTTTCCACCGCTAAAATCGGTGTGTTCGGTTCCTTTGCGGCCAGCGCACAGGCAAAGCCGCCCTTGCCGCAACCGATTTCCAAATCTATCGGCTGTTCGGTACCGAACAGGGCGGCCATATCGATATAGGCTTGTCCGGCCGCCGCTTTTTCATAATGCCTTTCCTCGCATACAGGTGACAGAAGGACAGGCGCACAAACCGCTAACCTGTCCTCTAAATTTTTCTTTTTCCGCATTCGCACGCCGCAATTACCTCAAATTTTTATATTCTTCGGTAGAGCGCATATGGGCTTGGTAATGCTCTAAATAATCCAATGCCTCGTCTGCTGTTTCCACCGTATGATAGAGTTCCTTACAGCTTTCGCTCATAAACTGCTCTGCCGCGACGTAATCCAAAAAGGCAAGAAGTTTATCATAATAACCGCCGACATTCAGAATAACAATCGGTTTTTCGTGACGGTTCAACTGCTTTAAGGTCAGAATTTCAAAAAATTCCTCAAAGGTACCGATGCCGCCCGGCGCAACGATAAAGCCGTCAGCATTGTCCTCCATGATTTGTTTACGCTGGCGCATGGTTTCGGTGGAGTGAAATTCGGTACATTCTTGGTATAACACACCGTCCACAAAAAAGGTTGGCGCAACACCGATAATTTTACCGCCGCCGCGGGTCATTCCGCGGGCAGTCGCACCCATAACACCGCCGGCGCCGCCGCCGAACACCAAGGTGTCCCCTCTTTTTGCCATGGCTTCGCCCAAGTATTCGGTTTCTTCAATATATTTGCGGTCTATTTTATTACTGGCCGCACCGTATACACAAATATTCATAGACGCTCACCTCTTACTTACTTTACTTTACAGTATACCAAATATATGACGGAATTTCCACTTTTCTTGTAAACTTTTTAAGAATTTCTTTTTTTAGCCGCTGTTAAGATTCTATCATGCCGTACATTGCCACGGTGAATTTGTACAGCGCCTCATCTTTTAGTTCGTAAATACGGGTTTTTTCATAGCACAGCTCCTCCATCAGCTCGTCGACATGCCGGCCGCCGCGGTGAATAAAAAATTTCTCCAAGACGCGGCGCTCATCATCGGTTAGCTGGGCAAGTCCGCGCTCGGTCAGCTGTACCAGTTTCTTTAAGGATGCATAATTGATTTTGAGCCGGTCGCGCTCCATAATGGTATTGATGCGCCACTCCTCTACCTTACTGCCGCCGCCATGATTGGGTACCGCATCTGTATTTGCGCCGCGCACACCGCTTAACCGGCTGTTTAGAGTCTGTATTCTGTCTGCAACATTCAGACAACCCTCTTTTCGGCAAACATACCGTTTCAAATCCTCAATTGCTTCTTTTTTCCAATTCATGTATTTTTCCTCCCTATTTATTGCGTTTTGCAATATTGTTGGCAAAAAAATTTATGGGCCCAACTTATTTTTTGCCGGTTATTGCGTTTTGCAATATTAAGATAGCACACTTTTGGGATAATGTCAATGCTTTTCGCAATATTTTTTATAAAAACTAAAAAAATGTGTTGCATTTTGCAATTTTTTGGTTATAATAGATAATAGAAACAATATGAAGTATGGGGAAGTGAAAGAATTGAAAAAGCAATCCATCAACCTGGAACGGTTTGCCGCACGTTTTGCACAGCTTTTGTCTGAAACCGAGGAAAATACTTATACGCTGGCGGAGAAGCTTTCTCTCACGCCCGGCACAATCAGCCGTTATCAAAACGGTCTTATGGCTCCGAAAATGACAACACTCCATGCCATGGCGAATATTTTCGGCGTAAATCCCGACTGGCTGCTCGGTGCGGAAAAGGCCGAGCGAAATGCACCGCCGGCACGTTATCCCATACCGCGCGTTACCGACGAATTTGTAACCTTTGCCGTCATTGGTGAGGTTGCCGCAGGGTATGACCATTTTGCCTATGAGGACTGGAACGGCGAAACGGTCGATATACCGACGACCTATTTGAAAGGCCGTCCGCAATCGGATTATTTTGTTTTGAGCGTTTGCGGTGACAGTATGTATCCTCTTTATATGGAAGGGGATAAGGTTTTGATTTTAAAGCAGAAAACCATGGATTACAGCGGCCAAGTCGGCGCCGTTTTGTATGACAATGAATGTGCCACATTGAAACGGGTCGAATATGTTACGGGAGAGGATTGGATGCGGCTGATTCCGGTCAATCCGGTTTATACGCCGAAGCGTATCGAAAAGGAGGATTTGGAGCGTTGCCAAATCCTCGGTATCCCGAAGCTGATTATCAGAGAAGTTGATAACTAATATAAAAAACACCGCCCTATGAGCGGTGTTTTTTATATTTGTTTGATTCTGACCGGCTTGCCTAAACTTTTGGCATATTCTATCATGGTCTTTGTACCCCGACTTTTGCCGTCCCAAAAGCAGATGACATAATCACAGTTTTTTGCCATTTCCAGGTTCCGTTTCGGTCCGGCCGCTCTGCCGTATTTATCCCATTCGGCAGGATACCGTTCAATGCTATATCCGTTTTCGGTTGCATATCGTTCTCCAAGCGCATCTGCACCCCGGCAACTGCCCGAAAGAAAAACCAGAGTATGGTCTTGCTTTATATTGGAAATACAAAAATCAATATATGCCTTTGCTTCGGGATAGTTATTATAATCCCTGCATCCTGCAACAACAATTCGTTTTATCAAATCATCACCCCCATACAATTCTAACCCGGAATTATTTTTTATAATTCCATAGCAGAATTATGTCACACGCAGTTACCAATATAATTCTTGTAAGGAATATTTTAGAGGTGAATACCTTGAAAATTCGCAAACAAGAATGCGGTAATTGTAATATCGTGGGTAAAAATATCGAGCGCATACGAAAAGAAAAGGGCATAAAGCAAAAGGATTTTATTTCCAAAATGCAAATCATGGGCTGCGATATTAACCCTACAAGTTATTCAAAGCTCGAAGGCCAAGTTCGAATGGCCACCGACAAGGAAATTTATGCGATTGCAAAAATTTTAAATGTAACTACCGACGCTTTGTTTGAAGCAAAGAAATAATAGAGCACAGTAACATCGGGCAAGGTTTTTTCCTTGCCCGATGTTTTATTTTATGACCTTGGAAGCAATTTCCGAAAGGGCGAGGGCTTTAAAGTCCTCCAATGGCATTGCGCCGATGTCCCCTTCTCCGCGGCGGCGTACCGAAACCGCACCGGTTTCGACCTCTTTATCGCCGATAACCAACATATAGGGCACTTTTGCAAGCTGTGCTTCCCGGATTTTGTAGCCGATTTTTTCACTGCGGTCGTCAACCTCTACACGCATACCGCAGGCGTCCAATACCTTTTTATATTCATAGGCCGCGTCATGATGGCGGTCAGCAATCGGAAGAAGTTTTACCTGCAAGGGCGCCAACCAAATCGGGAAGGCACCGGCATATTTTTCGATTAAAAGCGCCAAGGTGCGCTCGTAGCAACCGATAGAGGTACGGTGAATAATATACGGGTTTTTCTTTTCGCCGTCTTTATCGACATACTCCATACCGAATTTTTCCGACAGCATCTGGTCGATTTGAATGGTAATTAAAGTATCCTCTTTACCGTGCACATTCCGGATTTGAATATCCAATTTCGGTCCGTAGAAAGCCGCCTCGCCTACGCCGACCTTATAGGGGATTTCCAAATGTTTGAGAATTTTCTCCATTGTGCCCTGGGCTTCGTCCCATTGCTCGGGCGTACCGATATATTTATCACGATCATCGGGGTCCCACTTGGAAAAGCGGTAGGAAACGTCCTCATAAAGCCCCAGGGTTTTCAGCATATAGATGGCCAATTCCAGACAGCCCTTAAATTCCTCTTCCAGCTGCTCGGGAGTACACATCAAATGTCCCTCGGAAATCGTAAACTGGCGAACCCGAATCAGTCCGTGCATTTCACCCGATGCCTCGTTACGGAAGAGCGTCGAGGTTTCGTTATAACGTAGCGGCAGGTCGCGGTAGGAGCGGCTGCGGTTGAGATAGGCCTGATATTGGAAGGGACAGGTCATGGGGCGCAGGGCAAAAACCTCATCGTCGGTTTCTTCGTTGCCCATAACAAACATACCGTCCTGATAATGGTCCCAGTGTCCCGAAATCTTATACAAGTCGCTTTTTGCCATGTAGGGTGTTTTGGTCAGCAACCAGCCGCGGCGCTGTTCCTCGTCCTCAACAAAGCGTTGCAAAAGCTGGATAATCCGCGCGCCGTTGGGCAACAGAACCGGCAGGCCCTGCCCGATGACATCGCTGGTGGTGAAAATCTCCAACTCGCGGCCTAATTTATTATGGTCGCGTTTCTTGGCTTCCTCTAATTGCGTTAAATGCTCTTCGAGCTGTGCCGCTTTGGGGAAGGCGGTGCCGTAAACGCGGGTCAACATTTTGCGTTTGGAATCTCCGCGCCAATAGGCACCGGTTGCGCTGGTCAGCTTAAAGGCCTTTACCGCGCCGGTCGACATTAAATGTGCACCTGCGCACAAATCGGTAAACTCACCCTGCTTATAAAAACTGATTTCCTCGCCCTCGGGCAAATCCTCAATCAGCTCTACCTTATAAATTTCTTGCTTTTGGTTGAAATAGGCCAAGGCTTCCTCGCGCGGCAACGCATAGCGTTCCAGAGGAATATCCTCTTTCACAATGTTTTTCATCTCGGCTTCGATTTTGGCAAGCACCTCTTCGGTAAACGAAAAGTCACAATCAAAATCATAATAAAAACCGTTATCAATTGCCGGACCGATTGCCAGTTTTACTTGGGGATATAAGCGTTTTACCGCTTGGGCCAAAATGTGCGACGCGGTGTGGCGGAAGGCCCAGCGGCCGTATTCGTCGTCAAAGGTCAGTATTTCCACCGTGCAATCCTTTTCGAGGACGGTGCGCAAATCGCAAAACTCGCCGTCCACTCTTGCCGCGCAGGCGGCTTTATACAGTCCCATGCCAATCGACTTGGTAATTTCTGCAACGCTGATACCGCTTTCAAATTCCTTGACTTCGTCCCTTAACTTTACTTGAATCATAGTTGTTCCTCCATAAAAAATAAAACTCCATCCCACTCTGGGATGAAGTTAAAACTCCACGGTTCCACCCGGATTGCATAACAATGCCACTCAAACCCCTTAACGCGGGAAACGGCCTGCTTGTTTTCACAGGCGCTCCAAGGTGGTCTTCACACAGCCTTACAGTACAGTGCTTACAGCCGATGACACCGCTCTCTGGTCTGCGGGGGATGTGCTACTTTCCTTATCAACGCTTTCTTTTATTATAGCCGTTTTTAAAAAAAAGTCAAGAAATTTTAAAAAAACACTTGACACCGCGTTTCTTTTCTGTTAATATAATGATAACGATAATTATTATCGTTATTGGAGGGCTTTATGAGAAAACAATCCCATCAAAGAGATTTAGTGCTGTCTGCTGTAAAAAGCACCTACACACATCCGACTGCGGCCGATGTTTATGATATTGTCCGTCAATCCGAGCCAACCGTAAGTTTGGCAACCGTCTACCGAAATCTTGCACTGCTAAGAGATTTAGGTGAAGTGAAAAGTTTTAAAACCGATGACGGGGTTGAGCATTTTGACGGCCGAATAGAAGAGCATCAGCATTTCCGCTGTCTTTCCTGCGGCACGATTTATGACGCATTTCTCTCCCCCGATTTGAAAATCGAAAGAGAAATGGAACACGCGCTCGGTTGCAAAATCGAGGGATACGTCTTGTTATTTTACGGTAAATGCAAAAACTGCAAAGCCGTAGTATAAAATGATATAAATTAGATTATTGGAGGAAAAAGTTATGAAAAAGTATGTATGCCCTGTTTGTGGTTATGTGCACATTGGTGATGCGCCGCCGGAGTTCTGCCCGCAATGTAAGGTTCCCGGCGAGAAATTTAAGGTACAGGACGGCGAGACCACTTGGGCAGCCGAGCACGTTCTGGGTGTTGCCAAGGGTTCTGACCCCCGCATTATCGAAGGTTTAAAGGCCAATTTTGAGGGCGAATGCTGTGAGGTTGGTATGTATCTTGCCATGGCAAGAGTTGCCCACCGCGAAGGCTATCCCGAAATCGGCTTGTATTGGGAAAAGGCCGCTTATGAAGAGGCCGAGCATGCCGCTAAATTTGCCGAGCTGTTGGGCGAGGTCGTAACCGACAGCACCAAAAAGAATCTGGAACTTCGTGTAGATGCTGAAAACGGCGCTACCGCCGGCAAATTCGAGCTTGCCAAGCTGGCCAAAGAGTTGGGTCTGGACGCCATTCATGATACGGTACATGAAATGGCCCGCGACGAGGCTCGTCACGGCAAGGCTTTCGAAGGACTGCTGAACAGATATTTTAAATAAACATTTTTCGGGCGGCTCCATGCCACCCGAAAATAATAAAGCACGGGCGAATGTACTTCGTCCGTGCTTTTAATTATTAAAACACCGTTTGCACCAAAATCATGTAACAGACGGTTCCCGAAACGATACTGATCAGGGTATTGCGTTTCCAAACATAAAAGATTCCGACAACCAAGCAGGCTATCAATGCCGGCAAAAAGCCCGAAACACTTGCAAAATGCACATCTTTTAAGCAATAAACCACCAGCATACCCATAACGGCAAAGGGGAGCAGCCTGCCGAGTTTTTCAATCCACTTCGGTGTTTTTCTGTTTTCGTTAAATACAATAAAAGGAAGAAAGCGAAGTGCCGCAGTTACCAAAGCGGTAACGGCTATCACACCCCAAGTATGTAAATCAGTCATTTTTGCTTTCCTCCCTATACAGACAAAGTAAAAGCGCAATGAGAAGCATGGTCGGGATAAGAAAGTTTTCGCTTCCAAAGAGCAGCAGGCATACGACCGAAACAGCAACACCGATAATGGCAGACGTATGCTTTTCAGAGGTTAACCATTGTTCGAGAAATACCGTAACAAAAAGGGCTGTCAGCACGAAATCAATACCCTCGCTATTAAATTTGGCCAGACTTCCGACCGTTGCACCAAGCACAGAGCCGATAATCCAGTACATATGGTTAAACACCGAAACTAACAGGTAATAATCCTTTTTTCGCTCAGGCGCAATGTCAGGATTGGCATTGCAGACCAATGCGTAGGTTTCATCGGTGAGGGAAAACATTAGATATAGTTTTCTTTTGCCGATTTTTTTGTATTTATCCAGCATGGAAATACCGTAAAACAAATGCCGCGCATTGACCATAAGGGTTGTAACCGCCACGGTAATCAAGGACGTACCGCCCGTCAGCAAACCTACGGCCACATACTGCATAGCGCCTGCATATATAAAAAGGCTCATAAAGAAAGCTAACCAGATTTCATACCCGTTTGCGCTGAGAATAATACCAAAGCCAAACCCAAGCACGATATAACCCGTCAGCACCGGAATGGTATCTATAAACGCCGATTTGATTGTTTTTTTCATTTTTTCACTTCGCTTTTGCCAGTAACCATTCTATATTACTTTTGTCAAGAAAAATTGTCAATATAATATTTGGAGTATTTGTTGATTTCCCCTTGTAATGTTGCTATTCCTATTTTTTCGGCAAGCGTCTGTTTGCCTGAAAACATATCGGTGCCCAGACCCAATTTGTCCCCTTCAATTTCAAAGTTTAATGCAGAAAGAACCGTGGGGAAAATGTCCATAGCCGTAAAAACTCGGTTCTTTAAATTTAACTGCTCTGCATTTTTATCGGTATTTATAAAACAATTATAAATCGTTCGCTCTAAATATTCTGTTTCACTTACAAGCGTTGTGTCCATTCTGGGATGGTCACCTGTGATAATAATAACCGTATCCTCATAAAAGGGTTGTTTCTCACACCACTTTATAAATTCACAAATTTGTGAATCGGCACATAACAAAACATTTCCAAGCTGATTTTCATATATAGAAGGGCAGTTTTCACAAACATATCCGTCAATATGATGTGTATCAACCGTGAGCATTGTAAAATTAAAGGGTTGGTTTTTGTCTTTTGCAAGCTCTGTCAATCTATGCTTTGCGATTTCATAAAGATGCAGGTCTTCATAGCCCCACCATACAAAATAATCCTCGGGGATATAGCCCTCTTTTCTTGCAGAGTAAATATCAAAAACTTCGTAATTCCCATGTTGAACAAAATAGTTTTTTCTACCGGCAAAATTGCCGTCCGAACCGCACAAAAACTCCTGTTTGTATCCTTGTTGTTCTAAAATATCTCCAAGGGCCGTAATGCCGCTTGCAAAATTTTCTCTACCTTCCATGGCATTTCCACTTATCGGAAAAGAAAAGGGTACTCCCGCAGTTGTTGCAAACAAAGAGCCCATCGTCCAAGTTGTGCCGCTTACGCCACAAAAACCGCCGAGTTTTTCGCTGCTTGAAAAAGATATGTTTTCCTTTGCCAATTCGGTTAATTTTGGTATATAATTTGTTTCCGCCTGCGCACCGCCATCTGATTTTGAAGCGTATGTTGTTTCCATGCTTTCTAAATAGATATATATTAAATTTTTTGCCTTTTGGGGAGATTTTATGCTGACACTGTCGGGCTGAACATAGTAATCCTCATAAATGGTGGTTTTACGAATATAAGAGGATATGTATTCCACTACCTTAAAGGTCTTGTCCGCCTTAATCGAAGTGGTGCAAATCGAAACAATTGAAAGTACAACCAGGCAAAATTTAAAAATTTTATAAAGATTGAAAACAATCTCTTTTTTCCTTTGAAAACAATTTCAGCAGATACCCTATTGCTGATTCGTTTATCAATTAAAGCATAAACAATCCAAACCGCAATAAAAATCAAAACCGGTGGAAGGCAATAAATGACCGCATCCTTTAAAAACCCTGTGTCTGCACCTTCAAGCGGTGAAACCAAGGTGTATAAAAGTTCTTTTATCGTTATACCGAATTTCGCGGTTGCCCAATCAATACCGAATTTATATATTACAACCAACAGAAAAAACAAGCCGCCGATAATATAAAATCCGTTTTTTCTTTTATTCTTCATCATTCTTTTTTTCTTTTACCCGAACAGAGATGTATTTCGTTATAATTTCATAAATAATGGGTATAAAAACTGCGGTTACAAGTCCAATGAGGGTATAATAGCTTGAAGCTATATAAATCATCTTTCCTGAAACAAGGTTTATAACTACGACCAACGCTTTATTCAAAATACTGCTTGTCGCTACCAATACGGCATATATGCAAAAATTTTCAAAGGAAAACCGCAATGCTTTGTTGTTCTTTTTTATGTAGATATACAATGAAATGATGGGGATAAAAAACAAATTGATTATGGTCAATACATTATCAACAAACATAAAGCCACCTCGAAAGTTATATTAAGTCAATTATAGATATTTTGCTTCAAAATGTCAATATAGGATAACTCGATACTTTGTTTTAAGGCATATGGCTCTGCCATATGCCTTAAAACCGGTCTATGCCAGCATAGAAGCCTCGATGTACTATCTAAATAATACATTACTCCCCTTTATGAACCCCAGTTACAGAAAATTCTACCCACTCTGCAATGTTTACGGCGTGGTCGCCGATACGCTCAAAATATTTCGCAATCATCAGCAGGTCAACGGCATATTCTCCGTCTGCGGTATTTTCGGTTATCATTTTAATCAATGTTTCTTTTACACGACCGAAGCATTCATCCACAATATCATCGTGGTCGGCAACTGCTTTTGCAAGCAACAGGTCTTGCTTGACATAGGCGTCAATACTGTCGGTCACCATTTTGCAGGTGGCTTCGGCCATCGGCTTAAAATCGGCAAGCTCGGCTCCCGTTCTACCGCCGAGGAACGGAATGATTTCGGCAATGTCCTCTGCCTGGTCGCCGATTCTTTCCATATCGGTAATCATTTTCAAAGCGGCCGAAATCTGACGGAGGTCACGGGCAACCGGTTGCTGCTGCAACAAAAGCTTCAAGCAGATGGATTCAATTTCTCTTTCCATTTCGTCGATTTCGTGACCGTGTACTTTTACCTGGTTTGCGCCCTCGGTGTCCCCGGTAAGAAGTGCCTTTGCGGCAATTGCAATCAGTTCTTCGCACTGCGCACCCATTTCAATCATTTTTCTGTTCAGCAATGCAAGCTGTTCATCAAATCTGTTTCGCATATCTTTATCCAAACCTTCCTGTAATATAATCCTCGGTTCTGTTATCCCTCGGGTTCGAGAACATTTCCTCGGTGTCTGCGTATTCCACAAGCTCACCGAGCAAAAAGAAGGCGGTTTTGTCCGAGATACGAACAGCCTGCTGCATATTGTGGGTGACTATAATGATAGTATACTTGTTTTTTAGCTCGGTTGCAAGGTCTTCTATTTTTGATGTCGAAATCGGGTCAAGGGCGCTTGTGGGTTCGTCCATAAGCAGCATCTTCGGTTTTACCGCAAGCGCACGGGCAATACAGAGTCTTTGCTGCTGACCGCCTGAAAGTCCGAGAGCGCTTTTTTTAAGGCGGTCTTTCACCTCGTCCCAAATGGCGGCGTCCCGCAGAGATTCCTCCACAATTTCATCCAGCTGCACCTTGTTTTTAATCCCGTGCGTACGGGGACCGTATGCGATATTATCATAAATACTCATCGGAAAGGGATTGGGTTTTTGAAACACCATACCGATATCACGGCGAAGCGCGTTGACATCCACACTTTTTTCAAAAATGTTCCTGCCTCCGTAGCAAATCTCACCTTCAATGCGAACGCCGGAAATCAAATCATTCATGCGGTTGAGCGTTTTCAGAAAGGTGGATTTTCCGCAGCCGGAGGGGCCGATAAGCGCCGTAATGGCATTTTCTTGGATGTCGATATGAACACCCTTTAATGCTTGTGTTGTATTGTACCACAAATTTAAATTTTTTACTGTAATGATGCTCATTTATTTTTTCTCCTTTTGAAGAAATACCCTGTTAGGTCTGCCAAAAGATTGATAACAAGGGTCAAAATCATTAATATGGCGGCAATGGCAAAGGCAACCGCAAACTCACCCTGCTCTTTTGCATAGACATACAAAGCAACCGTAAGGGTTGCCCCCGAAGATGTCAGCCCTTCGAAAATGCCGTTTAATGCGTGTGCAAAGCCTGCGGTGAAAAGCAGGGCGGCCGATTCCCCGAGGATTCTACCGACCGACAAAATACATCCGGTTACTACGCCGTCTACACATTCGGGAAGCACAACGGTACGAATGACACGCCATTTGCCTGCACCCAGGCCGAAAGCACCTTCACGGTAGCTTTGCGGAACGGTTTTCAAACTCTCCTGCGTGGTACGCATGACGGTAGGCAAATTCATAATGACAAGGGTCATTGCACCGGCAAGCAAAGAGGTTTTCATATTCAGAAACTGGCAGAAAAACAGCATGCCGACCAGACCATATATAATGGAGGGGATGCCCGAAAGGGTCTCGGCGGCATATTCTATCATGCCGACAACCCTCTTGTTTTTCGCATATTCCGTAAGGTAAACAGCCGCGCCCACTCCAAGAGGAAGGACGACAAGAAGTGTTGCTAAAATAATGTACAGCGTATTGAGGATATCCGGCAGAATGCCGATATTGCCCGAAAGGTAACTCGGTTTTGTGGATATCAACTGCCACGAAATATTGGGCAACCCTTTGAACAGAACATAACCAATAAGAAATATCACGAGTGCGCAGGTAATGGCCACCGAAATTCCCATCAGGGCTTTCATAGCGCCTACATAGACCTTTCTTTTCTTTGCTACTTTTCCTACCATCGGTTATCCCTCCTTCTTTTTCTTCAAGAAAAAGTTGAGCGCCGCGTTGATGAGCATAATAAAAAGGAAAAGCACAAGGGCGATGGAAAAGAGCGCCTGCTGGTGCAAGCTTCCGGCCGTTGCATAAGACATTTCGCTGGATACGGCGGTGCTAAGAAAGCGGACACTCTCAAAGAGTGAAGGCATATTCGCCACATTGCCCGACACCATGATAACCGCCATTGCTTCACCGATGGCGCGGCCGACACCGAGTACGATGGCGGCGGCAATACCGCTTTTCGCCGCAGGCACCGACACCTTAAAATAAGTTTCTATCGGCGTAGCACCGAGTGCCAAAGAGCCCTCCTCATATTCCTTTGGTACGGCCTCCAAAGCCGTGAGCGATACTTTAATAATCGACGGTAATACCATAACGCTGAGTACGATAATGGCGGCAAGCAGACTTGCACCGTCGGGAATTGCAAATACATTCCGGATGGCCGGAACCAGCACCAGCATTCCCACCAGACCGTATACAACCGAAGGAATACCGGCAAGCAGACTAACAGCGGCACTCACCACTCTTTTTACCTTCGGCGGTGCCATCTTTGCAAGATACACGGCCGTAAAGAAGCCGATGGGTGTACCAATCAGAATTGCCCCCGCCGTTCCGTAAATACTCGTTAAGATAAAGGGCAGAATCCCAAGCCGCGGTTCTCTTGCCGTAGGCTTCCATTCTTTTCCAAACAGAAAATCAACCAGACCGATTTCTTTGACCGCAGGGATACCCGACAGTATCAAATATACGCTGATAAGCAGAACCGACGCCACCGTAATCAGCCCAAGTATTAAGAAAATACCGTGTACCGCTCTTTCAAGTGTTTTTGCTTTGTTGTTCATACATTACTCTCCGACTTAACCCCTTTTAGTTGGCAGGTATAACACCTGCCGCGCGAATCATTTCCTTTGCATCCTCCGAAAAACAGAAATCAAAGAACTTCTGGGCTGTTTCGGAAAGTGCTGTATCCGCTTTGGTTACGAGAACAAAGGGACGCTGAATCCGGTAGCTGCCGTCCTTGATGGTTTCCTCGGTCGGCGCAACACCGCCTACGGTAATTATTTTAACAATATCTTTGACCGATGCAACCGACGCGTAGCCGATGGCACTCGGATTATTGGCTACGGTCGTAATCACATCACCGGTAGATGTAAGCTCCTGGCGGTATGCACAAGCACCTTCGGTATCGGTGATGGACTCGAAGCCGTCACGGGTGCCGCTACCTGCTTCCCGGCCGATGAGAACGATTTCGCCGTCGTTGCCGCCGACATTCTTCCAATTTGTGATTTCGCCCTTATATATTTTTGCAATGGTTTCAACACCCAAATCGGCCACGGGGTTGTTCGGATGTACAATTACGGCGATGCCGTCGTAAGCAAGAACCGTGCCTTTAAGTCCCTTTGTGGTTTCTTCCTCTTTGAGTTCACGGCTGGAAAGACCGATATCGCATCTGCCCTCGGCAACTGCCGTAATCCCCGTACCGGAGCCGGTAGGATTGTATGTGAAACTGACGCCGCTGTTTTCGCCCTCAAAGGCTTCACCGAGCGCACCGATAACCTTTTCCATGGAAGTCGAGCCGTCGGTTGCTATTTTTTCACCGCTGCTTCTGCATCCGGTAAGTGTGCAGACAAGTAAAAGTCCTACTGCAATTAAACTCATTATCTTTTTCATTTACTTTGGTCTCCTTTGACATTTTTTGTAAATTTTCATCTTTACGTCCTTTATTATATTGCCACATTGTAAAATCGGTAATTCAATCAATGTAAAATCGAAGTAAAAGAAAACGAAATCTGCAAAGAAAAAGCGGCTTGAAATCTTGCGATTTCTGTTCCGCTTTTGCGGTTTCTTGGTAAACACTCCTCTTGATAATAAACTATACAAAAGTGACTTTGGTTTATCATTTCACGGTTGCGTTCCACATAAGCCGCCTTTCCTGCGCCCAATACCTTTTCGGGATAATAGGTATCCTCGTAGCTTTCCAACAAATAGGCTTTATAGCTTTCGTTTATTTGTGGAAATTCAGCCCTTACATAAATTCTTTCTATGTGAGGGTGTTTTTCTTTGATTTTAGTCACCTGTTCATAACATAAACTGTTAAAACGGCTCTTGCTACCGAAAAGAAAGGTATCGACCTTTTTATTCAAAATAAGATTTTCTATAACTGAATTTAATTGTTGCTTTAATTCTTCGGTCTCGTTTATTTCCCTATATCCAAAAAAACAGCAACAATTCGATTTAAAATCTTTCTGGCACATACTATCACTCCAAATAATGAATATACCGTATATCTATTCAAGTATTATATCATCTTTTTTTGCTAAAATAAATATACAATATGTTTGTTTTGGAGTGATTTTGTGGCTATAAAAAGCGTTTCGATAAGAATTGAGGAAGAAATGCTTAATAAAATTGCGTATATCGCGGATTATGAAGGCAGGAGTGTCAATAGTCAGGTCCTTATTTTGATAAGAAATAATATAAAAGCTTTTGAAACCGAAAACGGAACTATATATAAAGATATAGCGCCGAATGAAAATGTTAAACCCACACGCAAATAAAAACGGAATTTTCAGAGAAATAATATCACTCTTGGTTTAAAGATTGCATAATACCGTAAAAAAGCAGACTTCACACAAGAATACTTTGCCGAGCTTATCGAAAAGAGCTGTTAGATTTTTTCCAAAATCTAACAGCTCTTTTTTATGAATCATTTTCAAATGTTGCCACGAAGACTGTTAAAATGCCCGAAAGCCCAGTATTATCAAGGCTTTCGGGCATTATTCATTTTATTCAAATTCTATTGTACCAATCGGCTTGGGTGTGATATCCATCATCACGCGGTTAATGCCGTCGACTTCGTGGGTGATTCGATTTGTGATATGGTGCAAGAGGTTGTAGGGGATTTCCTCGACGGTTGCCGTCATCGCATCGGTGGTATTGACCGCACGGATAATGGCCGCCCAGCCCTCGTAGCGCTTACCGTCCTTTACGCCGACACTCTTGAAATCGGGAACGGCGATAAAATACTGCCATACCTTTCCGGCAAGTCCGTTTTTATCAAATTCTTCTCTGAGTATGGCATCGGCTTCACGCAAAGCGTGCAGGCGGTCACGGGTAATTGCACCCAGACAACGAACACCCAAGCCCGGACCCGGGAAGGGTTGGCGGTAAACCATGGAATGGGGCAGACCCAAAGCCTCACCGACAACACGAACCTCGTCTTTATACAGCAGTTTTACCGGTTCAACCAGCTCCATCTTCATATCCTCCGGCAGGCCACCGACATTGTGGTGGGCCTTTACGCCGTCGCTCTCCAAAATATCGGGATAAATGGTGCCCTGCGCGAGGAAGGAAATATCTTTCAGTTTTGCGGCTTCTTCGTCGAACACCTTGATAAACTCGCCACCGATAATTTTACGCTTCTTTTCGGGCTCGCTCACACCGGCCAGCAGGTCTAAGAAGCGGTCGGTCGCGTCAATATAAATCAAGTTGGCATCCAGTTCTTTACCAAAGACCTCAATGACCTGTTCGCTTTCACCCTTGCGCATAAGACCGTGGTTCACATGAACGCAAATCAACTGCTTACCGATGGCTTTAATCAACAAAGCCGCAACTACGGAGGAATCAACGCCGCCGGAAAGGGCCAAAAGCACCTTTTTATTACCTACCTGTGCGCGTATTGCTGCCACCTGCTCATCAATAAAAGCATTGGCCAGCTCTGCATTGTTGATGCGCTGCATGTTTTCGGGACGTTTGTCTGCCATAAGAATTCCTCCAATAATTTTTTAATGAAAATATTATAGCAAATCCTACATATTTCGTCAATAACCCATGATATATTTTCCAAGAAAAAGCGACAAAAAAAGTCACGGCAATTGTTACCGTGACCTTTTAATATTACAGAACCTTGGCAAGAAACTCTTTCGCACGGGCGGTTTGGGGATTCTGGAAAAGCTCGTCAGGAGAGCCTTCCTCCATTATTATTCCTTCATCTATAAAGAATACACGGTCTGCAACCTCACGCGCAAAGCCCATTTCATGCGTTACAACCGCCATGGTCATACCCTCGCTTGCGAGATTCTTCATAACTTCAAGAACCTCGCCTACCATTTCGGGGTCAAGCGCACTGGTCGGTTCGTCAAAAAGCATAACATCAGGCTGCATACAAAGCGCCCTAACAATAGCAACACGCTGTTTTTGGCCACCCGAAAGCTGTGACGGATAAGCGTCTGCCCTGCCGGCAAGACCGACACGCTCTAAAAGCTTTATGGCGCGCTCTTCGGCCTCCGTCTTTGAAACACCTAAAACCTTCATAGGTGCAATCGTCATGTTTTTAAGCACCGTCATATGAGGGAAAAGATTAAATTGCTGGAAGACCATCCCCATTTTTTGACGGTGGATATTTATGTTGGTTTTAGGGTCGGTAATATCGGTTCCGTCAAAATAAATGTGGCCGCTTGTCGGAGCTTCTAAAAGGTTCAGGCAACGCAGAAATGTAGATTTACCGGAACCGGAGGGACCGATAATACAAACAACCTCACCTTTTTTTATTTCGGTGTTTATACCCTTTAAAACTTCAATCTTACCAAAGGATTTATGCAGATTTTCAACCTTAATAAGTGTTTTATCAGTGGTCACTGTTACGCAGCCTCCTTTCAAGCTTCCCTACAAGCCAGGTAAAGAGCATTACAATAAAAAGATAGATAATTGCAACAGCAATCAAAGGCATAAAGGCTGAAAAGGTACGACCGCGGATAAGGTCACCTGCCTTGGTTAAATCAACAATACCGACATATCCCGCAATCGAAGTTTCCTTTAAAAGAACGATAAATTCGTTACAAAGCGTAGGTAGAACCACCTTAAACATCTGCGGCACAATTATATAAATCATAGTTTGTATATAATTAAAGCCAAGACTTCTGCCTGCTTCAAATTGGCCTTTATCAATAGACATAATACCTGAACGGAAAATTTCTGCAACATAGGCGCCTGAGTTTATACCGAAAGCTAACACGGCAATAAATGTTTCATTGTTGGAGGATGCTAAAATAATGAAATACATTATAAGCAGCTGAACAACAACCGGCGTCCCGCGGATAACGGTCAGGTAGATTTTACAAACCCAGTTAAAAAAGCTTAAAAGATAAAACCCAAGATTTTTGTGTTTTTTAACTGTTTCGTAATTCGTGTCATAAGTGGAACGGACAATAGCAATAACAACACCAATCGCAATACCGATAAGGGTTGCAAAAAAGGTGATAATTATAGTGTTTTTTAAACCTTGCACTATCCATTCCCAACGATTGTCTTTTATAAAATTTAAGACAAATTCGTCAGATAATTCCCTAAACCATTCCTTCATCAATTTCTCCTTTTATACAAAACTTAACCCATTCGGAAAACCGAATGAGTTAAGTGAAAATACTGAGTGATTTAATTATTTAATGTATTTATCAATAATCTCTTGAACTTTACCTTCTTCGGTAAGCTTTGCAAGCGCAGCGTTTACATCTTCGAGTAATTCGGTATTTTCTTTGTTAATAGCTATCGCGTAGTCCTCGTTTGTGAACTCAGTTTCCTGAATTTTAAGACCTTGATTTGCAGCTACAAATGCTTTTGCAGGTTCATTGTCGATGATAACTGCTGTAACCTTGCCTTCAACAAGAGCTTGAACAGCGTCAGCGCCTGTTTTGTAACGAATTACATTTTCTTCACCAAATCCCCATTCGGCAGGCTTGGAAGAGCAGTAAATATCACCGGTGGTATCCTGCTGAACACCAATTTTGATACCCTCTTTCACAGCAACCGGATTGCCATCTGCATCGAAACCGGTATAGAAATCTTCATAAGAAGCATAGGTAGCATCCTCTTTTACGATAACCGACTGAATACCATTTGCGTATGTCGAAGAGAAGTTAACGCTCTCTAAACGGTCTTCCGTAACCGTCATACCAGCCATACCAATGTCATACTTGCCGGATTCAACACCGCCAACGATAGAACCGAACTCCACATCCTTGATTTCGAGTTCTTTGCCGAGTTCAGCCGCGATAAGTGTTGCGAGTTCAACATCAATACCTACATACTCACCGTTTTCAACATATTCGTACGGAGGGAATGCGGCGTTGGTAGCCATAACCAATACATTTTCATCTTTGCCGCCGCAACCGACCAGCGCAAGCATACCGCAAAGTAAACATAAACACATTAAAATAGAAATTATCTTTTTCATTTTAAATACCCCTTTGAATTTTTGTTTTTATTACAATACACCATTCAAAAGCGTTTGTCAAGAGGAAAATGAAAAAAAATTCAAATTTTTTGATATTTATGCATAAAAACGCAAAAATATTCGGTTTTTTATGCATAAGATGCTTTAATTTTGTTTGCGGACAACGCCGTATTCATCCTCGCGGCGAAAATACGGACAACCTTTTTGACTTTGCATTAGTCGAACCGTCTCATCCTCATCCATATCGGCCATACAATAATAACATTCATCATTTTCATCAAAAACATAATAAACACAATTCTCGCAATCCATCGGGTTTTCTCCTTTACTACTATGTGACTATATCCCCAAAAGCACTATTTTTATCATAAAACGAAATACTGTCACTGTAAAGCCCTTTCTGTCGCATTTTGTGGAAAATACACAAAGTCGAGGGGTAAAATACTCTGCTTTATCTTTTAAAAACACTAAAAAAACATTGAAAAATCAAAAATTCTTTGTTAAAATAAAAGTGATAATACAAATTGGGATGTGAAATTTTTGACAAAATCCGAGCTGCAAATGAAACAGGCATATTTTGATGGTACCCTGCATACCGGTTACCGCTTTTTCGGCGCACACCGAAAAGGCAAGAAAACCCTTTTTCGCGTATGGGCACCCAATGCCGCTGCCGTCAGCCTTGTCGGTGATTTTTGCGATTGGGAAAACGGGTTGCCCATGCAGGGAGAAGACGGTATTTTCACCCTCGAAACCGATGCCTGTGCGGATTTTGCCAATTATAAATACAAGGTTACCGCGCAGGACGGCAGTACGGTACTGAAAGCCGACCCTTATGCCTTCCACGCCGAAACCGCACCCGGCACCGCCTCTAAATTCTATGACCTGTCCAGCTACGAATGGCAGGACCGTGCGTGGCAGGAGGCCAAAGGTACAAAAAACATGTATGCGAGTCCGGTGAATATTTACGAGGTGCATCTCGGCTCCTGGATACAGTATGAAGACCGGAACTTTTACAATTACAAAGACATAGCTGTCCCATTGGCGGCATATGTTAAAAAAATGGGGTATACCCACGTTGAGCTGATGCCGATTTGCGAGTACCCGTATGACGGTTCTTGGGGATATCAGGTGTCGGGCTATTTCGCGCCGACCTCCCGTTACGGCACACCGCACGATTTTATGGCCTTTGTGGATATTATGCACAAAAACGGTATCGGGGTTATTTTAGACTGGGTTCCGGCACATTTTCCCAAAGACGCCTTTGGGCTCTACCGATTCGACGGCACACCCTGCTATGAATATGCCGACGAACGCAAGGGGGAGCACAAGGAATGGGGAACCTGTGTCTTTGATTACGGCCGCAACGAGGTCGTCAGTTTCTTGATTTCCAGCGCCTACTTCTGGCTGGACACCTACCATATCGACGGTCTGCGTGTCGATGCCGTTGCCTCTATGCTTTATCTGGATTACAACCGAAAAGAGGGCGAATGGATGCCCAACCAATACGGCGGCAAGGAAAACTTGGAGGCCATTGCCTTTTTGCGCCGTTTGAACGAAACGGTTTTTGCCCATTATCCGCAAGCCTTGATGATTGCCGAAGAATCGACCGCCTGGCCGATGGTGACCAAACCCACCTATGTTGACGGCCTCGGCTTCAACTTAAAATGGAATATGGGTTGGATGAACGATATGCTGCGCTATATGTCGCTCGACCCGCTGAGCCGCAAATACAATCACAATATGCTGACCTTTTCCTTCTTTTACGCCTTTTCCGAAAACTTTATACTGCCGATTTCGCACGATGAGGTGGTACACGGTAAGTGCTCTATGATTGAAAAGATGTCGGGCGATTACGACCAGAAGTTTGCTTCGCTCCGTACCTTTTATATGTATATGATGGCACACCCCGGTAAGAAACTGCTTTTCATGGGGCAGGAATTTGCCCAGTTTATTGAATGGAACTACCAGCAGCAGTTGGATTGGTTTTTACTGGAATATGAGAAACACCGGCAAATGCAGGACTTTGTACGGGCGCTTAACCATCTTTACAAAAAGAGCAGCTGCCTTTGGGAAAACGATTTTTCCTGGGAAGGCTTTTCCTGGATTTCTCATGATGATAACGCGCAAAGCATCATTGCTTTCCGCAGAATTGATAAAAAGGGGCGCGAATTGATTGCCGTCTGCAATTTTGTCCCGGTCGAACGGCAGAACTACCGTATCGGCTCACCGGGCGGCAGGCTCAAACTGATTTTTAATTCCGATTGGGAGGAGTTTGGCGGCAACTCGCCGCATCTGCCGGTAGAGCTGGCCGATGAGGAAGAACCGATGCACGGCTACGAGCGCTCGGTTGCGTTGGATATTCCGCCGATGAGCGCCATGTTTTTTGAATTAAAGCCTGCAAAACGGGCAAGAAAATCTGCAAAAAATAAATAAAGCCTTTGCACAGGCGCAGGGAGATGTTTCTATTGAAAAAAAATGAATGTGTCGCTATGCTTTTGGCCGGCGGTCAGGGCAGCCGATTGGGTGTTTTGACCAAGAACATTGCCAAACCGGCCGTTCCTTACGGCGGAAAATACCGGATTATTGATTTTCCGCTGTCGAACTGTGCCAATTCCGGCATTTATACCGTCGGCGTGCTGACCCAGTATCAGCCTCTGGAACTGAACGATTACATCGGCAGCGGCAAGCCCTGGGACCTGGACCGCCATGTCGGCGGCGTACACGTCTTGCCGCCCTACCAAAGAAACCAAGGGGGAGATTGGTACAAGGGTACGGCAAACGCCATTTACCAGAACATTCCTTTTATTGAACGGTATGACCCGGAATATGTCTTGATTCTTTCGGGGGACCACATTTATAAAATGGACTACAACCAGATGCTCAAAGCGCACAAAAAAAGCGGTGCCGATTGTACCATTGCCGTCATGGAGGTGCCCAAAGAGGAGGCTTCCCGTTTTGGCATTATGAATGTGCGGGAGGACGGTTCGGTCTACGAATTTGAGGAAAAACCGAAAAACCCGAAAAGCAATCTGGCTTCGATGGGTATTTATATATTCAATTGGGATAAACTGCGCAAATATTTGATAGAGGACGAACAAAATCCCGACTCCCACAACGATTTCGGTAAAAATATTATTCCCAATATGCTGAATGATGCACAGCGCTTGGTCACCTACCGTTTCCAGGGCTACTGGAAGGATGTCGGAACGCTGGATTCCCTATGGGAGGCCAATCTCGACCTGCTCAGCCCGAAATCGGGACTGGATTTATCCAATCCGGACTGGAAAATTTATTCGCGCAATCTATCGGCCCCGCCGCAGTATATTGCCTCAACCGCCAAGGTTGAGAATTCGCTTATAACCGAAGGCTGTGAAATTGCCGGAACGGTCGATTTCTCGATTCTGGCAAAAAATGTAACCATTGAGGACGGTGCAGAGGTCTTATATTCCATCGTTATGCCCGGCACGGTAATCAAAAAAGGCGCCAAGGTGTATTACTCTATTTTGGCCGAAAATGTTACGGTGGAAAGCGGTGCCGTTATCGGTCAGGACCCGCAAAACGCACAGGATTTAGAACATTGGGGCGTTTCGGTCGTCGGTGCCGGCCTTACGGTTGGCGAAAACGCTGTGGTTAAAGCAAAAACCATGGTAGAAGAAAATGTGAAAGCAGGTGAAACCGTATGAGACCCTCCGATGTAATGGGAATTATTTTCCCCAATACCCATGACAAATATATGGGAGATATGACCACCCGTCGTGCCATTGGCTCGGTTCCCTTTTGCGGACGCTATCGGTTGATTGACTTTTCTCTTTCTAATCTGGTGAATGCCGGCATTACCAAAGTGGGTGTGATTACCAGAGAAAACTACCAATCGCTGACCGACCATTTGGGCAGCGGACGCTCCTGGGATTTGGCGAGGAAATCCGGCGGTTTACACATGCTTACCCCTTACAGCACCAGCACCGCCCGTATTTATGAAGGCAAAATCGACGCGCTGGCCGGCTCTATCAAATATTTAAAATCCTCCAAGGAAAAATATGTCGTGCTGAGTGAGGCAAACCTTGTCAGCAATATCGATATGGAGGATGTGGTTGACCGGCATATTGAATCCGGCGCAGATTTTACGATATGCTATAAAACCGGTATGTTGCCGCGCAACGACCAGGACATTATGGCCTTCAAGTGGGATGCCGACGGTTTTGCAACCGAAGTTACCCTCCCCTTTGAGCAAAAACACTGTGATTACAGTCTGAACATTATGGTTGTCGACCGTGAACTGCTGATTCGTTTGGTCAGCGAGGCCTACGCATTGGGAAAGCGCAGTTTTGCCAGCGGTATCATTCAGCCGCAGCTCGACCGCTTAAAGGTGCAGGGCTACAAAATCGAGGACTTTACCGCCGTAATCGACGGAAAGGAAAGCTATTTTCAGGCAAATATGCAGTTGATTCGCGATACCGACGCCCGACGCACCCTTTTCCGTGGCGGCCGCCCGGTTTATACCAAGGTGCGTGACGATATGCCGACCAAATACGGTCTTTCTTCCCGAGTATCCGACTGTCTGATTGCCGACGGCTGCCAAATCGAGGGCGAGGTCACCAACTGCGTGCTCTTCCGCGGCGTAAAGGTCGGCAAAGGGACAACGCTGAAAAACTGTATCGTCCTGCAAGACACCGTTATCGGCGATAATTGCGACATACGCTGTGCCATTTTGGATAAAAACGTTACGGTCAACCGCGGTATTACCCTTTGCGGTGCCGAAAGTCACCCCATCTACATTTCCAAAGGAGAAACGCTATAATGAAAGTTTTATACGCAACCAGCGAAGCCTACCCCTTCGCTATGTCGGGCGGTTTGGCCGATGTGGCCGGCGCGTTACCCAAGACCGAACGCCGACGCCTTATCGGTTGCCGTGTGGTTATGCCGCTGTATGAATCGATTCCCGATGCACTGCGCGCCGAAATGAAATACATTACCTCCATCACCGTTCCGGTGGCTTGGCGGCGCCAATACTGCGGTATTTTTGAGGCGCACCACAACGGCGTAATTTATTATTTTATTGACAATCAATATTATTTCAAACGGCAAGGACTCTACGGACATTACGATGATGCCGAGCGGTTTACCTTTTTCTCCCGTGCCGTCTTGGAAATGATTCCGTATATCAATTTTATGCCGGATATTATCCATTGCAACGATTGGCAGACCGCCATGGTTCCGGTTTTCCTGGAACTCATGTATCGGCAGGACGAAAAATATAAAAATATAAAAACCGTTTTCACCATTCACAATATTCAATACCAGGGCAAGTACGGCATGGAGCTCTTGCAGGATGTACTGGGTGTTCCGGAAGAACAGGCGCATTATCTCGAATGGGATGGCTGTATCAATATGATGAAGGGTGCAATTGAATGCTGTGACCGCATTACAACCGTCAGCCCCACCTATGCCGAGGAAATTCTCGACCCGTGGTATGCGCACGGCCTCGACCCGATTTTGCGCGAGCGCAAATGGAAATTGTGCGGCATTGTTAATGGTATTGATGTGGAGGTCTACAATCCCGAAACCGACCCGATGATTTATGCCTCCTACACCGCCGATAATCTTACAGGTAAGGCGCAAAACAAAGCCCAATTGCAAAAAGAGTTGGGTCTGCCCGTTTCTCCCGACACACCCATCATCGGTATGGTTTCCCGTTTCGCTTCCCACAAGGGCTTTGATTTGGTCGAACGCGTTTTTTCGTCGATGCTGGACGGCGATGTGCAGTTTGCCATTCTCGGTTCGGGAGAATTGGAATATGAGAATTTCTTCCACGAAATGCAAAAGCGCTATCCCCAAAAGGTAGCCCTGCGGCTCGGCTTTATCCCCGAACTGGCGCACAAGATTTACGCCGGCGCAGACATTTTCCTCATGCCCTCCAAGAGCGAACCCTGCGGTCTTGCGCAAATGGTTGCTCTGCGCTACGGCACCATTCCGGTGGTACGACAAACCGGCGGTCTGAAAGACACCGTCATCGATTCGGGCGACGGAGAGGGCAACGGCTTTACCTTTGCCTCCTATAACGCCCATGACATGGACCACGCCGTATGGCGTGCGCTGGAAGGCTACCGCGACAAAGCGGGCTGGGAGCTGCTCATCCGGCGCGCCATGGCCTGCGACAACAGCTGGGGAAATTCGGCAAACAAATATATCCGCTTGTACAAAGAGCTGATTGGAAAATAACATTCACAACAAAGAAAACGGAGACACTTCGCAAAGAAGCTGTCTCCGTTAATTTTAGTTCAACGAAATAATCTTGGACAGGTACTCCAAAAAGCCTGCGCTATTTTTTGTAAATTTTCCGAGCGAATATCCGGCAAATTCAAAATCTTTTGGTTTAAGCGAATCAATTCCGTAAGACCGCAAGCTCCGGTGAGAATATATTCTGCACTGCTGTCCAATTCCTTGCAGATTTTTATTGCATCATCAATGCCTACCGCTTCTTGACCTCTTTCCATCTTTTTTATGGAAGAAATTGGAACTCCCGCCCGTTCTGCCAGTTCTTTACGGGAGAAAAAATTGCGGGTACGGCACTGTTGCAACCGTTCACCCACCTGTTGTAAATATGTTTTTTCCATGATTTTATTTTCCTTTCGGTATTTTTCGCACAAAAAAGTGCGTAGCAGAGCCACGCACTCGAAAAACACCCGGCTCTGTTTGTTGCAACACAAATTCCATAATTACCGAAAACAGTATATGATGAATAAGAGCCTATGCTTTTACCAAAAGAAAAAACACAAACCGCTTTCGATAATTAAAATTTGAGTTGCAATCGTATTATACCGCATTTATACATTTTTGTAAACCCCCTATAAAAAAAAGATGCTTTCAAAATGAAAGCATCTTTTTATATTTATTTAATCACAACGCCGGGGTAATAGTGCTGTAAAATCTTTTTATAGTCCCAGCCCTCATTGGCATAACCCCTGGCTCCGACCTGTGAAAGCCCGACGCCGTGGCCGTGGCCGTAAACTTTAAAGGTGAAGGTGTCGGTTTCAGCATTATAGGTTAAGGTAAATGCGCCCGAGCGCAGACCCAGCAAACCGCACAGACTATTGCCCTTTATAGTTAAACAGTTTGCGATTAAAAAGGCCTTACAGTATGCGTTATTGCTATCGTATGTACAGACAAACCATTTTTCCTTTGGTAAATTATCAAAGGAGAACTTGCCGGGATATTTGGCATTAAATATTGCCTTTAACTCCTCGCTTGTAAAGCTCTTTTCGGTGGCATAGCCTTTGGCCGATTTGTCCGGTGTGGATTCTACCGCCACCAAATAGGGGATTTTGGCCGACCAAATATCCTGGCAATTGGCGGTGTAGCCGGCCGAAATGGCGTAATAGTAGGTTTGCGCAATCTGGCCGTTATAATAGGCGCATTGGCCCAATACCTCCTTGGCCGCCTGATAGCAGCGCGTTCCAGCATCCTTCATCGGCACGGTTACGGGAGTGCCCTTTGCGGCACCGCGCACCAGCAGGAAGGAATAGGTTGCTACTGCCTGTGCCTTCAAGGCTTCCAGCGGATAGCCTGAACCCATTTCGGCTTCAATTACGCTGGCCACAATATCCAGCGCCGTTCCTTGTAAAGGAACGCCGTTGTTCCTTACCGTGAGCACAACATTACCCAAAGCAATATTGCTCGACGAAGGTGCGGTATCAAGGGTTGATTTTGAAGCAAAATCCGAGCGAATCCATCCTACCTTATCGGTAGTATACTGAAAAGAATACCAAGCCAAGCCCGAAACCGTTTTTTCAGACAGATAGGTAAACACCTGCCCGAGATTGACCTGCCCCAATTTGCTGTAATTGGTTCCGGCACCCGAACGGACATTGACACCGTTGCTCAAAACCGTAACCACCAGATTGCTCGGCGTACTGCTGGTTACGGTAGAAGATGCCGACGATGAGGAGGATTCGGTGTAATTATGCCGGGTGGCATACTCTGCACTTACATAACCGACCGTTGCGGCTGTGTACTGAATTTTATACCAATCCGCGCCGTTATTATCCTTGGCGGCACCGAGGTAGGCATAGGTGGCTGTGGTGCTGGCCTTGCCCAATTTACCATAGCCGGTTCCCGCGCCCGAACGCACATTGACGTTATTGGATTCCACAGTCACGTACGGACCGGTTACCGTGGATGCCGTAGAACTTGCCGGGCGACTGGAAGAGGTGACCGTAGAGGAAACCGGCGGCGTAGTGGGAATATCCAGATTGTCTTTAATTTCGGCATCTGAAAGGGGCGGAAGATTGGTATCGTCATTTTCTTCCTTGTCTGTGAGGACTATTTTATTATCCTCCGCTTTATATTCAACCGCCGGTTGAGAAACCGTCGATTCGGTTTCACTCGAAGTACTGTCAATTATTGATTCGACTTCTGAAAATACAGATTCTACCGGGTCGGTTACCGTTTCAACGGCCGGATTGGCCTCACTCTGGAAAACCATACGCGCCGCAACCACAACCGTTTCACCGAAACGCGTGGCCGCGAAAAGCGCAACCGTATCCCCTTCTTCTACCGTAATTTCTTTGCCGATTTTGCTAGCATTTTTCAAAATCAGCAATTGCTTGGCATATTCGGCCGCATCCGAAAAATCGGCCTTCAAATAATCAAACGCCGGTTCTTTTCCAAAGGTAAAGGCACTGAAAACCTGCCAATCGGCCAAATAAGAAACCGAACGGAGCTGCAATCTGCGGTTGTTTTGCACAAATGCAGAATCCAAATATTGGCTCAGCTTTTCAAAATATCCGTCCATGCGGACAATATAAAGGCCCGAAAAGGGTTCGGCGTCCTTGGTAATATAGGGTGTGCCGATGGGGTTGATTGTACCGTCAAGCAAATGGTAACGGTAGTAATCTGCGCTGTCGTTATCCGCATAGACGACCGGCGTCACAATATCGGCGCCCGACATATTCAGCCAACCGGCCGTATCCGGGTTTACATCACCCAGCGCGGTAAGTGTATCGTCCTCGGCGAACATTGCGGTAAAGTTTTCGATTTTTCTACTGTTTTGCCAAGGCACAAAATAAAACAAATAGGAAAAGGCCGAGCCTGCCACCAAGGCTAAGGATAAAAAGAGGATTAGCAATATCAGCCAAACCCGACGCTTTTTCTTTTTCGGCGGCGGTGTTTCCTCCTCTTCGATTACAGGCAGGTCTGACACAAAGTCCGGCCACTCATCTATCTCAGGTAAAAATTCCTCTTCGTCTGCCGAGGCTTCCTCACCTGTAAACACATATTCCGTTCCGGTCGGTTCGGTTTCCTCTGCCGGTACCTCCGGTTCTGCCGGCAGGGTTTCTTCTTCGGCCGGCATTTCGGGTTCTTCCGGCAAGATTTCTTCCTCAGCCGGTATTTCGGTCGGCGGCACCTGCTCCGGCAAGATTTCCTCCTGCTCGGTCGGTTCAGATGCAAATTGCGACGCGTGAATTTCTTTATACCGTTCGGTCAAATAGGGCAAAAGCAAGGGCTTTAAGACCATATCGCGCCGTTGCTTTTCACCGCTGAGCAGTAAAATGCTCTGGTATCCGCTTTCAATGACCGCTCCGCAAAGGCAGTCATTCTCGGCTACCAAAGGAATGGCATCGGTGGGAACCAGAATTTCTTCGTTTTGTGCCGCTTCGGTATACTGCGAAACCGGCACAGCCTCTCTGCCAATGGCTCGGGAAATGACCTGAACCACTTCTTTATCCTCAAAACCGCCGACAACAACAATAAACTCATTCCGTACCGAAGCCTTTTTCAAAGCGGCAATAATCTCAGCAGCGTTTTGTGCGCGACTGCTCAAAATGCGCATGGCAAAATTGCCCTGCAAACCAAATTCCAGCATTGCATCCGGCTCAGTTTTGTAATAGATAATTTCCAGTTTAATGTTTCCGGCCATGTTCTAATTCCTTTCTATTCTATATTCCCAAAACAAAGATACCGACGTACCATATCCAGCGCGTGTTTGGCGGTCAACTCCCGTATGGTTTCCCGTGTATAACTTTTTGAAAATAGCTTCAATTCCTTTGTAAAGCATTTTTGAGGGGTTTGCAGTGCAATATAAATCAGACCGACCGGCTTGTTTTCGCTGGCACCCGGTCCGGCAACGCCGGTAACCGAAAGTCCGAGTTCTGCATCGGCATAGCGGCATACCCCCGCGGCCATTTCCTCCGCCGTTTGGCGGCTGACAGCGCCGTATTGCTGTAAGGTTTCGGCCGATACGCCGAGCAGCTTCTGCTTCATGGCGTTGGCATAGACACAAGCACCGAAATCAAAGACGGCCGAAGCACCGCTGACCTCGGTCAGCTTGCGGCTGATCAGGCCGCCGGTACAGCTTTCGGCTGTCGCCAATTTTAATTTTTTCTCGGCCAGCAATTTGACCACAACCGTTTGCAAATCGGTTACATCTACACCGACAACATATTCTCCGCAAACCTTATAAATTTCAGCAATCGCCTGTGCACAGGCGGCCTCGCCCTCCTGTTTCGTATCGGCAAAGGAAGCGACGCGCAGGGAAACCTCGCCGGTTTTGCAATAGGGGGATACGGTTGGGTTTGCGCCCTGCATGAGCTCCTGCAAGCGGTCATCTACCGCCGATTCCCCCATGCCGAAAATCAGAACACTGTGCGAAACCAGTTGTCCTGCCGAAAAACCGCACAGCACCGGCCGCACCTGTATATCAAACATTGGCCGCATTTCCGAGGGCACACCCGGCAATAAGAAAATATGCTTGCCGTCTTTCTGGATATAAATTCCCGGTGCTGTCCCAACGGCATTGTGCAGAACGGCCGCCGTTTCGGGAATTTCGGCCTGTTTTTTATTGTTTTCGGTCATTTCGCGGCCTATACTCTCAAAATAACCGCGAATTTTTTGCAGTTGTTCAGAATCGGTATGCTGCGCGAGTCCCAGACTGTCGGCAACGACCTCTTTTGTAATATCATCTCCGGTCGGTCCGAGGCCGCCCGATAAAACGACGACATCACTGCGCGACAGCGATTGCAAAAACTGTTCACGCAACCGTTCGGGATTGTCCCCCACCGTCGTATGATGATAGACATGAATACCGCATTGCTTCAAGCCTTGCGACAGATATTGTACATTGGTGTTTAACACCTCGCCCATCAACAGCTCGGTGCCGACACAAAGAATTTCACCCTTCATCTATCTTGCCTCTATATAACAGACCTGCACGCCCTCGATGGCACGCGCACACAAGCCTTCAATATCTAATACCGCCTCGGCTTTTTCGATGTTTTCCAAAACCGGACGGGTTTTCGGGTGCTTGGGTGTAAATACGGTACAGCAGTCCTCATAAGGTTGAATGGAAATTTCAAAGGTATCAATGCGACGGGCGATGGCGACAATTTCGTCCTTATCCATCCCAATCAACGGCCGCAATGTCGGCATACCGGCCACCGCGTCGGTAACGGCCAATGCCGGAAGGGTCTGGCTTGCCACCTGACCGAGGCTTTCGCCCGTAATCAAGGCAAGGCTATTGCGCCCGGCCGCCAGCTGTGCCGCAATGCGCATCATAAACCGGCGCATAATCAGCGTAAAATATTCCTCGGGACAACTCTTTGCAATCTGCTCTTGAATCTCGGTAAAATGTACCGTTTCCAGCCGTATAGTGCCGCTGTAAACCGCCACCTTTTCCAACAAGTCCTGCACCTTGCGTTCGGCGCGCGGACTGGTATAGGGCGGACTGGCAAAATGCACCGCATTCAGTTCAAGGCCGCGTTTGGACATCATCCAGGCCGCCACCGGGCTGTCAATTCCGCCCGAAATCAAGACGGTTGCCCGACCGCCGGTGCCCACCGGCATACCGCCGGCACCGTGCAACTGGTTGGCATGAATATAGGCGCTATGGTCGCGGATTTCAACCGTAATCACCTGTTCAGGATGATGCACATCAACACGCAGATGCGGATAACTTTCCAACAGCTTTGCACCCAGCGTGGCACAAATTTCGGGAGATTTTAAGGGAAAGCGCTTATCCGCCCGTTTGGCCTCAACCTTAAAGGTGCGCACGCCGTTCAAAACATCGGCCAAATATTCCGGGGCAACCGACAAAATCGCATCCATATCCTTTTCGACCACAGCGGCACGGCAGTAGGCCGCAATACCGAAAACGCGGCCGATGCGGTACAAGGCCTCGTCCATATCAAATGTCGGCTCGGCCGGTGTAACCGTAATGGTCGATTGCGCACGGGTGATTTCCACCCGTCCCAGCGTATGCAGGGCGCGCTTCATGTTTTTTACCAGCACCGACTCAAAGGTACTGCGGTTCAGACCCTTTAAAGCCAGTTCTCCGTTTTTTATCAATAAGATTTCTTTCATTATTTTACCTCGGACGCTTTTAAATTCTGTGTGCAACGGTGCAGTTCCTGCATCAGCTGCTCTAACTCCTCTATTGTATTTTCAGGCGCCAGGCTTACCCGCAGGGCGCTGCCGATTTCTCTATCCGGCAGACCCATGGCCTGCAAAACATGGCTTTTTTGCCCTTTGGCACAGGCCGAGCCGGACGAAACATAGATGCCGGCGCTTTCCAGCGCGTGCAATAAGGTTTCGGACCGGTAGCCCGGCACCGAAAAGTTTAAAATATAATCGCTGGCGTTTTCGGGCGAATGGAGAATATACCCGGCCTTTTTAACCGCCGCGCGCAGCCAATCGTTCAGCGATTTGACCGCCGCCATTGAACCGGCAATATCCAAATTTGCCATCGCCGCGCCAAAGCCGGCCACTGCCGGCACCGGTTCGGTTCCGGGACGAAGTCCCCGTTCCTGCGCGCCGCCGAAGGTGCGCGGCACAATTCGTGCCTCCGCGGATTTATACAACAATCCGCAGCCCTTTGGCCCGTGAATTTTATGGGAGCTGGCGGTCAGCAAATCGACCCCCAAGGCCTTGACCGAAATCGGGATTTTACCGAAGGCCTGCACCGCGTCACAATGCAGCAGCGCCGGCGCACCGGTGCGCCGTATGGCATCGGCCGCCGCCCGTACCGGCAGGCAAATACCGGTTTCATTATTGATTAACATTAAACTGACCAGCACCGTATCGGCCGTAACGGCATTGCCGATTTCTGCCGGGTCAAAATTCCCGTCAGCACCCGGACGCAGGCGTACTACCTCAAAGCCCTCTTTTTCCAATTGGTCGATGCTATCCTTTACCGAAGCGTGCTCTATTGCCGAGGTGACAATTCGTTTGCCACGCCGTTTGCCGGCCGCCGCCGCACCCAATACCGCCAGCACATTGGCCTCGGTACCGCCCGAGGTGAAATAAATTTCACGCCGGTCACAGCCCAGCAGGCAGGCCGCTCTGCGGCGAGCGTCTTCCAGCACGTTTTCGGCCTGCATACCGAAATCATATAGCGAGGAGGGGTTCCCCCAATGCAGGCAAAGCGCCTGGTTTACAGCGGTCACCGCTTCCGCACTCGGACGGGTGGTTGCCGCATGGTCTAAGTATATCATTTGTCCTTTTCCTTATTACATATTTATACAGTATATATTATATAATAATCCGAAAACAGATTCAACAAAAATTTGCATAATTCCTATAATTGGGTATATCTGTTTTATTTGGGGGACAAACTAAATGCCGGACACTGCGGTATCGTACCGCAGTATAACAATCAAAGGATTTGGTGAGTTGTATGCTGAAAAAAAGAACCCTTATTCGTATTGTTTGCTTTTGTATTGCAATTCCGCTGGCCTTGGTTGGCCTTGTTATTGTAAACTACCGTTCGGCCGAGCGTTTTCGGACACAGCTGGTAAACGGCTATTCCGGTTCCCTTTATCGGGTCAGTGAAGGGCTGAACAACATAAACCTTATGCTCCAAAAGGGAATTTATGCCGCTTCGGCCACACAGTTGAGCAGTCTTTCGGCTACAATTATGCGCGAAGCCGGCACGACGAAAGCCGCCTTGGCACAGCTTCCCCTCTCGGGCGGAGAATATGCGTCAATCAACAAATTTTTATCCCAAGTGGGGGATTATTCCCTCTATCTTTCTAAAAAAACCATTGCAGGCAGTGAAATTACCGAAGCGGAACGCGAAAACTGGGTTCAGCTTTCCAACACGGCGCAAACCCTTGCCGGAAATATAGAAAACCTGCGTTTAAACTACGAGGAAACCGGTGTTTGGGATGCCGAAATTACCGAAAATGTCGAGAGCGAACTGAATTTTGCCCACAGTATGCTGGAAATTGAAGAAAGCCTGACCGATTACCCGACGCTGGTTTATGACGGGCCTTTTTCCGACCACATTTTAACCTCGACACCGAAAATGACCGAGCAGGCCGAAGAAATTTCTCGCGAGGCCGCGCGAGAAAAAGCGGCCAAGGTGCTTTTGATAGAGCCGGAACAGGTCAAGGATGAAGGCGACGAGACCGGCGTAATGGAATGCTATGCCTTCTCGGGCGGTGACGGTACGGTCGCCATCACCAAAAAGGGCGGCTATATCGTTTATTTCCGTAAATTCCGCGCCATGGGAGAGGAAACCCTTTCTTACGAGCAGGCGGTACTCAAAGCCAAGGCTTATCTCGAAAAATACGATGTCACGGTTGCCGAAAGCTATTATTTTGCCGACGAGGGCATTTGTACCGTTAATTTTGCCCACAAGGAGGGCTCTGTGATTTGCTATCCCGACCTCATCAAGGTCGGTGTGGCGCTGGACACCGGTGAGATTCTCTCGGTTGAAGCGAGAGGCTATATTATGAACCATCACACCCGCACCGTCGCCACCCCGAAGCACACCGAAAAAGAAGCGCAGGCCGTACTTTCGGATAATCTGACGGTCGAGAGCGTACAGCAGGCCATCATTCCTCTGACGGCGGCCGACGAGGCACATTGTTATGAATTTTTATGCCGCGGAATTAAGGATGAGGAAATCTTGGTTTATATTTCAACCGAAACCTTGCAGGAGGAAAACATCCTGGTTTTACTCAAAACCGACGGCGGAACCTTGACAAAATAAAAAAGACTTGACAAACCCGATAAAACGCCTTATAATGGTAAAGCCGCATATTGTGGGTTGCCGTCATTTTCGGTCGGCGCAAGCGGATTTTCCCACCCATGGATAGCGAGTCTAAAATAAGGCAGGTGCCAAAAAAATGTACGCAATATTTGAAACCGGCGGTAAGCAATACCGCGCCCAGGTTGGCGACGAGCTGTATGTTGAAAAGCTCGGCTGCGAAGAGAGCGAAGTTGTCACTTTTGACAAGGTTCTGGCCATTGGGGATGAGAAAAAAGGCTTGAAGGTCGGTACTCCCTATGTTAAGGGTCAGGTCGTTACCGCAAGCGTAGTGAAGAACGGCAAAGCAAAGAAAATTACCGTTTTCACCTACAAGCCCAAAAAAGGCAGCGCTCGCAAAATGGGCCACAGACAACCCTATACCAAAATTCAAATTACTGCGATCGGCAAGCCGCCCAAAGCGGAAACCGAAGCTGCGGAGTAATTCTGTGACAAGGGTTGCATTCTATTCCAGCGGTGAGCAACTTATCGGTTTTGAAATCCAAGGTCATTCCTCTGCGTCGGCTACCGACACCGAGGGAAAAATCGTCTGCGCGGCAATTTCTTCTGCCGCCTATATGACCGCGAATACCCTGACCGATGTTATCGGCGCTGCTGCGGAAATCCAGGTTGACGAAGCAAAGATGGTTTGCCGTCTTACTTCAAAAATCCAGGCCGCACAACCAATTTTAAAGGGTTTCTGGCTGCACATCAGCCAGCTTGCACAAGATTACAGTAACAGAATCACACTAATTTCGGAGGTGTAGTACCATGTTGAAAATCAATATTCAGCTTTTTGCGCATAAAAAAGGTGTTGGTTCCACCAAGAACGGCCGTGACAGTGAGTCAAAGCGTCTGGGTGTGAAACGCGCTGACGGTCAATTTGTTTTGGCTGGCAATATTCTGGTTCGCCAGAGAGGCACACATATTCACCCGGGTGAGAATGTAGGCATCGGCTCTGACGATACGCTGTTTGCCTTGATTGACGGCAAAGTTAAGTTCGAGCGTATGGGTCGTGACCGTAAAAAGGTCAGTATCTACGCCGTAGAGCAATAAGCAAAAGCCCGGTTGGATAGCCGGGCTTTTTTCATTTAAAAACATGAGGAGCATTTTATGTTTGTTGATGTTGCCAAAATCTATTTAAAAGCCGGAAACGGCGGCAACGGTGCTGTTTCCTTTCATCGCGAAAAATATGTCGCGGCCGGCGGTCCCGACGGGGGCGACGGCGGCCGTGGTGGCAATATTCTGCTGGTGGCAGATGACCATCTCTCCACCTTGGCTGATTTTCGTTACAAAAAGAAATACACCGCGCAAAACGGTGAAAACGGCCGGGCGGCGCGGTGCACCGGCAAAAGCGCACCCGACCTATTGTTGCGTGTGCCGCGCGGTACACTGGTAAAGGACGCCGAAACCGGTCGCGTCATTGCCGATATTTCGGACGATGAGCCGGTCTGTATTGCCAAGGGCGGCAACGGCGGTTGGGGAAACACCCATTTTGCCACCGCTACCCGTCAGGTTCCCCGTTTTGCCAAAGACGGAAATCCGGGACAGGCCTTAGAGGTCGTGCTGGAATTAAAACTTTTGGCCGACGTGGGACTGGTCGGTTTTCCCAATGTCGGAAAATCCACCTTGATTTCGGTCGTCAGCGAGGCCAAGCCAAAAATTGCAAACTATCATTTCACCACCCTTACCCCGGTACTGGGTGTGGTCCGCCTATCCGAGGGCAATTCCTTTGTTATGGCCGACATTCCGGGTTTGATTGAAGGTGCCGGCAAAGGTGTCGGTCTTGGGCATGACTTTTTGCGCCATGTTGAGCGCTGCCGCATGCTGTTGCACGTGATTGACGCGTCAGGGAGCGAAGGGCGCGACCCGATTGCAGACTTTGATTTAATCAACCGCGAGCTGGCCTCCTTTAATCCTGAGCTTGCCGAGCGCAAAATGTTGGTGGTTGCCAACAAATGCGACCTTGCCGAGGAGGAAAAGCTTGACGAATTGGAACGATATTTTACCGAAAAGGGGTACCGCTTCTTTAAAATCATGGCGCCCATTGCCGAGGGAACCGATGCGCTGATAAAAGCGGTCGCCGGAGAGTTGGCCAAATTGCCGCCAATTCTGCGTTACGAGGCTGAGCCGGAGCCGGTAGAGGATTTTACCGCACCGAAAAAACGCGATTTTTCCCTCCGCATACAGGACGGCGTTTTCATCATCGAGGCCGAATGGTTGCTTAAAGTCTTGGAAAAAACCGACCCGACCGATTACGAATCTCTGCAATATTTTCAGCGTGTACTGCAACAAAGCGGTATTATTGACGCGCTGGTTCGTGCCGGCGTAAAGGACGGGGACACCGTCAGCGTCTACGATATTGCCTTTGATTATATTTCATAAAGCGGAGGTGACGGTATGGAAAACCCCCAACTGTTAAGCCCCTCTACCCTCGCTTTTGTCGGGGACGGTGTTTACGGTCTTTTGGTGCGTGAACGGCTGGCCGAAGTGAATCGACCTGCCGGAGAATTGCATAATCTTTCGGTAAAAATGGTGAATGCCAACGCGCAGGCCGAGGCCTTCGGGCGCATTGCGCCCTTGCTCACCGAGCAAGAATTGTCTATTTTCAAACGCGGCCGCAATTTTCACACCACCTCCATTCCCAAAAGCTCGGACTGCGGACGGTATCATACCGCCACCGGTCTGGAAGCTTTGTTTGGCTATTTGTATCTTAAAGGGAACAAAAGCCGCTTGGAGACTTTATTTGCAGCAATTTGGGAAGGCGCTTTAACCGAATAATTTTCGGCGTTTTGGGCACACTATCGGTAGGCTGAAAAATCGTAATTTACACAGTTCGCCCAGCCGAGTTTTGTTCGCAAAAAGCGGAGGGATTGCCTTGAAAGCGCATATCAAAAACCTTACAGCGGATATATTTTATATTTTACTCGGTGCGGCTGCCTATTCGGCAGCCTTTGCCGTATTTATCGGTCCTAATCATATTACACCCGGAGGATTAACCGGTCTTGCGGCGCTATTGCATTTTCTTGTAAAACTACCGGTTGGATTGGGTGTTCTTATCTTAAACATTCCACTTTTTATCATCGGCTATCGCCGCTTTGATGTCCGTTTTATCCTGCTCAGCGGTGTCGCCACCCTTTCGGTTTCTTTTTTTCTTGATTTGGCTGAGCTTCTTCCCTATACTTATACCGGTGACCCTATGCTGGCCGCTTTATTCGGCGGTTTGCTCATGGGATTCGGCCTGGCGCTGGTTATGCTGCGCGGTGCGACCACCGGCGGCGTGGATATTATTGCAAAACTGTTAAAGCTTCGGTTTCCTCATATTCTTTTGGGGCGTTTAATTCTAACCATTGACGCTGTGATTATTATTTTAACCGTTTTTCTCTACCGTGATATTGACAGCGCTTTGTATTCGGCCTTGGCTCTTTTTATTTCCTCCCGTGTCATTGACGCCATGCTCTATGGTGCCGAGCGCGCCAAATTATTTTTCATTGTTTCGGAAAATGCGGCCGCGCTCAAAGAGGGAATTCTCAGCGAGGTGCGGCGCGGCGTAACCCAGATTTCGGTCGTAGGCGGCTACTCCGGCCACGAACGCGATATGTTGCTTTGTGCTGTGCGCCGATTTGAAACGGCCCGATTACACCGTATGATTCGTGCAACCGACCCCAAAGCCTTTGTTATGATTGCCGATATTGGAGAAATTTTAGGCGAAGGCTTTTCAAAAATCAAATAAAAAATGCCTTGCCGTAAAACAGCAAGACATTTCAGGGAACAGGCCGTCTTATCGGTTGTTTTGACGGTTCTGCTGGTTGTTGTTCTGATTGTTGTTCTGATTGTTGTTTTGATTGTTATTCTGGTTGTTGTTCTGATTGTTATTCTGGTTGTTGTTTTGATTATTGTTCTGGTTATTACGGTTTTGCTGATTATTCATTTGGTTCACCCCGCTTTCAAAACATAGTATTTACGAATTTCAACGCTTTATGCAAAGGTGATTTATAAAATGACATTTCCAAAAATTTTTTTAAATCGAATGGAGAAATTGCTTGGTGCGGATTTTGCGGAATTTGCCGCCGGACTTTCCGGCTCGCCTTACCGCGCATTACGCTTGAATCGGTTAAAATGTACCGAAGCGGCGGCACAGCGGCTCATCGCGGGGCGCAAGCAAACCCCATTTTGTCCCGACGCATATTATCTTTTCCCCGATGAAAAGGCCGGAAACAGCCCCTATCATCATGCCGGCGCTTTCTATTTACAGGAGCCTTCGGCCGCCTCGGCCGCAGAAGCGCTGGGTGTTCAGCCGGGAGACCGAGTGCTTGATTTGTGCGCCGCGCCGGGCGGAAAGGCAACCCAACTGGCCGGCAGCCTGATGGGTACTGGACTGCTCTGGTGTAACGAATATGTATCTGCGCGGGCGCAACCGCTGCTCTCCAACCTCGAACGGTTGGGTGTTTCGGGTGCGGTCGTTTCCTCCCTTTCGGCCGATATTTTGGCCGACCGATTGCCGCAGTTTTTTGATAAAATCTTGGTCGATGCCCCATGTTCGGGCGAGGGAATGATGCGCAAAGAGCCGGCGGCCGTTACCGGCTGGTCACAGGAGAACATTGCCCTCTGCGCTGAAAGACAACAGGAGATTTTAGACGCGGCCGTGGGTATGCTGAAACCGGGTGGCCGGCTCTGTTACAGTACCTGCACCTTTGCCCCCGAAGAAAACGAGTTGCAGATTGCCGCTTTTTTGGAAAGGCATCCGGATTTCAAGCTCATTCCAATTGCGCCGTCCTTCGGTCAAAGCGGTTTTGCCCATCTCTCGCCGAGTACGACCGGTTTGGAATACACCCGGCGGATTTTCCCCCGCCACGGCGGCGAAGGGCATTTCGTTGCATTGCTGCAAAAAGAAGGCCAAGCCCCCTGTGCTCTGCCCATAGAAACCTGCAAAAGCGACAATCCGCTTTTCGACGCCTTTTATAAGGAAAATTTTGAAAATGCTTGTCCCGGTAATATCGTGACCATTAAAGACCGAGTTTACATAACAACGAGATATTCCCTGCCTGACTGTCCCGTTCTTCGCAACGGAATTCTGGCCGGCACCCTACAAAAAGGCCGTTTCGTTCCGGTGCACGGACTCTACACCACGCCGGCCTGCCGGCCGCGGCAAATTCTTACCCTTTCGGCCGACCACCCGCGAACCACCGCCTTTCTGCACGGGGAGGAAATTCCCTGCGGTGACGCATACAGAGGATATTGCGGCGTCTTTCTTGACGGCATTCCCCTCGGCTTTGGCAAGGCCAGCGGCGGCCGCTTAAAAAACCACTATCCCAAAGGTCTTCGCACATTATAAATGTCATTTTTTTTGCAAAACAAAACCCCGAAGATGGTTTCGCATCTTCGGGGGTTCTTTTTCTTATTTCAGGTTGGCTTTCAGTGTTTCTAACTGTTTTTTCAACTCTGCGGGGAGCTTGTTGCCAAACTTCTTGTAATGCTCTTCGATTTCGGCGGCTTCTTTCTGCCAAACCTCTTTGTCTACTTTCAGAATGCTCTTCAAAGTATCCAAATCGAAGTCCAAATCGGTCAGGTCGATATCTTCCGGATTCGGCAGATAACCGATGGCGGTTTCCTGCGCGTCTACCTTGCCTTCGCAACGGTCAATAATCCAGTTCAGTACACGCATATTGTCGCCAAAGCCCGGCCAGATGAAGTTGCCTTCATCATCGGTACGGAACCAGTTGACATTGAAGATTTTCGGTGCTTTATCGCCCAGCTTCTCGCCCATATCGAGCCAATGACGGAAATAATCTGCCATATGGTAACCGCAGAAGGGCAACATAGCCATCGGATCACGGCGGACAACGCCAACCGCACCGGCCGCAGCAGCGGTCGTTTCAGAGGCCATTGCCGAACCGACGAATACACCGTTTTCCCAATCCTTGGACTGATAAACCAGCGGTGCGCATTTTGCGCGGCGGCCGCCAAAGATAATGGCCGAAATCGGCACGCCCTCACCCTTATCAAACTCCTCGGAAATGCAGGGGCAGTTGACTGCCGGTGCAGTAAAGCGAGAGTTGGGATGTGCAGCATAGGTTGCTTTATCTGCCTTATCAAACTTGGAGGCATCCCACGGATTGCCCTTCCAATCGATTGCGTTTTGCGGCAGGTCTTTGTTCAAGCCCTCCCACCAAACGGTATTGTCGTCTAAATTCAGGCAAACATTGGTGAAGATGGTGTTTTTCTTGGTCGAAGCCAAGGCATTGAAGTTGGATTTTTCATTGGTGCCGGGTGCAACGCCGAAGAATCCGTTCTCCGGATTGATGGCATACAGACGACCGTCTTTACCGATACGCATCCATGCAATATCGTCACCGACTGTCCAAACTTTGTAGCCCTTTTTGCGCATATATTCGGGCGGAATCATCATTGCCAGATTGGTTTTACCGCAGGCCGACGGGAAGGCGGCGGCAACATATTTTACCTCACCCTTCGGGTTTTCAATACCCAAAATCAGCATATGCTCGGCCATCCAGCCCTCTTTCCAGCCTTGATAAGAGGCAATGCGCAGTGCAAAACATTTTTTGCCCAGCAATACATTACCGCCGTAAGCAGAGTTTACCGAAATAATGGTATTGTCCTCCGGGAACTGGCAAATGTAGCGGTTTTCAGGATCAATGTCACAGGAGGCGTGGAATCCGCGTACCCAGTCATTGCTGTCCCCCAGTACCTCAAAGACCTTTTCGCCGACACGGGTCATAATGGCCATGTTCAAAACAACATAAATCGAATCGGTAATTTCTACACCGATTTTGGCCAAAGGCGAGCCAATCGGGCCCATAGAGAAGGGAATAATGTACATGGTTCTGCCCTTATAGCTTCCGCGGGCAATATCGTACAGTTTTTTATACATTTTCTCCGGGTCATGCCAATGGTTGGTCGGCCCGCAGTTTTCTTCTTTTTTGGAGCAGATAAAGGTTCTGTCCTCTACACGTGCTACATCATTGGGCTTGGTTCTGTGCAGATAGCATCCGGGCAGTTTTTCTTCATTCAGTTTCAGCATTTCACCGGTGGATACAGCGATTGCACGCAGCTCCTCCAACTGTGACTCGCTTCCGTCTATCCAAACAACCTTGTCCGGATTTACCAGAGCTTTCATTTCTTCAATCCATGAAAGTACGGCTTTGTTTTGTGTCATTACGAATCTTCCTTTCCAGAAATACTAAATTTCCCTATTTAACATTATAGCAGACTTTTTTACAAATGCAAGAGTATTTCTTTTCTAATTTATGAACTTTTTGCAGACAATCGGCCAAAACAAAAAACCGCCTTTTCGGGCGGTTTTTTGTTTTGGGGTTTTGAGGAGGGTATTTGTACTTAAATGCAGGCTTGCGGTAACCTGCGTTCCTTTAAGTACAAGCATAGTATAGCAGGGAAATATATAAAATTTGTATGCAAAATATGAACTTTTTAAAAACATCTGAAAAAACGCCGTATAAAATCCCGCGGTTCGAACCAAAATAAAACCAGAACTGTAAAAAGCGAGATAAGAGGTAAAAACAATGTATAAAAAATCATTTAAAGAAAAGACCAAAACATTTTTCAAACAAAAAGGATTTTATCTGGTTTGCTGTGCCTGTTTGGTTGCTGTCGGCATGGCCGCATGGAGTGCCACCGCGCCCATATCAACAAAAGACAGCGACTCCTCTGCTTCCCTTACAAGCAGTGAGAGCTCCGAAACGCCTTCATCTTCGACCGTATCGGTTGTTTCAGAAGTTGCGCCGACGGCCAAGCCCGAAAGCAATGTGCCGAAAACGCCCCATTCTACGGTGCAAAGCGCAACCGAATCTGCCGCCACTGCACCTGCCGCCAAGTATTTCGTTATGCCGGTCACCGGCAGTATTCTCAAAGATTTCAACAGTGAAATGCTGCAATATTCCGAAACCTTTCGGGATATGCGTATCCACCGCGGTGTCGACATTGCCTGTGAAAAGGGCACCTCGGTTTTTGCCGCAGGCGACGGAACCGTCACCTTTACCGGCTTTGACTCGATGCTGGGGAATGTGGTGAAAATCGACCACGGCAACGGCGTACTCGCTGTTTATTGCGGCTTGAATGCAAAGCTGTCGGTTAAAGAGGGAGATACCGTCACCTCCAAAACCCAAGTCGGTATTGTCGGTGACATTCCGGAGGAAAGTGTAGAGCAGACCCATTTCCATTTTGAAATGTACAAGGACGGCATTGCCGTTTCCCCTTTGAAACTGCTGGGAATGGAATAGTTTTTCGGTTTACGGCATAGAATAATATGTGACCTGCCCTCGCCTTCGTTTAAGGGCGCAAAAAAGAAACGGCTGCGGAAATATTCCGCAGCCGTTTTTGATTAAGAAAGATAATTGAACTCCGAAAGGGCGATTTCGGCTTGTTGTTCAGGCAACACGATTTTTTCGGGAAATCCGTCAGGGCGAACCGTAACCTCGGCATTGCCCATGTCGGTTTGCAATGTAATCCGGCCTTTATTATCCAGCGCTGCCGATTCACCGTTTCGTTTCAGCGCCTGCATAACCTGCTTAAAGGCCACGACACAGTTTTGTCCGGTAAAACCCTCCGGCAGGGTATATTCCATACCGAGATAGCTTACCTGCACCTTATCGGCATCGAGAGTAAAACACATGCCTTTAAAGTTGCCCTGTGCAACGGTGGCCTTAAAAATACCGCCGCCGGGTGCCTCCATGCGCAGCGCATAGGTATCCCCCTGCCATTTTACGGTTGCACGGCAGGAAAACCCCTCGCTTTCGATTGCGGTTGTTTTTTGCGCACATCCCGTCAGCAAAAGCAACAAACAAAAGCAAAAAGCCACTGCCCTTTTCACAGAAATCACCCTTCAAATGCTTTAAAAACTTCGGGTAAAGCCGCAAGAATATCCATCGCACACAGACTCCGGCGCGAAAGCTGCGCCGCCGCGGTATCCCCGGCGCGCGCGTGCAAATAAACCCCCATGACCGCTGCTTCGGTCGGTGTACAGCCTTGTGCAAGGAAAGCACCAATCATACCGGCAAGCACATCGCCGCTGCCGGCTGTCGCCATGCCGTTATTGCCCGCCTCACAAACAAAGACCGTTTCCCGGTCGGAAATCAGCGTATGATGCCCTTTCAGCACCGCCACGGCGCCGCTTTTTTCTGCCAGTTGCTGTACGGCCGAGAAGCGATTGCCCGCCACCATGTCGGCAGAACAGCCCAGCACCCGTGCCGCCTCGGCTTCATGGGGCGTAAGCACCGCCTTTTTACCCTTGCTACATTCTATGCAACCGGCCAGCGCATTTATACCGTCGGCATCCAAAACAAAGGGCTTATTCAGGGCAATCAGCCGCTGTGCCGTCTGGGCGGTGGCCTCCGTATTTCCCATGCCGCAGCCGATGACCCAGGCGTCCGGCCGCGATAATTGCGCCGACTTCCATTCCTCTTGACTGTCGACCGGATAAAAAACGGCATTCGGACAGATGGTTGCCAGAATACCGTAAATCGATTGCGGAACAAAGCCGTAAACCAAGCCGGCACCGCTTCGATAGGCCGCCCCGATGGCAAACGCCGCCGCACCGGCCATACCATAGCTTCCGGCCATAACGCCCAATCGACCGAAATCGCCCTTGTGGGCCGTTTCCGGTAATACCGGCAGATGCGCCCGAATATAATCCTCAGTAATGACGATGGGCACCTATTCCAACTCCTTTTTTAAGTGACGCGGCAAAACCTTTGCCATTTCGGCGCGAAATTTCTCATTCGGCGCAAAAACAATCGCCTTATCTCCCAACAAAAAGGCCACGCCGTCATCCTTGGAGCAAAAGCGCTTGACCTCTTTATCCTTCGGTATCGCCTCGACGGGGACGATGCCGGTAATATCTGCGCAACGGAAGGTTAGCATCCGCTTGCGGTTTCTCTGGTTGGTGATGCGGTCGATATCAATGATGCTGCCGGTAAGAATATACTCATACTCCACATCCATCTTTCCGCACAGCAAATAGGCAAAATAACCCACGCCAAACGCCAACAGAAAAAGAACGGAGGCCAAGCTTTGCAGCATGGTCAAGGCAACAAAAACCAAAGCCAAAATCACCAAGGAACCCACCAAAAGAATTCCGGCTTTTTTTAAAAGCGTATTTCCGCTCTGCTTTACTTCATACAATTGTTCTATAAAAACATCCATTTGACATTCCTCCGAATTTTATTATAATGATTATTAAATGTGGAAATGTTGAAAACATTTCGATAGTAATTATAATAGTAACTATATCACAATCCCAATTATTTTACAATATTTTAGGTGCAACTTTATGAAACGAACAAAACTGCGTGACCGGAAGCTCCCGGATTACACGCGCTCAGAAGAAATTTTTAATATGGTAACCCATATTGTCGGCGGCGGCCTGGGCATCATTGCCCTTGTGCTCTGTATTCTGCTCGCCGCCATACACAAAAATCTGACCGGTCTTTTGTCCGGCATTGTATTCGGTCTTTCCATGATTATGCTTTACACCATGTCCAGCATATACCACGGGCTGACCACCGATACCTCTAAAAAGGTCTTCCAGATTTTAGACCACTGTACCATTTATTTTCTTATCAGCGGTACCTATACCCCGTTATTGCTCTGTGCCCTGCGGCACATTTCTCCGGTTGCCTGTTGGATCACCTTCGGTGTCGTTTGGGGATGCACCGCCGTCGCCGTCACCTTAACGGCGATTGATTTGGAAAAATACAAGGTCTTTTCAATGATTTGCTATCTCGGCATGGGTTGGTGCATTCTTTTCTCTATTCGCTCCATGTACCGCGCCCTGTCCGCACCGCTGTTTTGGTTACTGTTGAGCGGCGGCATTTTCTATACCATCGGCGCACTGCTTTTTAAAATCGGCGCACACCGGCGGTACTTTCATTCCATCTTCCATATTTTCGTCCTATTGGGCAGTCTTTGCCACACCCTTTGCGTGCTTGGCATTATGTAAAAAAGAGTGGTTATCGCAGGTTTTTCACCTGTGCGACAGCCACTCTTTTTTTTGCTTTATGTCGGGCAAAAAACAAATTATACAATCTGTTATATTTTATGTTTTATGTAAAGAAAAACAGAATTATGTAAACTTTGGAACCTTGAAAAAATATGCTAGTTTTGCACAGGTTAATACACAGTTTTTTTAAAAAACAGCGAATTTTCGGGGTTTTTTGGCGCAAAACTGTGCAAAACCCTGTGTAAAAGTAGAATTACGTTTCGTATAGCAAAAAATACAAAGTCGAAATTTTACAACGGCTGTTTGGAAATTTTTGCGGCCGTTCTGGGGTATGCAGGCGGCGTGTGATGCACTTTGCGAACCGTTACAATACCGCGGCTGCCCAAGGCCTCGGTTTGCAGGCAAACCAACTGTGCTTTTTCGCCGCCCAGAATCTGTACGGCGCGACCGGCGGCGGCCACCTCCTGGTTGGCCATTGCACCCTTTAACGCAACAAAGCTTCCGCCCGATTTTACATACGGCAGACAATATTCACACAGCACCGGCAGGGCGGCAACGGCGCGTGCCGTTGCAAAATCAAAATGCTCACGCAACGGCGGCTTAGCACCGTCCTCGGCACGGCTGTGCACAATTTCGGCCGTCAGTCCCAATTTTTCAAGCAGGCTTTGCAAAAACACCAGCCGCTTATTCAAGCTGTCCAAAAGGGTGAGCTGTATATCGGGACGGGCAATTTTTAAAACCACCCCGGGGAAGCCGGCGCCGGTGCCCACATCAATCAGGCTGGCTGTCTGCGGTACCTGCACCGCCTTAAAAAACAAAAGGCAATCCACAAAATGCTTGTGTGCAATTTCTGCCGGTTCGGTAATGGCGGTTAAATTCACCTTTTGGTTGTATTCTATCAAATAGGCGGCATAGGCTTCAAAGCGCGCAAAGGCGTCCTCTGCAAGCGAAATGCCCATTTTTTCACATTCACTCTTTAAAATTTCCCGGTAGACAGACATAATCACACATCCTTTTAATATATTAAAACATAAAGGCAGACGGATTGCAAGGTTATCCTTTCATTCGTTTTCCGTAAAACACGAAAGGTTTGTGATTTGCATGATAATTTACACCGTAAAGCCGGGCGATACACTTTTTAATATTGCACGGCGGTATTCGGTAGAGAGTAGCCGCTTGTCCGAGGTCAACGGTCTGCGCTTCCCTGACCGGCTGGCCGTAGGACAGGAGCTGGTGATTCCGCTCGCTAATGCCTATGAGGTGCAAAGCGGAGACTCCCTTTATTCGATTGCGCTGGATGCCGGTGTCAGCCTCGACGCACTCAAAGCGGCCAATCCGCAAATTGCGTCGCCCTATACCATTTACGCAGGCGAAGTGATTTTTTTACCCGAAAGACCGCGCCCCTCGATACGGGTAAATGGTTATGTTTACCCTTCTGTCAACACCGGTGTTTTAGAGCGCACCTTGCCCTACCTTACCTTTCTTTCGATTTTCAGTTACCGTACCGATGCCGGGGGAAATTTGAATACCATAGAAGATGAACCGCTAATTCAAACTGCTCGCGCCGCCGGCGTTGCCCCTGTCATGGTGGTCACCAACACCCGCTCCGGCGGTGGTTTTGACAGCGACCTGATTGCCACGCTCTTGACCAACCCGTCGGCTTCCCAACGGTTAATCGACAATATTCTTGCTACTTTGCGTGCCAAAAACTACTACGGCGTGGATATCGATTTTGAATACATTCCTCCGGCCAATCGCGAGGATTACAACCGCTTTTTAGAAAACCTATCGGCAGCGTTGCAGCCGGAGGGCTACAAGCTCTCCACCGCCCTCGCTCCCAAAATCCGCGCCGACCAGCCCGGCACACTCTATGAGGCACACGATTACGCCTTTCACGGGCAGATTGTTGACCAGGTCATTCTCATGACCTATGAGTGGGGATATTTGTACGGGCCGCCGATGGCGGTTGCACCCATCGAGCCGGTCAAACAGGTGTTGGATTTTGCCGTATCGGTCATTCCTCCCGAAAAAATACTGATGGGTATGCCCAATTACGGCTACGATTGGACCCTACCCTATGTCAGCGGTCGCCCTGCCGAGGTGCTGACCATTCAGCAGGCGGTCGAGCGCGCCATCCAAAACGGCGCGCGCATTGAGTACAGCACCGGCTCCCAAGCACCTTTTTTCCGCTATACCAAAAACGGTGAACAGCACATTGTATGGTTTGAAAATGCCTCCTCTACCAAAGCTCGTCTTTCGCTGGTGTCACAATACGGTTTGGGCGGTGTCAGCTACTGGACCCTCAACAGCTTTTTCCCGCAAAACTGGGCGGTTTTGGAAAGCATGTACAGGGTGGAAAAAGTCATTTGACAAGCCTTGTGCTACTTGATATAATGTTGGTATAAAAAGGAAAAACAACGGCAGGTGATATAAATGCAATTGAAAAAGGTCGGCTCCAATCCGCCGGTAAAACTGATTACCACCATTCTTTTGGTTTTGCTGGAAATTGTCATTACGCTTTTCCTGGTTTTTCAAATGACCGGGTTGACCATCTGGGCCTATGTGCTTTTTCAAATCATCAATATCATCGTTGTTTTTCATATCATTAACAAGCGTTCAAACCCCAGCTATAAAATTATGTGGATTGTATTTATTCTTTCCATTCCGCCGGTGGGCGGCGTTATTTATCTGCTGTGGGGCAGCGGTCGTGTTACGCCGCAATTCCGCCGCCGCATGACCAGAATCAAAATGTCCACCGCAAAATTCCTGCGGCAAAATGAAGCGATAGAAAACCGGCTGGAATACAATGATATGCAGCACGCCCGTCAGTCCAAATACCTTTACAGGCAATCCGGCTACCCCGTTTGGGACAACACCGAAACCGAATACCTTTCCCCCGGCGAGGTTGCCCTGCCCCGACTATTGGAGGAACTGAACAAAGCGAAAAAATTTATTTTCCTGGAATTTTTTATTCTGGCCGAGGGCGAAATGTGGGATGCCATTTATTCCATTTTAAAGCGCAAGGCCGCCGAGGGCGTAGAGGTTCGTATTATTTACGATGATTTCGGCTCGATTACCCGGCACAGTCACGGTTTTGTAAGCCGTCTGCGGCAAAACGGCATCAAGGTGCTGGCCTTCAATCCAATTCGACCCTCTATGGATATTTTTCAGAACAACCGCAACCACCGCAAAATCGTTGTTATTGACGGGGTGACCTCCTTCACCGGCGGCATGAACATCGGTGATGAATACATTAACCGAACCCACCCCCACGGGTATTGGATGGATTGCGCTCTGCTTTTAAGAGGTCCGGCCACCCGGAATTTCACCGTAATGTTTTGCGAAATGTGGAACACCATTGATATACGGCACCCCATCTACCCCTCGCACTATCTCCCCAAAGCCTACGACACCTACGGCGACGGTTTTGTACAGCCCTATTGCGACAGTCCGGTTGACCCTGCCAATCCGGCCGAGGGTCTATATATGCAGATACTCTACACCGCCAAAAAATATGTCTATATTGCCTCGCCCTATTTGATTTTGGACAATTCCATGATGCAAATTTTAAAGGCCACGGCACAATCGGGTATTGATGTACGTATCCTCACGCCGAAAAAGGAGGACAAATGGTATGTTCATCCGGTTACGCAGTCCTATTATGAGGAATTGTTGGAGGCCGGCATTCGCATCTACGAGTTTACACCCGGCTTTATTCATTCCAAGCTCTTTGTGTCGGACGATAAGGTTGCAACCGTCGGCACCATCAACATGGATTACCGCAGTTTTTATCTGCATTTTGAATGTGGAACTTGGATTGCCGGCTCAAAAACCGTGCTGGACATTAAGCAGCATATGATTCGTATTATGGAGGATTGTGAGGAAATCACCTTGCCCGCTTGGAAACGGCGGCCGTTATGGCTGAAATGCAAACAGGCCGTGCTTCGCGTATTTGCGCCCTTTATGTAGTACGAGCCCACTTGACTTTTTTTCCTTTTCATATTACAATAAAGAAAAAGAAAGGTGGTTTTCTGTATGAGCTTTAAGCATATTATGTGGTTTATTTCCATACTCGTTGCCGTTGTGGCTATGGCGGCCGGTGTTGCGGTTTTGGTCAATCGTTATTTAATCGATAAAGACAACGAAGAATATGAATTTATCGAGTGTGACGATGAGGAAGAAATTGAAGAATAAGTAAATTTACAAAAGCCCGGTGTCCTTTTGGACACCGGGCTTTTTGGTGAAGACAAGTGGACTTGAACCACCGACCCCCTGCATGTCAAGCAGGTACTCTAACCAACTGAGCTATGCCTTCATTTAATAACGCCGAACCCATAGGGAACCGGATTCAGCGTTGCATGGCTGCGGAACTAGGATTCGAACCCAGACAAACAGAGTCAGAGTCTGTCGTGCTACCCTTACACAATTCCGCAATATTCTGTAAATCTTTAACAATACCATTATATATAATTTTGCCCGTTTGTCAATAGAAAAATCGGGAATTTTTATTTTTAAATAAAAAACACTTGCTTTTTTCCGACTGTTATGTTATCATATGCTAGTAGTCCTATGGGGGTATAGCTCAGCTGGGAGAGCGCTTGAATGGCATTCAAGAGGTCAGCGGTTCGATCCCGCTTATCTCCACCAAAAGGCCGCACTTTTGTGCGGCCTTTTTCTTTTTGTTCTGTCCCGTATAAAAATTGCAAGTTTTTCTTGTAAAAGGCATGCAAAGATGGTATACTAAAAAAAGAATATTTGTTCGGGAGGAAATTATGAGAGAACCGTTAAGCGAAAAACAGGACCGCGTTTACCGTTTTTTGGTGCAGGCGATTGGAGAGGCCGTTCCCCCTACCGTACGGGAAATCTGCAACGGCGCACGCATAAAATCGACCTCCACCGTACACGCCATTCTCAATACCTTAGAGGAAAAGGGATATATTGAGCGCGACCCGCGTTTTTCCCGTTCCATTCGTATTGTCGGCAGCGGCAACGCCGCACAGGTACCGGTGCTTGGCCGCGTTACCGCCGGACAACCGATTTTGGCCGTAGAACAAATTGAGGATTATATTCCCTTCCCCACCCAAAACAGCCAGAGCTTATTTGCCCTGCGTGTGGTTGGACTCAGTATGCGGGATGCCGGCATTTTAGACGGCGACCTCGTGGTGGCCGACAAGGACTTGCCTGCCCGGCAGGGGGACATCGTCATTGCCATGATTGAAGATGAGGCCACCGTAAAACGCTTGGAATTTGAAAACGGAAAGCCCTATCTTATGCCCGAAAACCCCGACTTCGCGCCGATTTATGCCGACCGCATTGACATTCTCGGCAAGGTGATTGGCTCAATGCGCAGTTATTAACCGAAAAGGAAACGATTATGTCTTCTAAAACACGCTATCATTTATTGGATGCGCTGCGCGGCCTTGCAGTACTGTGCATGGTCGTCTTTCACGGCATTTATCTTTATCAGATGCTGTTCGGTGACGCTTTTTCCGACCGACTGTATCGATTCTTTCTTCCTGCCGAACCCTTTTTTGCCGCCTTTTTTATCTTTTTATCCGGCTTGTGTTGCACCCTTTCGCACTCGAATCTCCGGCGCGGCGCAAAGCTTGCAGTGGTGGCCCTGTTGGTGACGGTTGTCACCCTGGCGGCCGGTAAATTCGGGTTGGAGGTTGCCATTTATTTCGGAGTTTTACACCTGCTAGCCTTTTGTATTTTGTTTTGCGCTCTGTTTCACAAGCCTTTAAGCAAAATTCCGGCACTTCTCGGCATCTTGTTGTCGCTTGTGCTGTTTTTGATTTTTTATCCGATAGAATCCGGTAATCTTTGGCTGCTGGTTACCCGGTATCCGCTGCCGGCCGCATGGTATTCTACCGACTTTTTATTCTGGCTTGGCTTACCGAAGCCGTCTTTTTCATCGGCCGACTATTTCCCGGTGTTGCCTTGGCTGTTTATTTTTCTTGCCGGATTTTTTACCGGTCTTTTATGCAAAAAGCGCGGTTTCCCCGCCTTTTTCCGGGCCAAACCGCTGCCGTTTCTCGGTACGGTCGGGCGCAACGCCCTGCTCATCTATATTCTGCACCAGCCGATACTCTACTCTGTATTTATGCTGTTAAAAAGGTAGGATAGAATTTTTATGCAAAACAAAAAATTTGTTGAAATCTTTACCGACGGTGCCTGCTCCGGCAATCCCGGACCGGGCGGTTGGGGTGCTATTCTTCGCTATGAGGGGCATGAAAAGGAGTTTTTCGGCGGCGAGGATGATACCACCAACAACCGCATGGAGCTGACCGCCTGCATCAAGGCTTTACAAGCCTTAAAAGAGCCTTGTACGGTTCTGCTGACCACCGATTCTAAATATGTTTCGGATGCAATCATACTGGGTTGGGCGAAAAACTGGCGCCGAAACGGCTGGCGCAAGGCCGACAAAAAGCCGGCGCTGAATGCCGATTTATGGGAACTGCTTCTGAACCTTTGCGAAGTCCATGACGTGACCTTTCACTGGATTAAGGGACACGCCGGCCATCCCGAAAATGAACGGTGCGACCGTTTGGCCGTTACCTATTATAAAAGCCGGCAGTTAGGAAAGTAAAATCATGAGATTTTTTCATTTGTCCGATTTGCACATCGGCAAGCGCCTGGGAGGGTATTCCCTGCTGGAAGACCAGCAATACATTTTAAATGAAATACTCTCCATCGCCCGTCAACAGACGCCCGATGCCTTTTTGCTGGCCGGTGATATTTATGATAAGGCTGTCCCCTCTGCCGAGGCGGTACAGCTTTTTGACCTTTTTTTAACCCAACTTGCCGAGCTCGGCAAGCCGATTTTTATTATCAGCGGTAACCACGATTCGGCCGAGCGCATCGCCTTTGGTGCTGATATTTTACGGCAAAGCCAGGTTTATTTCTCGCCGCTTTTCAAAGGGAAAATTGAGCCGATTACCTTGCAGGACGAATACGGGGAACTGGACATTTACCTGTTGCCCTTTATCAAACCGAGCACCGTGCGCCCCTTTTTCCCTGATACGCAAATCGAAAGCTATCAGGACGCGGTGGCGGCAGTGGTTTCTTCGCTCTGCCTTGACCCTTCGCGCCGCAATCTGTTGGTGGCGCACCAGTTTGTGGCCGGTGCACGCCCTGCCGACTCCGAGGAGCTTTCGGTCGGTGGTACAGAGCAGGTCGGCGCCGCCTTGTTTGCCGGCTTTGATTATGTTGCTCTGGGGCACATCCACCGCCCGCAGCAGGTAACGCGCCCCACCGTGCGCTATTGCGGAACACCGCTGGCCTATTCCTTCTCGGAGTGCGAGCAGGAAAAAAGCATTACGGTGGTTACAATCAAGGAAAAAGGGGAGGTTTCGCTTTCCTTTCTTCCGCTTGTTCCTCTGCGCCGTCTGCGCGAAATCCGCGGCAGTTATATGGAGATTGCCGATCGCCGCAATTATGCCGGTACGAATTTGGAGGATTATGTACATATTATTTTAACCGACGAGGAGGAAATTCCCGACGCGGTTGCCAAGCTGCGCTCGATTTATCCCCACATTATGCAACTGACCTATGACAACCGCCGCACCCAAGCGACACCGGAAATGCAACAGAGGGAAACCCATGCAAAAAGCAGTCCGCTGGATTTGTTTAATGAACTTTATACCCTACAAAACAACGCGCCCTTAAACGACGCACAAACCAGGTACCTGCAAACCCTGATTGAAACCATTTGGGAGGGGGCGGAGCAATGAAACCTTTAAAACTCACTTTGTCTGCTTTCGGCCCTTACTCCGGCGAAACAACGGTTGACTTTTCGGCCTTCGGCGAAAAGGGCATTTATTTAATCACCGGAGATACCGGTGCCGGTAAAACCACCCTTTTCGATGCGATTGCTTTTGCGCTCTACGGGGAGGCCAGCGGCAAGACCCGAGATGCCTCCATGCTGCGCAGTAAATATGCACAACCGGAAATCCCCACCTTTGTTGAAATGGTCTTTTTAGAAAAGGGTGCCGAATACACCGTTCGCCGCAACCCAGCCTATATCCGCCCGGCCAAAAAAGGCGGCGGACAAACCCAGCAAACCGCCGACGCGGTGTTATACGGACCAAACGGCTACACCGTAACACGGTACAAAGAGGTTACCCTTGCCATCACAGAGCTATTGGGGCTTACCCGTGAACAATTCACCCAAATCGTGATGATTGCACAGGGAGATTTTCAGCGCATTCTGTTTTCGCCGACCGAGGAAAGAAGCAAAATTTTCCGCAAGCTGTTCGGCACGGCGCCCTATCTGGCGCTGCAAGAACGCCTGCGCCAGGAGAGCAACCGCCAGAAGGCAGAATACGAAACCTTGTCGGCCGGTCTGTTGCAATATCTGAACGGCATTACGCCGATTTCACCCGATGCGCCCGATACCGCCTTGGAGGAATGGCGGCAACAGGCTTTTCTCCTGCCCGAAAATCTGGATATGGGGTTTTTGGCGTCCCGTATTGAAACGGTACAGAACCAATATGCCGGTCTGGACAATGAAATTTCTGTGCTGGAAAAACAGCTCACCGAAACCGAACAGCTTTGCACCCTTGCCGCAAAAGAGGCCGAAATTGCCGAAACTATTTCTGTGCATAAAGACAAAGCCGAAATTCTGCAAGCCAAACTCCCGACCTTGTCCGAAGCACAGAGACGCACACAGGAAGCACTGTCGCTTTGTGACGGTTTAAGGGTAGAAATCGACCGACTGACCGCCGCGCTGGAAAACTATCGCGAATGGACACAAACCCGCACCGCCTTGGAAGAAAAAAGGGCCGCCACGGCCCAGCTTGCTGCCCAAATGGAGGATATAAAAAAGAAAACCGCCGATTTGCAGGCGCGATTGCAGGCTGCACGCGAGGAACGCAAGCAGCTGCGCGCCACCGCAGACGAGTTGCCGCGTCTGACAGCAGAGGTTACCCGTCAGGCGGCGCAAATCGAACGTGTACAAGCCCTGCGAGTGCAGGCAGATACATACCAAAAGGCCTATGAAGACTACAAAGAGAAACAGGCGCTGTATTTGCAGGCGGCCGAAGCCGCCGAAAAGGCAGCGGCCGACTATGCGCAATTACAAAAGTGCTTTTTGGATATGCAGGCCGGTATTTTGGCGACCGAACTTTCTCCCGGTCTACCCTGCCCGGTTTGCGGCTCGACCGCGCATCCGCAGCCGGCTGTTTTGCCAGCCGACCGGATAGATAAATCCGATTTGGAGCGGGCGCGAGAGCAAATGGAAGAAGCCCGGCAGAGTGCCTTTGTGCAGAGCCGTACCGCCGGCGCGCTGAAAGCCGCCGCCGAAACCCAGAAAGCCGCTTTACTTTCTGAATTGGCCGCCTTGCATTTGCCCAAAACCGAGCATCCCGCTTCGGCAATTGCCGAATTGGCCGACCGTCTGCAAGCCGATGCCGATGGTTTGCAGGCAAAACTGCAAACGGCCCAAGCGGCGGCCGAGCGCCAAAAGGAAATTGAGGAAAACATTCCCAAGGCCGAAGCCTATATTGACCGCAATCAAAAGCAACTTTTCGAACTGCAAATGCAATACACCGATTGCATGACACAAGCGACCGCCTTAACCGGGCAGTTGGACCTGTACACCGAAATGTTAAAGGATACCGACGAGGTGGTTTTGCAAGCCCAAATCCAGGAGCGTCAAGCGCAAAGCGCTGCACTGCAACAGGCCGCAAATGATGCCCAAAAGGCCCTGAACGACACCCAAAATGAAATTGCCAAGCACAATGCCGCTATCGGGGCGTTACGGCAACAGCTTTCCGAAAGCAAGCCGGATACCGAAGCTCTGCAAATACAAAAAGACCAACTGCTGCTGGCCAAGCGAACCGCCGTCGAAAAGCGCGAACAATTGGGCATTTGTCTGGAAAACGACCGACTTATTTTCCGCAACGCTACGGCGCAACAGGCTGCCTTGACTCGCGCTGCCGAGCGGCTCGGCCTACTGCGCAGCCTTTCGGACACGGCCAACGGCGCACTTTCCGGCAAGGAAAAAATCTCATTAGAGGCCTATGTACAGGCCGCCTTCTTTGACCGTATTCTCTCGCGCGCCAATGTTCGGCTCATGGAAATGACGGCCGGACAGTACGAGCTGCTTCGCCGCACCGATGCCGAAAATCAACGCAGTCAAAGCGGTTTGGAGCTGAATGTCATCGACCATTACAATGCCTCCCGGCGCAGTGTAAAGACCCTTTCGGGCGGTGAATCCTTTAAAGCCTCGTTGGCCTTGGCTCTCGCCCTTTCCGAGGAAATTCAAACGGCGGCCGGCGGTGTGACGCTGGACGCGCTGTTTATCGATGAGGGCTTTGGCTCTTTGGATGAGGATTCCCTTGCCCAAGCCATCCGCATTTTGCAGACACTCTCCGGCAATCACCGACTGATTGGTATTATTTCTCATGTGGCGGAATTAAAACAAAGAATCGATAAAAAAATCGTCGTCACCAAGGAACCAAAACACCACAGCCGTATACGCTTGGAATTCTGATTGTTTTTTGTTTTCTTCTGTCGAACCGCTTGCAATCGGTTTCGACTTATGCTAAACTGAAAAAAACGCGGCAAAGGAGTTTTCTTTATGAAAAAATGCATTTCAATCGCCCTGTCTGTTCTTTTGCTTTGTCTTTCGTTTGCCGGCTGCGTACCGAAAGAGAAGGCCGAGCCGGATACCCGTCCGGTGCTGAAAGTGGGCATGGAATGTGCCTATGTGCCGTACAACTGGGAAAGTTATAATGACAGCTTCGACGGTGTGCCGATTCAAGGCTCTGCCCATTTTGCCAACGGCTATGATACAAAGATTGCCGCAAAAATCGCCGAGGCTTTGGATTACCGTTTGGTGATTGTCAAATTGTCCTGGAACGAGCTGCTGCCTGCGGTTCGGCAAGGCAAAATCGACCTTGCTATTGGCGGTATCAGTCCTCAGGAGAGCGAAGGCATTCTCTTTTCCTCGTCTTATTATCAATCCAATATTGTTGTTGTGGTTAAGGAATCGGGTGACTATTGTCATGCCGAAAGCATCAATGATTTCCAAGACGCTACGGTTGCGGCGCAAAGCGGCACGGTACATGAAACGCTGGCCGGACAGATGCCCAATATCAAGGATGAATGTCTTATGGCCGATTATGACACCATGATTGCCGCCTTGCAGAACGACGAAATTGACGCTTATATTGCCGAGCTTCCGGTCGCACAGGCGAACTGCAAAAAATATGACGGTTTCATGTATGTAAATCTGGTCAATAACGAAACCGGTTTTGAAACCGACGAAAATCAATCCCAGGTTGCCGTTGCCATGCAGCCCGACAGTCCTTTGGCCGAAACGGTCGACAAGGTTCTGAACAAACTCTCCGAGGATGACCGGGAAAACCTGATGAACAAATGTATTAAAAAACAACCGTAAAAAAAGAACAGAGTAGTTTCTCTACTCTGTTCTTTTTTACGATTCAACAAAATTATTGGTCCAAAAGGCTTTGCAGTTCCTTCATGAAGGTGCCCACATCCTTGAACTGGCGGTATACGCTGGCAAAGCGGACATAGGCAACCTCATCAATGCCTTTCAGCTTTTCCATGACCAGCTCACCGATTTTATCCGATGTAACCTCCCGGTCGAGCGAATTTTGAATCACGCCTTCAATCTCGTCCACTACGGTTTCGAGCTTTTCCAAAGAAACCGCACGCTTTTCACAGGCGCGCAAAAGGCCGTTCAGCAGTTTTTCGCGATTAAAGGTCTCCCTTGAACCATCTTTTTTTATAACAATAATCGGCAGGCTTTCGACAATTTCATAGGTTGTAAAACGCTTTTGGCATTTTAAGCATTCTCTCCGGCGGCGAATTTTTTCCCCGTCCTCGGTTGGGCGGGAATCGATAACTTTATCTTCGCCGTATCCGCAATAAGGGCATTTCATGGCACATCACCTCTGTTGCTTTTTGTATATTGTACCATAAGGTGTTATGTAAATCAATCTTTTTGTAGAATTCACTCAAAAAGTTTCCTAAATTTACTTGACATCATGCCGTTTTCGCAATACAATAAGTATAATGCAGATACTGTGGACTAATGTTTATGGCGAAACATTCCAGATAGAGCATTCAGGCAAAACCGCCGCCTGTGCAAATTGGAATTTTGCGAATTTTGGGCTTGAAATCAGCCCCAAGCAACATTCCTTAAAAAGTGCGGATGAATATAAAGGAGGTGCATGTATGGGTACTTTATGGACATATATCCTCCCGGCTGCCGGTCTTATCCTCGGTATTGTGGTTGGATTTGTCATTGGCTCAGTGCACAGAAAAAAGGTTGCCGAAGCACAAATCGGTTCTGCCGAAGCAGAGGCAAAACGCATCCTCAATGATGCAATGAAAACAGCAGAAGCAAAGAAAAAAGAAATCGTATTAGAAGCGATGGAAGACGCCCAAAAGCTCCGCAGCGAAACCGATAAGGAAATGCGCGAGCGCCGCGCAGAGGTACAGCGTCAGGAACGGCGTCTGCAACAGAAAGAAGAAACGATTGACAAAAAAATGGACAACATCGAAGCAAAAGAAGAAAAGTTGTCCAACCGTTCGAAAGAAATCGACAAAAAGATGGAAGAAGTCGAGCAGCTCAAACGCAGTCAGTTTGAAATGCTTGAACGGATTTCCGGTTTTAGTGCCGATCAGGCCAAGCAGCATTTGCTCCAAATGCTGGACGGCGAGCTGACCCACGAAAAGGCTGTAAAAATCATGGATTTTGAACAGCAGACCAAGGATGAAATCGACAAGCGTGCGCGCAATCTTGTGGCGCAGGCAATTCAGCGGTGTGCGGCTGACCATTCTTCCGAAGCCACCATTTCGGTTGTTCCTCTGCCGAACGATGAAATGAAGGGCCGTATTATCGGCCGCGAGGGCCGGAATATCCGCGCGCTCGAAACGGCAACCGGTGTGGATTTGATTATTGACGATACACCCGAGGCCATTACCCTTTCCAGTTTTGATCCGGTACGGCGTGAGGTTGCACGCATTTCGCTGGAAAAACTGATTGTTGACGGACGTATTCATCCGGCAAGAATTGAGGAAATGGTCGAGCGAGCTCGCGCAGATGTTGACCGCACCATCAAGCAGGAGGGTGAAAAAGCCGTCATTGATGCCGGTGTACATAACATTCACCCCGAATTGGTCAAGCTGTTGGGTCGTTTGCATTACCGTACCAGCTATGGTCAGAACGTACTCAACCATTCCTTGGAGGTTAGCTTCCTTGCCGGACTGATGGCTGCCGAATTGGGCGAAAACATTGAACTCGCCCGCCGCGCAGGTCTTTTGCACGATATCGGCAAAGCCTTAGACCATGAACAGGAAGGTTCCCACATTAAACTGGGTGTGGATGTCGCTAAGAAATACAAGGAAAGCGAAACCGTTGTTCACGCAATTCACGCGCACCACGGTGAGGTTCCGGCTAAGAATGTGATCGCGTTTTTGGTGCAGGCCGCCGATGCGATTTCGGCCGCAAGACCGGGTGCACGCCGCGAAAACATTGAAAACTATATCAAGCGTCTTGAAAAGTTGGAGGAAATCGCCAATTCCTTTAACGGTGTTGAAAGCTCCTTTGCCATTCAGGCCGGCCGCGAAGTCCGCATTTTGGTAAAACCGGACGTTATCGGTGACGACCAAATGGTTCTGGTTGCACGGGACATTGTAAAGCGCATTGAATCTGAACTGGAATATCCGGGTCAAATCAAGGTCAATGTCATTCGCGAAAATCGCGCTGTCGATTACGCAAAATAAAACAACAAAAAAAGAGGCAACAGCAAGTAAAAACTGCTGTTGCCTCTTTTTATTTTTGTTCTTCTCCGACATCGCGGCGCATTAAGCTCTCAATGGAGGTATGTAAATCACCGTTTTCATAAAGCACATGATAGCACTCGGAAATAATCGGCATCGAAACACCGTATTTCTCGGCAAGTGCATGGGCTGCTTTGGTGGCGAAATAGCCCTCCACCGTACCGACGCTCTCCAAGGCTTCCTTTACCCCTACCCCACGGCCGACCAGGTCGCCGAACCGGTGGTTGCGGCTGTGTTCCGAGGTGCAGGTAACGACCAAATCACCCAGTCCGGCGAGGCCCATAAAGGTTTTTTCCTCACCGCCCATGGCTTTGCCCAGTCTTGCCATTTCGGCCAGACCGCGGGTAATCAAAGCCGCTTTGGTATTGTCCCCTAAACCGACGCCGTCTAAAAAACCGGCCGCAACGGCAATTACATTTTTTAGTGCACCGCCCAGCTCTACGCCGATTAAATCATCATTGGTGTAGATACGCAAAAAGGGGTTGTTCATTTGTTCCTGTACATACCGTACCGTATCGGCGTCCAGACCGGCTACCGCTACGGTTGTCGGTATTCTGCGCGCGACCTCCTCGGCATGGGAGGGGCCGGAAAGCACAACGATTTTCCGGTCGGGCAGTTCTTGGGCCAAGACCTCGGAAAGGCGAAGATTTGTTCCCTCCTCGATGCCCTTGGCAACATTGACGATAATCTTGCAGTCCACTTCCTTCAAGCGGCCGGCGGTTTCGCGAACCGCAATCGACGGAACGGCCAAAATCACCATATCCGAACCGTTGGCCTGCTGTAAATCGGTGGTAATGGAAATGCTGTCGGGAATGATGGTTCCGGGCAGCAGTTTTTTATGCTCCCGATCCCGGCAAAGCACTTCGGCTTCTTTTGAAAACGGTGTCCAGACCGTAACATCGTGTTTTTTATAATGTGCGGCCAGCGCAAGTGCGAGTCCCCAGCCGCCCGAGCCTAAAACCGTAACTTTGCTCATCCTTTTTTCCGCCTCCTGATGACCAGTTTTTTCTCTTCACCCTTAAAAATACGGCAGATATTGTCCTTATGCTTTACAATAACAATCCCTGCAATCACAGCAGAGAGTACCACCATCAAAAGACGGCCTTGCGGCGCCACGGTAAAATATTCTGCAATCGGCAGAGCAATCATAGCCGACACCGAAGCGGCTGAAATTATGCGCGTGAACAAAAACACGATGAGAAACACTGCAACGCAAACCGCCAAAACCTTCCAGTTACAAACACTGAAAATGCCGGCGGTACAAGCGACCGCCTTTCCGCCGCGGAAATCAAAAAACACCGGAAAGATATGCCCCAGTTGGCAAAACAGGCCGCAAACCAGCAGACCGTAAGCCAATGGTATTTCAACATTCAGCAGACCGGCCAGCCAGCCAAAAACAAGATGTTTGGCAATCAAGCAGGCAATTGCCGCCTTTAAAAAGTCCAAAACAAAGGTCAATGCGCCCGGTAAAAATCCGGCTGTACGCATAACATTGGTCATGCCGGCGTTGCCGCTGCCCATTTCGCGCACATCGCGCCGAATGGCCCAACGGGTAATGATTACTGCAAAGCTAATGCTGCCAAGCAGATAGCCAATTACAGCCGCAAGGACAAATAAAACAACTTCCACTTTTAGTTCCTCTTTCCGTCTGAACGCTCTCGAATGATGAATTTCACCGGCGTTCCCTCTAATCCAAAGACCGAACGAATCTGATTTTCCAAATACCGCTGATAAGAAAAATGAAACAACTCTGCGTTGTTGCAGAAGCAAACAAAGACCGGCGGCTTGGTGGAGGCCTGGGTCATATAATAGATTTTCAAACGCTTGCCCTTATCGGTCGGCGGTTGCACACGCGCCGTCGCATCGGCCAGAATGTTGTTGAGCATACCGGTGGAAATGCGCATACTGTTTTGCTGGTAGACATACTGAATCAGTTCAAACAAGCGATCCACCCGTTGCCCGGTTTTTGCCGAAATAAAGACAATCGGTGCATAAGGCATAAAGGAAAAGTCACGCATCAGGTCCTTGCGGAAGCTATCCATCGTGCGCCCGTCCTTCTCGATTAAATCCCATTTGTTCACGGCAATAACCACCGCTTTTCCGCCCTCGACAGCCAGTCCGGCCACCTTGGAGTCTTGCTCGGTAAATCCCTCGGCCGCGTCAATCATAATCACGCAGACATCGGCACGCTCTACCGCCATTTTGGCGCGCAAAACGCTGTATTTTTCTAATTTTTCCTGCACACGGGCCTTGCGGCGGATGCCGGCGGTGTCGATAAAATTATAGGCTGTACCGTTAACGGTGACAAAGGTATCGATCGCATCCCGGGTGGTTCCGGCGACATCCGAAACAATGGTGCGCTCCTCTCCGGCGATTCGGTTAATCAAAGAGGATTTTCCCGCATTCGGTTTGCCGATGACGGCAACCTGGATAACCTCTTCGCTGTCCTCTGCCGAAGCGCTTTCGGGAAGGTATTCCAAAACCCGATCAAGCAAATCCCCCGTGCCGTGGCCATGTACCGAAGATACCGCCACCGGGTCACCCAGGCCGAGATTGTAAAACTCATAATAACCCATCGGCAATTCACCGACTGTATCACATTTATTGACACAAAGCACGACCGGTTTACCGCTTTTTTGCAGCATGGCGGCAATTTCTTTATCGGCCGCCGTGACGCCAGCACGCAAATCGGTTACCATAACGATAACCTGTGCGGTGTCAATCGCCAGCTGCGCCTGCGCACGCATTTTTTTCAGTAGTATATCATCGGTTTTCGGCTCAATACCGCCGGTGTCCACCAGCAGCATTTCGCGACCCAGCCACTCGGCTGTACCGTAGATGCGGTCCCGCGTTACACCGGGCGTATCATCCACAATCGAAAGCCGCTTGCCGGTCAGTTTATTAAAAAGCGTGGATTTTCCCACATTCGGTCTGCCGACAACGGCAACTACCGGCTTTGCCATACTCTCATCCTTTCAGAGCCGCAATCAGCTCTTCTCCGTTATTTTCCACCGGTATGCAGGGCAGACCCAAGGCCTGCGAAAGCTCTGCAACCGAAACATCGTCTAAAAAAATATCCCGCTCATTACGCAGCATAACCGCCGGAAAGAGCAAGGCATCCCCCAAATCCCGACCTTTTAACTGCGCGATAAGGTCTTGTCCGGTGACTAAACCGGAAACCGTAATATTATGACCGAAAAAGTCATTCACAATCGGATATACATTTGCTTCAAAATGCCGGAACTGCCGATTACATTCCTCGGCAATCTGTTGCAGCAAGGGTGCGGAGGCAACCCCCGTGGCAATACTGACCCGCCGCTTTTTCCGGAAGAAGCGACACCCTGCGCCCGACAATGCCTCCCGGCTTTCCTTTAAAAGCAGAGCCCAGAGTCCTACGCCGTTTTCCAACTGCGCAAACTCCTCATAAAAGGCGGCCGGCGGTATTTCCTGACCGGCCAGCAAATAAAATTCATCGGCCGCGAAAACCCGTCTTGAACCACACTTATTATAAGACATATTGCCAAATTCTTCAATAAGATTTAATACATTTTTTGCAGATTTTTTGTCGAACGGTTTGAGTTCGGGCAGTCCCTGCCGGTGGTCGGTCAGGCCGACCGGTACGGCGGCAATGCACTGTACTGCGTCCAAGGCCATTAAATCGGTCAGGGTGCGGCGGAGGTTTTCTCCGTCGTTATAACCGGGACAGAGCACCAACTGGCAGTTAAGCCGAATTCCGCCCTCGGCCAATCGATACAAAATATCCAGCGCTTTACCGGCGTTCTTGTTCTTCATCATGGCCACCCGCAGCTCGGGATCGGTGGTATGCACCGAAATGTTGACCGGGCTGATATGCATATCCAGAATACGCGCAACCTCATGCTCGGTCAGGTTGGTCAAGGTAATATAATTACCGAACAAAAAGGAAAGTCGGGAATCATCGTCCTTAAAATACAGGCTTTCACGCATACCGCAGGGCAACTGGTCGATAAAGCAGAATATGCACTTGTTTTTGCAGGCGTGTTGCTTGTCCATTAAATAGGTATCAAACCCGAGGCCGAAATCGGCGTTTTCCGGTTTGCAGATTTGCACGGTATAGGGAACCCCCTGCGCGTTCAGCAAAGAAAGCTCTGCCCGGCGTTCGTTTTCCAAAAAGCGATAATCCAAGACATCCATAATTTCCCGACCATTAATCGAAACCAGCACCGAGCCCTTTTCTATTCCTGCCTGCTCGGCATAAGAGCCGGGAACAACCTCTTTAACAACAACCGACATAACCTTCTCCTTTCTCCCCTTCGCCCGGCACACCGGCACCGGATAGAAAAATAGAGAGAGCCGCGGCCCCCTCTTTTTCTGAAAAACTAATCTTCAACCTTAACAACTTCACGACCGTTGTAATAGCCGCAAGCTGCGCAAACTCTGTGCGGTCTTTTGTATTCTCCGCAACGCGAGCATTTTACCAGCGCGGGTGCGTCCATCTTCCAGACATTGGAGCGCCGTTTATTCTTTCTTGCTTTTGAAGTTTTTCTCTTTGGTACTGCCATATCAGCACCTCCTTACAAATTTTCGGCTCATTGAGTTAATCCAACAGAGTTTTCAAGGCTTCCAGGCGCGGGTCGATTTCCTTTTTGGGACAACCGCATTCTCCCTTATTGAGGTTTGCGCCGCATTTTTCGCAAAGGCCTTTACAGTCGGCTTTGCACAGGTGCTTGGTCGGAAGCCGCAAAACGACCTCGGTATAGCACAAAGCGCGCAAGTCCAACACCATATCGGGCAGAAGAATAAATTCTTCATCCTCCTCGTTTTCCAAACGGGAAACCAAGGTTCGGCTGATTTGCAGCTGCAAGGGTTCTTCGGCCGGTTCTGAGCACCGGTCACACGGGGCGGCATAGACAGCCGAGCAGGTTAATGAAAGCGTAACCACGCCGGCACGGTTAAACACCCTGCCGCTGACCTGCACAGGCGACTGCAACGGATGCAGTCCAAAAACCTCGACCTCACTGAAATCAAACTCTGTTTTGAGCTCTTGACTCTCTCCCTCATTGATAAAAATCGATTTTAAATCCAGAATCATAAGCTCACCTCAATTGTCACACCGTATATTATATAATGCCGTGGGGTCTTTGTCAAGCATAATTTCACCGAAAAAAACGGGCTGTGCCAACCAAATGACACAGCCCCAATATCTTGTGTTTTCAGACCGTTTAATATTTCTGCGCCACTTCAAATACGCGGGCAGGCAGCTCCTCATCATCGCAGGAAACCGTAAATACAAACTCGGTATTGGCACTCTCGGAGAGTTTGGCAATCTTTTCAAAGAAATCGGCCAGTTTTTCATAATCTCTGCCGCAGATGCGCAAGGTTGCGTCAACAAAAACCTCGGTCAAATCATAGTTGCCGGCACAGAGTCCGCTTAAAAATCCGTAAAATCCATCAAATCCGCCGACTCCGTAGCTGTCCACGTCTATCAAGCGAGCGCGATGGGTTATATCGTAGGTCAACGTGGGGCCCTTTTCTACGCAAACGACATTGCCCTTGGTTTGCTCAACCGCGTCATGAACCGCCGCAATCAGCTTTTTCGTTTTACCCGAGCCCTTGTGTCCTGTAATTAGTTTAATCATAGTATACAACTCCTTTATTTTATGCCGGCAGAGAAAATTATTTGAGTCTTTCCTCCAACGCGGCTTTTTGGTCTTCATATCCGGGCTTGCCCAGCATAGCGAACATATTTTTCTTATAGCTTTCCACACCCGGCTGGTCAAAGGGGTTGACACCCAGCATATATCCGGAAATGGCACAGGCCTTTTCATAGAAATAAATCAGCCTGCCGAGGTTTTCCTCATCCGCCTTGTCTACCTCAATGACGAGGTTGGGTACACCGCCGTCGGTATGCGCCAACACGGTACCCTCAAAGGCCTTGCGATTGACAAAGGACATACCCTTTCCGGCAAGAAAGTTCAATCCGTCACCGTTGAGCGCATCCTCTTTTACGGTAATATCGTCACCGCAATCGGCAATCTGGACCACCGTTTCAAACAAAATCCGGCTGCCGTCCTGGATATACTGCCCCATCGAGTGCAAATCGGTGCTGAAAATAACCGAGGCCGGGAAAATACCCTTATTATCCTTGCCTTCGCTTTCCCCGAAAAGCTGTTTGTACCACTCGTTCATCATGGTAAAGCGTGGCTCATAAGCCACCATCAGCTCGACCGTTTTTCCCTTTCTGTAAAGGGCGTTTCTCACGGCGGCATAACGGTAACAGTCGTTTTTCTCTAAATCGCATACGCTGTATTCTTCGCGCGCGGCGGCCGCGCCCTGCATCAGCTTTTCAATGTTCGCACCGCTGACCGCAATCGGCAAAAGCCCTACGGCGGTAAGCACCGAATACCGGCCGCCGACATCGTCCGGCACAACAAAGGTTTCCCAACCCTCGCTGTCAGCCTGCTGTTTCAGCGTGCCGCGGGCTTTATCGGTGGTGCAGTAAATGCGCTTTTTGGCCTCTTCTTTACCAACCGTATTTTCCAAATACTCGCGCAAAACGCGGAAGGCAATGGCCGGCTCGGTCGTCGTTCCGGATTTGGAAATCACATTCAGCGAAACCCGTTTGCCCTCACAAATTTTTAAAATATCCGAAAGATAAGAGCCGCTGATACTATTGCCGACAAAATAAATATCGGGCGTTTTCTTGGGCAAATTGTTGTACAGCGGAGAGTGCAAAAATTCAATAGCAGCGCGCGCACCCAAATAGGAACCGCCGATACCAATCACCAGCAAAATATCACTATCGGCGCAAATGCGCTTTGCGGCGGCTTGAATACGGCTGAATTCGGCTTTGTCATAGTTCACCGGGAGGTCTACCCAACCTAAAAAGTCGTTCCCAGCGCCGGATTTTTCGGCCACCTGTTTGTGTGCAGTTTCTACCTGCAATGCCAATCCTTTAATATCGTTTTCGCGAAGAAAGGCGGCAGCGTATTTTTCTTTAAATACAATTGCCATTTGACTTTAACCTCTTTTCTTTTTTTCATTCTACTATATTTTCGGTTTTATTTCAACAAAAATTTGGAAAAATTTTTGTAATTTTCCGTACAAAGTGACTGAATATTGCACAATTTACCTACCCTAAGCAAATCAGTTGCAAAATTTGCGAAAAAACGAGCCAAAGTGATTTTTTCTTCACCCCGTCAGCCGCCACCAGTTTAATGCTTCCCAGCTCTTTGCCGCCCTGCATAATACGTGCAATCCCGACCTGCTGTCCCTTTTCCACCGGGGCTGTCAATTTCTTTTCCATTTCGGTTTCGACCGTGATTTCGCCCTCGGCGCTGTTTTCGGTCAGCATTTTTTTGGTTCCGGCGGCCGTCACCCCAACCGTTTCCTCCATTCCCTTTTGCACTTGAATGTTTTTCAACTGTTTTTTCGGCACCTCTACCTCGGTAAAGGTGTAGTTGGCAAAGCCGTAATCCAACAGTTTACGCGCGCCTAAAAAGCGGTCGTTGCTATTTTCGGCGCCCATGACCACCGCCACCATCATCATGCCGTTTTTCTCGGCGACAGCCGAAAGGCAATGGCCTGCCGTTCCGGTCGTACCGGTTTTCAAGCCCTTACAGCCTTCATAATACCGCACCAGCTTGTTGGTGTTCACTAAGCTCATTTCTCCATTGCGTAAAGTGTCCATCCAAACGGTGGAATACTGAAAAATGGTTTCGTGCCGAATCAACGCCTGCGACATCAGCGCAACATCGTATGCACTGGTCAAATGCCCCTCGGCATCCAGTCCGGTTGCATTGACAAAATGGGTGTCCTTCATGCCCAGCTCGGCGGCGCGTTGGTTCATTTTTGCAACAAACCCCTCCTCGCTGCCGGCCACCGCTTCACCCAGCGCCACCGTGGCATCGTTGGCCGAAGCAATTACCGCCGCTTTCAGCAACTCATGCACCGTCATGGTTTCATTCGGTTCCAGCCAAATTTGCGAGCCGCCCATGGAGCAGGCGTGCTCGCTGGCGCTAATTTCGGTTTCCATGGTTAGTTTGCCCTTATCCAGGGCTTCCATTACCAGTAGCAGTGACATTATTTTTGTGATGGAGGCCGGTGCCAGCTTTTCGTGGGCGTTTTTTTCATACAGCACCTTCCCTGTGCCGGCTTCGAGCAAAAGGGCGCTTTTGGCCTTGACCTCGGGCGTAACTCCGGCCGAGGTCGGCAGACTTTCTTCCGACTCCTCAATCGGCAATAACATATCTTCATAAAAATATTCAGTCGCAATCGTTTCCTTTACTTCGGTTTCGCTGGCATAGCACACCGAGCCGGACAATAGCAGTGCCGCCATAAGTATGCAGACTATTTTTTTCATATTTCATCTCCCCTTTTCTAAAATATATGCAGACAAAGTTTGCGAAATACGAAAAACATAAGGCTGTTTCGCCATTTGGCGAAACAGCCTTACAATCATTCTTTAACCACGTCACATTTTTTTATGCCGTAATAAGCAAAGCACTCTATAACCGCTTGGTCAATGCGCTCGCCGCAGACTGCAACGGGCACAGCCGGCGGACAACTGACATTGGCGGCTGCCAAAATTCTGCCGCGACAAGCCTGTACCTCCAAGCGCTCCTGCGGTGAAAACAGTGCGTTCTTGGCCGACATGGCCTTTTGGGGTCTCGGCGACTGGGGCGGCCGTTGCGAAATGCTTTCCCTTTTGGCTATTTCCAACAAGCCGGTTTCCAAGCGCTCGAAATCGCGCACCTCGTTCTCCGGGGTGAGCATCATAACAACAAAATCCGGGTCGCAAAATTCACATTCTATCCCTTTATCGGACAGAATTTCTGCAAACGCATATCCGGTATAGCCGTAATCCTTTACCGCCAGGGTCAGTTTCAACGGCTCGTTGCCGACGGTTGTATAACCGGCCTGCATCAAACGCGTTTTGAGTCTGCAAAGCCGATTTACGGTTTCGGTCAAGCGGTTTGAATAGTCCTTTGCAAGATAACGGTTTGCCGCATCTAAGGATTGCAAAATCAAATACGATGGGCTGGTCGATGCGAAAACCGACAGGGCGTTTTCGGCCATACGGCAAAACCGCTCGGGTGCGCGGTGCGCAATATGCAGATAGGCGCCGCCGGTCAGCACGGGCAGCGTCTTGTGTGCCGAGTCACAGCAAATATCTGCGCCCAGCGTTATTGGATGGGTGTCCTCCGGCAGAAAGCGCAGATAGGCGCCGTGGGCGTTGTCCACAAGCAATAAAATACCCCATTTGCGGCAGACCTGCGCAATTTTCCCGATATCCGAAAGGTTGCCTAAATAATCGGGGCTGGTGATATACACCGCCACCGGTTTTTCTTCGGCTTCCCAAAGCATTTTGTCCAGGCTATCGGCATCTATGGTACAGGAGAGCATGCCCTCCCCGTTTTCGGGATAAAGCCATAAAATATCGAAATCCAACAGCGCTGCGGCGGTCATAAAAACCTTATGCGCATTACGTCCGGCGGCAATCAACGGGCGTTTTCCCTCTGCCTTTGCATAAAGGGCGGTAAGATAAAGCATGGCACGAATACACAAAGATGAGCCCTCGACCGAATAGAGGGTTTTGGCCGTACCGAACAGCCTAGCTGCGTTCTGCGCACTGCGCGCGATAATCCCCTCTGCCCCGTAGAGCACATCGGCACCCGCAATTTCGGTAATGTCCAGCGCTTCAAGACCCAGCCCCGGCTTACCCTTATGCCCCGGCATATGCAACCGGACACGGCCGCTGTCGGCATATTCCTTTACAAAATCACAAATCGGCGTATCCATTATTCTTCCTCAATGGCCTTTGCCGCTTCCAGCATGATGGCACACTCCATACGCTTGCGGAAAAGCACACAGCCGTCCTCATACACACCCCGTACCGAACCGGTGGCGTGATAGGCATTTGCGGCACAGCCGCCCGAGCAGTAAAGACGCGCCCAGCAATCCTTACAGCCGGGACGGGCGTACACATTACAGTCTGCAAAATCGGCCTGCACCGCAGGGTTTGTCACACCGTCCCACACGTTGCCGAGCTTAAATTTTTCCTCACCTACAAACTGGTGACAGGGGTACAAATCCCCCCAAGGCGTTACGGCCATGTATTCCGTACCCGAACCGCAGCCCGAAATCCGCTTATAAATACAAGGGCCGCCGGTAAGGTCAATCATATAGTGATAGAAAGTAAAGGGCTTGCCCGCACGGTGCCGTTCCAGCATACGCTTCGCCAGGCGCTCATACTGTTCCAAAACAATCGGCATATCCGCCTCGGTGAGCGCCGAGGGGTCATCGGCGGCACAAACCACAGGCTCCATACTAAGCTCCGTAAACCCGAGGGCCAGCATTTGTTCAATGTCGGCTAAAAAGTCGGGGTTTGCATGGGTAAAGGTGCCACGCATATAGTAGTTTTTATGCCCACGCGCTTGGACCAGCTTCTGGAACTTGGGCACAATGCGTTCCCAGCTTCCGTTGCCCGCATAATCCACACGAAAACGGTCATGGATTTCTTTGCGTCCGTCCAGACTCAAAACCACATTGCTCATTTCGCGGTTTGCAAAATCGATAACCTCGTCATCGAGCAGCATACCGTTTGTGGTCAGGGTAAAGCGAAAGTTTTTGCCGCACTCCTTTTCCCTGGTGCGGGCATAGGCAACCAACTGCTTTACCACTTCAAAATTCATCAGCGGCTCGCCGCCAAAGAAATCGACCTCTAAATTTCTGCGGCCGGCCGAGTTTTCTATCAGAAAATCCAATGCACGTTTGCCTACTTCAAAGGACATGACCGCCCTATCGCCATGGTACTTGCCCTGGCTGGCAAAGCAATAGGAGCAATTGAGATTGCAGGTGTGCGCCACGTGCAGGCAGAGGGCCTTGACCACATTTGCGGTTTTTTGTTTGAGCGCGCCCGCCATTGGCTCGAAGGTGTCGGGTGTAAACAGTTTGCCCTCGGCACGCAGGTTTTCAATCTGCGCATAACATTCTTCCATCTCCGCATCCGAAAGGCTATCGTATTTTTCCCGCATGGCCGAAAGAACCTGTTCGCGGCTGTTTTGCTCAAACATACCAATCATATCGTACGCTACATCGTCTACAATATGTACCGCACCGGAGCAGACATCCAGTACAATATTCAGTCCACCCTGTTTATATTGATGTATCATTTTTGCATCTCCTATAAAAAATGCCGCCTACGGCGGCATTTCAATCTTATTTGCTTTCCTCAGTGTTCTCGCACTGCTGATTTGCAATACCGCAGCTGGTTTTGCAAGCAGATTGGCAGGAGGTCTGGCATTCGCCGCAGCCGCCGTGCTTCGCACTTTCACAAAGGTCGCGTGTTTTTAAGGTTTGAATATGTTTCATGTTCTTTATCCTCCAACTTGAATACTGTTGCATTAAGTATAGCACAACCCACACCGCAAGTCAATGCGATTGCACAAAAATAACTTAGTCAATATCCTCTACGACCGTTTCGGGCGGCAGTTCCAAGCCCTGCGGATTTTCCATATACCGGCGGAAGCACTTTAAGGCCGCCGCGTAATAATATCCGTCGCAGATACGCTCATCCATAACCACCTTGTAGCGGATAATTTTCTTTTCCTTGACACTGCCGTCCATTTGCAACTCACGAACTTTCTCTTTTGCGCCGAAGGCAATAAAGAGCGGACAGTTACCGAAATCATACAAATGATGGTAAATCGGCGGAATGCCCAAAGAGCCCATCGAGGTAATGAACAGCCCGGCATGGAAGGGGCTGACCTTTAACAGAAATTTCGGCAGACCGCCGAAGTAATCCAAAAGTTTCAAGAGCCAAACGGTGAATTTCAGCAGTACACCGGGGATAAAACTGAACAATTTTGCCGTTTTATCAAAATCGCCGCCCGGCTCGTTCCGATAGGATTCAATTTCCTTTGTAAAGGCATTGTACACATCGGTAGAGGTTGCATCGGGCGTAAGCTCTACCTTAATGACCGTATCGGGAGATTCCAGATTCATATCCTTTTTTATGGTCAGGGCGATTTCTATGTTGTTTCTGTGAAAAAGTTTTTGGCCGCTGATAAACCGGTTGGTTGCCGGATAGGCCGAAACCATACGCACATACGCCGCAACCAGTACGTGCATAACGCCAAATCCCTTCAACCCCTTTGCGCGTTGCTGCTTAATAAAAGCATCTACGTTTTCCATCGAAAACGCGTCCTCAAACAGATTGGAGCAGGTGTTTCTCTCCACCATAATATAGGACGCGATGGCCGACATCGGATCAATAGAGCGGATTCGCCTTCCGTCTTTCCGGTCGCCAAAGCGGCGTCTTCTTTTTTTATCCAAACATTACCACTCCTCGTTTTTTAACCCCAATATACGGCAAAACCGCATATTTTTATCATTATAACATATTTCGACGCAATTTGCACGCTTTTTTTCTTCCAATTTTTCCGGCCGACTGTCTGCCGAAGGTCGTTTTGCTTGCAAACAAGGCTTCGCAGAGACAAAAAACCGCCGTGTGCACCGCGGCCTGCACAATCAAAGACAGCATTTCATTTTGAAAGAACTGTGCAGCTTGTATGCCGAGCCAACCGCCCAGCGCTGTAAAAATCACAGGTTTACAGACCCATTCAACCAAGCAAAAGGGTGTCTCGGTTATTTTGAAAAGCCGTACCGAATGCAGGGTTGAGGTTAAAATGTTGCTGACAATCATTATCCACAAGAAACCCTGCATACCGAACCGCGGTACCACCACCAGTACCGCCGCCACACGCAGCGAAGAATCAACAACGTTGTACCAAAAGGATTGCAGCTGTTGGTTTAGGCCTTTGAGCATACCGTCAACCACACTTTCGGCATACATAAAGGGGATAATCGGAGTTAAACAGGCAATCATATCCCCTACCTGCCGGTCATGGTATACCAATTCTGCGATGCGGTGCGGCTGCACCGCAAAAATGCCGGCAATCAGAATCGAGGCAATCAGGGTCCAGCCAAAAATTTTTTCCACCGAACGGATTTGTTTTTCCTTATTCCTTTCTGCTCTTGCGCGCGCCATTTCGGGTATCATCAAGGTGGACAGCGCACCCAAAAAAGAGGCTGGGAAAAAAATCAGCGGCAGTGCCATGCCTTTGAGCTTGCCAAACAGTGCGACGCTGTTTTTTCGTGTTAAGGTACGTTGCAAGCCCTGCGGAACCAGCAGATTTTCGGCCGTATGCAGTCCGCTGGTCAAATACTTGCTGGCCGTAATCGGCAGCGCAATCCGAACCATTTTACCCAACAGGCCTTTGGCTTGCATTCCCCCCTCCGGTGTTCGGGACAACTCCCGTCGGTAGCCGAAGTACAAAAGTATACAGGAAAGTATTTCGGCGGCGGTATCCCCCAGCATCACCACTGCACAGGTGTATGCCAACCCCTTTTCTGCCGCCGCGCCGATGAGCAGTATGACCACACTGATACGCACAATCTGTTCGATAATTTGCGAGCCGGAGCTGAGCCCCACCTTGCTTTTGGCAATAAAATAGCCGCGATAGCAGGCCGCCATACCGACAAATGCCAACGACAGACTTAAAATCCGAATGGCCGGCACGGCGCGAATGTCTTTTATAAAAAAGACAGCAATCCACTCGGCACCGAAAAACATAACGGCCGTCCATACCGCCGCAATGGCCAAGGTACACAGCGCCGCGAAGGCCATGATTCTTTTTTCTCCGCGCCGGCCGCCGCGGGTGTTTTCCGAAACCAACCTTGTAACCGCTGTGCATATACCGCTGGCCGCAAAGGTTGAAGCAAATATATAACAGGAAAAAATCAACTGATAGAGCCCAATGCCTTCTGCACCGATTTCCCCGGCAAGATAGACCTTGAAAACAATACCGATTGCCCGAAGAACAAAGGACACCCCGGTTAAAATCAAGGCGTTTTTTACAAAAACATACGCTTTCACCTATACTTCACTCCCACACCATAGGTATATTAGAAAAGTGCAATTTTTAGAATAAATTGCCATTACAAAGGAAAGAATAAGACCGAGGTGTGTAGCGTGAATAATAAAGTAATGATCGAAACCATGCGCAAGGATTTAAAGGTGGGCCGTAGCTTTGATGTGGTCTGCCGCAATATTGTAATTGCCGGAAGGACATCTGCCTTATTCTTTATAGACGGCTTTATCAAAGACGAGGTTTTTGAAAAAATCTTGGAGTTTTTATTTAAAATCCAACCGGAGGAATTACAGGATATTCCGAATATGGAAGCCTTTTCAAAGATAAAAATGCCCTATGTAGAGGTGCAATATGAAACCGATTACAAAAAGGCAGAAACGCAAATCCTTTGCGGTGTTACTGCTCTGATTATCGACGGGATTGCCGGCATCTTATTGGTCGATACCCGAACCTATCCGGTGCGCAGTATCAGCGAGCCGGAAAAGGACAAAACCCTGCGCGGCTCGCGTGACGGCTTTGTGGAAACCCTGATTTTCAACACCGCCATGATTCGCCGCCGGATTCGTGACACCCGTTTGGTCTTTGAGCATTTGCAGGTCGGCGACGGTTCACGCGTTGATGTCGCCATTGCTTATATCGACGGGCTGGCCGACGAGAAAATCGTCGACAAGCTCCGCAATCGATTGAGCAAACTGAAAGTCACCGGTGCTTCGATGTCCTTGCAGGCCATTTCGGAAACCCTGCTCCCCTCCCCCTTTTTTAATCCCTTTCCCAATGTGAAATTTACCGAGCGTCCCGATTATGCCAGCGCCTGTATCATGGAGGGCAAGGTCATTCTTGTTATCGACAACACCCCTTCGGCTATGGTATTCCCCTCCTCCTTTGCCGACTTTACAAAAGAAACCGACGACTATTGCTTCCCGGCACTTACAGGCACCTTTGTGCGTATCATTCGTTTAGCGGTTTCCTTGCTCTCGGTAATTATGACTCCTTTGGCGCTTTGGCTTTTAAACAACCCGACAATAATACCCGATTGGTTGATGTTTTTAATTCCAACCGTTCCTATTACTATTCCTATTTTTTGGCAATTTTTGATGGTCGAGTTTATCAATGACGGTCTACGGCTGGCCTCACTCAATACGCCCGATTCCCTTTCCAACGCACTGGGTATTATCGGCGGTCTGATTTTAAGCGAATTTGCCATCAGCGCCAACTGGTTTGTGCCCGAGATTATTTTGTTTATGGCCTTCGTTGCCATTGCCAGTTATGCACAGCCCAGTTTTGAAATGGGTTATGCCATGAAATACTGCCGTTTGTTACTATTGGTCTTGGTGCAGTTGTTCGGCCTTTGGGGATTTGCCGCCGGTATTGTTATCATTTTGGCTGTTATGCTCTCGACCAAAACCCTGACCGGCTACACCTATCTGCGCCCGATTTTCCCCTTTGTTCCCAAGGAGTTTTTGAAGCTGTTTGTCAGAACCCGTATTAAGAATTTTGAATAAAAAAACCGCCGCACAAATTTTGTGCGGCGGTTATCCTTTTGCATTTACAGATTTTCTGCCTCAAATTTTTTAATAAATTCAATCAGCTTTTCAACACCCTCTACCGGCATTGCATTGTAAATCGAGGCGCGCATACCGCCAACCGAACGGTGGCCCTTTAAATTGCTCATGCCCATGGCAGCGCTTTCCTTAACGAATTTGGCATTCAATTCGTCGTCCTCGGCGCGGAAGGTTACATTCATCATAGAACGGCATTCCTTGGCATTGGGATTTTTGAACAGGCGGCTGTTTTCCAAGCAGTCATACAGCATATTTGCCTTCTTGCGGTTGATTTCGGCCAGCACCGACAATCCACCCAGCTCTTTAATCCACTCCAATACCAGCTTGCAAATGTAAATCGGCCAGCAGGGCGGCGTATTGTACATCGATTCGTTCTTGGCTACCGTGCTGTAATTGCAGACGGCCGGAACATAAGCCGGTAAATCCTCGCGAATCAAATCCTCACGAACAATTACAATGGTCAAGCCGGCCGGGGCAACGTTCTTCTGCGCGCCGGCATAAATCAAGCCGAACTTGGAAACGTCAACCGGCTCGGAAAGAATGCAGGAGCTCATATCTGCCACCAGCGGTACACCGTTGGTTTCGGGAATATAATCCCATTTGGTTCCGAAAATGGTGTTGTTAAAGCAGATATGCACATAATCGGCACCGGGGGTCAAATCCAATTCCTCCTGACGGGGAATCCGGCAGAAGTTTTCACTCTTGGTGGTTGCGGCAAGGTGAATCTTGTCGCTGTATTTCTGGGCCTCGGTATAGGCCTTGCCCGAAAACTGACCGGTAACAACATAATCGGCCACACCGGTTTTCAGCAGGTTCATCGGCACGCTGGCAAACTGCAACGACGCACCGCCCTGCATAAACAGAACCTTATAATTGTCCGGAATCTGCATGACCTCACGCAAAAGCGCTTCGGCATCTTTAATGACGGTATCAAAGGCTTTGGAGCGATGGCTCATTTCCATCACGCTCATGCCGCTGTTCTCATAGTTCATCATTTGGTCACGCGCTTTTTCAAGTACGGAAACCGGCAGCATAGAAGGGCCTGCGGAAAAATTAAAAATTCGATTGTACATTGAGATTTCCTCCTGAAAAAAAGATATTATCATTATATAACACTCTACTGCCGAAATCAACTGCATTTTCAATAAATTTTAAATTTTTTCTATGAACAGCAGACGTTTGTCCTTGTGTGGCGGACACGGCAAGTCCATCCGGCAATGAAATTTTATGTGTTATGTAAACCTAAAATTACAGGGCGTGTATATTTTTTACGCGGCCGGAAAGAAATAGGGCGGCCAGCATTTTCGCCGCGTCTCCCGGCAGAAAGGGCAGCACACCGCTCCATAGAGCGGTCTTAAAGGGTATACCGCCCAGCAGAGCATATTGCAAGCTGCCGAAGCCATATAATACCGCCGTTCCAATTCCCATGAACAAAAGCAACAACAGAGGTTTGCCTTTCCATTTATCGCGCGCAAAACCGACAATCCATGCGCATGGAATATAGCCCAAAATGTAGCCGCCGGTCAAGCCGGTGACCACATCCAAGCCGCCGCGAAAGCCGGAAAAAACCGGCAGACCGATGATCCCCAACAACACAAATACAATGACCGAAAGGGTGCCTCTTTTTCCCAAGTATATCGATGTTATGTAAACCGCAAGGCTGCCAAGCGAAACCGGAATCGAGCCAGCGGGAAGGGAAAGGGGAGAAAGCAGACAAAGCAAGGCAGCGAACAGAGCGGTCAAACACAGTATACGATATTTCACAGCCGCACACGCACCTCTCCCGAAACCAAACTTTGCACTACCCCGTCTTGGGTTTTAACTTGCAAGGCGCCCTCGTCATCAATCCCCACAGCGGTTGCCGAATAACACGCCGCGCCGCGATATACCGTAACGGTTTTACCGAGCAGTGCCGAGCGTGACCGACAGGCTGACAAAAAGGCTCTGTTTTCCATGGTTTTGAGCCCTATTTCAATGCGTTTTAGGATTTCGGCAACCAAGAGGCTGCGGTTCAGCGGTATGCCGGTTTCATTTTCGATAGAGGTGGCGATATCGCGCAATTCGGGCGGAAAGGCCTGTGGGCCGCAGTTGACACCGATGCCAACAATGACATAGTCCATCCTTTGCTCCTCCAAGCAAAAACCGGCCTCGGTCAAAATACCGCAAACCTTTTTGCCCTTTATCAACAAATCGTTGACCCATTTGATTTGCACCTTCACCGGTGCAACCGCCTCAATGGCTTCGGCAGTCGCTACGGCACACATAGAGGTAAGCAGCATGGCGTTTTCCCCAAAGCTTTCCGGCCGGAGAAGCAGGCTGAAATAAACCCCTTGCTGTGCCGGGGAATAAAAGGTACGTCCCAGCCGGCCTTTGCCGGCGGTTTGGCTTTCGGCAAGCACCACCGTGCCGCCCGGTGCACCGGTTTCGGCCAGCGCCTTTGCTTTTATATTGGTCGAATCCAGCGTTGAATGAAAATGCAGGGGTTTTCCAAAGGCCGCGTCCTGCAACTCGGCTTCCAGAACAACAGGGGAGAGGGTTCTTCCGCAGCCCTCCAAAAAGTACCCCTTATTGGTCGATGCGGTAACAGCAAAGCCCTCCTTTTGCAGTTGCTTAACGGCTTTCCAAACGGCATTTCGGCTGACACCGAACCTTGCCGCCAGAGCTTCCCCCGAAAGCATCACACGCTGGGTATAGAGTAATTTTAAAATTTCATCTTTTAACATTTCTTAACCTCTCTATTTATACGATATATGTCAACCAAATAAAAATAAAAAGGTGACAATTGGAAAAATCAAAAACCGCGCAGAAAGCGCGGTTTTATCTGCGTTTTACTGGAATTTCACGCCTGATTTTATGTTTTGGTTTGCGATGAATACCCAGGACTGTCCGGCGTTGACATTTAAAACGCTGCCGTCGGCCTTTGTAAAGACAAATTTATCCGACGTTGCGCCCTTTTTCCACTGGATTTCTTCATAGCCGCCGTCCGACACATAATAACCCGAGCCGCTGTCAAGGTGTTCCTTTACATGATAATTGTCCGGGAAGGGGGTAACCGTCGTGAACAGAACAAAGATATTTTTTACCGAAACCTTGCTTCCGGTTTTGTAATCGGTATGGGCTGTACCTTTTCTGGTGCGGTAATATTCCTTGGCGGTCTCGTCATAAATAAACTGGGTCGTATAGGAGCCGGACATCGGCACCGTTACGGTTTTAACCAAAGTTCCGTCGGCCAGCTTGTTGGTCGGCGTGGCCGGACTTTCGGCACTGTTAAAGGAAACCCAAGGGGTATTGTAAGCCTCTTTGACGGTGGTGCGGCGCTTCATAGAGCCCATTGCCGAAAGAATTTTTTCACCGGTAGAATAGAGCGTATGCTCTTTTGACAAGCCGTTTTTCTCGCGGAAATAAGAGGCTGACGGCGCACCGGCAATCAAATTGATATGGTCGGAAACCTTGTTGGCATAAGGCTCGCAATAGGCACCGTCGATTCCGGCATGCACATACAACGCATCATGCCCGTTGGCCAGGTCAACATAAGAGTAGCGTGCCGAACGAATCGTGCCGATTTGGCCGACAGAGGCAACATCTTTATAGACAGCCAGCAGGCGGGTGATGCCGGCCTCTACATAGGTTTCATAGACAATGTCGGCTTTATCTAAACCGGTCTGTACCTTTTGCGCCGTTGTCAGATTATTTACCATAACCGCGACAGGACGTACATTTGCCTTGTCCGGGGACAGGTTTTCCAATCCGGTAAGGGGATTGACCACAAATTGCGGCGCCTGACTTACAACCGATGAGGTTGCTTTATCCTTATCGGTTTTTTTATCGGTTGCATCCTTTTTGGACCCACAACCGCTGAAAAGCGTGCAAAGCAACGAAAGTAACAAAATGACCGATATGTATTTTTTCATATAAACATCCCTCCTGCGTTTACAAAATCATTATACACGATTTGCATTTTGAATACAAGAATATTTTACTGAAAAAATGCAACAATAAATTCGGAGTTGATAAATATGGAAACCTTTTTACAATATTTGTATGCTTTTTTGATCGGTGGCGCTTTGTGTTTGATTGGACAGGTCTTGATCGACTACACCAAGCTCACACCGGCACGCATTTTGGTAGGTTATGTTACGACCGGTGTTTTGTTGACCGCTATCGGTCTGTACGAGCCGCTGGTAAACTTTGCCGGCGCAGGGGCAACCGTGCCGCTGACCGGATTTGGCTACACGCTGGCGAAGGGAGTGCAGGAGGGAATTAAAGAATACGGGCTGATGGGTGCCATCGGCGGTGGCATTACTGCGACAGCGGCCGGCATCAGCGCTGCCATTGTGTTTGGTTTTATTGCCGCTTTATTTTCCCGGCCGCGGGCGAAATAGCAGAGAAGTGCCGGTCATGTTTCACGTGAAACATCCTTCAAAAAGTTTCACGTGAAACCATTGTTTTACAGTATATTTTACTTTACTTTTTATGCAGAGTATAGTAAAATAGTAATTGTATAAATACGATGGGGGTGTGGCCTTGACAAAGATTATTGCAATTGTAAACCAAAAGGGCGGCGTTGGAAAAACCACAACGGCGGTAAATCTGTCCGCGGCGCTGGGAGAGGCAGGAAAAAAGGTTCTCCTAATTGATGCCGACCCGCAAGGCAACTCCACCAGCGGTTATGGTATTTCCAAACGGGAAATCACCGCTTCTTCTTATCATTTGTTGGTTTCAGGTGCAAAAGCAGAGGATTGTGCTCTCAAAACCGCCTTTAAAAATGTTTGGTTGATACCCTGTGATATGAACCTTGCCGGTGCCGAAATCGAATTGATTGAGGTGCAACGGCGGGAAGGTCAGTTGAAACGCGCTTTGGCGCTGGTAAGAGAGCATTACGATTACATATTGATTGACTGTCCTCCCTCGCTGGGATTGGTTACCATCAATGCTTTAACGGCTTGCGACACCATTTTGGTGCCGATTCAATGCGAATATTATGCGCTGGAAGGTCTGTCGCAATTGATGTCGACGGTACGCCAAATCAAGCGGCTCTACAACCCGACGATTGATTTAGAGGGCGTTTTGCTCACCATGTATGACGGCCGACTGAATTTAACCCAACAGGTTGTTCGGGAAATCAAACGCTTTTTCCCGCAAAAATTGTTTAAAACTGTCGTTCCGCGCTCGGTGCGGCTTTCGGAAGCGCCCAGTTACGGCAAACCGATTGGTTATTACGACAAACGCTCCAAAGGGGCTGCGGCCTACCGTGATTTAGCAAAGGAACTGATAAAACAGAACAAGGGGTGGAAATAATGGCAAAAGGTGGACTTGGCCGGGGATTGGATTCCCTGTTTAACGACAATACCGCCGAAAGCGGTGCACCGGTAACTTTACGGTTGTCCGAAATTGAACCCAACCGAGAACAGCCGCGTAAAAACTTTGACCCGCAAGCGTTGGAGGAGTTGGCTGACAGTATTCGTGAACACGGTTTGTTGCAACCGCTGTTGGTGCGCCCGTTGGCCAGCGGAAGATATCAAATCGTAGCCGGTGAACGCCGTTGGCGTGCAAGCCGAATGGCCGAATTGGACAGCGTTCCGGTCATTATCCGTGAAATGGACGACAACGAAACCATGCAGCTCGCGCTGATTGAAAATCTGCAAAGAGAAGATTTGAACCCGATAGAGGAGGCAGAGGGCTACCGCGTTTTGATGGAGCGCTTTGCGCTTACCCAGGAAGAGGTGGCGCAAAAGGTGGGAAAATCCCGTCCAGCCATCGCCAACGCCTTGCGTCTGCTCGGCTTGACCGAAAAAGAGCAGGAATGCTTGGCATCGGGTAAAATTACACAGGGACACGCGCGTGCGTTGCTCGCCATTGCAGACAGTGAGCTTCGGGCCAAGGGCTTGGCCATGGCACTCGCCGGTGCTACCGTGCGTGCAATTGAGGCCTTGCGTCTTTCCGGCGCACCGAAAAAATCGAAAAGGCCGGTGCAAAACCCTTACAGCGAGGTAGAGTTGTCTTTGGCGCGTACGCTGGGGAGAAAGGTTTACATAACACCATCTAAAACCGGTGGTGTACTGCATATGGAATTTTACAGTAAAGATGAATTGTATGACTTTGCAAGACGTCTTGCAGATGAAGAATAAAAACTTGGAGGCAAATCAAAATGTTAGACATTAAAATCATCAGACAAGAGCCCGACCGTGTAAAAGCGGCCTTGAAAACGAGAAATGCCGATTACGACGCAGCGGTTGACGAGCTGTTGGTGATTGACGATAAACGGCGCGAAATCATTGCCAGTGTTGAGGCGATGAAGGCAAAACAAAATGCCGTTTCCAAACAAATTCCGGCGCTCAAAAAAGAGGGCGGCGATATTTCTGCGCTGATGAGCGAAATGAAAACCCTTTCGGAAACCATCAAGGCCAACGATGCGCTTCTGGGTGAATTGGAAGCAAAGCAAACCCAACTGCTGCTCACCATTCCCAACATTCCCAGCGCCACCACGCCGGTTGGTACCGATGATAGTATGAATGTTGAGGTTCGCCGTCACGGCGAACCGACAAAATTCGACTACACCCCCAAAGCGCATTGGGAAATCGGCAGTCAGTTGCAGATTCTTGACGCCGAAACGGCGGCCAAGGTAACCGGTACGCGCTTTACCTTTTATAAAGGTCTCGGCGCTCGTCTGGAACGTGCCGTTATCAATTTCTATTTAAACAACCACACCGCCAACGGCTATACCGAGGTCTTTCCGCCCTTTATGGTCAACCGTGCATCAATGACCGGTACGGGGCAGCTCCCCAAGTTTGAGGAGGATGCCTTTAAGCTGGCAGGGGAGGATTATTTCCTGATTCCCACTGCCGAGGTGCCGGTAACCAATATGCATCGCGATGAAATTTTGGACGGTGCAAAACTGCCGATTAAATATTGTGCCTATTCGGCTTGCTTCCGCGCCGAAGCCGGCAGTGCCGGCCGTGACACGCGTGGTCTGATTCGTCAGCATCAATTCAACAAAGTAGAACTGGTTAAATTTGCCGACCCCGAAACCTCCTATGACGAATTGGAATCCCTGACGGCCGATGCCGAAAAAATGCTGCAACTGTTGGGGCTGCCCTATCGTGTTGTTGCGCTCTGCTCGGGGGACATCGGGTTCTCCTCGGCAAAAACCTACGACATTGAGGTTTGGATGCCCTCCTACAACCGCTATCTGGAAATTTCCAGCTGTTCTAACTTTGAGGACTACCAGGCACGCCGCGCCGCCATTCGTTTCAAAAACGGACCGAAGGACAAGGCTCGCCTTGTGCACACCCTGAACGGCTCGGGTCTGGCCATCGGCCGCACCGTTGCCGCCATTTTAGAAAACTATCAAAATCCCGACGGCTCGGTTACGGTACCCGAAGCGCTGGTGCCGTATATGGGCTGTGACGCGATTAAATAAGCATCTTTCGTTCGGAGGTTTTATTTTGGCAAAACGCAGACGCAGACGAATTAAAATCGTTAAGCCGTTTCAGTTTTTCAGCTTACTGTTTGTTTTGATTGCCGCCATTGTACTGGTGATTGTTCTGGGTACGAAAACCGTCCGGTTTTTGCTGGGCAAGGATTCGACACCAGCAGGTGTTTCGTCAGTGGCCTCGGTTGCTTCGGCACCGACCGATACAACACCGCCCGTGATTATCTGCGAAAGCGAACGGCTGTTTTATATCGGGGATACCATGTCCTATAAAAAAGACGTGACCGTGACCGACGATACCGATTCAGCCCCCAGCCTGTCGGTCGACAGCAGCGCGGTAAATCTGCGTGCGGCCGGAACCTACAATTATACACTGACGGCAACCGACCGTGCCGGCAACACCGCAACCAAAACCGTTACCTTAACCGTAAAGGACAAGCCAACGGATTATGTGAGCGAAGCCGATATGTATGCCGAGGCCGACAAGGTGCTTGCAAAAATTATCACCGACGGCATGACCAAGCAAGAGCAGGTTAAGGCGATTTACAACTGGGCGCGTGGTAATATCGGGTATGTCAATCATTCGGACAAAACCGACTGGGTACAGACGGCCTACAAGACCTTTGTCAACCGGCAGAGCGACTGCTTTGGCTATTTCGCGGTAACAAAAGCACTGCTCAACCGGTTGGATATTGAAAATATGGATGTCATTAAGGTGAAGCTAACCACCGGCGCATCAAACCACTATTGGAGTTTGGTGACGGTTGACGGCACCAACTGGTATCATTTGGACACTACACCGAGAAAGGGGACGGGGGACGATTTTTGCATGGTGACCGACGATTTTATTTTAAATTACTCGGCAGCGCATGACAATTCCCACAACTTTGACCGCTCCCTCTATCCCGCCACCCCGAAGGAGTAAGCCATGAAACAGCAAGAGAAAATTCTGGGTGTCATCGGCGGTCTCGGCCCGATTGCCACGGCCTATTTTATGGAATTGGTCGTCAAAATGACCGGCGCCGACTGTGACCAGAAGCACCTGGACATGATTGTTTACAACTGTCCCTCCATTCCGGACCGGACAAGCTATATTGTCGGCCGCAGCAAGGAGAGTCCCTTGCCGCGTATGCTGGAAATCGGACAAACCTTGGCCGAGCAGGGTGCAAATGCCATTGCCATTCCCTGCATTACGGCCCACACTTTCCATGAAGAATTGGCAGCCGGAATCGCTGTGCCGATTATCAACATCGTTGAAGAAACGGCCGAGCATTTAAAGCAAAACGGCATTACAAAGGTGGGCATTATGGCGACCGACGGCACCGTAAAGCGCCGTTTGTTTCAAAAATATCTGCAAACCCGCGGCATAGAAGCGGTTTTGCCCGACCAAGCCGCACAGCAAGCCGTTATGGAATTGATTTATCAAAATGTAAAGGCCAACTGTGCCGTGGATATTGAAAAATTTCACGCGGTTGGCAGTCACCTGAAAGCGCAGGGCGCGCAGGCCGTTGTACTGGGCTGTACCGAGCTGTCGCTGATTAAACGCGATTACCCGATTGGAAAGGGGTATATCGACGCGATGGAGGTATTGGCCCGCGCTTGTATTCTGCGGCAGGGTGCGCCGCTGAAAGAAAATTATCAATGTTTAATTACCAAATCATAAGAAATCGGTGAAATTATGCAAACCAATGTGTTGGAATATCTGGAAAAAACCGTACAACGCCTACCCGACAAGGTGGCCTTTGCAAACGAGTCGACCGAGCGGACCTTCCGCGAGGTCTATTTGGGTGCACGCGCCATCGGCTCGCAGCTCGCGCGCGACGGATTTTATCATCAGCCGATTGTGGTGTATATGAAAAAACACCCCGATACGGTGATTGCCTTTTTCGGGGCGGTCTACGGCGGAAATTATTATGTACCGCTGGACGAGGAAATGCCCCAGCACCGCATTGAACTGATTTTAAACACCCTGCAACCCAAGGCCATGATTTGCGACGCCGACACCGCGGCGGCTGCACAGAAACTGCCTTTTTCGGGCAAGCTCTATTTGTATGATGAAATCAGCCGTTCCCCTGTGGACGATGCGGCCTTGCAGGCAGTGCGGAAACGCCAACTGGACACCGACCCGATTTACATTGTATTTACCTCCGGCTCTACCGGTATTCCCAAGGGTGTGGCGGCCTGCCATCGTTCGGTTTTGGATTATATTGAAAACCTTTCAGAGGTTTTGGAATTCAATGAGGACACCGTCTTCGGCAACCAGACACCGCTCTATTTTGACGCTTGTTTAAAGGAGCTCTATCCTACGCTGAAATTTGGCGCAACCACCTACATTATCCCGAAAAGTTTATTCATGTTTCCCATCAAGCTGGTTGAATTTTTGAACGAAAAGAAAATCAATACGGTTTGTTGGGTGGTTTCGGCCTTGACCATGATTTCGGCCTTCAAAACCTTTGACAAAATCAAACCCCAATATCTGTACACCGTTGCCTTCGGCAGCGAGGTTTTTCCAATAAAGCAATTCAATATCTGGAAAAGCGTTCTTCCCCAAGCCAAGTTTACCAATCTTTACGGGCCGACCGAGGCCACCGGAATGTGCTGTTACTTTAAGGTCGAGCGTGATTTTGCAGAGGGCGAAACCCTGCCGATTGGAGGCCCCTTCCGCAACACCGAAATTTTGCTCTTAAATGAGCAAAACGAGGAAGCGAAGCCAGGCGAAACGGGAGAGATTTGCGTGCGCGGTACCTCTTTGACCTTGGGTTATTACAATAACTTTGAAAAAACCAACGAGGTTTATGTGCAAAACCCGCTCAACCCACATTATCCGGAGTTGATTTACCGCACCGGTGATTTGGCGAAGTACAACGAGCGCGGCGAGTTGCTTTTCCTCTCGCGCAAGGACTACCAAATCAAACACATGGGACACCGCATAGAGTTGGGCGAGATTGAAGTGGTGGTCAATATGCTGGACGGTGTGAAATCGGCCTGCTGTATTTTCGACGATGTAAAGAAAAAAATCGTTTTGTATTACACCGGTGACCCGACCACTGCTGAAATGGCACTCTATCTACGAGAAAAACTGCCGCGCTATATGATACCGAACATTATGGAGCAGTTGCCTCGTATGCCCTTGACCGCCAACGGAAAAATTGACCGGGTTTTGCTCAAACAAAACTATATGGCCAAACAGAAAGGATAAAGTTATGGAACAGTTATTGCAAATTTTAAACGAGTTGCACCCCGAGGTCGATTTTGAAACCAACGACCGGCTGATTGACGGCAAGGTATTGGATTCTTTTGATATCGTCACCATTATTGCCGAAATCAACTCGGAATTTGATGTTGCAATTCCGGCAGAAGAAATCGTACCCGAAAACTTTAATTCTGCACAGGCGCTCTGGGCGCTTGTGGAAAAACTTTTGGACGAATAAATTACGGACGGGAGCCTTATGCTGTTTACATCCTATAATTTTATTGTTTTTATGACGGTGGTTTTTGCCCTCTACTATCTTTTGCCGAAAAAATGGCAGTGGGGGGTTTTGCTTGCATCGAGTTTGGCCTTTTATGCCTTTGCCGGCGCAGAATACTTTGCATTTCTGTTTTTCACCATCGTAACAGTTTACATAACAACCATACTGATAGACAAAAAGCAGTCCCGCACCGCCGCCTATCTGGCCGAAAACAAGGCCTCTTTGTCGCGTGAGGACAAAAAGGCGGTCAAGCAAAAACTGAAAAAGCAGACCTTTGCGCTACTCTGCCTTTGCTTGGGTTTGAATTTTGCCTGTCTGGCCGTTTGCAAGGCGGTCATTGTCGAGCCCTTGAAATCGGTGGTTTCGGGCGGGCCGTTTTCCTTTATGAGCTTCATGCTGCCGATGGGCATTTCCTTTTATATTTTCCAATCGGCCGGCTATGTGATTGATGTATACCGGGGTGTGGCCAAGGCCGAAAAAAATCCGCTGAAACTGGCCCTTTTTGTTGGCTATTTTCCGCAGCTTGTGCAGGGCCCCATCAGCCGGTTTAACCAATTAAGCGATACATTGTTCACGACCCACCCTTTTAACGCGCGGCAGGTCAGCTTCGGCTTGCAACGCATTTTATGGGGTTATTTTAAAAAGTTAGTGCTGGCCGACCGCATTCTGCCGGCGGTGCAGACCATTGTCGGCGCGCCGGAGGAATACAACGGCGTCTATATGCTGTTGGTTGCCGTTTTTTATTCCCTGCAAATTTACGGCGATTTTACCGGCGGTATTGACATTACCATCGGTATCAGCCAATTGTTCGGTGTTCAGGTGACCGAAAACTTTAACCGTCCCTTTTTCTCCAAAAATACGGCAGAATACTGGCGGCGGTGGCACATTACCCTCGGCACCTGGTTCAAGGATTATGTTTTTTATCCCCTTTCGGTCTGCACACCGATGCTCAAACTTGCCAAAGCCTCCCGTAAAAAATTGGGTGACGGCTTCGGCAAGCGCGTACCGGTCTATATCAGTTCCTTAATCACCTGGCTGATTACCGGCATTTGGCACGGGTTTCAATTGCATTTCGCCGTATGGGGTCTGGCCAACTGCTTTGTGATTGTCGCTTCGCAGGAATGCGAGCCGCTTTATGCGCGTTTTCACAACCGTTTCCATATCAAGCATACAACCGCCTACCGCGCCTTTGAGGTTTTGCGTACCTTTTTGCTGATGAGCGTAATTCGTATGCTCGACTGGTACAACGATGTCGGGCTGTATTTTAAGCAGTATGCTACCCTGTTTTACAAATGGAACTGGCAGGTGCTTTGGAACGGTTCGCTGCTGAAACTGGGCTTGACTGTAACCGACTATATCATTTTGCTGGCCGGCACTTTGATTGTTTTTGCCGTCAGCATGGCCGGGCGCAGCGGCTCGGTTCGAAAAAAGTTAGAGAAAAAGCCGGCCGTTCTGCGGTATGCGCTTTTTGCACTTTTATTCTTCGCTGTGCTCCTTTTGGGTGCATACGGCATGGAATACAACGCCAGCCAATTCATTTACAATCAGTTTTAGGAGGCCGCCGTGAAAAAGAGATTTTTACCCATTGTTTCCTTTCTTTTGGTGCTGGTCCTGCTGGCCGGATTACAAAACCTACTGATGCCGAAATATATGTCGGATATTGTCGAGGGGGCTTTGATTGCCGAGTATTATGACAACGCAGGGGACAACGATGTTATTTTTATCGGAGACTGTGAGGTCTACGAAAATATTTCCCCCATTCGCCTATACGAGCAATACGGCATTGCCTCCTATATCCGCGGCAGCGCACAGCAGTTGATCTGGCAATCCTATTATCTTATGGAGGAAACCTTCCGGTATGAAACACCTAAGGTCATGGTCTTTAATGTGCTCTCCATGATGTACGACGAGCCGCAGAACGAGGCCTACAACCGCATGACGCTGGACGGTATGCGTTGGTCGAGCTCAAAGGTGAAATCCATTCAAGCCTCCATGACCGATGAAGAAAGAGAAAAGGACGCCTTTTTATCCTATGTTTTTCCGATTTTGCGGTATCACACCCGTTGGAAAGAACTCCAAAAGGACGACTTTACCTATTATTTCAACAAGCGGCAGATTTCCCACAACGGCTACTATATGCGGGTCGATGTCAATCCCGTAAAGCGAGAGCCGACCGTCAAGCCGCTGGCCGATTACCGTTTTTCCGAAAACTGCTATGACTATCTCGACAAAATGCGGGAGCTGTGCGAAGAAAACGGTACAAAGCTGGTGCTGTTTAAGGCGCCCTCTATTTATCCGGTTTGGTATGACGAATGGGACGAGCAAATTGGGGACTATGCAAAGGAACATGACCTTTTGTATGTCAACGCCTTGGCCCATTTAGAGGAAATCGGCATTGATTGGCAAACCGATACCTATGACGAAGGTCTGCATTTGAATTTATCGGGTGCAGAGAAAATGTCGGACTATCTGGGCAATATACTAAAAAGCGAAACCGACCTGCCCGACCGCCGCAACGATAAAGCGGTTGCAGGCAAGTGGGAGGACAAAATCGCATATTACTATGCCGAAAAAGAAAAACAAACAAAGGAGTTAGAAAAATGAGAAAATGGATTTTAGCGGCAGTTACCCTGCTGCTTTCGATTGGTATGCTGGCCGGCTGCGGCGCGGCGAAGGAGAACCCGTCGGGCACTGCATCTACCGGCGAAAACAAATATTACTTCCAAAGCCAGGGCGTAAAGTTCGCTATGAACGATAAAGCGGCCGATATTTTAAAGGTTTTGGGCGAAACCGAAACCAAAAAAATCCCCTCCTGCGCACATCAAGGAGAGGATACGGTATATTATTATGACAATTACGGCTACGAGCTGGAAACCTATACCATAGACGGTGTGGAATACATTTCCTGCGTTTGGATTTCGAGCGACGCGGCGGCAACCCCCGAAGGCCTTTCGATTGGCGACAGCGAGGAAAAAATCGAAACGCTGTACGGTGAAAAGCAAGGGGACGCCAAGGCGTATATCTATGAAGACCAAAACACCACCCTCACCATTATGGCAACCGACGGCGCGGTGTCCAGCATTCAATACAGCGCGGTAGTGGAATAATTTTCGCCCCAAAATCGTTCTGCAAGAAAAAAATGTAGAAAGCCTAAAATAAACACTTGACAAACCTGGGACAATCCATTATAATGGTTTAGTCCCACAATATGGCGGTATAGCTCAGTTGGCTAGAGCATTCGGTTCATACCCGAAGTGTCGTAGGTTCAAGTCCCACTACCGCTACCAATATGGCCCGGTGGTCAAGCGGTTAAGACACCGCCCTTTCACGGCGGTAACACGGGTTCGATTCCCGTCCGGGTCACCATCCCCCGATTGCAAAAGCATTCGGGGGTTTTTCTTTAAAAAACAAAAGCCGAGAGGGTTAACCCTCTCGGCTTTTTTATTCTTATACAATACCTTGCGCCAGCATGGCGTCGGCCACCTTGATAAATCCGCAGATATTGGCGCCGGCAACCAGGTCACCCTCCATGCCGTATTCCTTTGCGGCTTTATAGGATTCTTTATAGATGCCCTTCATAATTTCACGCAGTTTTTCGTCTACCTTCTCGGCCGACCAGCTGTACCGCATGGAATTCTGGCTCATTTCCAAGCCCGAAACCGCAACGCCGCCGGCGTTTACTGCCTTGGAAGGCGCAATGATAACGCCGTTTGCTTTCAGGTAATGGAATGCCTCGGCCGTCGTCGGCATATTGGCAACCTCAACATAATATTTTACGCCGTTGGCAACAATATGCTTTGCATCCTCGATGCCGACCTCGTTTTGGGTGGCACAGGGCATAATAATATCCACCTTCTGCGACCACGGGCGTTGCCCTTCATAGAAGGGAACGCCGAATTTATCGGCATAGTCCTTTACCTTATCCCGGCAAGAAGCACGCATTTCCAACAGGAAGTTGACCTTCTCCTCAGTGCTTACGCCGTCTTTATCGTAAACATATCCGTCGGGGCCGGAAATGGTTACAACCTTACCGCCGAGCGCATTAACCTTTTTCACCGTGCCCCATGCAACATTGCCAAAGCCCGAAATCGCAAAGGTTTTGCCCTCAATACTGTCACCAAAGGAGTTTAACATTTCCACGGTGTAGTAAACCGCACCGTAGCCGGTTGCCTCGGGGCGAATGAGCGAGCCGCCGTAAGAGCTGTCCTTACCGGTAAGAACACCGGTAAAATCGTTTTGCAATCTCTTATACTGCCCGAACAGGTATCCGATTTCTCTGCCGCCTACGCCGATGTCACCGGCCGGCACATCGGTATCGGCACCGATGTATTTGGAAAGCTCGGTCATAAAGCTCTGACAGAAGCGCATAACCTCCATATTGGACTTGCCCCTGGGGTCAAAATCGCTACCACCCTTACCGCCGCCCATCGGCAGACCGGTCAAGGAGTTTTTAAAGGTTTGCTCAAAACCGAGGAACTTAATAATGCCTTCGTAAACCGACGGATGAAAACGCAGACCGCCTTTATACGGGCCGATTGCGCTGTTGAACTGTACGCGAAAACCGCGATTTACCTGCACCTTGCCATTATCGTCCACCCACGGAACGCGGAATTTAATAATTCTTTCCGGCTCAACAATACGGTCAATCACGCCGCTTTCAATATACTCCGGGTGTACTTCCAAGACCGGCTCGATAGATTGCAGTACCTCTCTTACCGCCTGGTGAAATTCATCTTCACCCGGATTTCTTTTGACGACGGTATCATACACACCCTGTAAATACGCAGACTTAAATTCCATGAAAAAGACTCCCATAAATTATTTTTCCCTATTTTATCATTAAAAACAATATGGAAAAGTATAACATAATTTTTTTATGTTTTCAACTATAAATCTTGTTTTTTTTTAACTTTTTTGTAAAAAAAGTGATTTTAATAAAGTAAATGCACGAATTTTGTCTCTCTTGGCCAAAAATGTCAGGCTTGTAACTATTTGTAGCAGAATTTTAATGAAACTGTAATTGGATTGAAAATACTTTTTTTGAAAGTTTGTATATAATTAAATAAAGGATACAAAAGAGAGGTGTTGCATATGTTGAAAGCGGTTTTAACCCGATTTTTGGTTTCGGTTCTCCTGCCTTTGCTGGCGTTTTTGGTGCCGGGCAAGGCGGCCACCCCGACAACCGAAGTTCCGGTAGATTATGCAGCCCTTTTGAATATGAACTATTGCTACGGCACCTCCTTTTCGGATAGCGACATTGCAACCGGTACCTTATTGTCTTTGTTGGATTTGGCAGAGGAGGATGCGGACGGGAGGCTTTTTCTTCCGGTCGAGCAGGCCGACCTGTTTTCGGGCGCTCTTTACGGCAAAACGGTTGATTATGCGCAAAACGGCTTGCAGGTCGAAGACGGCCGCATAGAAATCCCGGCGATGGGTTATAGCCTATACAACCACACCCTGATTTCAACCGAAGAAGACGGCGACCGGGTCAAGGTGGTATCCAAGGTAGTTTGCGAAGGACATGAAGGTGAAAGCTTTGATGCGCTCTGCAACAGCATTTTCGTAAAAAATGCCGACAGCGCCTTTGGTTATCACTTGGTTTCTTCGGAAATCTTGGCATAAGATTATTATTAGGCTGTCGGAGTCGAGCCCGTCATGCCTAAAAAAGCGCAGGATTTTATCCTGCGCTTTTCTTTTTGATTATTTATCGGCCACGCCGCCGAGCGGCGCGTCTTTTTCGTCTGCGTCTGCGCAATGCCTGCGCACGAATCACCAAGAGCAAAAAGAGCAACACCAATGCAGTGGCAAGGCCTAAGACAATATAGACATACGTATCTATGCGCTGCCAAAAAAGAATCAGCGGATTGGCCGCAACCGCCTGCGCCGCAACCACATTGCTTTCGGCAATGGTTTGGCCGTCGAGGGTAATTATGACTTTCCCCAAAACCTCTCCCTTGCCAATCGGCGCCGAAGGGTTTGTTCCGGTAAAATTCCAATCGACGGTGTATTCTGTTTTTGTTGGGTCGGCCGTTTTAGGTAAGGTCGCATAGACATCCTCATCCAGCACCAAATCTACCTGTTGATAAAAGGTGTTGCCGACCGATTTGTCATCGATTACGGTTCCTTCATCATAAAGCTTTTGAACCGAATAGGTTTCGAAAGCATAGTCGAAAACCGAAGCCGCCTCCAAAAACTCACAGCGGACAACCGCGGTTTTGGTATATTTAGCCGGACAGTTCATCAAAATACAAACGAGGTTCAACCCGTCCCTTTCGGCCGCCGCAACCAAACACCGACCGGCCTCGGTCGTATTCCCGGTTTTCAGTCCATAGGCGTCTGCGTAATAATATCCGCTGCCTGACAGTTTCATTAAATTGGTGGTCTTGATTTCGCGCTCGCCCTGCAATTCGGTTGCCGGAACGGTATATTCTGCCGCCGAAGCAATCTCTTTCAGCACCGGCTGGCGCAGAAAGGCTTGCGTAAGCAGCGCCATATCCGCGGCGGTTGTATAATGCATGGGGTCATGCAGACCGTGCGGATTTGTATAATGGGTGTTTTTCATTCCCAGCTCGTCGGCCTTTTGGTTCATTTTCTCGGCAAAGGCCGCATTGGTCTGACAAAAATATTCTGCCAAAACATTGGCACTGTCATTTCCGGAGGGCAGCATAAGCAAATAAAGCAATTGCCGCAACGTATAGGTTTCGTCGGCCTTTAAATTTCCGGTAGAAGAGTGGGTTCCGTTCAGGGATTCCACCGCGTTTTTGGATACCGTTACCTTCTCGGTGTCCAAATCCTCCGCCAACTCGACGGTTAAAAGCGCCGTCATCAGTTTGGTCAGCGAAGCGGGGTAAAGCCGGCCATCGGGATTTTTGGACTGCAATATTTCTCCCGTTTCGGCGTTGCAAAGCACAAAGCCGGCCGAGGTGATTTCGGGCAGGGTTTCGGCTTTCGCCGGCAGACAAAACGAAAAGGCGACCGTCAAGCAAATCAAAATCGATAAGAATGGTTTTTTCATTCTCTCTTCTCCTAAAAACAGTATCTGTTAAAATTATACTTTTTTATCTTGGGCGGTGTCAAGCGAAACTTGCGGTTTTGTCTGCGATTGTGACGCAAATGTGAAATGTAAAGCAAAACGCGGTGTTGACAAAATTTTGTTAATCCGTTATACTGAAATACAGCCAATACGCGGGCTTTTACTAAAAGAATTTAAAGTGGGTGTGCGATATGGATAAAATTGATATGAAACTGGTAAAAATGCTGCAAGAGAATGCCAGAACACCGCTGAAACATTTGGCTGAGGGGGTTTACCTCTCCTCTCCGGCCACAGCGTCCCGTATAGAAAAGTTGGAGAGTGACGGGATTATCACCGGTTACGGTGCAAAAATCGACCATAAGAAACTCGGCTTTCCCATCACCGCATTTATCAATCTGGAAATTCACCCTTCGCAAAAGCCGGTCTTTTATCCCTTTATTCAAAAGCACCCGAATGTAATTGAATGTTGCTGTGTGACCGGGCATTACTCCATGATGATTAAGGTCGCCTTTGAAAGCACCGAAAACTTGGATACCTTTATCGGGCAACTGCAAACCTTCGGCAGTACCGAAACCAAAATCGTCTTTTCCACCGCCAAGGAGAATTTTAATGTGGATTTAGACGCGATTGCAAACAACCAATATCCCCAACTTCCGGAAAAATAAAAGAATAAATTATTTCGGCACGGACAATACTATCTACAAATTACTTTGGGAGGAATTTGTATGAGAACAAAAGTATTGTCCGTGCTTTTATTATTTGCCTGTGCCGCCAGCCTGTTTGCCGGCTGCCGCAGAACAGGAGATAACACCCAAGCAAGCACCATTCGATTTTTAAACTTTAAACCAGAGGTTGCCACGGTCTATGATGAGATTGCCGCGGCATACAAAAAGGAAAAGGGTGTGACGGTGATTGTCGAAACCGCCGCCTCAGGAAACTATGAATCGACCCTGACCGCCAAAATGGCCGGCAGCGAAGCCCCGACCATTTTCCAAATCAACGGTCCGAAGGGGTATGCAAATTGGAAGGACTACTGTGCAGATTTAAAGGACACCGAACTGTATAACCACCTGACCGACAAGGACTTGGCAATTAAAGTCGGCAACGACGTATATGGTATTCCGTATGTCATTGAGGGTTACGGCATCATTTACAACAAAGAAATTACCGACAAATATTTTGCTCTGGCCGATAAATCGACCAATTACAGCTCCATGGATGAAATCAAAAGCTTTGATGCTTTAAAGGCGATTGTAGAGGATATGCAGAGCAAAAAAGACAAGCTGGGCATTCAGGGTGTCTTTTCCTCCACTTCTTTGAAAACCGGCGAGGACTGGCGCTGGCAGACCCATCTTGCCAATCTGCCGGTGTATTATGAATTCGACGACAAGGATGTCGACCTTTCAAGCGATGATACCAAGGAAATCACCTTTGCATACAGCGACAACTTCCGCAAGATTTTTGATTTATATTTAAACAATTCTGTCACCGATAAAAAACAGCTCGGTTCCAAAATCGTAGACGAATCCATGGCAGAGTTTGCGCTCGGCAAAAGCGCAATGGTGCAAAACGGAAACTGGGCTTGGTCGCAGATTTCCGGCATTTCGGGTAATGTTGTCAAGGAAGAAAACATTAAATTCCTTCCGATTTATATGGGTACAGAGGATGAGGAAAACCAGGGCCTTGCCATCGGCACCGAAAACTTTTTCTGTATCAATTCCAAGGCGAGCGAAGCCGAACAAAAGGCGGCGGCTGATTTTCTCTACTGGCTGTATTCCAGCGACACCGGCAAGGATTTTGTAACCAACAAACTGGATTTTATCGCACCCTTTGACACCTTTGAAGACGGCGAAAAACCAACCGATCCCTTGGCATTAGAGGTGCTTTCCTGGATGAACAAGGAAGATATTGAAACCATTCCCTGGAACTTTACCGTCTTCCCGAGCCAGAATTTTAAGGACGCTTTCGGTGCGGCGCTACTCCAATACGCGCAAGGCACAAAATCCTGGCAAGAGGTTCGCGATTTGATGGTGAGTAAGTGGAAATCTGAGGCGGCGGCTGCGAGATAGGCGATAGGTATGCAGAAAAGTTATAATCGCTATTTTTTCCTCTTTGTACTGCCGACCCTCTTGGCCTTTGCGGTAATGTTTGTTCTGCCCTTTTGCATGGGGCTGTTCCTTTCCTTTACCAAGTTTACAACGGTAAACAACTGGGAGTGGGTCGGCTTTGCCAATTATATCGATGCCTTTCGATTTGACAGCGGCTTTGGGTCGGCGCTTCTGTTTACGGTCAAGTTTACGGCCGTTTCGGTGGTCAGCGTCAATGTCTTTGCTTTTCTGCTTGCGTTGGCGCTTACCCGTTCTTTGCGGGGCTCAGATGTCTTTCGCACCGTCTTTTTTATGCCGAATCTGATTGGCGGCATTGTGCTGGGCTATATTTGGAACCTGATTATCAACGGTATTCTCGGCTTTTACGGACTGGACATCACCTACGATGCGAGTTATGGCTTTTGGGGCTTGGTTGCGCTGATGAACTGGCAATTGATTGGATATATGATGGTCATTTATATTGCCGGACTGCAAAATGTGCCCAGCGAGCTGTTGGAGGCGGCCGCCATTGACGGCGCCAGCCCCTTTCAGCGTCTGCGGTATATCCTATTACCGGTGCTTTCGCCCTCGATTGCCATTTGTACCTTTCTTACCCTGACCAATTCCTTTAAACTTTTCGACCAAAACCTTGCTCTCACAGCCGGTGCGCCGGCCAACGAAACCTCCATGCTGGCGCTCGATATTTACCAAACCTTTTACGGGCGCATTGGTTGGCAGGGAGTCGGACAGGCCAAAGCGGTGCTTTTCTTTTTAATTGTGGCGCTGATTTCCTTTGCACAGTTAAAACTCACATCCGGCAAGGAGGCATAAACATGAAAATAAAAAACAAGTTCAGCCGCGCGGCGCTGTTTTTGCTTCTTTCTGTGTTGGCTGTCGTTTTTCTTGTACCGATTTTGCTTGTTGTGCTGAATTCTTTTAAAGGAAAGTTCGACATTGTGAGCGCACCCTTTGCCTTACCCACCGCCCAAACCTTTATCGGGCTGGACAACTATATCAACGGCGCAAAGGCAGCCGGATTTTTCGGTGCGTTTATCCGTTCACTCTGGATTACGGTCGGTTCGGTGGCGGTCATTGTGTTGTTCTCCGCAATGACCGCCTGGTTTATCACCCGCTCGAAAATGAAATTCTGCCGCGTAATTTACTATGCCTTGGTTTTCAGCATGATTGTGCCCTTCCAAATGGTAATGTATACCCTAACCTATGTGGTGGGACGGATACATTTTAACAACCTTTTGGGTATTATTTTTGTTTATCTCGGTTTCGGCGCCGGGCTTTCGGTCTTTATGATTAGCGGCTTTGTGCGCTCTATTCCGCTCGACATTGAACAGGCCGCCATGATAGACGGCTGTACCCCGATTACCACCTTTTTTGAGGTCATTCTCCCGATTTTAAAACCAACCCTGATTACGGTTGCCATTCTCAATGCCATGTGGATTTGGAACGATTATCTGTTGCCCTATCTGATTTTGGGAACAGACAAAAACAAAACCATTCCGGTAGCGGTGCAGATTACCATGCAAGGGGCTTACGGCGCGGTCGATTGGGGCGGTTTTATGGCCATGCTGGTACTGGCGATTTTCCCGATTGTCGTATTTTATTTGTTTTGCCAGAAATATATCATCAGCGGCGTTTTGGCCGGTGCGGTAAAGGGGTAGTGTGGCAGATGAAAAATCTACAAAACAAATTGGAGGCAACCGCCCGTCTGTTATACGGGCGTCCGGTTGCCGGCTTAAATGCAACCGAATTGCATACGGTGGTCGCCAAAACCGTACTCTCGCAGATTACGCCGAATTGGGAGGAAAGTCTGCGAAACTGCCGGCACAACCGCACCGCCTATTATTTTTCAGCAGAATTTTTAATGGGACGTGCGGTTTTTAACAATTTGTATTGTTCCGGTATGTTTGACACGGTACAAGAGGCCCTGCAACAATGCGGTGCTTCGGTACAGGATTTGGAGGAAGCGCAGGATATGGCGCTGGGCAACGGCGGACTCGGACGCTTGGCGGCCTGCTTTCTCGATTCGGGCGCCACGTTGGGGCTCAATCTTTTTGGTTACGGCATCCGTTATCACTACGGTCTGTTCCGGCAGGTGCTCAAAGAAGGGCGGCAAATCGAGCAGCCCGACGATTGGGGTGCGCAAACCGACCCTTGGAGTATCCCGCGGCCGGACGAGGCGGTTTATGTGCAGTTTAAAGGCTTTTCGGTGCGCGCCTTACCGTATGATATGCCGATTATCGGGTACGGCTCGAACCACATTGGCACCCTGCGTCTTTTTGAGGCCGAACCGCTGGTTCCCTTTGATTTTACCGCCTTTAACCAATCCGATTATGACCGCGCTGTTAAGGAAAAGAACCGCGCCGAGGATATTTGCCGGGTGCTTTATCCCAACGACCAAACCAAACGGGGAAAACGGTTGCGCTTAATGCAACAGTATTTCTTTGCCAGTGCGGCCTTGCAGGATATTTTACGGCACTACACAGCCATTTACGGCAAGGATATGCGCGCTTTAAAGGATTACGCCGCCATACAGCTCAATGACACCCACCCGGTATTGGCCATTCCCGAATTGATTCGATTATTAAAGCAAAAAGGAATGACCTTTGCCGAAGCGCTGGGACTCGCGCGCGAAATCTTTTGCTATACCAACCACACCGTTATGCCCGAAGCCTTGGAACGCTGGGACATGGCGCTGATTCGCGAAACCCTGCCAGGCATAGCCGGTATTCTTACCGCCATTGACCGGGTGTTGGTAAAAGAAATTACACGCATGGAGAGCCCCCAAACGGCCGAATATTTGCGCATTATACAAAACCAACAGGTCTGTATGGCTAATTTGGCGGTCTTTGTTTCCAAACGGGTGAATGGGGTGGCTGAGCTCCACACCGACATTTTAAAAAAGCGTCTTTTTTGCGATTTTCACCGCCTTTATCCTCAAAAAATCCAAAACAAGACCAACGGTATCACCCAGCGGCGCTGGCTCTTGGTCTGCAATCGGGAATTGACCGAGCTGCTCGGCCAAAAACTCGGCTCTTACCGGTTTTTAAAAGAGCTTACGCAGTTGCGCAACATGCGTCCCTTTGCCGACGACCCCGAACTGCTGGGACAGTTTATGCAAATCAAAACACAGAAAAAGCAGGCGTTGGCCGCCTATATCCACGACCGGGAGGGTGTGGACATCCACAGCGATTGGCTACTGGATGTGCAAATCAAGCGACTGCATGAATACAAGCGCCAGCTGCTGAATATTCTGTGTATTTTGGAATTGTACTTTGAAATCAAAAACGGCGAATACACCGACTGGGAACCGACTGTTTTTCTCTTCGGTGCAAAGGCCGCGCCGGGCTACAAGCGGGCAAAGGATATCATCTCTTTAATCCACGCTGTTGCCGATTTAATTTTAAGGGACGAACAGGTACGGCAAAAATTGCAGGTTTTGTTCGTGAGCAATTATAATGTATCCTATGCCGAGAAAATCATTCCGGCCGCCGATATTTCAGAACAGATTTCCACCGCCGGCACCGAAGCCAGCGGCACCGGAAACATGAAACTGATGCTCAACGGCGCTGTTACGCTCGGCACTTACGACGGAGCAAACATTGAAATCGTTGCCGAAGCCGGAGAGGAAAACAACTATATTTTCGGCGCGCGCTTGGAGGACATTCGGCAAGTCGAGCAAATTTACAACCCAAAAATCTTTTATGAAAACAACCCACAGATTCGCCGTGTGCTCGACGCACTGACCGACGGCACACTGGTCAGTGATGGCAGATTTGCTGAATTGCGCGACTCCATTTTAGAGGGGGCAAGCTGGCATAAGCCCGACCAATACTATCTCTTACTGGATTTTGCCGACTATCTGGAAACCCGAAAGCGCGCCAACCGCGATTACAAAGACCGATTGGCCTTTTACCGCAAGGGTTGGCTCAATCTTTGCGCGGCCGGCAAATTTTCCTCTGACCGTACCATAAAGGAATATGCGAAAGATATTTGGAAGTTATAAAAAGCCCCGGACAAGTCTTGCTTGTCCGGGGTGTTGTTTTATTTTTTGAGTTTGTATTTTTCGCCTACCGAAATAGTGCCTTTCAAAGTTTCGTCGGTTGCACAAATTTCAGTTATGGTGATGGTATCGGTTCCATTATAGGTGTATTTTATATAGGAATCCTTTTGTTCGTCGGTTTTTAATGTTGTTTTTTCATCTGTAACCGAAACGATTGTGTAACCCCACAAACCTCCACCAAGACCGGAGATTATAGGAATGTTATTGTAGAAGAATACTTCATCGTTCTCTAACATTCTTTGATATTCACTTTCGATAATGTCGGGTGGACAATCAGCAAAATAAATATCCTTGGGCATTCCGCCCTCTTCTCCTATTTTGAATTCGTTGCCTTGTGTTCCAAAATAGATTAAGGTATGATAATAATGATTATTCTCACCTGCGCTGTAACCCTCGAATACCTTGCCGCGAATGTTGGACTCGGTAACCGCCGGTTTGCTGGTTACGGTCTGGCTGCTTGTTGTTGCCGGTTTACTTGTTGTTGCCGGTTTACTTGTTGTTGCCGGTTTACTTGTTGTTGCCGGTTTACTTGATACAGTCTGGCTGCTGGTGGTTGCCGGTTTGCTTGATACCGTTTCCTGGCTGGATGTTACCTGCGAAACAGTGCTTTCGGGTGCCGATTCGACAGGTACCTTTCCTTTGGGGAACAACACAACCACATAGGTGCTGAAATGCGAAAGCTTGGCTTTTACGCCGTTTTTGCCAACCGTGGATTTAATCAGTTCCCTTGTTCCGTCGTCTGCGATATAATATACCGCCAAGTCGTGCTTTTCGCTGTCATACTTCTTCGGTATGGGGAAAACGACCTGCACCGTACCGTCCGGCTGTACCGCAACGCCTTTGCTTTCGGCTGTGATTTCATAAGCAAAAAAGGCTTCTGCTTCGGGAAGTGCCGTCTTGACAACATCAGTTTTTGCATCGGTCTTTTTTACTTCATCGACCTTTAAAACCGTGTCTTTGGGAAAAGCTGTTTTGTCAATTTCAACCTGATTTTCGGTATAAACCGACTTGTTGTCTGCTTTTTGAGCCTTTTCCTTGCCGCAAGCACAAAGGCCGAGCAAGAGAAGCGACACAAGCAAAAGTGCACAAAGTTTTTTCATAAAATCCCCCATTTATAACTTTTTTATTTTATCACGGCAGACAACTTATATTTTCTGCCGTGAATTTGCAAAAACTTAAACTTCGGGTTCTTCTGTTTCGGGCTCTACCGCACCCGATTGAGCGTCTGCTTCTTCGGGGTGGGCGGTGATTTCCTCTTCCTCATGTGCCGCAACGGCAATTGAGAGGATTTTTACGCCTTCGCTGACGCGCATTACACGCACACCCTTGGCCGGGCGGGCGAAAGAACTGATTTCGGCAATCGGGATACGGATAATAATACCGTCAGAGGAAATTAAAATAATATCCTGTTCATCATTGACCATCTGAACAGCCGCTACCTTACCGTATTTTTCAGTTTTATAGTTGGTGATACCCTTACCGCCGCGGGATTGCAAGCGGTAATCCGAAATGGAGCTGCGTCGGCCGTATCCGGTTTCGGTAACGGTCAGCAGGGTGCCGGTTTCGGCGGCAACCGCCATACCCACAACATAATCGTCCTCTTTCATACGAATGGCGCGGACACCGCGTGCCGTTCTGCCCATTTCTCTGGCCTGGTTTTCATCGAAACGAATGGCCATACCGCCATGGGTCGCAACAATCAGCTCATCACTGCCCGATGTCTTGCTGACAAAGGCCAGTTCATCATCTTCATCAATATTGATGGCGATAATGCCGGTTTTACGAACGTTTTTGAAGGCATCGAGCGCGGTACGCTTAATCGTACCCTTTTTGGTAATCATACAGATATAGCTTTCGTCCTTCAAATCCTTGCCGACCGGCAGAATGTTAATAATTTTTTCCTCCGGCATCAGCGGCAAAATGTTAACAATGTTGAGTCCCTTCGCCGTGCGGCTGCCCTCGGGAATTTCATAGGCCTTTAAGCGATACAGCCGACCGAGGTTGCTGAACATGAGCACATAGTCATGCGCATAGCAGGTAAACATATTTTCCACAATATCACCCTCACGCGTGGTCATGCCGGTAATACCGCGGCCGCCGCGATGCTGAGTGCTGTATGTGTCTGCCGGAAGGCGCTTAATATAACCCTGCACCGTTTTGGTTAAGACACATTCCTCATTGGGAATCAAATCCTCGATGTCAACTTCGCCGGCAACATCCGAGATTTCGGTGCGGCGGTCGTCGGCAAATTTGTCACGCAAATTCAGCACTTCGGTTTTAACAATATCCAAAATCCGGGTATGGCTGGCCAGAATATCCTCACACTCTTTTATAAAGTTGAGTTTTTCCTGCAACTCGTCGAGAATCTTTTGCTTTTCCAGACCCGAAAGTTTACCCAACTGCATTTGCACAATGGCGGTGGTTTGAATATCGTCCAGACCAAATCGCTCGCTCAAAGCCTCTTTGCTTTCGGCGATGGTTTTGCTGGCTCGGATAATTTGAATGACCTCATCAATGAAATCCAGCGCGGTTTTTAATCCCTCTAAAATATGGGCGCGCTCCTCGGCCTTGCGTTTGTCATAACGGGTACGGCGCTCAACAATCTCGCATTGGAAATCAATGCAGTTTTGCAGCATTTCCTTTAAGGTCAGAATTTGCGGCTTGCCGTTTACAATGGCCAGCAAAATTGCACCGAAGGTGGATTGCAGAGCGGTATAAGAATAGAGTTTATTTAATACAACCTGTGCGTTGGCATCCTTTTTGACATCGACGATGATGCGAATACCGCCGTCGCGCTTGGAGGAATAGTCCACAACATCCTCTATGCCCTCAATGCGTTTGTCGGCCGCGAGGTCATAAATATGTTTTACCAAATCCTTTTTGCGTACCTTATAGGGGATTTCGGTAATTACAATACGGAATTTTCCGTTTTTCACTTCCTCGATTTCGGCCTTACCGCGTACGATAATCTTACCGCGGCCGGTCGCATAGGCGGCGCGAATCCCGGCGCGGCCCATAATCATACCGCCGGTGGGGAAATCCGGGCCTTTAATATACTGACAAATGTCCTGCAACTCGGCTTCCGGGTTATCAATCAAACAACACATACCGTCAATGACTTCACCGAGGTTATGGGGCGGGATTTCGGTCGCCATACCGACCGCAATACCCGAAGAACCGTTGACCAACAACTGCGGAAAACGTACCGGCAGAACCTCCGGCTCCTTCAAGCGGTCGTCATAGTTCGGGGTAAAGTTTACGGTTTCTTTATCAATATCGTCCAGCATATGCAAGGAAAGACGATTCATTTTCGACTCGGTATAACGATATGCCGCGGCCGGATAGCCGTCAATATTACCGAAGTTGCCGTGTCCGTCAATCAGCGGATAGCGCAGGGAGAAATCCTGCGCCATACGCACCATTGCATCGTAAACGCTGGCGTCACCGTGCGGATGGTAACGGCCGAGCACCGAACCGACCGTGTCGGCACACTTACGGTAGGCCTTATCGGGGGTCAGTCCGTTTTCATACATGGTGTAAAGGATTCTTCTGTGTACCGGTTTTAAACCGTCACGCACATCGGGCAGGGCGCGGCCAACCAGTACCGACATGGAATATTGCAGCATGCTGTTGCGCACTTCGTCTACAATTTCTACCGGTACAATGCTGGTTTCTTCATCCTGCGGCCAATACATAGTTTCTTGTTTTGCCATCTTTTCCGCTCCTCTTAAATATCCAAATCGGTTGCGAACAACGCGTTTTCTTCTATAAATTTACGGCGCGGTTCAACTTCTTCACCCATGAGCATGGTAAAGGTTTGGTCCGCCAATTCGGCATCCGCCATGGTCACCTTCAACAAGGTGCGGTTTTTGGGGTCAAGCGTGGTTTCCCAAAGCTGTTCGGGATTCATCTCACCAAGACCCTTATACCGCTGTACATCGGCCTGACCGCCCAGCTCCTCGATATATCTTGCTTTTTCCTCGTCGGTAAAGGCATCAAAGTGCTTTTTGCCTTTGGAAACGCGGTAGAGCGGCGGCTGCGCCAAATACACATGACCGGTTTCAATCAATTCCGGCATATACCGGAAGAAAAAGGTTAGTAAAAGGGTACGGATATGGGAACCGTCGACATCGGCATCGGCCATAATAACAATTTTATCATAACGCAGTTTTTGAATATCAAAATTTTCGGCAATACCGGTACCGAGCGCTACGATAACGGGGGTGAGCTTATCGTTGCCGTACACCTTGTCGACCCTGGCTTTTTCTACATTCAGCATTTTACCCCACAAGGGCAAAATGGCCTGATAGGTACTGTCGCGGCCTTCGACCGCACTGCCGCCTGCCGAATCTCCCTCGACGATAAAGATTTCGGTTTTGGTTGGGTCGTTGGAGATACAGTCGGTCAGTTTTTCGGGCATACGGGTTTTTCCGCCGATGCCCGATTTGCTTCGTTGCAATTCTCTGGCCTTTTGCGCCGCCTCGCGGGCATTGGAGGCCGAGATGGATTTGTCCAGAATGATTTTTGCCTCGGCCGGATGGTCCTCTAAATATTCCAGCAGTTTTTCGGAAATCAGGTTGCTGACCAGCGTTCCGATGGCGGTGTTACCCAACTTGGCTTTGGTTTGGCTTTCAAATTGCGCGTCGGTCAGTTTTACACTGACAACCGCAATCAAGCCCTCTTGAATATCCTCGGCTTTTAATTTCGCATCGCTTTCCTTTAAGAACTTAAATTTCAAGCCGTATTTATTGATGGTTTTGGTTAAGCTTACCTTAAAACCCGATTCATGGGTTCCGCCGTCAACCGTATGAATGGTGTTGGCGAAGCTCATTACCTTGGTATCATACCCGGTCGACCAGAGCAGTGCAACCTCGGCGGCTGCATCACCCTTGGTGGCCGAGCAATAAATAACCTCACTGTTTAAGCGGTCTCTTTTGCTTTTTTCCAGCAGGTATTCCACATAAGATTTGATGCCACCTTCAAAGTGCAAATCGTCTTCCCGTTCCGGCATATCGGTACGTTTATCGGTCAAAATCACGCGAATGCCTGCGTTCAAAAAGGCCTGTTCGCGCAAACGCAGAAGCAAGGTATCGTAATCATAGGTGGTGGTATCGGTGAAAATATCCGGGTCGGGCTTGAAGGTAACGGTTGTACCGGTTTCGGTTGTATCCCCGATGATTTCCAAATCGCCGGCCGCGGCGCCTTTTTCATAGCGTTGTTTGTGAACGTGCACTCCGTCCTTGATTTCAACCTCTAACCAAGAGGAAAGGGCGTTTACAACCGATGCGCCTACACCGTGCAGACCGCCCGACACCTTATAGCCGCTGCCGCCGAATTTACCGCCGGCGTGCAAAATGGTGAAAACGACGCTGACCGTCGGAATTCCTTTTTGGGGATGAATACCGACCGGTATGCCACGGCCGTTATCGACAACCTTTACTACACCGTCATCCAACAGTTCGACAAGAATTTTGTCACAAAAACCGGCCAAGGTTTCGTCGATTGCATTGTCTACAATTTCGTAAACCAAATGATGAAGACCCCGTTCGCCTGTCGAACCGATATACATACCGGGCCTTTTTCTTACCGCTTCCAGACCCTCTAAAACCTGTATGGAATTTTCATCATAACTTTCGGTTACCGGTGTATTGATATCCTTGCTCATGTTTTTCTCCTTTTATTTTATTCCGTTTTGAATTCTTTTTAAAATGGTGGCCGTTGCCAGCTGGGTAATATAAACCTCTCCGTTTTCCAAAAGCAAAAAGGATTTCGGCAAATCGTAACCCAAGGTTTTGAGTTTCCCCTCTTTTTCCTTTTTCGAAAGAAAGGCACGGGTTGTTTTTGAAACGGTCGTATTGTCCATATCAAAAATTCCAACGATTTTTTCGGTTTTTAATACCGTTTGGTTTTCCAGACGCACATACATCTTTTATTCCTCTGCCAATCTGCCGTTTTCGATTTTAAAAATTTTGCCTTTGGTCAATCTTTGAATATGGGACGGGTCACAGCAGGTGATAAAAACCTGCCAGTTTTTGATATGGTTCAAAATATAATTCTGCCGTTTTTCATCTAACTCGCTCAAAACATCGTCCAACAGTGCAATCGGCTGTTCCTTTGTCAGATTTTTTATCAACGCCGCTTGGGCCAATTTGATGGTTAAAGCGGCCGAGCGCCGTTGCCCCTGCGAAGCATAAATACGGCTTTCCCTTCCGTCGGTCGTAATCAACAGCTCGTCCCGATGCGGGCCGACCGATGTGGTTAGATTCTTTAAATCCTCGTTTTCCTGCTTCTTTAATTTTAAAGCATAGGCTTCGGGATTTTCATCGGCCGTTGTTTGGTATGCAATATCCAATTTTTCTTTTTCATCGGCAAGACCGTTATAAATCAGCGGCAATTCCTGCCTTAACCGTTCAACATACTGTTTTCTTATTTTAATAATTTCCGCACCCTGCTTACAAAGCGCCGCATCATAATCCTGCAAACAAGAATACATAGATTCGTTGTATTTTATGGTTTTTAAAAGTGCGTTTCTTTGTTGAAGGGTATGATTATACTGCTTGATTTTTTCAATATAAGAAGGATAAATTAAACCAATACCGAGGTTGAGCATTTTTCTGCGCGCCGATGGACCATCGTTAACCAGGGCGAGGTCCTGCGGGGAAAAGACAATGGCCTGCACCGTTCCGGCAAGCGCATTTGCGGCAGACAGTTCAATTTCGTTAAGCCAAGCTGTTCTTTTATTTTCAATTTTTATACTTGCGGCTTGTTCTCTGTTTTCCGAAAAGAAAGACAGTTTCAGTTCGGCCGCTGTTTCACCGATGCGAATCATTTGACTGTCCTTCGCACCGCGAAAGCTTTTCGCTCCGGTAAACAACCAAATGGCCTCAATAATATTGGTTTTTCCTTGGGCGTTTTCACCGTAAATAATATTGATGCCGCGGTCGGCTTGGAATTTTACATGTTCAATATTTCGAAAATTCTTTATTTCGAAACGGTTTACATACATTTCTTTTTTACCCTAATTGTATTGTTTTCAAAGGTGATGGTTTCTTCGCCGTAGAGTTTTTTGCCGCGTTGGGTACAAACCTCTCGGTTGATAAAAACCTCACCGTTTTGAATTGCCATTTTGGCATGACCGCCGGTTGCGACAAGGCCGCTGATTTTAAGCGCATTGTCCAACCGGATAAAATCTCCGGTAAATTCTATTTTCATTTATTTAACCTCTGTGTTTAAACGCATGGGCATAATCATATAAGAAAACGCGTCATTTTCCACAGGTTGAATCAGCATCGGAGAAAAAGGACCGTTAAAGTTTAAAACAACCTCTTCGTCCTCAATGGCCTTTAATGCTTCCAATAAAAATCTACTGTTAAAGCCGATTTCAAATTCTTCGCCGTTTAATTCAATGTCACAAGAATCGGTACCTCTGCCCAGCGCGCTTGCACAGGAAAAAATCATTTTTTCTTTTTCAATAATGCAGCGTATCGGGGTTTTAATTTGTTCGCTGATGAGCAAGGAAATGCGTTCAATCACATCTATCATTTCTTTTGTTTTAATCAGAATGGTAGAATGGAAATTTTGTGGAATACTGTTTTTATAGTTGATAAATTCGCCCTCTAACAAACGGGAAATAATATCGTATTCCTCGGCTCTGACCATAATGTGATTTTGCGAGATATAAATTTCTATATTTTCACTTTCTTCGTTTATAATACGGACGATTTCACTCAACAAACGCCCCGGAATAACAACATTTTCATTTAAACCGGATTCCAGTTTTTCTTTACGAATCGACATACGGAAGCCGTCAACACTTACAACCGTTATATAGGCCGGGTCAATTTCAAAAAGAGAGCCTTTTAAAATTGGTTTTTGGGTGTTTTCCCCGGCAACCGAGAAAATGGTTTGATTGACCATATTCTTAAAAAGAGAAGCCGGCAGTTTGATACCTTTGTTTTGGTTGATTTCGGGAACCTGGGGATAATCTTCGGCACTGCTTCCCATAATATCAAACACCGTTTTTCCACTTTCAAAATGGCACATATTTCTGTCGTCAACCGTAATGTCTACAAACGGCTCGACCATTTTACGTACGATTTCACCGAAAATCCGGGCAGAAATAACAATTTTTCCCTCTTCATATACCTTGGCGGGAATTTGCTTTTTCATTCCCATTTCCAAATTGTAAGAAATTAAGGTAAGCATATTATTTTCCGCAGAAACAAATATGCCCTCTAATACCGGCAAAGAGGATTTTGGTGAGGCTACACGGGAAAGATGGGTAATGACTTCGCTTAAAATGTGACGTTCAACCGAAATTTTCATAATGATTCCTTTCTTTGTGCAAAACACAAATTGTCAGATAAATAAAATTTCAAAAATATTTAAAAAACAGAATATATTATTTATTAAAAATAAAAGTAGTAGTAAGTGCTGTGTATTTTGAGGAAAATGGAAAAACAGGCAAAAACAAGGGGAATTTCTTCATTTTTTTTACAATGAGAGTTGTGAATAAAAAAGGAAAACTTTTTTTTAAAATTTTACAATCCACAGCATTGTGCAAAACAAAGAAAAAAGTACGGTGCAATTGTGGAAAATAAATATTAAAAATTATGTAAACTAATTGTTGGTTAAATTTTTAATAATTTCCTCTACAACATACCGCTTGGATTTATCATTTTTTAAAATCGGTTCAATCTTACTTACCGAATGAATGATGGTTGTATGGTGCAGATTAAAGGCTTTACCAATCGACAGGAAGGAAAGCTGGGTAACTTCCTTTGCAATATAAATAGCCACCTGCCGCGCATACAAAATATCGGCCGAACGGCGGGGGGACATAATATCCTCTACCGAGACCATCAGCGTGCGGCTGACTTCTTCTACGATTCTTTCGATTGTAACCGGTTTGGATTTAGAGTCATTTATAATATCCTTAATCAGGCCCTGCACGGCCGAAATCGAAGGCTCCCGCTTTTGAATCTGAATATAGGCCTGCAATTTTTTAACCACACCCTCCAACTGGCGGGTGTTCATTTTGATTTGCTCGGCAACAAAGAAAACGATTTCTTCATCAATATCAATGTTTGCTGCTGCGGCCTTGGTCCGAATAATACCAACTCTGGTTTCGAAATCGGGCGGCGACATATCGGTAATCAAACCGCTTTCAAAACGGCTACGAATCCGAATGTCCATATTGTCAATTTCCTTCGGCGGACGGTCAGAGGTGATAATAACCTGTTTTCCGGCTTGGGAAAGCACATTAAAGGTGTTAAAAAATTCCTCTTGAATGGAATCCTTTCCGGCAATGAAATGAATATCGTCAATAATCAAAACATCTACCGAGCGGTAGCGGTCGTGAAACAGCTTGGTGGTGTGTGAATGAATGGCCTCAATAATCCGGTTTCCAAACTCTTCGCCGCGCATATATTCTACAATCTTATCCGGAAATTTTTCGTTTATACGGTTTTTAATTGCAAGCACCAAGTGTGTTTTACCGACACCGGAATTGCCGTAGATAAACAGCGGACTGTAAACCACAGTCGGGCTTTCGGCAACCGCAAGGCTGGCGGCATGAGCAAAACGGTTAGAGGAACCGACAATAAAATTGTCGAAGGTATAAGAAGCGTCTCCACTCGGACGGGCGGAAAACACAACAGGCTCGTCCTGCGGCTGGCCTTCACCGGCAACCATGACCTCGATTTTTAAAGGAAGGCCGGAAACCTCCAAAAGGCATTCTTCCATTCTATCCTTATAAAAATCGTTAAAAATTCCTTTTTTGATATCGTTATATATACTTAAAATTAAAACGCCGGATTGCAAAGACACCGGTTTTAAATCCCGAATCCAAACATTAAAACCGACATCGCAGATATATTTTTTGCTTTCCTCGCAGGCGGCTTCCCAAAGCTCTGATAAAGAGTCAAGCCCCATATTTTTTCATCCTTTCAAAGCAAATAATTATACAAGAAAATTATAGCATACTTTTGCACAATTTTCAATGAAAATGTGAAAAAAACGCGCAGAAAAAAAGCAAAAAAACGCACCCCAAAAACGGGGTGCGTCAATCGGTTTAATTTGATTTAATTAAAGCCGAAACAGAAGGGCTGTTTTTATCCTCTTTTTCGAAATAAATGTAGTAGCTTTTGTTGTCTGAAATGGTTGTGGCAACGGCGATTTCTTCGGCCTCGTCATAAGAAAATTGGAAGCTGGTTTCAAACTGGTTTATAATCTCATTATAGGTTTGGCCTACACGCGCGCCCGAAACGATTTCGCCGCCGGAGGTTACGATGACCGCCGAAACGCGGTCTGCATCGGTCGGCGTTCCGGAAGAAAGAATAAATTTATATTTACAGTCCGCAAAAGAAACAATCGAGCCTTCGCCCTCGTTGCTATCCCGGCCTGTAATTTCGCCGAAAGTATTTTTCAGTTCAGCCAGGGAAAAAGACAGATACCGGTCGGCCGGCAAAACAGTCGGTTTGGATACGGTTGCAGAGGAGGTTGCCGTTTCGGTTACCGAAGAAGCCGAGGAAGCAGCAGACGATGTGCTTGTTTCCGAGGAGACTGAATTGTAAACCGGTAAAGAAAAGGTGCTTTCCGGAGTCGACACAGAAGCGGTTTGAGAGGTGTCGGAAAAAGAATAAACCGAGGAAGCGTCCGGGTCTTTTGAACAGGACTGAAACAAGACAACAATAAAAACGACCAACAGCAACACGATTGCGCCGACGCTGCTGTAAAAAAGAATCAGCTGGCGTTTTTTCTCGGACTTTAATTTCGGGCGAACGGGTTTTTCTCCAACCGACGGCAGTACACGGGTTGGCTCGGAAGCCGGCGGAATCTCATCGTTTTCCACCGTTATATCACAAAAAAGGCAATATGTAGAGCCGTACGGAAGGTCACGACCGCATTTTGGACATTTCATAAGGATACCTCCTTTTCGGTTCGACAGGACGGGCAAAAAGGAAACCGCCCGACCTTATAACAAAGACAGTATACCACGAACCGAAGAAAAAAGCAAATTTTATAATTTTTTGTAAAAAAGTATTGATAACCACACCAAATTGGTATAAAATAAAGGGAAATCTTAATTTTAGGCAAAGGAGCATATATGGAAAAACGGTTTGTATATGCGGACAACGCCGCGACCACGGCGCTGCACCCCGCTGTTTTGAATAAAATGCTACCCTTCTTTACCGAAAATTACGGCAATGCTTCCAGTCTTTATGCGTTCGGAAGCAAGGCGAAGGAAGCGGTAGAGGCTGCAAGAGCGCAGGTTGCCAAGGCCATCGGCGCAGACACAAGGGAAATTTATTTTTCGGCCGGCGGCAGCGAATCGGACAACTGGGCGATTAAAGGCTATGCGCAGGCTATGAAAAAGAAGGGAAAAACCCATATTATTTCCTCTGCGTTTGAGCATCATGCCGTTTTGCATACTCTGGAAGCTTTAAAAAAGGAAGGGTTTACGGTTACGCTTCTGCCGGTTTACGAAAACGGCATTGTAAAAACCGAGGATATTAAAGCGGCCATCACCGAGCAAACCGGTTTGGTCACCATTATGTTTGCCAACAACGAAATCGGAACGCTGCAACCCATTGCCCAAATCGGTGCGCTTTGCAGAGAAAAGGGCATTGTGTTCCATACCGACGCGGTACAGGCGGTCGGCAATGTCCCGATAGATGTAAAGGCGATGCAGATTGATATGCTTTCCATGTCGGCCCACAAGTTCCACGGGCCGAAAGGGGTCGGTGCGCTTTATATTCGTAAAGGGATACGCATTCCCAATTTGATTGACGGGGGCGCCCAGGAAAGCGGCCGCCGTGCCGGTACCGAGAACACCCCCGGTATTGTCGGTATGGGTGAGGCCATTACCCTCGCTGTCAGCCAAATGGAGCAAAAAAACAAGAAATTAACCGAAATTCGAGATTTTGTTATTCGTGAGGCGCTGAAAATCCCGCGTTCGAGAGTCAACGGCGATTTACAGCACCGTTTGCCGGGAAATGTCAGCCTTTGCTTTGAGGGCATAGAGGGCGAGTCCCTTTTGCTGATGCTCGACTTGCAGGGCGTCTGCGCTTCCAGCGGTTCTGCCTGCACCTCCGGCTCGCTTGACCCCAGCCATGTGTTGTTGGCCATCGGGTTAAAGCATGAGATTGCACACGGCTCGTTGCGATTAAGCTTTTCAGACCAAAACACCATGGAGGAAGCAAAACACATTGTAAAGGTTTTACCCGGAATCGTAGAACGGTTACGGGAAATGTCGCCGCTGTGGGACAAGATAAAAGAAACGAAAGGGGAAAAATAAAATGTACACCGAACAGGTTATGGAACATTTTACAAATCCGCGCAACATGGGCGAGCTGGCCGACGCCAACGCGGTCGGCGAGGTTGGAAACGCCAAGTGCGGCGATATTATGAAAATGTTTTTAAAGATTGAGAACGATAGGATTGTCGATGTAAGGTTTAAAACCTACGGCTGTGCGTCGGCCATTGCGACAAGCTCGATTGCAACCGAAATGGTAAAAGGGCAGACCGTACAGGAAGCTCTGACCCTTTCCAACAAGGCGGTGGTTGAGGCGCTGGGCGGCTTGCCGGCCCATAAAATTCACTGCTCGGTTTTGGCAGAGCAGGCTATCAAGGCCGCCATTGCCGATTACTATGTAAAGCAGGGGGTCGACCCGACACCGATTGTCGGTAAAATCAGCGACCATGACTGTGAGCACTGCGGCAGCTGCGAACTGTAAAAAAGGATATAAAAAAGACCCGACTCTGAAAAGAGTCGGGTCTTTTTATTTTATTTATCTTTGCACACGGCCGGAAGCGTTACCTCCGGCAAGGGATTTGACTTCGTCTACCGAAACAAGATTGAAGTCGTGCTCAATCGAGTGCTTCAAGCAGGAAGCTGCAACCGCAAAGTTGATGGCATCCTGCGGTTTATAACCGCTAATCAAAGCGTAAATCAAGCCGCCGCCGAAGGAGTCGCCGCCGCCGACGCGGTCAACAATATGCATATGATAGGAGGGAGAGAAATAAGCCTCACCGTCGGAATAGAGCATACCGGCCCAATCGTTGTCATTGGCCGAGATGCTGCTGCGCAGGGTGATGGCAACCTTTTCACAGCCGAAGGTATCCACAATTTGCTTGGCCACGCTGACATAGCCGGCGTGGTCGAGCTTACCGCTGTTGATGTCGGTGTTCTGCGCGGTGATACCGAATACGTCAGCCGCGTCCTCCTCGTTTGCGATACAAACATTGATATAGGGCATCAGCTTGGACATGGTTTCACGCGCCTCGTCCTTTGACCAGAGTTTTTTACGGTAGTTCAGGTCACAGGAAACCTTTACGCCCAGTTTTTTTGCCGCCTTGCAGGCTTCCAGGCAAATGGCCGGCAGGTTGCCGCCCAAAGCGGGGGTGATGCCGGTGAAATGGAACCAATCGGCACCGGCCAAAATGGTTTCCCAGTTAAAATCGGCTGTATCGGCCTTGGCAATTGAAGCGTTGGCGCGGTCATAAATGACCTTGGAGGGGCGCTGGGAGGCACCTTTTTCGCAGAAATAAATGCCCAAACGCTCGCCACCGCGAACCATATACTCGGTATGTACACCGTAGCGGCGCAGTTCGTTGACGGCGCACTGGCCGATTTCATGAGCGGGAACCTTGGAAACAAAATAAGCCTCCAAGCCGTAATTGGCCAGCGAAACCGAAACGTTTGCTTCTCCGCCGCCGTAGGACGCTTCAAAGCGGCCGCTTTGGACAAACCGGTTGTATCCTTCCGGATTCAAGCGAAGCATAATTTCACCGAATGTTACTACTTTTGACATAAAAATTCCTCCATAATTACAGTTTGCTACTGAAATAATATTAAACGAAAATTAAGAAGCCGATGATACGGTGTCCAAGGTGGATTCCTCCGGCTTGCCGTACAGCGATTCATAAACGAAGCGGTAATAATCGTTGTTGAGTATAGCGGCCGAGAAGGTCATCTTCTGTTTAATCAGCTTGATATTGTCCTCCACGTAATCGGAGGCGATGCTGTGCTCATCAACCAGATATTCCACCTGATTTGAGCCGGAATCAAATTTCACCTTATCGGTAACAAAACTCTGGTTGCTCAAAACCGCCACATGTTCCTTGTTGGCAGACAAAACGTCGGTCCCGGCCAGCAGGCGCGAATCGTAGGAAAAACCAAACAGGTTCAAAAGGGTGGGCAAAATATCGGGGGTAGCGCAGGGGGTGTCAACAATGACCGGCTCCATTGCGCTGTTGTAGCAGATGAAGCTACTTTCAAACTTGGCAAACTTGGTATCGACCTCATGGCCGGCCAGCTCGTTGTACTGATTGTAATTCAGTCCGTAAGGGTAATGGTCGCCGGTCAAAACAATAACGGTTTTATCTAAAATACCCTTTTGTTCTAAACGCTCCACCAAATAGGACAGCGCCTTTTCCAATTCCAGATTGCAGGCAATGTAAGCCAGCACCGGCTCGGAATAGTTGCGGTCGCCGACCAGTTGACGCGCCAGTTCCTCATTCCGTTTGCACATCGGATTGGAGGAAAAACTGTATCGATAGTGGCCGCTGAATGTCATATAATAAGCGTGGAAATTCGGCTCGTTGATATAATCGTCAATCGATTGCTGCATCATTTCCAAATCAGAGGTCGGCCAGGTGGAGGTGAACTCCATACCGTCCTCCATAAATTTCATAGCGTAGCCCATGTTGGGGTGGCTGGTGCGACGGGAATAATAGGTGCCGCGGTAATTGTGATAGCCGTAGGCGTTTACGCCGTTGCTTTCAAACACATTTCCCAGGCAGAAGGGCAGCAAATTGTTGCTTGAAGCCTTAAAGCTACCGTCACTCTTATTGCGGGAAAGGTCGGGGAACAGACCCATACAGAAGGTGTATTCACCATTGGTGGTGACCGATTGGTAGCTGTTGTAGAAATTATTAAAGACAAAGCCGCCGTTGGCCAGCTTGTAAAGGGTCGGCATAACCTGAGGGTCAATCAAATAGGGAGAATAGGACTCGGCACAAATGGTGATTAAATTATAGCCGCTGAATTTGCCGGTGTAGGCGTTCTTTTCGGTGGGAACCACGGTTTTAAAATAATTATTGAGCATTTGAATATCCTTGTCCTCGGTTTGCTCGTTCAAGGTTTCAAAGTCGATGTCCAGCATATTGTAGTTGGCCGAGGTGTACAGCGTGGTATCCAGAGGCGGTACGCTTTCTTCTTTGTCTGTGTTCGACGAAGAGGAAGACAACTGTGCGCCCAGGTTGGCGCTTTTTCCGCCGGCACTAACCAGCTCCAAGACCATGGTGGAAAAGGCGCCGATGGTGTTTAAGGAAAATTCGGTCGTTGTATCCGAATTAAAATAAGCGTCATACGGGGTGTAATGTCCGGTTCCGCCGATAAACAGCGAGCAGAGGCTGAGCAGATAGGTCGGAATCAGCGCACCGAAGGTAATCAGCTGCACCTTCCAGTTGCGGTGCCGGAAATTGAATTTGGGCACGACGCCTTTGATGGCGGTTAATCCGTAAAGCAAAAGCGGCAGAGCCATGATCAGCAAAGGAATGTAATTGACAATGACGGCGTTATAGGTTTCGGGCCAGAAATTTTTAATGGCCTGACCGCCCATTTTCATCAGCGAAAAAGAGATAAAGGAACCGAAAATTTTGTAATAGGTCAGCTGCGCGGCCATAAAAAGATAGGATGCGATCAGCAAAACCCAGGACAGCACATAGTTTATCCCTTTGCGGAAAAAAGAGGTCAGCAGGGTAAACAGCAGGCCGAAGGGCAGGGATAAAATGACCGGATAGATAAATTTCCAATTGATCGAGCCGGTGGTGTTCATTTGCAGAATGAACTCAAAGTAGGATAGAGCAAAGGAAAAGAGCAGTGTTTTTGCAACAATCTGCCATATCACTTGTTTTTGGGTATAAGATACGGCCGAGGGGTCAAAGGTAATAAACCGCCAAAACATCTTTATTTTTTCCCATACTGTTTTGCAAAAGTTTTTAAACATTTTTAACCTCCGAAAAAGCAGGCAACAAAACAAAAAATAAGCCAAGAATCAAAAAAGTCATATAAAGCCAAGTGTATTGTAACACAAACCTAAAAAAAAATCCACCCATAATTTGTGCTTTTGTTTGAAAAAATGTCGAGAATATGATAAAATAATAAAAAATCAAAAAAAGGAAAACGAAAAAATGGAGCAAAAACAGATCGACCGGATCAATACCTTGTACCGGCTTTCCAAGGAGCGAGAGCTGACGGCCGAGGAAAAAGAGGAACAGCAAGCCCTGCGGCGCGCTTACATTGATTCCTACCGCCGTTCCCTTACCGATATTTTGGACAATTCTTCGATTCTGCGTCCCGACGGAACCAAGGAGCCGGTCAAACGGAAAAAACAATAAAAAAAGACCCGATACGAACGGTCGTTCGTATCGGGTCTTTTGATTACAGATCTAATTTCAAATCGTTTTCTTTAATCCAGCCGATTTTTCGCATGATTTCAGAGAAAATCAGAGACAGAACGGCAGGGGCGACAAACAAAAGCAAGAAGACACCGACCCATTTCATAGCCGAGTTGGGTGTGGCCGAAATGACGCCAAGCGGGCCGACCAGACCGCAGGTGCCCATACCGGCCGAAACGCCGGCGTTTTCCAATTTGAAAAGGGTGGTCGAAATCGGGCCGAGAATGGCCGCCGTCAGTGTGGGCGGAATCCAGAGGCGCGGGTTCTTGGTGAGATTTCCCATTTGGAGCATAGAGGTGCCGAGCCCCTGTGCAACCAAACCGCCGACTCGGTTTTCGCGGAAGCTGATGACCGCAAAGCCGACCATCTGTGCACAGCAGCCGACCGTGGCGGCGCCACCGGCCAAGCCGGAAATACCAATCATGGCGCAAATGGCGGCCGAGCTAATCGGCAGAGTGAGCGCCACGCCGACAGCAACCGAAATCAAGATACCCATGACGATGGGCTGCATCTCGGTAGCGTAATTGATAAACCAGCCGATATAATACATGGCGTAGGAAACGGCCGGACAAATGAGTTTACAGAACAAAACACCCGAAAGAATGGTGACCGAGGGGGTGACCAAAATGTCGATGTTGGTTTCCTTGGAGACCAGCTTGCCGATTTCAGCCGCAACAATTACGGCAAAGAAGGCGCCGGCAGGACCGGCTGTCAACAGTTTTTCCTCTCCGCCAATCAGAAAGGCAGAACCCATGGAGTAGCCGGCCATACCGACCACACCGGCACTATAAAGCACCAGAAGCGGCGCTTTGAGTGAATTGGCGATGGCAATACCGAGAATGATACCGGTGGCACCGCTGGCATAGCCGGCCGCTTCGGACAAAATACTCCAACCGGTATAGGTGGCAATCGTGCTTAAAATGGTGCCCATCAGTAAAGAGGCAAACAAGCCGAGCGCCATAGAGCCCATCGCGTCTACAAAATAGACCTTCGGTGAAAGGGAGACACCCTTGCGATCTAAAAATTTTTTCATCCCGAAAACCTCCAAAAGATATTAGTATTATTATATACCTTTATTGAAAAATTGCAAGAAAAAATTAGAACCCCGTCGAAAGCTTTCGACGGGGTTTGATTTAAGGCTTGAAAAGCAGGGATATGAGTCTGATAACCAGGGTGCTGACAAGCTGGTACAGCAGGAAAATCAGCGGGGTCAGCAAGGGGGTCGTGCCCATAAAGAGCATACAGCCCAAGGCCGATATACCGACGGCAATGCTGATAATATTCAAAACTACCATCCAAAGGGAAAGCACAGGAACACGCATAGAAGCCGTAGCCAGCGCAAACAAACCGCAGACCGAGTGGTCATAGGAAGCGACGCTTTCCAGACTCTCCTGATAGTTGGTTTCTTCTTTGTAGGCACGGACACCGTCTGCGTTCATGACCTTTACCGAGCCCTCCGGCAGGCCGAAATAATCACACAGCATTTCACCTGAGGTGTTCGGGTCACAGCCGTTGACCATAACGGTGTAACCGGCGTTGCAGACGCGGCGCAGCTCATAGGTTACCGTTTCATCGGCGTTATACCCGACGACCAAGAGGACACAGGGTTTGGAATCGGCCGCGATATAAACCGGGAAGAAACCCTTGGAAAGAATTTTTTTATCCACCTCGTAGGAGGGAATCGGCACATTGTGGTTTTCCATCAGGGTGCGGTTGCCGATTAAAATACGGCGGTCGTCCACCCAGCCCGAAAGACCCAGGCGTTCTTCATACAGCATAGAGTCTACTGCCGGCAAATTTTCTTTCAAAGAGCCGGTGATTTGCGCGAAAATGTCGCGCAAAGGACTCTTGGCGGCCATAACCACAGCGGCCGCTTCGCAAAGCGAACGGTCAACCGGATTTTTACTCAATGTGTGCATATTGTAAAGCTTGACATTGCCTTTGGGGAAAAGGTCGGCAAGGTCTACCGCCAGCGCGTTGGCACTGCGGATTTTAAAGGCAGAGGAATAGCCCGGAAGCACACTGTGGTACTCCTCCAAGGTATCGGCCGCGGCCTTCAAGGGCCAGACGCTGACCAATACGGTGGCCGGCGCGGCGAAAATCGACAGCGAGAGAGCCATGGCTGTAAAGGCAAAGTCGGCATTCATTTGGGTAAAGCCCAAAACGCCCATAAGCAGAGCAACAACGGCCGAAATCACCAACAACCGACCGTTTACAGAGGATTGCACATCACAGCTGTAAGTGTTTTTAAAAAAGCCGTTCAGGTTTGTGGTGCGGCGGCCGGTACAGATAAGGGCCGGGCCGTCCAGCGCACCGCGCACAATGGAATGTACGCTGGAATCCTTTTCGATAAAATGCAAGGCGTGTTTTTCGTTGGTGGTTGCAATGCGACAAAAGTTTTTGTAAATCCGGCGCGCATTGACCAGTTTGCCGTAGTTAAACAGCGTCAGCGACACGGCAATCGCCGCTTCGGGCTGAAAAACCGGCGCCTGCCCGGCAACAAAGCCGAAATAAATGTTGTGTGCCAGGGTGAAAAAGAAGGCAACGGCGGCAATCGAATCGGCATCCGAAATACCTTTAAAAATCGAAACAATGCCGCGCAAAATATTCGAGCCGGCCAATCCGCAAATCAGCAAAAGGACAAGCTGTACTATATTTAAGGTAAAGGAGGGCAAATCCAAATCAAGGAAAAGTGCGCCAGACAACAGCAAAAACAGAAAGCTGCACACACCGCAGACGGCGGTGCGCAGGCTGAGTTTTTTAATGCTGTGCGCCAATTGCAGTTTCATTTGCGGCGCATCGTCAATACAGGTGTAATCTCCTGGGTATTCCTCTTCCGGCTCCTGAGGCTCTTCCGGCTTATCCAAATCGGTATCCTCTGCTACAAAGGGTTCAAAGTCCGAAAAATCCTCTTCAACCGATTGGGAGGGAAGGTCGGGAAGCACCCTTGTGCTAAATAAGGTGTCCTCTTCGGACAGGGAAACCTCTTCGGCAATCGAAAAAGGCTGTGTTGCGTGCAAATCGGCTGCCTCGGGCATTTCGGCAGAGGGGTCGGCCGCCAGATGGATCTGGGGGGCTTCTATGACCGGCTTGGGCTCGCTCTCCGCCTGCGGCAGGACCTCGGGGGTATCTTCCGGCTCTACGGCTGTTTCGGCCAAGTCCTCCGGTTCGGCCAGCGGATTATAAAAGGGGTAATTCTCGGCTGGCAAAACGGTACGGCGGTTATAGACGGCCTGGGCACGCTGCCGGGCGCGCTGTTCCGCGAGGGAAATAATATCCTCAATATCATTATGGGTCAGGGTTTGCACATCGTCGGCCGTTTCCCGTTCAGCGCCGATGTCCTTCACCAATGCCTGCAACCGGGAAATCAACTGTTCAAAATCACTGTCGGCCGTTTCGGGCGGCAGGTTTTCTTTCTTTTCCTCCGCTTTTTCCGGCTGCATAGGAATTTTTTCCGCCTGGACAGGCGGTTCGGTCGGTTGGTGCTGCATACGGCTGCGCAAGGCCTCTGCCGCGCTGGTGCCACCCTGCATTGGAATTTCCTCGGCCGGGGCCTCTTGGTTTAAAAGTTCCCGGGCAGTTAAGGCGTGCGACGGTTTTATCTTTGTGCTATTTAAAGGGGAATCGGCCGGGGATTCCCCAAAATCCATAATAAAATCGTTATCTTCCAACACATCGCTTAAATCATATTTTTTCTTTCTTCTTCGCTCGAAAAAAGCCAATGTGAATCCACCCCTTATCTATGCTTATATGTTTATTTTTCGTTGCCGGACCACTTCATACATTAGTACAGCGGCGGCAACCGAAGCGTTCAATGAATTGATATGCCCGAACATGGGCATGGAAACGGCCTTGTCGCAATTTTTCTTTACCAAGGCACTGACGCCGCGCCCTTCGGAACCAATGACCAGCGCCAGCGGAACGGTGCAGTCGGTCTCGCACCAGGTTTCCCCGTCCATATCGGCGGCAAAAACCCAAATGCCGTTCTTTTTCAGCTCTGCAATCGTTTGGTTGAGATTGGTCACTCTTGCGATGCGCATATATTCCAATGCGCCGCTGGCGGCCTTTGCCACCGTCGGCGTGACCGAAACGGCACGGTGCTTGGGCAGAATGATGCCGTGTGCGCCGACTGCCTCTGCGGTACGGATGATGGCACCTAAATTGTGCGGGTCTTCAATCGAGTCGCACAGCAGAAGAAAAGGCGGTTCATGGCGCTCTTCGGCATACTGCAAAATATCACCGACCTCGCAATAACTGTGTTCGGCGACAAAGCAGCCGACACCCTGGTGAACGGCGCCGCCGCTCAAAAAGTCCAGCTTCTGCGGGGCGACCTCTTTGACCAAAATATGATTTTGCCGGCATTTTGCAAGAATGGGGGCGAGGGAATTCCCGGCACCGTGAACGACCAAGACCTTGTCAATCTCCCGGCCGGAGCGAAGCACCTCCATAACGGCATTTTTGCCGACGATAATCGTACTGTTGTTTGTTTTATTTTCCATTCGTTTTCTGTTCTCCTGTCAGCGTTTCCATAGAAAGACGGAAGGACTGCTCGCTGATGTTACAGCCCATTTCCCAAATCGGTACGCTGTTCAGCAGTTCTTCAAATAGATTTAAGATTTTGTCCATTCCCTTGGCTGTGGCGGGGCGCGCCGTCTGCCAAAGCAGATTTTTCACTCCGTCCACTACATCGGTGCGGCGGATGCTCGGGGTTTGGGCACGGGAAAGATAGACAATACCGCCCAACGGTACCTTAATATTTGCACTCGTGTCGGTCTTTCCGCTCCAAGGGGTTCCGTAAGCGTAAAAGACGCCGTCGACCTTGCGAATGGCCGGCTTATCGTCATTTATAGAAACGACCTTGTCCTCGCCGAGATATTTTCGCCAAAGCCCGGCATGGGTCGATTTTCCCGTACCGCAGGGCGCCGAGAACAAATAGGCCTTTCGGTCGTACGCGATGGCCGAGGCGTGCATCACAAAGCCGTCAAATTTCAGCAGGCGGCGGTAAAACAAATCGCCGGTCAGCAGATATTCCCCGACCTCGCGGGAAAGATTGTTCTTTACCAACTGATTTTCCAGCATGTCTTCGGGAATACACACCGGAATATCCGGCTCTCCGGAAAAATCAAAGCGGTATTTTTCGGCTTGTCGCAAGAGGGTGGCGTTTTCGGTGGAAATCAAAACATTCAATTCGGCGATTCGGCATTTTATGTTCGGCATCGGCACCACACCTCCACAATAAAATATACATTATATATAATAAACCTTTTTGCATAAAAAGTCAAAGATTTTCTCTGTCTTTCCACATAAACCCATGTGAGCGGTGCATAATAACGCCAAAAGGTATTTTTTTGGATTAGAAAGGATGAAAAGGCGTGACAAACATCAGCAATGTTATGGGAATGGAAATGCTGGACTCCCGCGGCAATCCGACCGTAGCGGTTCGCGTGGAACTGAGCGACGGCAGTAAGGGGGTTGCGCTTGCGCCCTCCGGCGCCTCGACCGGGCGGTACGAGGCCTGCGAGCTGCGCGACGAGGAAAATGAGCGCTACGGCGGCAAAGGGGTGCTCAAAGCGGTTGGTTTTGTCAACAGTTTTATCAGAGAAGCACTTTGCGGTGCGGTACCCGACCAGCGGGAAATCGACCGGATTTTAATAGAGCATGACGGCACAGAGAACAAAAGCCATATGGGCGCCAATGCCATTCTGGCAACCTCCTTGGCGGTGGCCCGAGCCGCGGCAAAGCATCTGGGCATTCCGCTTTACCGTTATCTGGGCGGTATTTATCCCCACACCATGCCGATTCCCTGCATGAATATTCTCAACGGCGGCGCCCACGCCTCCAACAATCTGGATATACAGGAATTTATGATTGTGCCGACCGAAACCAAAAACTTTGCCGAAGCGGTGCGGTACGGGAGCGAAATTTACCATAAACTGGGTGAGCTACTGAAAGCCAAGGGCCGTTCGGTGGCTGTGGGTGATGAGGGCGGCTTTGCCCCCGATTTAAAGGACGACCGGGAGGCTTTGCAGTTTATCGTAGAGGCAATTGAAAAAAGCGGACACGCCGACAGCGGCGTAAAACTGGCTTTGGACATTGCGGCCAGCGAATGGTACCGCGATGGCAAATACCACCTGCCCAAGCAGGGTAAGACCATGGAGAGCGAGGAATTGATTGACTATATCGATGCGCTCTGTCATGAGTTTCCCATTCTTTCGGTAGAAGACGGTATGGGCGAGGACGATTTCGGCGGCTGGCAGGCTCTAACCGACCGGTTGAACAATGAAATTCTTTTGGTGGGTGACGATTTGTTTGTCACCAACGCCGAACGGCTGAAAAAGGGCTTTGCGCTGGGCATGGCCAACACCATTTTAATCAAGCCCAATCAAATCGGCACGCTGACCGAAACGCTGGATGTGATTTCGTTGGCACACCGTAACCGGTACCACACCATGATTTCCCATCGTTCGGGAGAAACTGAGGACACCTTTATTGCCGATTTGGCGGTGGCGACCGGCAGTCCCTATATCAAAACCGGCGCACCCTGCCGCAGTGAACGGGTAGCCAAATACAATCGGCTGATGCTGATTGAAAAGGACAAATAACAAAAAGCCAAAAACCCTTGCGGTTTTTGGCTTTTACTATTTATATGCTCTGCAACTGGAAACGGCTTGTTGCCAGTGGGACAAAAGTTGCTGGCGCTGTGCATCGGACATTTGCGGCGCAAAAATCTCCTGGCTTTTGCGCATGGCCGCAATCTGCTCCATGCGCCAAAGTCCACAGCCCAGTCCGGCAAGATAAGCCGCGCCCTGTGCGGTGGTTTCGACACATTCCGGACGGTCGACCGCGATCTGCAAAATATCCGACTGGAATTGCAATAAAATATCACTGACCGCCGCACCGCCGTCAACCCGCAGGGTATGTATGGCGCAATCGCAATCGAGCTCCATGGTTTTGACAAGGTCGTGCACCTGGAAGGCAATGCCCTCCAACACCGCCCGACAGATATGGGCGCGGCCCGAGCCGCGGGTCAGACCGACCAGCGTACCTCTGGCGTGCATATCCCAATGGGGTGCGCCCAAGCCCGAAAAGGCCGAAACAAAGTAAACGCCGCCGTTGTCCGGCACGCTTTCGGCCAGAATGTCACATTCATGTGCATTGGTAATCAACCCCAGACTATCCCGTAGCCATTTAATCGAGGAGCCGGCATTAAAGACGCTGCCCTCGCAGGCATAGACCGTTTGGTCACCGATTTTCCAGCCGACGGTGGTAATCAGTTTATCGGTCAGTTTGGGGGTGCCCCCGATATTCATTAAGGTAAAGCAACCGGTGCCGTAGGTGTTTTTCACATCGCCGGGTGCAAAGCAGGCCTGTCCGAACAGTGCCGCTTGCTGGTCGCCGATGGCACTGCAAATCGGAATTCCGGCAAATTCCGAAAGCCCGACACAGTCCACCTCGCCATAAACCCCCGAAGAATCCACCACCTGCGGCAGCATTTGCATCGGAATATCCAGTAGTTCGCAGAGCGAGGAATCAAAGCAGAGGCGATGGATATCAAACAGCATATAACGGCTGGCGTTGGTAACATCGGTAATGTGCAGACGGCGGCCGGTCAGATTCCAGATAAGCCAGCTGTCGACCGTGCCGCACAGCAGGCGGCCGGCCTTTGCTTTTTCGCGCGCACCCTCTATGTTGTCGAGAATCCATTTGATTTTTGTGGCGCTGAAATAGGCGTCAATCGGCAGACCGGTAATGCGTTTGACCCTTTCACTCTGCCCCTTTGCAATCAGCGTGTCGCAAATATCGGCGGTACGCCGGCACTGCCACACAATGGCATTGTAAACCGGCTCGCCGGTTTCCTTATCCCACACCAGGGTGGTTTCCCGTTGGTTGGTTATGCCGATGGCGGCAATTTGACCCGGCGTTATGCCGGCCGCCGCAACGGCATCCTTTAAAGCCGAAATCTGCGAGTTTAAAATGTCCATCGGGTTATGCTCTACCCAACCGGGCTGGGGAAAATGCTGGGGGAAATCGTACTGTGCTTTTGCGGCAATCGCTCCGCTTTCATCAAAAAGAATTGCACGGGAGCTGGTGGTGCCTTGGTCCAAAGCCACAATATATTTCTGCATTTCATTTCACCGCTTTTTTATCATTTTCTTTTATTATATCTGTTTTATGCCCAATTGTCCATAGGCTTGCGGACAGGTTTCTTTTGTGCTACAATAAAAAAGTAAAAGGGGGCGGTTTTGTGAAAGAAACCATCAAAAAGGAAGAATTTTACTATCCTTCGGCTGACGGCAAACACACCATTCATGCCCTGCTTTGGAAACCGAGCCAACCTCGGGGCGTGGTACAGATTGCGCACGGTGTTTCGGAATACGCCGACCGGTATGATGCCTATGCACGGTTTTTGTGCAGTCGAGGCTATGCCGTTGCGGCCGCGGACCACTTGGGACACGGCGAGTCGATTGCCAAAGAGGAGGACCGGTGTTTCTTTGCTGAAAAGAACGGCTGGGAAACCGTTTGCACCGACCTTTTGAAGCTCACCGAAATTCTAAAAGCGCGTTTTGAGGGGTTGCCTTGTTTTCTATTGGGACACAGTATGGGTTCCTTCCTCGCACGCACCGTAATCTGCACACATTCGCAACGGTTTAATGGTCTAATTTTATCCGGAACCGGGCACCAAAACGGGGCAACGGTCTTTTTCGGCAAACGCTTAGCCGAATGGATTGGTCTTTTGAGTGGCGCACGGCACAAAAGCCCACTTATCAACGCTTTGGCCTTCGGCCCTTACAGTAAGCCATTTCAGCCGGTACGCACACCCTTTGATTGGATAAGCAGTGACCCGGCCGAGGTCGACGCCTATATTGCCGATGAAAAATGCGGACAGCCGATTACGGTCGGTTTGTTTTTGGATATGCTGAACGGTTTTGGTTATATTAAGAACCAAAAAAATCTGTCCAAAATCCGCAAGGAGCTGCCGATTTTTATCTATTCCGGCGATATGGACCCGGTCGGCGGCATGGGCAAGGGTGTGCAAAAGGTGTACGATATGTACAAAGCGGCAGGGCTGACCGATTTGCATATGATTATGTATGAGGACGGCCGCCATGAAATGCACAACGAACCCAACCGAGCCGAGGTTATGCAGGCTGTGGCCGATTGGCTGGATACCTACTGTTAAAATAACCGCCCGAACCAAAAGGTTCGGGCGGTTGTTGTTTATTTAAAGAATTCCAGAACGGTGCGGTAGGTCATATAGACATCGAATTTGGAAACCACCTCGTAGGGCGAGTGCATAGAGAGCACCGGAACACCGAGGTCAACAACATCGACACCCAGATTAGCAATATATTTCGCCACTGTACCGCCGCCGCCGAGGTCGACCTTACCCAGTTCGCCGGTTTGCCAGGCGATATTGGCATCGTTAAGCATCTTGCGGATTTCGCCGACATATTCGGCCGACGCGTCGGAGGTGTCCCCTTTGCCGCGTGCGCCGGTGTACTTGGTGATGACCGCGCCGTAGTTCAGCATGGCGGCGTTTTTACGCTCCACCACATCGGGGAAGGTGGGGTCGAGGGCCGCGTTGACATCGGCCGACAGGCATTTTGAATTGCGCAGAACGCGGTAGCCGGCAGTGCCCTGCATGGCGGCCAGGTCTTCAATAAAATATTGCAGATAGGCCGATTGCAAGCCGGTGTTACCGTCGGAACCGGTTTCCTCCTTATCGGCCAATACCGTAATGACGGTGTGGGTCGGGTTTTGCACATCCAGCGCCGCCATCAGGGAGGGATAGGCACAAACGCGGTCGTCATGGCCGTAAGCGCCAATCATGGAACGGTCAAAGCCGATGTCCCGCGCCTGCAAGGCCGGCACACATTCCAGCTCGGCCGAGAGAAAATCCTCCTCGGTGATGCCGTATTTTTCATGGAGAAGGTTGAGAATATTCAGTTTAACCAATTCAGAGGCCTCGTCATCGCGGAAGGGATGACTGCCGACCAAAACATTCAGTTCCTCGCCTTTAATCCCTTGGGAAAGGGGGCGTTTGCTTTGCTCGGTGGCAAGATGGGGCAGCAGGTCGGTAATGACAAAGCAGGGTTCATCGTCACGGTCGCCGATGGAAACCTCCACCTTACTGCCGTCGGCCTTGACAATAACGCCGTAAAGCGCCAGAGGCAGGGCGGTCCACTGGTATTTTTTGATGCCGCCGTAGTAGTGGGTTTTCAGCAGCGCCAGTTCGCAATCCTCGTACAACGGATTGGGCTTCAAATCCAATCGGGGAGAGTCAATATGGGCGGCGGCAATGCGCACACCCTCGCTGACCGGCTTTTGACCGATGACGGCCAGAATCAAGGCTTTGCCGCGGTTGTTTACATAAACCTTATCACCCGTACGGTAGGTTTTATCCTCGCAAAAAGGAACAAAGCCCTTTTCCTCAGCCAAGCGAATTGCGGCCTCGACGGCGCGGCGCTCGGTTTTGGCGGCGTCTAAAAAGGAAACGTAGCCTTGGCAGAAGGTGTCGGCCTTTTGCAGGGTTTCATCGTTGTGTTGCAGGCGGCCGTTTTTGCGGTTCAGCGCCAGGCGATCCTTTAATTGTTTGGCGGCGGATTTGGTTTCGCTCATTACAATTCCTCCTTAAAAACTTTGGTTACGGCTTCGGCAAAGGCGGCCTCGGTCGTATTGTTCTCTAATATTATGTCTGCTTTCTGGCGGTAAAATGCATCGGGTTGGCCGGCGCTCATACGCATTAAAGCCATAAACACACTCAGTTTATCTCGACGGATAATTCGCTCCATACGCAATTTTTCCTCTGCCAAAACGGCAATGACCTTATCGCACAGCGCATCGGCACCGCTTTCGTAGAGGGTGGGGGCATCGAGCAGGACCTTTTTACCCTTTAAGGTGGCCAGCCGGTTCTTTAACTCGGCAACCACAAAGGGCAAAACTGTTCGGTTTAAACGCTCGGTATGACTGCGGTCGGCAAAGGCGAGCTCTGCCAATGCTTTGCGATTCAGCGAACCGTCCTCATGCAAAACCTTACTGCCGAACTCCTCCACTATGGCGGCCAGCGGTTCCCCGCTTTCGGTTACGACGTGGGCAACGGCATCACAGTTGATGACGGTGTAGCCATACTGCTCAGCAAGGGCCGTAACCGAGGATTTTCCAGCACCGGTGGGGCCTGTCAGTCCGATAATCATAAACAAATCACCTCAAATGCGCAGGCGCGAATCAGCCGATTGTATACCGCCATGGAAAGCCCATCCTTTTCGGGGGCGGCGGCATAACAAAGCTTGCAGCCGTCTGTATCCAGTCGGCGCAGTGCGGCAAACAACCCGTGTGCCTGGGTGGCCGGGTCGCTTCGTTTTCCATAAGGAACAGCCGGAATTTTGAGATGGGGCAAATCCTCGTCAAAGCAAAGGGCAAAGGCGCCGCTTTCGGCTTGCCGATTAACAAAATCCCGATAGGCTTCGGCGTCACTCTCGACCATAATTAGACGCGCCTTGGGCGCGTAATGCTTGTATTTCATACCGGGAGAGGCAACCGCCGCATCAGGTTTAACTCCGGCAAAAACCGCCTTATCAATCGCCACCTCGCCGATAACCCCGCGTAGCATTTCGGCTGTTACGCCGCCCGGACGCAAAATGCGCGGCGGCTCGGTGACAAGCGAGAGAACGGTCGATTCCACACCGACAGTACAAGCGCCACCCATGACAATGGCGTCAATCTTCGAATCCATATCCGCTGCGACGGCCTCGGCGGTGGTTGGGCTGGGTAATCCGGAGGTATTGGCCGAAGGGGCGGCCAAAGGACGGTCGCAAAGGCGAATAACTTCCCTTGCGATTTCGTTGCTCGGCATACGCACGGCAACGGTCGAAAGTCCGGCCGAAACAACGTCCGGCACCTTTTCGGATTTGGGCAAAATCAAGGTCAGCGGCCCCGGCCAGAAGGCGGCCGCCAATTTTTCGGCCGTTTCGGGAATGTCGGTTACCAAACCGCGCAGCATTTCTATATCACAAATATGGACAATCAGCGGATTGTCCTGCGGGCGGCCCTTGGCGGTGAAAATATCGGCAACGGCCTGGGGATTCAGCGCGTCGGCCGCAAGGCCGTAGACCGTTTCGGTCGGAATGGCGCAGAGTCCGCCCTTTTTTAAAATCTCGGCTGCCTGGGACAGCGCGGTTGGGGCAATGTGCTTCGTTTTCATCTATTCGGCCTTCAACATTTCGGCGCGGTAATGGGTAATCAGCGCGTCAATCAATTCGTCCAAATCCCCGTTGAGCATCTGCTCTAACTTATACAGGGTTAAGCCGATGCGGTGGTCACTGATACGGCCTTGGGGATAGTTATAGGTACGGATACGCTCAGAGCGGTCGCCGGTACCGACCTGCGCCTTGCGGTCGCTGGCGATGGCCTCGTTTTGGGCGGCTAAACTCTGTTCGTACAGACGCGAACGCAGAACCTTCATGGCCTTATCCTTGTTTTTATGCTGACTGCGCTCGTCCTGACATTCGACAACCAGACCGGTCGGCAGATGGGTGATGCGAATGGCCGATTCGGTTTTATTTACATGCTGACCGCCGGCACCGCCCGAACGGTAGGTGTCGATTTGCAGGTCGGCCGGGTTGATTTCGATTTCCACATCGTCGGCTTCGGGCAAAACGGCGACCGTAACGGTCGAGGTATGGATACGGCCGGAGGTTTCGGTTTCGGGCACACGCTGTACGCGGTGCACGCCGCTTTCATACTTAAAACGGGAATAGGCGCCCTCACCCTCCACCATAAAGCTAACCTCTTTATAGCCGCCCAGCTCGGTGGGGTTTTCGTTGACAATCTCAATTTTCCAGCGCTTGGATTCGGCGTACATCGAATACATACGCATCAGCACACCGGCAAACAGTGCCGCCTCTTCACCGCCGGCACCGCCGCGGATTTCGATGATAACGTTGCGGTCGTCATTGGGGTCCTTGGGCAGCAACAGCACCTTTAACTCTTCGGACAAGGCTTCAATTTTGGCCTTGGATTCGGTATACTCCTCCTCGACCAGTTCTTTGAAATCCTTATCCAGACCGCCGGCGTCCAACAATTCCTTTGCCTCTTCGGCCGCTTGCTTTGCGGCGGCGTATTCGCGGAATTTTTCGACAATCGGCGAAAGCTGTTTATGCTCCCGCATGAGTTTTTTATAGGCATTCTGGTCCGAAACGATTTGCGGGTCCATCAGCTGGTTGCCGACCTCTTCAAACCGTTGTTCAACCGATTTTAATTTATCAAACATGCTCGTTGTCCCTTTCAATCTGTTTTATGTTTTTTTCAACCTTAGCGCGCGGCACCATGACCTCCCGTCCGCACTGACAGCATTTGATTTTCAAATCCATGCCGATTCGCGTGACAAGAAAGCGGTTGCCGCCGCAGGGGTGCGGTTTTTTCATGGTCAGTATATCCTGCAAACGAATATCCGTAAAAACTCCCCCTAATAGCATATATTCAAATACAGTATACCAATTTTTACTATTATTGTCAATGCGACGGAGTCATAAACAGCCGGTAAAATCCGTATTTTTTGGTATTGTCATGCGGTGCAAAAAGTGTTATACTGATTGTAAAGCAGATAGTTACTACATGGAGTGAATTAGAATGAAATACATGGTTTTGCTGTGTGACGGCATGGCCGATAAAAATAACGCCGCATTTTTGGGCGGCAAAACACCGATGGAGGCGGCTTACAAGCCGCATATGGACGCCCTTGCAAAAACGGCCGAAATCGGTCTTTGCAAGACGGTAGCCGAGGGCTTGAAGCCGGGCAGCGATGTCGCCAATCTTTCGGTTATGGGGTATGACCCGATGGTCTGTTATTCCGGGCGCTCACCGCTGGAAGCGGCGAGTATCGGTGTGGATTTAAAGCCGACCGATGTTGCCCTGCGCTGCAATTTGGTCACCCTATCGGATGCGGCCGACTACACCCAAAAAACCATGGTTGACTACTGCGCCGGGGACATTTCCACCGCCGAAGCGGCCGAGTTGATTGCGGCGGTACAGGAAAAATTCGGGAGTGAGAAATTTGCCTTTTATGCCGGCGTCAGCTACCGGCATTGTCTGGTGGTCGCAAACGGGACAACCGAGCTGGGCAGTCTTACACCGCCGCATGACATCACCGGCAAACCCATTACCGAATATTTAAGCACCCATGCAAATGCCGCGCTGCTCATCGAAATGATGAAGGAAAGTTACGACTTTTTGATGGCCCATCCGGTCAACAAGGCGCGTATGGCCAAGGGTTTGCGCCCGGCCAACTCTATCTGGCTGTGGGGCGAGGGAAGAAAGCCCAAACTCGAAAACTTTTTCGAGCTGCACGGAAAAACGGCCGGTGTGGTATCGGCGGTGGATTTGATTAAGGGTATCGGCATTTGCGCCGGCATGAAAACGGTCGATGTCGAGGGTGCAACCGGATACATAGACACGAATTTTGAGGGCAAAGCCGCCGCGGCAAAAGAATTGTTTGATGCCGGCTGCGATATGGTCTATATCCATGTAGAGGCGCCCGACGAATGTGGCCACCGCGGTGAGGCGGAAAACAAGCAAAAGGCCATTGAAGAGATTGATGCGCGTATTTTATCCGATATGCTGGTTTATTTAAAGGCGCAGGGTGACTACCGTATTCTCATTATGCCCGACCACCCCACACCGCTCGAAACCATGACCCATTGCGCCGACGCAGTACCCTATTTGCTGTTTGATTCCCGGAAAAATTTGGGCGGCGGCACCTTTACCGAAAAGGGTGCGGCGGCCGCCGGAAATTATATTACATTCGGTCCGTCGGTCATGAACCGGCTGTTAGAGGAATAGGATATGGAAAAAATGGATTTTCGTCCGCCGATTTTGCGCAACATCGGCAACGCCTTTGCTTCACCCGTCACCTGGCTGTCGGCAGTTTGCTTTTTGCTTGCCGCCGTTCTTGCGCTCATCAGTCTGCCATTGCAGATTCCGGTTTTGGCGCTTTGCGGCGGTCTTGCGGTGCTGGCTATGCTGATTTTCGGCTTATATGCCGCGGCAAAGAGAAAACGCGGTATGCGCCCGGCCGCAGCCCGGCTTTTTGGCCTGTTTTGCTTTGCAGGGACACTGGTTGTGCTGGCGGTGGGTGGCATAGCCCTTTTTTGGCCGGCTGTTTTCCCGAAGGAAGCGGTGTCGGCGGTATTTGCAGCCGCCCGAATCGACACAGCTTATACCGCGGGCGTATTTTGGGTTTTACTGGGGCTTGCAGCCCTTTGCCTGTTCGGTTTCGGCTTATTGTTGCAAGCGCTCGGCCGCACCTTGAAAGACGGCATTCCCCGCCGCGGCGGTATTGGATTTTTATGTACGATTACCCTGATAACCGTTGCTGTCTACGGCGCACTGGGTTTGTGCTTTACGCTGGGCCGTGCATTTGACGCGGTGGTGCATTTTGAGCGTTTTCTCCCCTATAATTTTATACCGGCACTGCCGACGGTGTTTTTCATTTTGGGCACGGATCTTTTTTGCACCGCTTGTCTGCGGTATGGCCGTGCGGTGAAAAGGAGCAGCAATGTTTAGAAAAACTTTTTCTTATTTGATTGTCGGGCTGGGCAACCCCGGTCTGCAATACGAAAAAACCCGGCATAACGCAGGATTTTTATGCATAGACGAAATTGTGCGGCAGTATGGCGCGGCCTCCTTTAAAAATAAATTTCACGCCCTTGTGGCCGAAGCCACCATCGGCGGCGCGCGCTGTCTGCTTTGCAAGCCGCAGACCTATATGAACAATTCCGGCACCGCTGTGCAGGAAATTGCGCGTTTTTACAAAATAGCGCCGAAAAATATCCTTGTTTTGTTTGACGACACCTCGTTGGCCGTCGGGCACTTACGGATTCGCCGCAACGGTACCCACGGCGGCCACAACGGCATCAAGGATATTATCGAGCTGCTGGGCACGAGTGAAATTCCGCGTCTGAAAATCGGTATCGGCCAAAAGCCGCACCCCGATTTTGATTTAAAGGACTGGGTTTTGGGCAAATTCTCGGCAGAGGAATGGGAATCCTTACAAGTGGCCTTACAAAACGCGGCGGCGGCGGTCGGCTGTATAATCGAAGATTCCATTGATACGGCCATGAACCGTTACAACGGTTGAGGTAAATATGCAGTTTTTATTTGACGATTTTTCTCGTGTAAAGGCGGTTGCGGCACTCGACGAGAGTCGGGCAAAATCGGTTTCTCCGGTTGCCTGCTTCGGCCTTTCACATATCCACAAAATGCTTTTATGCGGCCATCTGGCGCGGCAGGGCAAATTGTTGTACATCTGCGCCGACGAGGCAGAAGGCCAGCGCGCGTTGGAGGATTTGCAGGCTTTGCAAATTCCGGCCGAGCTGTTTGTGCAACGGGACATCTCCTTCTTTGCCCAGGAAACCTCCCGTGCATACGAGCAAAAGCGAATCGGCACCCTCTCTAAACTTTTAGAGGGGGATTTTTCGGTTGCCATTACGACCTTGCAGGCGGCCGCGGCATTTACCGTACCGCCCGATGTTTTAAAGAGCCGGTTTTTACAACTGAAAGTCGGCAAAACGGTCGATATTGCCTCGCTCGTGCGTGCGGCGGCGGCCGCCGGTTACAGCCGTGTCGACGCGGTAGAGGCCCCCGGGCAGTTTGCACTCCGCGGCGGTATTTTTGATATTTTTCCGCCCGATGCCGCTCTACCATACCGAATCGAGCTTTGGGGTGATGAGATTGATTCGATGCACACCTTTGCGGTCGACAGCCAGCGCAGAATTGATAAATGCAACACCTTTTTTATTACACCGTCAATTGAAATTTGTCCCGACAATGCCGCGGACTTTTTACAAGCCTTAAAGACCAAGGCGGCGGGAAAGCATCCGGAGGGTTATGCAGAACGCTTGCGTGAGGATATTGCGCGGCTGGAAAACGGCTACCGCATTTCTTACGAGCGATATTACGATTTGGTTTATCCCTCGGGCGCAACTTTACTGGACTACACCCAAAACTGTGCGGTCATCTTTTCGGACACCGCGCGTATAGAAGAACGCTTTAAAAAGTGGGAGGGCTTGTTGGCAGAGGAATTGGTCAGCGCCAAGGAAAAGGGGCTGGTCGAGGCAAAGGCCGCGCTTCCCATGCTGGGCTATACCGAAATGATGCGGCGGTTAACCGAAGGTTTTACCGTTTATTCCGAGGCCTTCCCCAAAAGCAATTTCTTCACCGCGCCGGCGGCGGTATATCATTTTGCCTTTAAACAAATTTCACCCTGGAACGGACAGCCCGATTGGCTGCGCGAGGAGTTGACCCCCGGCGGAAAGGCCGTCGTTTTGGGCGGAGAAGAGCGAGCAGCGCGTATTCTGGCAGAACAGTTATCAGAGGCCGGTTTACCGGCGGTCTTTTCCAAAAATCCGGATAGTCTGCCGCGCGGCATTACCATTACCACCGGTCTGCTTTCACAGGGATATCACTGTGACGAAACCGGACTGACCGTCATTCCCTTTGGCCGCAACGTAAAGGCGCGTAAAAAAAGCCGTTATAAAAAAGGTGGCGATATCGGCGCCATTGAGGAGTTAGAAATCGGCGATTTGGTGGTACACGCGGCGCACGGTATCGGTCTGTTTGACGGTGTAACCCAAATGAAAACGGTCAACGGAATCAAGGATTATATTCGTGTGAAATACCGCGACAGCGGTGTATTGTATGTGCCGGTTACGGCGCTGGATATGATTTCCCGTTATATCGGCACAGCCGATGACAAAACCGTAAAGCTCAACAAGCTCGGCTCTGCCGAATGGACAAAGGCCAAAACCCGTACCCGTTCGGCAGTCAAGGATATTGCCAAGCAGCTGACCCGGCTTTACGCCAAGCGTATGGCGCAAAAGGGTTTTGCCTTTGCACCCGACTGCGATATGCAGCGTGATTTTGAAAACCGGTTTTTGTATGAAGAAACCGACGACCAGCTTCGCGCCATTGCCGAGATTAAAGACGATATGGAGCAGGACGTGCCGATGGACCGTCTGCTTTGCGGCGACGTCGGCTTCGGCAAAACCGAGGTGGCGCTGCGCGCCGCTTTTAAATGCATTGCCGACGGCAAGCAATGTGCCGTTTTGGTTCCTACCACCATTTTGGCGTGGCAGCACTACAACACGGCGACCGAGCGGTTTTCGGCCTTTCCGGTCAATGTGGAAATGCTGTCCCGTTTCCGCACGGCATCACAGCAGACTAAAATCAAAAAGGACTTAAAGGCTGGCAACATTGACCTTTTGGTTGGTACCCATCGCATGATTGGGCAGGATGTTGTTTTTAAGGATTTGGGACTGCTGATTGTCGATGAGGAGCAGCGCTTTGGGGTTGCCCAAAAGGAAAAGTTAAAGGAGCGGTTCCCCAATGTCGATGTGCTGACCCTTTCGGCCACACCGATTCCCCGTACCTTAAACATGGCCCTTTCGGGGCTTCGGGATATGTCCTCGATTGAGGAGGCGCCGGGCGACCGGTATCCGGTACAAACTTATGTTTTAGAGCAGGAAAACGGGGTTTTGTATGCCGCCATGGAGAAGGAGCTTCGGCGCGGTGGACAGGTCTATTACATTCACAATCGCGTCGAGAGCATTTATGCCACCGCTGCGCGCATTGCCACACAGTTTCCGGAGTATGCGGTCGGCGTTGCCCACGGCAAAATGGGAGAGGGCGAGCTTTCCGAGGTTTGGAAAGCGCTGGTCGAGCATGAGATTGATATTTTGGTCTGCACCACCATTATTGAAACCGGTGTCGATGTTCCCAACGCCAACACGCTGATTATTGAGAATGCCGACTATTTTGGATTATCCCAGTTACACCAGCTGCGCGGCCGTGTCGGGCGATCCCATCGGCGTGCCTATGCCTATTTTTGTTTCCAGCCCTTCAAGGCGGTCAACGAAACGGCCGTTAAGCGTTTGGACGCCATTCGCCGGTACACCGAGTTCGGCGCCGGCTTCCAGATTGCCATGCGGGATTTGGAAATCCGCGGCGCCGGCAACCTGCTCGGCGGCGAACAGCACGGCAACATGGACGCGGTTGGCTACGATATGTATATGCGGCTTTTAAATGAGGCGCTTCGTGAGGAAAAGGGAGAGGTAGTAGAGCAAAAGAGCGAATGCTCGGTCGATATTCAGCTTTCGGCCCATCTGCCCGAAAGCTATATTCCGGTTCTGTCACAGCGGTTGGCTATGTACCGCCGCATCGCCGCGATTGCCACCCCCGAAGACGCTGACGATGTACGCGATGAGCTTCGCGACCGCTTCGGTCCGGTGCCGGCTATGGCCGACCAGTTGATTGAGGTTGCGCTTTATAAAAACCATGCCGCCGCGCTGGGCATTACGGATATTATCGCGCGCAACGGCTCGATACTGTTGTATATGCCGCAGCTGCAAAGCGAGCTGTCTTCGGCGCTTATTGGTGCAATGCGCGGCCGTGTGCTCGTTAATGCCGGTGCAAAGCCTTACATTGCGGTACGCCGTCAGACCGGTGCGAGCGACTTGGATACCTTAGGTGAAATATTTACAGTCATTTAACAAAATCCGCATGACGCCCCTTTACTTTTTGATCGGTTTGTTATATAATTGTATTAGTTTATTGTGCTGATTTTCGGCAGAACAGGAGAAACACATGAATATGTTGAAAAAACTTACAGCCCTTATCATGGTAGCCGCCGTTTGCTTCGGCTTGGTTGGATGTCACCCGAAAAATGAAGTGGCACTTTCGGTTGGTGGCAAGGACTACACCTCTGCTTTCTATATGTGCGCTTTATTGCAGGCCGACGGTGAGGCAAAGAGCAAAATAGATGAAGCCTATGAGGAAAAGGATAAAGACACTGCCGACATTGACTATTACAAAGAAAAAATCGACAAAAAAAGCTATGAGGATTGGGTGAAAGACCGCGCCGTAGAGCTTTGTCGGATTTATGCTTATGTCGAAACCATGTGCGACGAAAAGGAAATTAAAATCAGCGAAACCGATTTGGAATCCACCGAATCCAGCGCGGACAATTATTGGAACAATTACGGGTATTCCACTTATTACGGTGCGAACGGTGTATCCTATGAAACCTTTAAGGAATATTACACCTATGCCACTTTATCGCAGACCTATTTCCTGTCGATTTACGGCGAGGACGGCACCGACCCGGTTGCTGCCGAGGATATAAAAACAACCCTGTCTGAAAGATTTATTCTGGCCAACTATATTACGGTATCCTTGCAGGATGACAGCGGCGTCGCATTGAGTGATGATGAGATTGCCAAGCAAAAGACCAAGTTGGAGAGCTACAAGACACGCTTAGACAATGGCGAGGCCTTCAAAACCATTTACGAAGCCGAAAACGGAGCGCAGACCGAAACACCGACCGAGGAGGAACAGCCGCAGGACACCTTGGCGCAAATTTTCGGTAACGAAGATACCCAAAGCTATGCTTCGGAGTATTATGATGACCTTCAACCGATGCAGGTCGGCGAAACCAAAATCATTGAAGATACCGAAAACAAGCAGCTGTTGCTCGTTTTGAAAAAGGATATTATGGCCGACCCGTATTATCTTAAAAATATGTCGGAGTATATTATCCATCTGCTGAAATACGACGATTATGAAGCCGATTGCAAGGAACAGGCCAAAGAATTGGAATTTGAACAAAACACATTTGCTACAAATCGTTTTAAAGTGAAAAAACTGAAAAGCGGAACAGAGGAATAATATTTTGCACATGAACAGGGACTGCTTTCGGGCGGTCTCTGTTTTTCACATGGGGTTTAGACAGTAATTTTAAAAATATATGTGGGTGGGAATGTTGAAAAGGATTGTAATTGTAATCCCTTCGCTGAATCCGGATGAAAAACTACGGCAAACGGTGGAGGGGCTTCGGGCGGTTGGATTCAGCCGCTTTGTCTTGGTTGATGACGGCAGCGACTTGGCACACAAAAAATTCTTTCCGTCTTTACAAGAAGATGGAATTGTGCTGTTGGAACACGTGGTCAACCGCGGCAAAGGGGCGGCTTTAAAAACCGCATTTCAGTATATTTTAAAGGACAAAAAGGACACCGCAGGTGTCATTACGGTGGATGGCGACGGCCAGCATCATCCCGAGGATGTGTATGCCTGCGCCAAGGAATTTTTGAATGTTCCGGACGCGGTGGTGCTGGGCTGTCGGGATTTTTCGGGCAAGGATGTACCCGCGCGCAGCCGGTTCGGCAACCGGACAACCTCTTTGGTTTTCCGTGCGCTCTGCGGTATGCATATTTCGGATACCCAAACCGGACTTCGCGCCCTTCCTTTTTCGGCTCTGCCTTTGTTGCTGACCGTTCGCGGCGAACACTTTGAGTACGAAACCAATATGCTGTTAAAGCTCAAACAAAACGGGATTTCGATGCGCGAGGTCAAAATTCGCACCGTTTATATAGAGCACAATGCCTCCTCCCATTTTAAACCAATTCGAGATTCGATACGGGTCTATGGTTTCTTGCTGACCTTTTTATGCAGTTCCCTTATGGCTTGTGCGGTCGATTTGGTGGTATTCTATCTTTTGCGCCGTCTGTTGGGCGGACTGTTCGGGGATTGGTCGATTTTGGCGGCGACGGCCGGAGCCAGGGTGGTCTCCTCGCTGACCAATTTTCAAATCAACCGCCAACGGGTGTTTGAGTCCAAGCAAAAAACCTGGAAAACGCTCTGTAAATACTATACACTTGTCCTGCCGCAAATGCTGATATCGGCCGGCTTGGTTTCCCTGCTTTCGGCCTGCCTTGGCGGAAATTCCGAAACCGACACGCTGCTTAAACTTCTTGTGGATACGCTGTTGTTTTTCGTTAGCTACCGCATACAGCAATCCTGGGTCTTTGCTGAAAAATCCAAGGCAAAGCCGGCGCGTAGGGAGAAAAAACCGCTGACGGCTGGAAAGGTGATTCGCCGGATACTGCTCTCGGTTTTCTCCTTGTTTATGGCCGTTTTGATGGCAGTTTACGCCGCTTTGTTTGTAGTTGCACACGGGCCGAGTGAAAGTCTGCGCAATATGCTGGTGCTTTCGGCAAAACAGGCCAGTGCAACCAAGTGGGTACCCTCGCTTTTTCTTTCCAAAGGCCAGATTGAGGAAATCTTAAAAAACAGTGAAAAGATAACAACCAACACCTTGGCGGCCAACACCTATGCAACCGATGTAAGTGCCGATGAATGGGCCGATGCCAAGGACGGCATGAAGCTGGAATTTATTACGCAGCCGAAATTTAAGGCCTATCTATTGCTTGTCCGTGACCCGAAACGGGTAACGGTTGGGGTGTCCTCGGCTCATTTTGAAACGGCCAGCGAAGGCAAGCGTATTTTTGATTTGGCCGATCAATACCATGCGGTGGCGGCCATTAACGGCGGCGAATTTATTGACACCGGCGGCCGCGGAAACGGGGCAAGGCCGATGGGGCTGACCTATGCCGGCGGCAAAAAGGTTTGGAGTGACGGGCTCAAACGCACCTTTATCGGGTTCGACAGCAACGACCGTCTGGTTTGCCGCGAGGGTATGACGGCCGCCGAGGCCGACGCGCTCGGCATTCGGGACGCCATTTCTTTCCAGAATGGCAATGTACTGATTGAACAGTCGGGCGACGAAATCCAGTTGCATTACAGCAACGACAACACCGGTACGGCACAGCGCACCGCAATCGGTCAGCGCGCCGACGGCACGGTGTTGTTGCTCGTAACCGACGGACGCTCGGCCAGCAGTATCGGTGCGACACGCAACGATGTTATCGATGTGCTGGTAAACTACGGTGCGGTATCGGCCGGAATGTTAGACGGCGGCTCCTCTGCCATGATGTATTACCGTGATTATTATAACAAATATTCGGTTGACACCTCGGCGTTAGATGTTTACCAAAAGCAGGGTCTGGTCAACCGCTACAAGGCCTTTACCAAGCCGCGCCGCATACCGACCTATTTTATTGTTACGGGGGAATAAGCATGGCCGGAAAATCTTTGTTTTATAAAATTTATTTTTCCCTGATAGCTGTATTTTTGGTTTTGCTGGCGGGCGGACTCGGTCTGCTCTATGCCTGGCTGAACGCCTATGAACAGGCGCGTCCCGAAGCCGTCATGCAATCGATTTACAGTACATATATTCAAAAAGGGAACCTTTACGGTTTAAAATCACTCGGCGGCTTGGAGGTTTCACCCTATGAAACCGAGGCCACACTGAATGCCGCTTTCGGGGCTTTCATTGACGGCAAAAAAACCGAAGTGCAGACCACCACTGCCAGCCTGAAAGACCAAACCCGTACCTATATTGTGACGGCCGACGGAAAACCGCTGCTGACGGTAGAATTAAAAAAGCAAAAGGACGGCCGATTCGGCATCAAGCGCTATGCGCCGTCAAGCATCACCCTGGCAAGCGAATGTTACAAAACGGTGACGGTTACGGCACCGGAGAACGCAAAGGTTTCGGTCAACGGCAAAGTGCTGACCGCCGAAAAGGCCCAGAAAGAAGGCCTGTCCGAGGCTTTGAAAAAAGAGCAAAACAGTGCAACGCTTGTTTTGCCGCAGACCTATCGTTTGGAAAGTCTTTTGAATGACGCACCCGAAATTTTAGTCCGAATTGACGGGGAAGAACAAGCGGTGGTTGGGGAGAAGGGCGTCTATACCGTGCAACAAAAACTCGACGAAGCACTTGCAAAGCAGGCACAGAATTTTGCGCTCGAAGCGGCACAAAACTATGCTGCCTATATGCAGGACGATTCCTCTTTTGCCAAAATCGCGTCCTATTTAGAACCCGACACCGATTTTTATGAAAATGTAAAAACGAGCATGGTGACCTTTGCCTGGGACCACGACAGTTATGCCTTTGAACAAAACGATTGTGGGCCGGTCTACGCCTATGGCAATGACCTTTACCGCTGTCGCGTTTCCTTTGTGCAGGTGCTTCGGCTGGGCGCCACCGTCTATGAGGATAAAATTGACCAATATGTCTATCTGCGCAAAGGCGCAGAGGGCTGGAAGGTCATCGATATGCAACAATAGAACACAAGCGGAGGCTACCGTATGAATACGTTTGAACTTTCGATTTTGGACGCCATTGCCCGGTATCTGCAATGTCCGTTTTTGGATTGGCTGATGCCGCTGGTGACCCGATTGGGGGACGGCGGAATCTTTTGGATTCTGCTGGCGGCAGTTTTGCTCTGTTTCCCCAAAACCCGAAAGACAGGGCTTTCGATGGGATTGGCACTGCTCATCGGTTTTTTGTTCGGCAATTTGTTTTTAAAGAATGTCTTTGCACGCATCCGCCCGTACGATATCAATACCGGGGTGGAATTGCTGGTGGAACGGCTTTCGGATTATTCCTTTCCGTCGGGGCATACCCTGGCCGCCTTTGAGGGTGCGGTCGTTGTGGCCATTCGCAACAAACGGTGGGGCATTCCGGCGCTGGTGCTGGCAGGGCTGATTGCCTTTTCCCGTCTTTACCTTTATGTGCATTATCCCAGCGATGTGCTGGCCGGTGCGCTGTTGGGTACCGCCATCGCCTTTCTTGCCTGCCATTTGGTGAATAAGGGCTATGAGAAATTTGCGAAACAATAGAAAAAAACCACTCGCTATGAGCCGTATTTAAAGGATAGTAAAACTCTCTGCTGAAATTCAGCAGAGAGTTTTTTAATGGAGAATTATTTAATTTCTTGTTCCAGCGTTTTAAATGTTTCAGTGTTGAAAAAGTCATAAAGAGATATTTCTAAGCCGTCACATAATTTTTTAAGCGTAACAACACCTGCGTTTTTGCTTCCGCCATTGATTATATTCTTTAATGTTGAGGGTGGAACAGCAGAGATTCTTGCCAGAGCATTTACCGACAACCTCTTTTCTTCACATAATTCTAATAATCTATTTGCTATGGCCTTTCTTGTGTCCACAATATCACCCCTAAAAAGTTCTGTATATAGTTTATGCTTTTTAGGAAAACCACGACGACCATATATGGACTTTTTGGACCATATATGGTAAACTTAGGTCGGTGGTGATTTTTTATGTGTAAAAATACTTGTTGCTTCTTTGGTCATAGAAAGATAAGCGAAACCGAAGAACTAAAAGCAAAAGTTATTGAAATAATTGAGAAATTGATTGTTGAGAAACAAGTTGACACGTTTCTTTTTGGGAGTAAGAGCCGCTTTAATAGTCTGTGTGTTGAACTTGTGACCGAAATAAAAGAAAAATACCCGCACATAAAACGAGTCTATGTACGTGCAGAATATCCGTATATAAGTGAGCACTATAAAAATTATTTACTGGAAAGCTACGAGGATACCTATTACCCCGAAAAGATAATGAACGCAGGCAGAGCATCTTATGTTGAGCGTAACTATGAGATGATAGATAAAAGCCACTATTGCGTTGTCTATTATGACGAGCAGGACATTCCAACCACCCGCAAAAGCGGCACAAAAACCGCCTTGGATTATGCTATAAAGAAACGAAAAAATATTATTAGCGTATGATAATGTTTAACGGGTTTTAGGTTCTCCTAACAAGTGGAAAATGCCGTACATTTTCCCTACTTGTTACGGTATAAGACAAAATTAAAAGAAGCACGAAATTTTCGTGCTTCTTTTTGCTTTCCCTTAGGGAACAACTCCTATTGAGTGACTTTTTTATTTGCGTTTTTTTCTAATTTTATAGATTAGTCTGATTACGATACCCAACAACAGAAATGCGAAAAGACCCCACAGCCGTTGTTTTTTTAGTGTCGATTCTCTTACTTTTTGCTCGGCTTTTTCTTTTTTGCGTTTTTCTTCGGCGAGGCGTTTGGTTTCCTCTGCCTTGGCTTGCTGTTCCTGCTCGGCATAGGAGGTCAGGTTTTCAAACAAATCGCCGCCTGTGGTATCGGTGCCGACCTCGGTGGCATACAGTCCGTATTGGCAGGGCGAGTAGGTTTCAATTTGCTTTGCGGCGGTAATCGGGCGCGCCTCGGTACCGCGCAGCCATTTTTTAAACCAGGTCCAATGCTGGGAGGTGTGGCAGTCAAAGCCGGCGCAGGAAACCGCATAGGCGGTTTTGCCGCCGAAGCTTGACAGCGGCATATCCCAGTTCATGATAACCGGATTTTTTTCATACAAATGCAAATAAACCTTTTTCGGCTTGTAGGTACCGTATACTTCGGCACTTTCGGGAAACCGGGTCGCATCGTCACTCACCGCCAAGGCTTGCAAGAGGGTGTCGGTATTCAATATATGGGCGCCGTGACCGTATTCACCGTTAATATCATGCGCTACAACGACCTGCGGCTGAAAGCGGCGCAGCAGTTCGGTTTGGGAAGCGACAATATCGGTTTCGGTAAAGCCGTAACGCGCCCAGTTATTTAGCGCCGACGCTTTGGAATCGGCATACAAATCGGGTAGTTTACCAATAACAGGATAATTGCGCACGCCAACCGTCCACAAGCCGTTGAGCTGTTCGTGCCGGCGTCGGGGATGGTTGTCGTGGTTGGTGAAATAGGCGACCTGCACCGCGAGTCGGCGTTCGCCGGCATAATAGGGCAACAGACCGGCGAAAAAAAGCTGTTCATCATCTGAATGGGAGGAAAGCAACAACATATCGGCCTTTTCACAGGGCGGCTGCCAAACCTGTACCCAATCGGGCAGATTTTCGGCCGAGGCAAAGGCATAAATCTCGCAGATGGCGGCCCCACTATTAAAATAAAGGGTTACACACTTTTCCTTTTGGGACATAACGCCGGAAAGGTCTGTAAAGGCGTGCAAAAATCCGTTTTCACCCAATGCGCGGTTGCCCTGGGGTGTCACAACACCCCAATCGGTACAGATTTCATCAAAAACAATATAAACCGCACCGATATTTTCGGTACTGCTTATCTGCAACTGTCCGGCAGAAATATTTTGTGCCGACAATTCCGAGGCATCGGTCAGTTTTGCGAGGGGTGTTCCGTCTGCTTCTGTAATCGTCAGTGCAAGCGTGTCGGTTTCGGCGCTCGCCGGCAGGCAGGGAAAAAAGAGCAGACATAGCAAACAGAGAAAAAATCTCACCGGCCGTTGCATTATACATTAAAGCGGAAGAGGACAACGTCCCCGTCCTTCATGACATAGTCTTTTCCTTCGCTGCGAACCAGTCCCTTTTCCTTGGCCGCCGCCATCGAGCCGCAGGCCATCAAGTCGTCAAAGGCGACGGTTTCAGCGCGAATGAAGCCGCGTTCAAAATCGCTGTGGATTTTGCCGGCCGCTTGGGGGGCTTTGGTGCCCTTTGTGATGGTCCATGCCCGAACCTCCGGTTGCCCGGCGGTCAAGAAGGAAATCAGACCCAACAGATGATAGCAGGTGGTAATCAAGCGTTCGAGGCCCGACTGTTCCAGCCCCAATTCGGATAAAAACAGGGCTTTTTCCTCATCGGCCATATTGGAAATCTCGGCCTCCAACTCGGCGCAAATCGGCAGGGTTTCGGCATTTTCGGCTTTGGCAATGCTTTGCACCGCCGCATACCGCGGGTTGGAGGAAAGACCGCCGGTAAAATCGGCTTCGCTCATGTTGCAGGCGTAAATGACCGGCTTTAAGGTCAGCAAATCCAGCGTGCGCAGAATTTGCTGCTCGTTTTCATCGGCTTCGACCGACCGCGCCGGCTTTTCCTGTTCCAGCGCCGACATGATTTTTTTCAAAAAGTCCAGCTCGGGTTGTAGGGATTTGTCCCCTTTCAAGGCCTTGGCGGTCTTGTCAATACGGCGGGAAAGGGTTTCCATATCGGCCAAAATCAATTCCAGATTGATAATGCTAATGTCGCGCGCCGGGTCAACCGAGCCTTCGACGTGGATAATATCGTCGTTCTCAAAGCAACGCACCACATGGACAATTGCATCAACCTCTCGAATATGAGAGAGAAATTTATTGCCCAGCCCCTCGCCCTTGGAGGCGCCCTTTACCAGACCGGCAATGTCAACAAACTCAATGGTGGCCGGTGTGAATTTCACCGGGTTGTACATTTCGGCCAACCGGTCCAGACGCGGGTCGGGCACACTCACCATGCCGACATTGGGCTCAATGGTACAAAAGGGGTAGTTGGCAGACTGCGCGCCGGCGTTGGTGATTGCATTAAACAGTGTGGATTTGCCGACATTCGGCAATCCGACCATTCCTAATTTCATATCGTTTTAATTCTCCTTTGTTTTCAATCGGAGGGGATTATTCCACTTCGCCGCCGGTCAGTCCCCAGCCGCTTTCCATCAGAACCTGCTCTCTGTTTTCGGGCAGGATTTTTCCGTCTTCATCCAGAACACGCAGGGGGTTAATGGCGGCGTCCAGACCCTTGTTCCAGTTGTAACCAATCAGGTCCAAAAGCTCGTCGCGCTTTGCATACAGCGTCGGACAATGGGGTGCGGTCTTATACAGTTCTTCCCAGGCTTTCCATGTGGCATCGTACTGGGAAACGGCCTGCTCGACTTCGGCCTTTAAGCCGCCCTGCATGGCGTAGGCGTTGGCGCGGTAGATACATTCGTATAAGCGGTAGAGGTAGAGCCCGTAGGTGCAGGTCGTTACAATATAGGGCTTTTTCTCTACGCTGTCCGAAAGGCGTTCGGCCAACTGCACCATATAGCTCCATATCTCGACGCTTCTTTTCTTTTCATCCAGCAACAAATCGATTTGGCCGGCCAGCGCCGCGCGCTGAATGTTGCCGAGGATTCGGGAGTATTCAATATTTTGGTCTCTTGTCCAGAAGACATCCCATGCAAAGGCATCGGTGTTGGTGCCGCGTCCCAGCAAGACGGCCTTGGCCGACAGCAGCAAAATCTCATAAAAGATTTCGGCGTCCTTTTGGGACATGGAAAGGACTTCTTTTGCATATTGCAGGGCATAATATTTATCAGAACGGGCGGTATCCTTTGCCCAGTGGGTGATGACATAGGCGTTGACATCGGCCCAAAGCTCATAATCCTTGCCGTCAAGGAAGGGGCCGTCCCAGCCGCCGCCGCGTGACCAGGTCCAAATGCCGGTCACTTTGGAATCCGGAACATTGATACAATCCCGCAGGCATTGCGGTGCGTCGGGCTTCATCAGCCATTGAAATTCCTCGTAGCCGTTGATAACACCGTCGCCGATATAGTTCGGGTAGGCGCCCTTTCCCTCGTATTCGCGGGCCGCCTGCACCTCGACAATCTGCTGATGTTTTCCGACGTTCAGGCACTGGTTAAAGGGGAAGGTTCTATGGAAATCGCCCTCGGTGTGTTTAATGCAGAAATAAAATTTCTCGTGCACATCGATGGCATTGCTGATTTTTAAATAGTATTCGGGGTCGTACTGGAACTCGCCGAAGCCCCAAGAACGGTAAAACAGTTTTTTGTTGTGCTCTTTACAGATTTTGTTTTGCAGATATTGAATCAGGAAAATATGATACTGTTCGGCGTCCTCTAAAATCGGGTTGTTTCCGACATGATAGGGGGTATGAAAACGCTCGCCCACATAGGTTTCGCCAAAGCGGATATAAATGCCGTCAATTTCCGGGAAGGTGGCAAACATTTCGTCGAACAGCCGGTCCATAATCTCTTTGGTTTTGGGCTTTTGAATGTCGATTTTCCCATCGGCGTTACAGATTTCGGGATACAGCTCCTTTACCCTTTTGGGCACAACGACGGTATCCATCATGAACATGACTTCCAAATCCTGCGCTTTGGCCGCCTGATACTTTTCTTTTAATTCGGCCTGCTTGGCTAAAATCCAATCGCGCTCGGCGCTGTCCTCGGGAAAAATCCGCTCGTCAAAGGAATCCCAGGTGATGCCGTACTGCGCACACTGAAAGAGTTCAAAAACATGGCCGTTGTAGCCTCGCTCTTTCAAAAACACATCCGAATTGTAGTTGGATTCATACGGCTCCAATCCGGGGTTGTTATGTACCATATCATAGGTTGCTAAATCTTTGCGTGTTACTTTGTTCTGATGAAAATTCATTTTATGCTTCCTCCAACGGCGTCGGTTTTTTCGGGGCAGCGCGACGGGATTTGCCTCTACTCCAAAGAATACACCTTATTATACAATTTTACAGAAAGTTTATCAAGTTATTTATGAAAAAGACTTTTCATTTGTGGGAAAATATAGTATAATTATACTGGTGATTTATAGATTTTGGAAACAAAAAAACGAAAGGTTGTGCGCTGCTTTGAAAACACCCTACAATATTTCTTTAAACCGGATTATGAAAGACTTTTCTTTGGAAAAGATTTTTACCCCCGAAAATATTGACGAGATTACCGTTTCCAGTACCGAGGTAAACCGTCCGGGGTTGGAACTTTCGGGTTATTATAAATATTACGATAAAAATCGCATACAGATTATCGGCAAAAGCGAGGAAAGCTATCTCAACAGTTTCGAGGGGGATGCATATATCCGTTGTTTGGAGGAATATTTTTCTCATAAACCGGTAGCCGTTATTGTCGCCCGCAACCTGGAAATTCCGCAGCTGATGGAACAAATGGCGCAAAAATATCAGGTGCCGCTGTTGCGCACGACCGACAGCACCTCCGGCTTTATGGCTTCGCTGATTTCCTTTTTGAACGTACAGCTTGCCCAGCGGATTACCCGGCACGGCGTATTGGTTGAGGTTTACGGCGAAGGCTTGCTGATTCTCGGTGAAAGCGGTGTCGGTAAGAGCGAAACCGCCATTGAGTTGGTCAAGCGCGGACACCGTCTGATTGCCGACGATGCGGTGGAAATCCGCAAGGTGTCCTCCCGTTCCCTGGTGGGAAGTGCGCCGGACAACATTCGGCATTTTATTGAGCTGCGCGGCATAGGCATTGTAAATGCAGGGCGTACCTTCGGTGCCGGTGCCGTAAAGATGACCACCAACATTGATTTGGTCATTAACATGGAGCCCTGGGATTCCGAAAAGGTCTATGACCGAATGGGGCTCGAAAACGAAATGACAGACATACTCGGCAATTCGGTGCCGAGCATGACCATTCCGGTCAAACCGGGACGCAACCTGGCTGTGGTTATTGAGGTTGCCGCCATGAACCACAGACAAAAGAAAATGGGCTACAACGCCGCCAACGATTTGTTGCAGCGGCTGGGTATGGAGTCTTCAATGATTCCTACAAATTTGGAGAAAGAGCTGTTTTAGGAGAGAGTGAATGTATTATTTGGGAATTGACCTCGGTGGGACCAACATCGCCGTTGGGGTTGTAAATGATGCATATAAAATTGTCGGCCGCGGGCAAAGGAAAACCAATTTGCCCCGTCCGGCTGAAGCCATTTTGGACGATATGGCGGCCGCGGCAGAGGAAGCAGTAGCCGATGCGGGGCTGACCATGGCCGACATTGTCGGCTGCGGTATCGGCTCGCCCGGCAGTGTGGATATTAAAACCGGTATGATTTATACCTCCAACAACCTGAAATTCGACAATCTCCCGATGAAGCAAGAAATGGAAGCGCGCTTAAAGGTAAACTGTATTGTGCACAACGATGCCAATGCCGCCGCGTTGGGTGAAATGCTTTGCGGCGCCGGTAAGGGCACCAAAAGCTTTGTGGCAATTACGCTGGGCACCGGTGTCGGCGGCGGCGTAATCCTCAACAACCAGATGCTGACCGGCAGTTATTACGCCGGCGCGGAGTTGGGGCATATGGTGATTGCAATGAATGGCGAGCCTTGCAAGTGTGGCCGAGAGGGCTGCTGGGAAACCTACGCTTCGGCCACGGCTTTGATTCGCCAGACCAAACAGAAAATGGAAGAATGTAAAGACAGTAAAATGTGGGAGATTGCAGAGGCAAACGGGGGAAAGGTTGACGGCCGAACTGCCTTTGACGGTATGCGTGCCGGGGATATCGCCGCAAAAGCGGTGGTAGACCGATTTTGCGAATATGTTGCGGTCGGCGCGACCAACATCGTGAATATCTTCCAGCCAGAGGTGCTGTGCATCGGCGGCGGCATTTCCAAGGAGGGCGAAACCTTACTCTCGCCGATTCGCTCCTATGTCCGGAACAACTGTTACGGAAAAAACCACAGCGAGCATACCGAAATTAAAGCGGCCGAGCTGGGAAACGATGCCGGTATTATCGGTGCGGCATTTTTACACACATTGAGCTGACGGGCCAGCCCTTTTGTCAGGCTATACAGAGGACTTTATTTGTGGAGGTGTCTTTTTGGCAGACTGTTCACTACTGATTACGCAATTGCAAAAACAAGGCATTGCGTTTACCGAAAAAGAGCCGATGGATAAGCATACTACCTTCCATATCGGCGGAGAAGCAGATTTGTTTATTCGTGTTTCGGATGCTGAGCGGCTGGCTTTTGTTTTGCAAGCGGCTATGGCGGCCGAGGTACCCTATACGGTGATTGGCAACGGCTCCAATCTGCTGGTATCGGATTTAGGTATCGAGGGGGCGGTTCTGCTCCTTTCGGGCATGGACGGCATCGAATACAACGGCTCCTGCGAAATTACCTGCGGTGCGGGCTTGCGGCTGTCACAGCTTTGTGTCTTCGCGGCCGAGCACGATTTACAGGGCTTGGAGTTTGCCTGGGGTATTCCCGGCACGGTGGGCGGCGCGGTTTATATGAACGCCGGCGCCTATGACTCCGAAATCGGCAATGTGGTTACGGCCTGTACGGTGCTGGACACCGAAGGCAAAGAGCACAGGCTGACGGCCGAGGAAATGGCCTTTGGCTACCGTACCAGCCTTTTTCAGTCGGAGCCTTATATCATCACCTCGGTTACGGTTCGCTTGGAACCGGGGGACGCGGCACAAATTCGTGCGAAAATGGAGGATATTTTTATGCGGCGTAAGCAGAAGCAGCCGCTGGAATATCCCAGTGCCGGCAGTGTGTTTAAACGCCCTCAGGGCAACTACGCCGGAACAATGATTGAGGCCTGTGGTTTAAAGGGCTACACCGTCGGCGGCGCGCAGGTCAGCGAAAAGCATGCGGGATTTATCATCAATATCGGCAATGCGAGTGCCAGCGATGTCAAGCAGGTTATCGAGCATGTGCAAAACGAAGTCTTTTTGAAATACAGCGTTCGTTTGGAACGGGAAGTCAAATACATCGGCAGATAATGTAAGGGGAGAACTATGGATTTAGTTATTGTTACGGGAATGTCGGGTGCCGGCAAATCCACCGCGGCCAACGCCTTGGAGGACATAGGGTATTACTGCGTTGACAACATACCGCCGGCGATGATTCGCGTTATGGCCGAGTTTTCGGCAACCAATTCCGAAATTTCTAAATTTGCCATTGTGACCGACACGCGCAGCAAGGCAATGTTCAATGAAGCCTATGCGGTACTGGACGAATTAAAAAAACAGTACGGGGTTAAAATTCTATTTTTAGATTCCTCAAACGAAAGTTTGACCCGCCGTTACAAGCAGACCCGTCGTTCCCATCCGCTTAGCATTGACGACCCCAAGCTCACGACCGACGAGGCCATTGTCAAGGAACGGGAAATCATGCGTTCGGTTCGCGGGATTTCGGATTATATTATCGACACCTCCCTACTCTCCATGGCTTTACTGAAAGAAAAAATCAGCACACTTTTTTTAAGCGATGCAAACAAGAGTATGCGCATTGAATGCCGCTCTTTCGGGTTTAAGCACGGTGCCGTGACCGACGCGGATTTGCTTATGGATGTGCGTTGTCTGGTCAATCCGTATTATGTGGAAAACCTGCGGGAGTTGACCGGACTGACCAAAGAAATCCAGGACTTTGTTATGGAGCAGGAGGAGTCCAAGGAATTTGTAAAGCGGATGTTTGATTTTATCGATTATGCCATGCCGCTTTATGTAGCCGAGGGTAAAACCCGTTTGGTGATTGCCTTTGGGTGTACCGGCGGCAAGCACCGTTCGGTTACGCTGGCCGAGTTATTGTGCGCCCATTTAAAAAAGAAGGGTTACAACACCGATGTCAACCATCGGGACATAAATAAAAAGTAGAGGTGGCGCTGTGTCTTTCTCTGCAAATTTAAAAACCGCCCTGTGCACCGTACAGGCAAAGGCCTGTTGTCGGTTTGCTCAGTTATACGCGCTGTTTCTATACGGTGGCGCTTTTTCCCCTGACTTTGTATTTTACAGCGGAAATGCGCCGGAGGTTGCCGACTGGATACAAAAGGGCTTGAAACGGGATTTCGGGGTGCTCGGTCGGTTCAGCCAATCGGGCACGAAGGTGACGCTATCGGTTGAGGGCGCGGCCGACCGGAAAAAACTTTTAAACCATTTCAGCATGAATACCGCCATGTTCCGGCGCGAATGCTGCCGCCCTGCCTATTTGCGCGGTGTGTTTTTGGCCTGTGGCAGTATGAATAATCCCGAAAAGGATTACCGATTGGAATTTTCGGTGAAAACCGAGGCTTTGTTCGCCGATTTAGAGCAGTTTTTGCTGGACGGTGGATTTGCCCCGAAAAAAAGCCGGCGGGGGACAAGCTATGTGCTCTATTTTCGGGACAGCCGGCAAATTGAGGATTTGCTGACCTTTATGGACGCCGGCACTGTCGCCTTGGAGCTGATGGGTGTCAAGGTTTTCAAGGATATGAAAAACAAATCCAACCGCCTGCGCAACTGTGATGATGCCAATATCACCAAAACGGTCAACGCGGCCATGAAGCAGGTCGAGGCGATTGAAAAGCTACGCAAATCCAACCGGCTTGATACCCTGTCGGAGGAATTGCAGACCGCCGCAAGGCTGCGTATGGAAAACCCCGAAGCACCACTGAGCGAGCTGTGTGCCCTCAGTGCGGTGCCGATTACCCGTTCCGGTTTGAACCACCGGTTAAACCGGCTGATGGAGATGGCCGAAGAATTGTAAAAAAGGAGGGATTCGATGTCCTTTGTTCATCTGCATGTGCATACCGAGTACAGTTTGTTGGACGGTGCCTGCCGCATTGAGCGTTTGCTGGCCGCCGCAAAAGAAAAAGGGCAGACGGCCCTTGCCATTACCGACCACGGCGTTATGTACGGCGTGCTGGAATTTTACAAAAAAGCCAAAGCGTTAGGGATAAAGCCCATTATCGGCTGTGAGGTCTATGTTGCGCCGCGCAGTCGGTTTGATAAGGTGCGGGAGTTGGACAGCGAATACCGTCACTTGATTTTATTATGCAAAAATAACACAGGCTATCAAAACCTGATTTATATGATTTCCAAGAGCTTTACCGAGGGCTTTTACTCCAAGCCCCGTGTGGACCTGGAACTTTTGCGGCAACACAGCGAGGGGCTGATTGCCCTTTCGGCCTGTTTGGCCGGAGAAATCCCCAAACGCTTGTTAAACAATGATTATGAGGGCGCGCGGCAGCACGCCCTGACGATGCAGGAAATTTTCAAGCCGGGCAATTATTATCTGGAATTGCAGGACCACGGATTGCAGGAGCAGTTGCAGGTCAACAGCCAGATTCGCCGCCTTTCGGAGGAAACCGGCATTCCGACGGTGGCGACCAACGATGTGCATTACATTGAAAAAGAAGATGCCTTAATGCAGAAGGTTCTGCTCTGCATCCAAACCAACCATACCATTGACGAGCCAAACCCCATGGCCTTTGAAACCGACAACTTTTATCTGAAAACCGAGGAGGAAATGCTGGAAAGCTTTGATAAACGGTCGGTTGAAAATACGGCGCGAATTGCCGAGCAATGCAACGTGGATTTTGAGTTCGGAAGAATCAAGCTTCCGGTGTTCGACATCGGTGCGCAGGACCATTTTACATTTTTTAAAGAAAAGTGCTATGACGGTCTGCGCAAACATTACGGCGAAAACCCCGCCCCCGAAATCATAGAACGGTTGGAATACGAGTTGAATGTTATCCGGAAAATGGGGTATGTCGATTATTATTTGATTGTGCAGGATTTTGTCAATTATGCAAAATCCAAGGATATTCCCGTAGGGCCGGGTAGAGGCTCGGGTGCCGGAAGTCTGGCGGCCTACTGTATCGGCATTACTGGTATTGACCCATTAAAATACAATCTACTCTTTGAACGGTTTTTAAATCCTGAGCGTGTTTCCATGCCCGACTTTGATATTGACTTCTGCTATGTTCGCCGGCAGGAGGTTATCGATTATGTTGTGCAAAAATACGGCGAGGAATATGTTGCACAAATTGTAACCTTCGGTACCATGGCGGCCAGAGCCGCGGTGCGCGATGTCGGCCGGGCGATGGCGGTACCTTACGCGGTATGCGACAAGGTGGCGCGGATGATACCCCAAGCACTGGGCATTACGATAGAAAAGGCCATGGCCGAATCGGAGGAGTTGCGTGCGGTCTACGCCAGCGATCCCCAAATCAAATCCCTCATTGATATGGCGCGCAAGGTCGAGGGTATGCCCCGTCATGCATCTACCCATGCCGCCGGTGTGGTCATAACCGACCGGCCGGTTTATGAATATGTACCGCTTGCCACCAATGACGGTGCGGTGGTTACCCAATTTACCATGACCCTGCTCGACGAGTTGGGTCTGTTGAAAATGGACTTTTTGGGGCTACGCAACATTACCGTTATCGATGATACGGTCAAGGAATTGCGCGGCAAGGGCATTGACATTACGGCCGACAGCATTCCTATAAATGACCCCGAAACCATGCAAATGATGTCCCAAGGGCTGACCGAGGGGGTCTTTCAATTTGAATCGGGGGGCATGAAAAGCGTTTTGCAATCCTTCCGCCCCGAATCGATTGAGGATTTGATTGCGATTATTTCGCTTTACCGTCCGGGACCGATGGATTCCATTCCCAAATACATTTATAACCACAACCATCCCGAAAGCATAAAATATGATACCGAGTTATTGCGTCCGATTCTTTCGGTAACCTACGGCTGTATCGTTTACCAAGAGCAGGTTATGCAAATTTTCCGCGATTTGGCCGGATATTCCTTCGGCCGCGCCGACATTGTGCGGCGTGCCATGTCCAAGAAAAAGCACGCGGTCATGGAAAAGGAGCGCGAGGCCTTTATTTACGGCGAAAAAAATCCCGACGGCTCATACAACTGCGTGGGCTGTGTTAACAACGGGATTTCCGCCGAGGTGGCTGAAAAAATCTTTGATGAAATGTCGGCATTCAGCTCCTATGCCTTTAACAAATCCCACGCGGCGGCTTATGCCTGGCTCTCTTATCAGACGGCCTATTTAAAATGCCATTACAGGGAAGAATACATGGCGAGTCTGCTGACCAGCGTGCTCGACCGCTTTTCCAAGGTTGCGGAATATATCGGCGAATGCAACCGAATAGGCATTGCGGTACTGCCGCCCAATATCAACGAGAGCTCGTCGGCCTTCCGGGCAACCGACAAGGGTATTCGCTTCGGACTGCTGGCCATTAAGGGTTTGGGTGAAGGGCCGATTGCTCAGCTGGTGCAGGACCGCCAGAAAAACGGGAAATTTACCTCACTGTACAATTTCTGTGAACGGCTGGCCGGTGGGCAAATCAACCGCCGCGCCATTGAAAATCTGATTTTCTGCGGTGCTTTTGACGGACTGGGCAACAACCGGCGCGAAATGTTGCAGGCGCTCGAATTGATTTTAAAGGATGTTGAAAACAAAAACCGGTACACCAAAAACGGGCAAATCAGCCTTTTTGATACCGGTACGCTCGAAACCGAGCCCTTTTCGATGCCGGTGTTGGAGGAGCTGCCGCGTCATGAAATGCTCAAAGCCGAAAAAGAGGTCACCGGACTGTATCTGTCCGGGCACCCGATGGCGGCCTATGAAGCCTATGCACGCAAGCGCGGCGCTTTGCGCATTTCCGATTTGAATGACACCGAAATTGCCGCGAAGCAGGAAGGGAAAACGGTTCGGGTTATCGGCATTTTGAACCAACTCAGACGCCGTTCAACCAAGTCAGACCAAATTATGGCCAACATAGAGTTGGAGGACATTTACGGCAGTATCAATTGCATGGTCTTTCCCAAATACCTTTTAAAATACGCCTCGATACTGACCGAGGGTACCGTATTGGAGGTGACCGCCCGCGTTTCATTGTATGAAGGACGGGACACCGAGCTTCTGCTCGAAACGGCACAGCCGGTTTCCTTGGAGGATACGAAAAAGACGGTAAAAAGCGGTCTGTATCTGCGTCTGTCCGAATTGCAGGGCGCGGTTTACGCGCAGGTCAAGGCCGAACTGCAAAAGACACCGGGGGACACACCAGTCTACTTTGTCCTTTCGGGGGACAACCGGCGTTTTGCCGCCGGGCAGTCGCTTTGCGTTGACCGCAATGCGGTGGACTTGGAGGCCTTCTCCCGTATTTTGGGAAAAGAGAATGTAAAATTGGTATAAAAATTTTTGGCTATACTCTTGACAGAGCCGAAAATCGGGTTATGATATATTATAATGATTATGGAATGTCGAAATGCTGAAAAACATTTCGACAAGCCGATTTTATCGGCTTTACACGATGAAATCAAATAAGAATGTCATCAACCATTATAAAAGTAAAATGAGGATGAAATATTATGGCAATTAAAACAATCGGCGTACTCACAAGCGGTGGGGATGCGCCGGGTATGAATGCTGCGATTCGCGCAGTTGTAAGAACAGCTATCGGGATGGGTATGAAGGTTTTCGGTATCTATCGCGGTTATAACGGTTTGATAGAGGGAGATATCAAGGAACTGGACCTTCGTTCGGTTTCAGATATTATTCACCGCGGCGGCACCATGCTGTATACCGCGCGCAGCCCTTTGTTTAAAACCGAAGAAGGTATACAGGCGGCCATTGAAAACTGCCGCAAATTCGGTATTGAGGGTATTGTGGTTATCGGCGGTGACGGTTCCTTCCGCGGTGCGGCCGATTTGAGTGCAAGAGGTATTCCCTGTATCGGCCTGCCCGGCACGATTGACAATGACATTTCTTCTACCGACTATACCATTGGTTTTGATTCGGCGATGAACACCGCCATGGAGATGATTGACAAACTGCGCGACACCTCGCAGTCGCATGAGCGTTGCAGTGTGGTTGAGGTCATGGGCCGCGGTGCGGGGCATTTGGCTCTGCAAACCGGTATTGCCGTCGGTGCAACCTATACCATTCTGAAAGAAATGCCATATGATATGCGTGAGATTTGTGCCAAAATCCAAAAAACACAGGAAATGGGCAAAAAGCATTTTATCATTATCGTTTCTGAGGATGTTACAGACGTTTTCCAGTTGGCAAAAGAGATTGAAGCGTGCACCGGCGTGGAAACGCGTGCAACGGTACTCGGTCATGTACAGCGCGGCGGCAGTCCAACCGCACGCGACCGTAAAACCGCAAGCCGTATGGGTTATTATGCAGTATCTTTGTTGGCAAAAGGCATTGGCAACCGAATTGTTTCTTTGCGAAATGCTAAGATTGTCGACGATGACATTAAAGATGCCCTCGCAATGAAAAAGACGATTGATGTTGATGAATATCAAATCGCAAATATGATTTCAATTTAATGTGTTCGGCGGCAGGATATCCTGCCGCTGTTTCTGAATTGGGAGGTGAAAACCATCGCAGAACTGGAAAAATTAAGGGCCAAAGCGCGTGCGCTGCCGTTGTTGCCCGGTGTGTATATCATGAAAAATACCGCTGGAAAAATCATTTATATCGGCAAGGCGAAAAAATTAAAAAACCGTGTCAGCCAATATTTTCAAAGTCCCGAAAAGCATCCGGTCAAGGTCTATAAAATGGTCATGCAGGTTGCCGATTTTGATTATATTGTTTGCGACAGCGAGTTTGAGGCACTGATTTTAGAGTGCTCGATGATTAAGCAGCACCAACCGAAATATAACATTTTATTAAAAGATGACAAGGGCTATTCCTACATTCGGATTACCAAGGGAGATTGGCCGAGGATACAGGCGGTCAAAAGCCGTACAGAGGATGGGGCAACCTATCTCGGCCCGTACAATTCCTTTTTTGTGGTGCGCAACACGGTCGACGAGGCGCTGAAAATTTTCAAGCTTCCCTCCTGCGGCCGGAGCTTTCCCAAGGATTTCGGCAAGGCGCGGCCCTGCCTCAACAAATATATAGACAACTGTATGGGGGTTTGCACCGGCAAAATCAGCCAAGCGGAATACAACGAGGCCTTTCATGCTGCCGTCCAGTTTATTAAGGGCGGAGCAGGCTCGTCGGCAGCCCTTTTAGAGCGCCAAATGCAAGAGGCGGCCGCGCATTTGGAATTTGAGCGCGCCGCCCGTATTCGTGACCGCATTCGCGCGCTGGAACGCCGCAAGGAAAAGCAAAAGGTCATTACCTGCTCGGAACAGCGCGTTGATGTCATGGCACTGGCCAAAACGGCCGACACCTATGCCATTCAGGTTTTCGTTTTCCGCAAGGGACGGTTGGAGGATTTGGACGCCTTTACCTTTCCGATTATGTCATCACCGGCCGAAATAGAGGCCGACTTTATCAAGCAATACTATCAGGAAAAAACCGATATTCCGCCGAAAATTTATATAGACAGCGAGCCGGAGGATTGCGCGTTGCTGCAACAATGGCTTAGCGAAAAGCGGGGAAAAAAGATGGAAATTCTTGTGCCCAAAATCAGCGACAACAAGGCGCTGGTTGAAATGTGCCGCCGAAATGCCAGCGAGCTGCTGGCCAAGGAACGGGGCATCAGCGGTAACACGGCCGCCGCACTCGACGAATTGGCGCGTCTGTTGGGCTTGGAGGGCGCGCCCGAATACATTGAGGCCTACGATATTTCTCATACGGCAGGCAATGAAAATGTCGGCGGTATGGTCACCTTTTTGATGGGCGAGCCCTTAAAATCGGGCTACCGGAAATTTAAAATCCAAACGGTGGCGGGGCAGGACGATTTTCATTCGATGGCCGAGGTGCTGGACCGCCGCTTTACCGAGTATTACGCCCAGCGCGATTCGGGTACAGGCTTCGGTCGGCTTCCCGATTTGCTTCTGCTGGACGGCGGCACGCCGCAGTTGAACGCGGTGCGGCCAATAATGGAAAAACACAAGATAACCGTTCCGGTATTCGGCATGGTCAAGGACAGCAAGCACAAGACCAGCGCGATTGCCTCGGCCGGCGGTACCATTGCCATTAAATCCAACCGCCGCGCCTACACGCTATTGACGACGATACAAGACGAGGTGCACCGCTTTGCGATTGGCTACCACCACCGGCGCGCCGGCAAAAAGGCCTTGCAATCGCGGTTGTTGTCAATTCCCGGCATCGGAGAGAAAAAGGCCGAACGGTTGCTTAAAGCCTTTAAAACGCTCAAAAAAATTGCCGAGGCTTCGGCAGAGGAGTTATCGGCTCTGCCCTCAATTTCTAAGGCAGATGCAAAGAATATTCAGGCATTTTTCCGGGAAAACGGCAACTTATAAAGACGGTCAAAGGATATGCAGAGTCACTCTGCATATCCTTTTTTTGTTGCGGACTTTACATTTCGGTTGAATTGTGGTACAATATTCGTGCGACATTAACAGAATGAAAAATTCGTTGTTGGGGAAAATTACCTTGGTAAAAGGTGTTTTCCTCTACCCTGCATAGGATTTCAGTTAGTGTCGCAACTATACCGAGGGAACACTTTTTCGGCACATCCTTTCGGGGGTGTGCTTTTTTATTGAGGTGGAAAGGTTATGCGAAGAGGCATTGCTCTTTTTTGTGTGGTTGTGACGCTGCTTTGTTTGGTGGGTTGCCAAAAGAAACAAACCTACGGCGTATACGAGGTTATCATTACCGAAACTCTAATTGCCAACCATTCTGTTGGCAATGAGTGGCAAATCACTTACACTTGTGACGGCAAAGCTATCGTCAGCGGCGAACAACGAACCGCCCCGCTTGACGAGGTACAAACACTAACAATCGATGCGACGGTCACCGAGGTTGACAAATTACCCGATACAGGGCAGGGCGCACTGGCGGTTATTTTAAAGGATGGTTTTAGCACCTCTACCGTTGTCACAATAACCGAAAACAAAGGCTGCTATTACGGGCAGGAGGCAGAGTGGGAAATCACCTGCGAGGTTAAGCTTCTTCAAGAATTTGTGATTGAATAAAAAGCGTATACACAAGGAAAATGCTGTATACGCTTTTTATTTTTTTGTATTTGGGACAAGAATTTTCCAAATTTGGTATAAAAAAGGCCGGATTTGCGTAAATTAAGTGTAGAAACCCATAAAATTGGGCTTTTTTGTGAAATGAATTGGCAAAACAGCGCAAAATTGCACAACAAAAATTTACAAAAAATGGAAAAAATCCGAAAAAATGCTAAATATTACAAGTTTGTAACCTTTTAAAAGGGGTTTAAACGGCAAAACTTTGTGCAAAATGCACAACCAAAAGTTGCTTTGTTTTGTTGACTTAAAGCAGATTGGCGAATATAATGCAAAAGGTCAAGAAAATCACTCGCGGGAAATGACCTGCGTGATTTAAGGAGAAAAAAATGTTTACAAAAATAAAAGTCCTGACCGGAAAAGCCGCACCGCTCTTTAAAGGCAAACGGCTTTTGGCAGCGCAGCTGGCGCTGGTAATTCTGACAGGCACAATGGTTACTGCTCTAAACCGGTCGGTGAAAACGGTAAAAATTCATGACGAAGGTACCGTTTTACAGATTCGTACAGCACAGACCGACCCCTATAAGATTTTAAAGCTTGCCGGTTGTCCGGCCGGTAAAAACGATTTGGTTCTGGTTTCGGGCCAAAACGACGATGTCATTGAAATCAGCCGCGCCTTTCCGGTTACGGTTACCGTAGACGGTGAGCGCAAAACCGTACAGGTAGTTGAGGGGCATACGGTAAGCGATGCGCTGAAAGCCTGCGGTGTTGTCTTAGACGGTGATGATTATGTCACCCCTGCCGTACAAACCGAGCTTACTGTAAATTTGCAGATTTCGGTTACCCGTGTGGAATATACCTATTCTACGGTAGTAAAGGACGTGAGCAATCAACACCAGGTTACCTACACCTACCAAACCAAGACGGTAGGCGGAAAAACCGGTGAGGTTACAGAGGTTTCTGCCAAGCCGGTATCGATATCGGGCGGCGCTAATGTCATTTCCACACTATCACCGCAAACTCCTATTACATTAGATGAGACCGGTCGGCCGGTCAACTATACCAAAAAATTAACCGGCAAGGCAACGGCCTATTGTAAGGGAACCACCTGTGCCACCGGTGTAAAGGTAAGGCCGGGTTATATCGCGGTCAACCCCAAACAAATCCCCTACGGCACAAAAATGTATATTGTTTCTTCTGACGGAAAATACAACTACGGTTACGCCATTGCGGCCGACACCGGCGGTTTTGCCAAAGACGGCAGTGCCATTGCAGACCTGTATATGACCAGTTATGAGGATTGTATTCAGTTCGGACGCAGAAACATTGAAATTTATATTTTAGATTAAAAAAAGGACATTGTTCATTACGAACAATGTCCTTTTTTGATTTAAGAGTTTTTCATAACCACGGTTCCGACCGAGTCAGCAACGTGCTCACAAGCATCGATACAATCTTCCATATAATCGTAAATCTCGCGCCAGGAAATGATTTCCAGAACATCACTGCATTGTTTGCGCAGTTTAATGGTGGCGTCGAGGTAGAAACGGTCACATTCCTCTTCCGCGTTGTTTACCTCGATAATCAATTCGCTCAGCCGAGCGGGCTTCTTAAAGTTTTCAAACTCCGACAGCACCTGCTTTGTCAGCGCACAGCACTCCGCAATCTTTTGGGCAAAGGTGATGGCCTCGGGCGTGACCTTGCAAATCTGGTCAACATAAAAGCGCTGTAAAATCTCTTCGATTTTATCGGTGACATCATCAATGTTTTGGCTGACCTCTGCCAAATCCTCGCGGTCAATCGGGGTGACAAAGGCTTTGGCCAATGCGGTATGCATATCGTGTTTTTTCTGGTCACCTGCATGCTCAAAGGTGTGCATATGCTCCAACATATCGGTCATGTTGGCCGGGTCGTAATTGGTCAGACATTCCACCAGATAGTCGGCCGCTTTACAGGTATCGTCTATCGCCGAAATAAAGTTTTCAAAATAAAAACGGTCTGCTTTGTTTGCCATATTGTTTTACATCCTTTCTGTTAGAACAGCATCATAAAGAGTTTTGTCATAATAAAGCCTATCAATCCGCAACCGGGGAAGGTCAGAACCCAGGTCAGACACATCTCCTTGACAACACCGAAATTGATAGCCTTTACACTCTTAACGGCACCGACACCCATAATCGAGGTGGTTTTTGCGTGGGTGGTCGAAACCGGAAGACCGAAAATGGAGCATATCAGCAAAGAGAGAGATGCGGCAATATCGGCCGAGAAGCCTTGATATTTTTCTAATTTTACCATATCCATGCCGACCGACTTGATAATCTTTTTGCCGCCGATAGCGGTACCCAAGCCCATAATCACGGCACAGAGAATCATAATCCAGGGTTCCGGTTTTAAGCCTTCGGGAATTGGTTGGCCCTGCGACATAAAGAGGCAAAGAATGATAATGCCCATGAATTTTTGACCATCCTGCGCGCCGTGCATAAAGGCCATGCCGGCCGCGCCAAGGATTTGGGCATATTTGAAGACCGATTCGGTTTTGCGGCGTTCTGCACGGCGGAAAAGCACCGTGACCAGCTTGCAGACAATCCAGCCCAGGCCGAAGCCCAGGGTTACCGAAATAACAATACCGTAGAGCACCTTGACCCACTCGCCGCCGTTGACACCGGCAAAGCTGCCGTGCAGGGCAATTGCGCTGCCGGTTAATCCGGCAATCAAGGCGTGACTTTCGCTGGTGGGGATACCGAAGAAAAAGGCTACGGTTGCCCAGGTGACGATTGCGAACATGGCCGCGCTCAAAGCAACAATGGCTTCATGGGAGTTGGTACCGAAATCAACCATCTTGGTAATGGTTTCAGCTACGGTCGCATTGACAAGGGTCATGACATACACGCCGAGAAAATTAAAGGCCGCCGCCATCAGAATGGCCGCACGCGCCGACATACAACGCGTTACGACACAGGTGGCAATGGCATTGGGCGCGTCGGTCCAGCCGTTGACAAGAATAACACCCAGGGTAAGCAGGACGGCTAAAAACAAAAGCGGATTCTGCAAAACCTGCCCCCAAAAATAACCGAATGATAATTCCATGAAAAACCTCCAACGTTTTCCTATGTTCAGCGGCATTTCGCCGCAAGGTTAAAATACAAAAAAATACATTTTCCTACATTCTAACATAAATCTCCAAAAAAGAAAATGATTTTTTTCATTTTACAAAAATTTTAGCCTAAACGACAACATTTACAGGGTTACCGGCCAGGTAGGACGCCAGATTTTGGTAAACAATATCGGTCAGCCTTTGCCGGGTTTCGAGGGGTGCCCAGGCCGTGTGGGGTGTGATGGTTAAATTGGGCGTACCCAGCAAAATACAGTCCTTCGCCATCGGCTCGCGGTCAAGCACATCCAGCGCCGCACCCGACAGCCGTCCCGATTCGAGGGCCGCACGAAGCGCCGCGTTGTCTACGATGCCGCCGCGCGCCGTATTGATAAAATAGGCACCGGGCTTGCACTGTGCAAAACGCTCGGCATTGAACATACGCTCGGTCTGCTTATTCAGCGGACAATGTACCGTAATATAATCCGAAAGGCCGAGTAAGGCTTCAAGGGAGATAAACTCTACCGACGGGTCATCCTTGGGAGTACGGGAGTAGACGCAGACACGCATACCGAAGGCGCGGGCAATTTCCGCAACCCTTTGCCCGATACTGCCGTATCCGATAATGCCCAAAACCTTTCCGCTCAATTCGGAGGTGGGGAAATCAAAGGGGGTAAACACCCGACTGCGTATCCAGCCGCCCTCGGCGACAAATGCGTCATAGGCGTGCACCTGGCTGGCATGGTGCAGAAGAAAGGCAAAAACGTGCTGTGCAACGGCATCGGTCGAATAGCTGCCGGCGTTGCATACCGTTATGCCCTGTTCCGCGGCACAGGCAATGTCTACATTATTATAGCCGGTGGCAAACAGCCCAATATATTTCAGCTGTGGCAGTTGTTGCAGAACCTTCCGGTCCAAGACAACCTTATTGATTAAAACCGCGTCGGCCTCCTGCAAACGGGGAACAACCTCCTCCGGCCGTGTCAGTCCGTAGGCTGTGACCTCGCCGAGCTCCTTAAAAACCGACAAATCAATGTCATGATTGGAAACCGTATCGGTTTCGGTTAAAATAATCTTCATTTTTTTCTCCTTTTATGGTAGAATGTTTGCAGGTGATGGAAATGAAACAAAATTACCAGCATTTAATGGAGCAACAGCTTGCGCAGTTCACGGCGCAAAACCGAAGGCCGCGGATTCTATTGCACGGCTGCTGTGCGCCCTGCGCCAGTTATGTTTTAGAGTATTTATATGCGCAGGCCGACATTACCATGTTTTTTTACAATCCCAACATCTCGCCCGAAAGCGAGTTTTCTTACCGCGCCGCTGAATTGAATCGCCTGATTGCCGAAACCGGCCGGGAGATTCCGGTTGTTTGTCCTGCCTATGACCCGACACCCTTTTTGCAGATGGCAAAGGGGCGCGAGCATTTACCGGAGGGCTCGGAGCGATGTTACGATTGCTATGCGCTCCGTTTGCGTGCGGCGGCCGATTATGCGGCACAAAACGGTTTTGATTTTTTCACAACCACGTTGTCCATTAGTCCGCATAAAAATGCCGAATGGTTAAACCAAATCGGCAAAGCGCTCGAAGCCGAATACGGCGTGCCGTATCTCTATGCGGATTTCAAAAAGAAAAACGGATACAAGCGTTCGATTGAACTGTCGCGCGAATATCGGCTTTACCGGCAGGATTACTGCGGTTGTATTTTTTCTAAATCAGCGCGTCGGTCTGATGCTCGTTGAAAACCGTAATTCCGTTTTTCAGCAGCAATTCGGCGGTAACGCCGTTGCCGGGGACAAGGGTTTTGGTAAAACTGCCGTCATAAATTTCACCCAAGCCACACGACGGGCTTCGCGCTTTGAGCAAAGCGAGGGTACAGCCCTGCGCTTTGGCCAACGCCAAAACGGCTTCGGCACCTGCGCGATAGGCGGCGGTACAATCCTTGCCGTTCTTAGTACAAACGCGTTCTCCTACGCGCTCGCAGGGCTCGCGCGGGGTTGAGAGTCCGCCCATACATTCCGGACAGACCGGAAGCAGATGATATTTATCTTTTAACACTTCTACGGCGGCGACCGGCTTGCTCTTTTGGTCATACCGGCAGGGTGTACCCAAAAGGCAGGCGCTTATCAGCAGAGGCTTCATTCTTGCGGCAGACGGCATACATCCACCCAACCTTTGCTTTGGGAGTAGGATTCCAATTCCGGAAGGGTCAGTTCAATGGCGCTGTTGCTGCTGCCGCAGGCCGGAAAAACGGTCGAAAACCGTTGGAGAGAGGTATCCAAATACACCTCGACCCCTTGGTTTACCGCAAAGGGGCAAACACCGCCGACGGCATGACCGATGCGCGGCTCCACATCGTCAAAGCAAAGCATTCGGGGTTTAAAGCCGAATACCGATTTAAATTTATGATTATCGATTTTCGCATCCCCTGCGGCCACGATTAAAACCGCGCCCTCGTCTTTATACAGGCTGATGGTTTTGGCAATTCGTTTACCCTCGCAGCCCAGGGCGGCCGCGGCCAGCTCTACGGTGGCGCTGGAAACGGTGAATTCCTGTATACGCTCGGCAATACCCAGCGGCTCGAAAAAAGCCCTTACTTTTTCAATAGACATTTGATTTCCTCCGGAGGTTTTTATATGGATTTTATTTTGGCATCCGCGTCACCGCGGCGCAAAGAAATTTTAGAACAATTGGGACTTCGGTTCTCGGTCATTACGGCCGACACCGATGAAAACAGCGAGATTACCGACCCCGGTGCGCTGGTAGAGGAGCTTTCCTTCCGCAAGGCACAGGCGGTCGCCAAAAAGGTCGGCGGTGACGCGGTGGTTATCGGGGCCGATACCGTTGTATCGATTGGCGGCGAGATTCTCGGCAAGCCAAAGGATGCCGCCGACGCCCGGCGTATGCTGCGCCTACTTTCGGGACAGACCCACCAGGTCATGACCGGCGTGACCGTACTCTACGGCAAGCAACGGAAAACGGCGCATTGCGTGACCGATGTCACCTTTGCGCCGATGAGCGATGCCGAAATTGCCGACTATATTGCCGGCAGAGAGCCCTACGACAAGGCCGGCGGGTATGCCATTCAGGGCAAGGCGGCGCAGTACATTACCGGGATTAACGGTTGCTACTGGAATGTCGTCGGTTTTCCGGTCAATTTGTTTTGCCGGATGTTAAAATCACTCGGCATTGACGGCATATAAGTTGACTTCCCACGCCGGGATATACGGATGATGCCGCAAAAAGATGCGGTAATTGGGGTTGAGCGTGTGCAACAGCAGAATAAGCTCAAAAAAGTCTGCGGTGCGATGGTAGGCGCTGACCGATAAGGACGGCGTATATTGCCGTATGGTTCGGGCAAGGCCGCGTAAGGCCGGGGCTTCGGCGCCCTCGACATCCATTTTAATATAACTGACCGGCTGTCCGCGCAACAGCTCGTCTACGGCGTACACCGGCACCTCGTAGCCCGCGGTGCCGAGATGGGAGTTGCGGCCGCCGCGGCCGTCAAACAAAAGCCTGCCGCTGCTGTCCCACGCGCCGGCATTATATATGGTAATACGGTCGTCCTGCAAGGTTTCGCACAGGGCGGCCAATTTTTTATAGTTTTTTCTGTCGGGTTCCAGCGCGATAACGGCCGAAAAGTGATTGTCGGTCTGCGCTATAAACTCGGTTAGGGTGTCGCCGGTATAAGCACCCAGGTCCAGATAGGATTCGGTTTGTGAAAAGCGGATAATGTTTTGGAAGACCTCTGCGCGGTCGGTTTCGCAGTCACGCAGGAGGGCAATTTCTCCGCTGCATTTAAAGCGCAAAACATTTTCGAACACCTTTCGCGAAGTATCGTCTGCCAACAAGGCATAGGCCGTCCGCAGTTTTTCTGCATTTTTATGCAGAAAGGCCGCGTCGACAATTTCGTTACCAAACAGCGGCACGTCGGGTGCCAGCAGGGTATAACGCTCGGCGATACCGTAAATCTTTTGCAGCAGTTCGGGACGAAAGGCGGCAAAGCAGAGCAAAATGACACAGTCGGTATATTTTTCGCAAATATCGGCATACTTGCAGACCTTAAAGCCGAGAAAGCTATGGCCGCGCACATATTCATCACTTGCAAAAATATCGGAAACGGCAATGCCGTGTTGCCGGCATTGCTGATAAATTTTTTCTGCACCGTCCCCCATGCCGTACAAAACGATGGGACGGGTTTCGGCTTGCAAACGCTCCCAAAGCATGGGGGCAAAAGCATTATTTTTCATAAACTTCGGGTTTGAGCACTGCCACGTATGGCAGGGCACGGAATGCCTCGTTATAATCCAAGCCGAAGCCGACAACAAAGGCATCGGGAATTTCCTTACCGACATAATCGGCATCAAATTCGACCTCGCGGCGGTAGGGCTTGTCCAACAAGGTGCAGGTCTTTACACTCTTTGCGCCTTTGAGGGTCAGGTATTGCGTCAGATAGGCCAGCGTTCGGCCGCTATCAATAATATCCTCTACAATCAAAATATCGCACTGCTCCAAATCTTTACGCAAAAGGTCGAGCATAATATGTACATTGCCGGAGGTAACGGTGCCGGCACCGTAGGAAGAAACCTTCATGAAATCAATTTCCACCGGAATACGCAGACGCTTCATAATTTCGCCCATGAAGACGACCGATCCCTTCAATATACACAGCAAAAGCAAGCGCTTGTCCGGCGCAGAATAATCTGCATTGATTTGTTCGGCCAGGCGGTCAACAATTTGCGAGATCTCCTGTTCATCAATCAATTTATACGCCAGTTGGTCTTCAACATTGTAACCCATTTTATCACCCTTTCTTTTATAAATGTAACATAATTTTCCGATTTATACAATAGAGGATTTTTATTTTAACACAAAAACATTTTGCGGTGGAAAAAGAGCGGAGGAAATCGGCTGAAAAGTGTGGTATAGTATTACTGTCAAAAGATGCGCAAAGCGATTCGTTCCATGTGAACGGATCGCTTTTTTGGTGCGCGGAAGGGAGTAAATATGCGAGCAAAAGGAGAGTTAAAACCGAGGGAGGAACGCTTTTGTCGGTTTTATCTGCAACACCAGGATGCCCTGCTGGCCGCACAGCAGGCAGGGTATACCGGAAAGCGCATGGAGGAAAAGGCCGAACAGCTGTTGTTGGAGGAAAGGGTTTTGGCACGTATACATACCCTGCAAGGCCGGGCGTGTGCCGCTCTGGGCTTGGACCGCAGTTGGGTATTACTGCAAGCGGCTGAAATTTACCGGCGCTGTATGGAATTGCGGCCCGAAAAACGATGGGACACCGCGACCAAGGCTTATGTCGAAAGCGGTGAGCACACCTTTGACGGACAGGGTGCTTTACGAGCCTTGCGGTTTATTGCCGAGCTGTTAGGTGAGGCGACCGGGGACATGAATGTGGCGGTTACCCTGATTGACGATATGGAGGAAAGGGAACCGAATGGATGAACTGCGTTTATCTCAGGTGGTCGGCGGCGGTTACGAGCGCTATTGGCGGGATAAGCACCGCTACCGCGTGTTAAAGGGCGGTAAGGGCAGCAAAAAATCCACAACCACCGCGCTGAATTTTATTTACCGTATGATGAAATACCCCGACAGCAACCTATTGGTCGTGCGTGCCGCCGCCGTTACCCACCGGGACAGCACCTATGCTCAGCTGCTTTGGGCTCAACGCCGTTTAGGGGTGGCACATTTATGGGAAAACACCGTTTCACCCATGCGTATGGTCTACAAGCCAACCGGACAAAAAATTCTGTTTCGCGGCATGGACGATGTACTGAAACTGGCATCGGCCACGGTCGAAACCGGATATCTTTGCTGGGTTTGGGTTGAGGAGGCCTTTGAAATTGAGAGCGAGGCAGATTTTGACAAATTGGACATGTCGGTGCCGCGCGGACAGCTCAGCAAGGGGCTATTCAAGCAGACCACCCTGACCTTCAACCCTTGGAACGAGGAGCATTGGTTGAAAAAGCGTTTTTTCGACCGAAAGGATACATCGGTATCGGTCTATACGACCAATTACCTCTGCAACGAATTTCTGACCCCGGAGGATATCGCGGTCATTGAACGGCTGAAAGAGGTCAATTATCGGCGGTATGCCGTCGCCGGGTTGGGAGAATGGGGTGTTTCGGAAGGACTGGTCTATGAAAACTACGAAGTTCGCGCGCTCGACCGCAAAAGCCTGGGCGTCCGGCGGGACGCCCAGGGGGAAATCACCGAAAACCGCGCCTGGCAATGGCGGTGCTTTTTCGGTCTGGATTACGGCTATGCAACCGACCCCACCGCCTTTATTGCCTTTGCCGCTAACCCGATAGAAAAAGTCCTTTATATTTTCGATGAGTTTTACCATACCGGAATGACCAACAGCGATATTGCCGAGGAAATCCGCGCGCGGGGGTATGCCAAGGAGCGTATTCGCGCCGACTGTGCCGAGCCGAAAAGCAACGCCGATTTGCGGCGATTGGGCATTGCCAGGGTACAGCCCAGCGTCAAGGGTAAGGACAGTGTACTCAACGGAATTGCCAATATTCAGGAATACAAAATGGTGGTGCATCCGCGTTGCCGCAACACCGTAAAGGAGTTGAACAGTTATGTTTATGCAAAAGACAAAACCGGTCGGCCGACCGGCATGCCGGAGGACCGCAACAACCATCTCATGGATGCTCTGCGGTATGCCTTTTATGATGTGCAATTCTTTCGGCCCGAGGATCCGGATGTAAAGAAACGGGCAACCCATGCAGAATACTACAATATGCAGTTCGGCGTTACCGCCGATGATTTTACAGGAGGTTGGGAATGATTACAGCAATTTTGATTATGCTTTGGCTGGTGAGCTGTGGCTTATGCACAGTCGCCGGCTTTTTTACGGCGCAAAAACACAAAACACAAAAAACGGCGGTTTTACCAGAACCGAGCGCCGAGGAACAAAAACGCTTTGCGCAGGAAATGCGTGAAATGGAAAACTTTTTCGCGTATGACGGCTCGGAGCAATCGATTTCGGTTAACACACAATAAGTGTTAATAAATACACCCTCACCATGGGAAAGGAGATTTTTATGGAAGAAAACATGACCGCAACAGAGAGCACCATATCGACGGAAGGTCAAAACACCGAATCTGCAACCGAAGTGGCCGAGGTGCCATCCCTACCACAGGAGGACACAGCGCAAAATGACGTTACAGAGCAGCAGGAGGCAGAGGATGCAGCAGTCCCCGAAGACGAGGAGAATGCCCCACCCTTTCTTTCGGTACGGTTCAACCATCAGAACCGCGATATGACACGGGAGGAGGCCATTGAATTTGCACAAAAGGGCTTGTTGTATGAAAAAAACCGTCCTATTTATGACAAGCTGGATTATCTGGCGGCGCAACAGAACACCAACATCAGCGGTTTAGCCGACGGGTTGGAGGAGGCAGCCGAAAGGGCGTATCGGGATAAATTAACTGAAAAGCTGGGTGAAGACACTCAGTTGGTTGATGAACTGATGGAGCTTTATCGGCAACGCAGCAAGGATAAATACGACCGACAGCTATTTGAGCGTGCAAAGGCCGAACAAGAGGCCGAAGAACGCCGAAAAAACAGTTTATCGGGACAGTTTGACATATTACAAAAGGAATTCCCCGAAATAAAAAGCTTGGAGGAGCTTCCCACAGCGGTTTTGCAAATTGCCGAAAGGGAAAACACAAATTTAATCTCGGCCTATCTGCTACACAGGCATCAGGAAAACAAAAGGATTGCGGCGGCCGAAGCAAGAGCCGCAGAGCAGTCGAAAAAAACCACAGGCTCCGTACAGTCAGCCGAAAATGCCGAAGCCAATGCGGTGGACGCATTTATTCGTGGTGTACGGACAATGAAACATTAGGAGGAAAAATTTATGTCTATCAATTCATTAGCTACTGCCAGCCGCTATACAGGTGAGCTGGACAAAATCTTTACAGAAAAATCCGCTGTCGGCTTTTTGGCCGACAACAACCTGCGTTCCAGATTTGTGGGCGCAAAAACGGTCATTATGCCCGACATCGATTTTGTCGGTTTGGCCGATTACAACCGCGACACCGGTTTCAGCCAGGGTGCGGTTACGGTATCCCAAACCGCCTACACCCTGACCAAGGACCGCGGCCGTTCCTTCATGATTGACCGTGAGGACATGGACGAAACCGGTGTAATGAGTCTGGCCGGACAGGTTTTGAGCGAATTCATCCGCACCGAAGTTGTGCCGGAGGTTGACGCTTACACCATTTCCAAGCTGGCCGGCGTAGCTGCCGACAACGGTCATGTAGAAACCTACAATGAAGCCAAGGCGCTCACCCAGCTGCTTTCTATGATTAACGCTTTACAGGCATCGGTCGGCTATGATACCGAGCTGGTTGCCTTTATCGACAACACCATGAAGGCCGCCATTGAAAACGACGAAAAAATCTCCAAACAGATTGTTGTCAGTGATTTCAAACAGGGTGACATCCATCTGCGCATCAAGTCCTTGGACGGTGTGGCTTTGATTCCGGTACAGGACAGCCGCATGAAGTCGGCCTATACCTTTGATGCCGGCACAACCACCACCGCCGGCGGCTTTGCACCGACCGAGGATGCACAGAGCATTCGCGCATTGGTACTGCCCAAGAAAGGTGCAAGCTTGGTCAAAAAATCCGAAACCCTGCGCATTTTCGCGCCCGAGCAGAATGTCAAGGCCGACGCCTACAAATTCGACTATCGTTTGTATTACGATACCTTTGTTAAAAAATCCGAGCTGGGCAACATTTATGCTCTGCAAACGGCATAAAGCCGAACGGATAGCAACATAGCTTTGCAGAATGCAAGGCACCGGTTCTAAAAGGGGAACCAAAAAAAGGGAGGGGCCACCGATAGGCGGCCCCTTTGTTCAAAAATCGCATGAAAAAGAGAAATCCTTGAACACAAAGAGAAATGTATGGTTGCAATTTTTAGGACAACCGAAGAAAGCGAGGATAGCAAAGAGTGGAAAAAATGAAAACACAACCGGCGCAGGTATTTGAGGAATATCGGCGCGCGGTAAGCTATAAAGAGAGCATCGGAACGCGTGGCATCTATGAACAGGCAAAAATGAACGAACGCTTTTATATCGGTGACCAATGGCACGGGGCAAAGTGCGGCAGCACGCGGCCGCTGGTGCGCCGAAATGTCATTAAGCGTATCGGGGAATATAAAATGTCAATGATTAATTCGGCTCCGATTGCGGTCAATTATTCGGCCGAGGGCATACCCAACACGGCCGATTTACAACAAAACCGGGAAGCGGTTTTACAGGCTATGCAGGACACACCCGTGATGGCAGGCCCCGAAACGCCGGCCGAGATATCGGCCGTTATGTCGGCACTTTCTAATTATTTTAGGGTGACGGCAGAACGGATAAAATTCGACATGAAAAAGGAACAGGCTTTGCGAAATGCCTATATCACCGGCACCGGAATCGCCTTTACCTATTGGGATGACTCGATTGAAACGGGACTTTATGCAGACATCGGGCGCACCATGCCGATTCGGGGTGATATTGCCTTGGAGATTCTGGATGTTGAAAATGTAAACTTCGGCGACCCGAACAATGACGATGTACAGAGCCAGCCCTACATTACGATCGTCCAGCGCCGAGATGTCAATGATGTGCGCAGAGAGGCGCGTAAAAACAACCTTCCGGAAAGTGAGGTCAGCCAGATTGTTCCGGATGGCATGGTGGCATATTCGGGAGATGAAAATGAGCCGGTCGATTCCCAGCGAGTTACCGTTTTAACCAAGTTGTACAAGGTTTATGACAAAAGCGGGCAGGTGACCGTAAAAGCCGTACGGGTGACCGAAAAGGCCTATATCCGCAAACCTTGGGATATGGGAATTAAGAGGTACCCGATTGCAAAAATGAATTGGGAACGCCGCCGAGGCTCGGCATACGGTGAAAGTGAAATCACCTATTTGATTCCCAACCAGATTGCCATTAACCGTGCTTTGACGGCAGAGGTTTGGGCCATGATGATGTCGGGTATGCCCATTACCATGGTCAATGCGGACATTGTACAGGGAGAGATTTCCAACAATCCGGGACAAATTGTCAAGGTGGCTTGTGCCGGGGAGTATCCTTTGAGCAATGCGATTGCCCATGTGCAACCGCCGGCATTCCAAGCACAGTATCAGAATATGATTAACGACCTGGCAAGCAATACCTTATCTGATTCCGGTGCAAACGATGCCGCGCTGGGCAATCTGCGACCGGACAATGCTTCGGCCATCATTCAGCTGCGTGAGGCGGCCACTGCGCCGATGCAGAACTATATGAACCGCTTCTATGACTTTATTGAGGATATTGCGCGGATTTGGGCCGATTTCTGGCTCAATCTATACGGCGACCGTTCGATTAAAATCGAGGACAAAAGCGGCACTTGGTACCTGCCTTTGCAGGCCGACCGTTATAAGCACCTGCCGATTACCGCCAAAATCGATGTCGGTGCGGCAACGCTGTGGAGTGAGAGTGTGGTTATTGCGACACTGGACAATCTACTTGCCAATCAACTGATTACCTTTGAACAGTATCTTGACCGTCTGCCGGGTGGCTTGATTCCCGATGTGACCGGTCTCAAAAAGGATTTGCAAAAACAGCAGACAGCGGGCGAGAGCATAACCGATGAGGAAATCTTGCAGAATCTGCAACAGACCGCGCCGCAGCAGTACAATGCCTTTTTGCAGATGCCGGCAGAGGAACAGCAACAGATTTTGGCACAAATAAAACAGCAAGCCGGCGGAAATACCGCGTCGACACAAGAGGTGGAAGGAGTGGTTGACCTATGACAGGCGCCCAGATTTTAGACAAAGCGCTCCGGCTGTTGGGCTATACCGACAGCTTGGGTCTTGCCGAAATGACCGGCAGAATTCAAAGCCGCGCTGCTGCGGCGGTCAACGCCGTGTACAGTGATTTGTATTATCTCTTGCAGGACACCGGTTTTCAGGGCATACGCATGCTTACAGACGAAATCTGTTTGCCCGAGCGCATTTTAAATGATGTGATGCCCTATGGTGTGGCCGCCTTTATTGCCCAGGGTGAGAGCGACGGTGACCAGCAGCAATATTTTATGTCGATTTACAACAGCAAGCGGCTGGGGATAGCAGGAACCTCGGTAACCGAAGATGTTATCCCTACCGTTTGGTAAGGAGGGGAAATATGGGTTTTCCGAAAATGAGCCGACAAACGGTGCGTACCGTAACCATGCCGGAACTGGCCGGCGGTCTTAACCTACGCGATTCGGTTTCTATGATACAGGACAACCAATTGACCGACGGGAAAAATATTTGGTATAAAGATGCGGTATTAAAAACCCGCCCGGGTATGAAGGGATTGTCGGCCACACATTTGTTTGCCGATACAAGGGACGGAGAATTTACAGATGCTTTTGCCAAATCGATGCCGACCGATATACGGCGCGAAATCGACCGAAAGGTTTATCGGTTGTTCACCGCTTTTGTCGGGGAAGGATTTGATGAGCGGATACTATTCCGGCTGGTCTCCGAAACCGATGTCAGAGAATTGCCGATGCTTACTGCTCCGGACCATGCAGAAGACAGCGGCATTAGAAATTATATCGTTTTTGAGCATCAACAGGTATTATATTGCTGGATTACAGCAGGAAGAAACTTGCCAAAAAGACAATTTGGATGGAAATTAGAGAAAAACGCATCCGAATGGGTAGAGATACCCGATGAAGATTATCATATTCCTTTGGTAGCCATCAACGGAAACATGAACCATGTTTTTGCTGACCCGACCGTAACCAGATATGAAGGATATAACATTTTGAGAAACCGTTACCGCATGCAGTTCCATGCCGACAGTGCTGAGCCGACCGTTATGCGTTATGTTTTTGCACGCAAGTTACAAGAAAATCGTGATAAATTGACAGGCCAAGCGGTAATAGCAAGGCTGACAGATAAAGACGGCAATGTCATTACCCATACCGTAAAACTGACCGCAGAGATACCAAGTTGGGAGGAATCGGCGGGAGAAGACGGTTTACTTATGGCCGTTTGGGATAAAAACATTACCTTTTATGACAAAAATAAAGCGGAGCTTCCGGTGCCGGAAAGCTATACAAATCTAAAAAACAATTTTGAACTGGAACTTCCGTTTTGGGATGAAGAACCCGAAATTACGCGTGCAAAACTCTTTAACATGACAAAAAGCATATGGTTCGGCGGTGCATCAGAGGGCATTAACGGAGGTACTAGGTTGTTTCTCTGCGGTAACACCGACGAAAAGGAAAAAAATTTGGTTTTGTGGAGTGATTTAAACAATCCCTTATATTTTCCGGAAAACAACTATTTTCGTGTAGGAGATTCTGCACAGTTGGTGACAGGTTTTGCCAGACAAAACGAAATGCTGGTAATTTTTAAGGAGCGCGAGAGCTATTACACCTATTACAAAGAGGGAACGCAGTATGATGCGTCAGATGAGATTCCGGAGGGTAACGCAGAGGTAACATCTACATCTGCCTATTTTCCGTTGGTGCAGATTCATAGCAGCATCGGCTGTGATTGCCCAAACAGCATACAACTTTGCAGAAACCGGCTTGTATGGACAAACAGAAACGGCAAGGTTTACACCTTAATAACCAACAGTCAATACAGCGAACGCAATATCCATGAGATTTCCGGAATGGTGGAACGCCGATTAAAGCAAGAACAACCGGAAGATTTGGTCGACGCTTTTTCCTGTGATTGGCAAGGAATGTACTGTCTGTTTGTAAAAAACCATGTGTATTTGATGGATTACAACTCTTACGGGTATCAATATGCCGCTTCTTACTCCAAAACAGAGGACAGCAATATCCATATTCCATGGTGGTATTGGGAACTTCCGGATTTTAATGCCGGCAAGGGAAATCAGTACAGCCAAATCTATGCGCTTTATGCAGTGGATAACAGCATGGCCTTGGCTTTAATCAAAATGTTGGAAACCGAAACCGAGGAAAGCGGCAATGTACGGTTTTATTATGAGGAGGTGTATGCTATTCTTCCTGACTACAAAAAGGATAAGATTTATTTGCTCGATACCGAAACCATACCTCTTAGCCGTTACAACCCTCCCGAAATACAAACGGGAAAAGAACAGGAAATTTCAACATTAGCACAAACCAAAATTTTCGATTTTTCTGAACCCCACAAAAATAAATCAATCAACCTTGTGAATATTTCCTTTGGTAACAACGCAGGAAAGCCAATGTTTTTAAAATATATAACTGAAAACGGAGAATATCCGCAAGAGTTAATCAGATTACGACATAACGATACCACTGAGTATTCGGCGGGATATGTTAGAAACAAACCGCTTCGTCCTTGTGTGGGGCTCACAAACCGTTTTGGGATTTGCCTTGAATGCGAAGGAAACATGGCGATAGATGCAATTTCTATAAATTACAAATTAACCGGAGGAGCAAAATAAGCACCTAAGGATTACAAAAATGCAAGGAGGAAGAAGAATGATATTTACAGACAAGACAAATCAGCCGGAAGCGATGCGGGAGGTGGCCTATACGGTCACGGCCGAGGGGCTTATTCCGGCGACGGTACAACACGGCGGTGTGCAGGGTGAGCACCGCGCGACGCGGTTAATATTTCAACTGGATGCCGAGTTGGAGCAGCGGTTTACCGAGATGCTTTCCATCGGGCAAATTTTTTGCCGCATTGATGTATGTGACGGCAGCGGCGTGGTACACCGCAGTCTGCCGTTGGAATTTACCGGCAGCTTTGCAGAGTACAGCACCATTTATTACGATTTGGAGCAGGCGGTAACCCGTGCCGGCGGCATATTGAAGCTCTGTATGGTGCTTTCGCTCTTAAAAGGCCAAAGCAAAACATGGGAAAAGATTAAAAGCGCTTATGCGTTGCTCCAACTGGAACCCTCACCGACCTATGCCGAGGAGAGTTGGTCGGACATGAACGGTTTGTATGAACAGACAAAAATCTATGCCGAGCAGGCGATTGCGTCGGCCGAGTCGGCCAACGCATCTCTTATCGGCGCACAAACCGCAAAGGTGGATGCACAAGCGTCAGCGGCCAGCATGGAGGATTCGGTTGCACAATGCCTTTCGTCAAAAGAGGTTTGCATTCAAAAGGCAGATTTCATTGTCGATGCGGCACAGAGCGCGGCGGAAAGCGCAGCACAAGCAGCCGAGGAAAGAGCAGTGGTGGCGGAGGTAAAGGACGAGTTTTCGGCAGTAATTATCACCTCCGGTGAAACCGAGGCAGCCGCAACAGCCGAGGACAATCACGAATACAGATACACAAATCCTTTGACGGCGTTGACCCTTACTCTGCCCGCCGGGTTGACCGCGGCCGACCGGTTCTCTGCCATGCTGTGCTTTCAAACACCGGCCGACAGCGACATCGCTTTTTCCTATTCCACGGCCGATATTGATTTCAGCAATGATGATTGCGAAGACGGGGTGTTCCTCCCGATACGCAACAAGGGCTATGATGTTGCCCTCTACTGGAACGGGAGAAAATACCAAGGGGTTGTACGGGGTGTTGCCTTATGATGGTAAAGCGCTATATGCGTGACCGCATACGGGATATGCTGCCCAACCCGAATTGCACCGCCGGTTACCCTTACAAAGCAGAGGGAAATCCTTGTGTATTACAAGACCCAAGCATTACACCAATAGAAATTGATATCTTCGGCAACAGCAAACAGGAAAGCAAAGTCAGACCGAATTTAATACCGTCCGGCTACGATTTGCCGTCGACAATTTTAATCACAGCTACCGAGAATATGGACGGGACAATCAATGTAAAATATACGCACAGAGTTGGTGAAATAGGTGATGATTTTTCATTTGCAACATTTTCATTACCAACAGGAACATACACCTTTTCATATACAGTTAGCGGAATTAACCATGCGGATGTTCTACTTTATTGCAATGATAATTCAAATGATAATTTAGGCGAAAGTCCTTATACATTTACAGTTTCAGAAACAACAAATATAAGGCTACGATGTTTAATAAAAAACGCTTATGACAGTGAAAATTTTACTATACAATTTAAATTGGAAGAAGGAGAAAGCGCAACCGAATACGTGCCTTACGGCACAGTTATTCCCAGCCCAGACTATCCGGCAGAGGTAGAAAGTGTCGGAGATTTGATTACCGATGAAGCCGATGTAAACTACGGTAAATACCGTCTGCCAGTGTCGGTGCGAGGCAAGAATTTAGTCGATTTTTTCAACACAGCCAATTGGACGAATCGCAGCACGTATTGGGGTGATATATTTTTAGACTTAGTTGCAGGGGAAACCTATACGATTTCCTTTGATTATGATGAGCTGCCAAACTTTTTTTATTTTCAGTACCAGACGCAGGATGCCACGACGTGGAATACGCTTGTGTATTTAACCACAAATAAGGAAAAAGAAACCCAAAGAACCTATACCTTTACCGCAAAAGAAAACACAAAATACAGATTATCCAAATTTAAAGACGATACTGTTGGAAATTCTTTAAGTAGGGAATTAAAGCGTTTTACATTTTTTCAATTGGAAAAGAGCAAGACCGCAACTCCTTACGAGCCCTATTTCAATCGGACTGTAAATGTATTCCTTGATGAGCCTTTGCGCGGTATTCCGTCATCGGCAGGGGGTTGGATTGCACGGGACAGTCTGAAAATGGAAAAGGGCAAGGTGCAACGGGTACAGCGGGTAAAGAGTGAAATAGACGGCAATACCACGTCGTCGATTGCAGACAATACAGCGCTTCTGCTGTCCGAGCCCAATATCACCGATATGACCGACACCGAGGCAGGGCAAGCTTTGCTTGTACTGGGTTACGAGCCGAACCGCACCAATATCTTTTCGGTAGATACAGCCGTACCGGGAACGCTCTCTATTGGGTATCATTCCTTTGATTACAGGGAGGAAAACCCAAATGTATAAATTCATCAACGAACACAGAATAGAGCTCTTTACCGGGAGATATATCAAGGATGAAAGCACCGATACCATGTATGTGCGGCCGGGCAAAGAGATTCTTTTACAATTGGGATATATGGAATTAGAGCGTGCGGTAATGCCGACGATTGGAGAAAATCAGTATGTAACCGAAGGTTATGCCGTAAAGGATGGGAGAATCCATGTGCAGTATACCGTGCAGGAAATACCGGAGGAGGTGACGGAGCTATGAGCGAGGGCGTCATAACTGCTTTGGTGGCCTTGGTCGGTACAATGTGCGGCACCTTTGGGGGTATTCTGACGGCAAACAAGCTGACCAACTACCGGATTCAGCAGTTAGAAGAAAAGGTAGAAAGGCACAACAACTTTGGTGAACGTATTCCGGTTGTGGAGGACCATATCAGAGGAATGGATGCAAGGATAAAGGTTCTTGAATCCTTTCATCGCACAAAATAGAAAGGAAGTAAAAGAATGAAAAACATATTAGAAAAATTAAAATCCTGGCCGTTATGGCTGGCACTTGGCGCATTGGTCGTGTTCTGTGTTAAAGCGTTTGCCGGTTTAGATATCGGCGAAACCGTAGACGGGTTGCTGAATGTTCTGCTGCCGGTATTGGTTGCTTTTGGTGTTGTTAACAACCCCAATGAGAGAACAAGGCTTTAAAGGAGGAATAATTTATGTCGACTGCTTTAAATTGTAAAGTCCCCGTTTTAAGCAAAGGACAGCATATTATGACCAGTGACTACGGTATGCGCACCTTGACGGTGAACGGCAAAACACAAACCAAATTACATAAGGGTGTTGACCTTGTCGGGGGCGGACATACTTTGGATTATGTGATTGCCTTTGCCGACGGTACGGTAAAGGCGGCAAAATACCAAAGCAGTATGGGCTACTATGTACAAATCGACCACGGCAACGGATATGTCACCCGATATATGCACATGAAAAAAGGCAGTCTGACCGTAAAGGCCGGACAGGCTGTAAAAAAAGGGCAGGTATTGGGTTATATGGGTGCAACCGGCAATGTGACCGGCGCACACCTGCATTTTGATATTTGCATAAATGGCGAGTACATAGACCCGAAGCCCTATTTGAAGGGCGAAAAGGCCTTTGTGAAAGCAAGCAGTAACAAATATTCCGAGGCCATAAAGGAATTCCAGGCCGCCGCCATCAAAGACGGCATCAAAATGAAAAAGGGTGCTAACGGCTGGTGGGGTGCAGAGAGCGAAAATGCTGCCAAAACCGGCGTTGTGAAAAAGCGCTTGGTCTACCGTTATAAAAATCTGACCCGTATTGTACAACGCATTGTTGGCACACGGATTGATGGTTACTGCGGAAACAATACCGCAAATGCCATTAAAAACTGGCAGGCAAACAACGGTCTCGCCGTTGACGGCGCATTCGGTCCGGCCTGCTGGAAAGCCTATTTAGAGATTGAATAAAAAAAGCCGACCGTATCTCAGATACGGTCGGCATCAAGTTTATACCGTTACATTACCGGCGAGGGTGTAATCTACCTTTTCGTTTTCCAGTAAGGGACAAACGACATCGGCTAAAAATTCCTCGACCTGCTGTTGGCTGCGGCCGACAAAGTTCTCGGGACGCAAAACCGATTCAATCTCGGCGCGGGTCAAGCGGAACAGGGGGTCACCGGCGATACGGTCGACCAGGTCGTTTTCCAGACCCTGCTCTTTGACAACCCTACCGGCGGCCATAGAATGTACGCGGATAGCTTCGTGCAGCTCCTGACGGTCACCGCCCTTTTTGACCGCCTGCATCATAATGTTTTCGGTTGCCATAAAGGGCAATTCGGCCAGCAGGTGTTTTTCGATTACCTTGGGATAGACCACCAAACCGTCGGTTACATTGATATAAAGGGTGAGAATCGCGTCAACCGCCAGAAAAGCCTCGGGGATACTGATGCGCTTGTTGGCCGAATCGTCCAGCGTGCGCTCAAACCATTGAATGGAGGCGGTGATGGCAGGGTTGATGGTGTCGGCGATAACATAGCGCGCCAAAGAGGAAATGCGCTCGCAACGCATCGGGTTGCGCTTGTATGCCATGGCAGAGGAGCCGATTTGCTTTTTCTCGAAGGGCTCTTCAATTTCTTTTAGATTTTGCAAAAGCCGAATATCCCCCGAAAATTTCATGGCGCTTTGGGCAATGTCGCTTAACACTTGCAACACAAGCATATCGACCTTACGGGCATAGGTTTGTCCCGAAACCGGCTGTACCCGTGAAAAGCCCATTTTTTCGGCAATGCGGCGCTCTAATTGGCGGCACTTCTCATGGTCGCCCTCAAAGAGCTCCAAGAAGCTGGCAGAGGTACCGGTCGTACCTTTACAGCCGAGCAGGGTCATGCTGTCAATCCGGTGACAGATTTCCTCATAATCCAAAATCAAATCATAAAGCCAAAGGGTGGCACGTTTGCCGACGGTCGTGGGCTGTGCCGGTTGAAAATGGGTAAAGGCCAGTGTGGGCAGTGCCTTATATTTCTCGGCAAAATACTTTAACTTTTCTATGGCAATCAGCAATTTGGCTTTGACCAGCTGCAAAGCCTCGGTCATAATGATGATATCGGTATTGTCCCCGACATAGCAGGAGGTGGCACCCAGGTGAATGATACCCTTGGCCGACGGGCAGGCGGCGCCGTAGGTTAGCACGTGTGCCATAACATCATGCCGCACTTCCGATTCCTTTTGTGCGGCCATTTCATAATCGATATCGGTGATATGCGCTTTCAGTTCGGCAATTTGCTCGTCGGTAATCGGCAGGCCCAACTCTTGTTCGGCTTCGGCCAGCGCAACCCACAGCTTACGCCAGGTGGTGAATTTTTTATCGGCCGAGAAAAGATACTGCATTTCCTTTCCGGCATAGCGTGCGCAAAGCGGACTTTCATAGGTTGTGTGCATGATATTTACTCCTTATGCGTTTATTCTACATTATTATATCAAATCAAACCCAATCTGTAAAGACGGTTGATTTTTTATTTTTTTTCGCGTATAATATAAGCAATTTAAAAAGGAGTGCGTGCAGTATGATTTTGATTACAGGCGGTGCCGGCTATATCGGCAGTCACACCCTAATTGAATTGGCGGCGGCAGGCTACGAATTTGTTGTCGTAGATAATTTTTATAACAGCAAACCGCAGGTGCTCAAACGGGTAGAAAGCATTATCGGCGCGAAAATTAAATTTTATGAGGCCGATGTCTGCGATGCGGCGGTACTGGATAAAATTTTCAGCGAAAACAAAATCGATTGCGTGATTCACTTTGCCGGGTATAAGGCGGTGGGTGAATCGGTGGCCAAGCCGTTGGCCTATTATGAAAACAATATTGGCTCCACCCTTACCCTTTGCAATGTTATGCGAAAGCACGGGGTCAAGAAAATTGTATTTTCCTCCTCGGCTACGGTTTACGGTGTAACCAAAACCATGCCGTTGGTCGAAACCATGCCCTTGGGTGCCATCAACCCTTACGGCCGCACCAAATTGTTCATTGAATATATTTTAAAGGATTTGTTTGTTTCTGACCCGGATTGGTGTGTCGCACTACTGCGCTACTTTAATCCGATTGGTGCGCATTCCAGCGGCACCATTGGCGAGGACCCGAAGGGAATTCCCAACAATCTTATGCCCTACATCACACAGGTGGCGGTTGGCCGGCTGGAAAAACTACATGTTTTCGGAAACGATTATGACACGGTGGACGGCACCGGTGTACGGGATTATATTCATGTGGTCGATTTGGCAAAGGGCCATGTGCGCGCGGTTGATTGGGCGTTGCACCATACCGGCTGCGAAGCCTTTAACCTCGGCACCGGCAACGGGTGCAGCGTTTTACAGTTGAAGGATGCCTTTGAAAAGGCCAGCGGAAAGGAAATCCCTTATCAAATTGACCCGCGCCGTCCGGGTGACCCGGACGAAGTTTATGCCAATGCCGAAAAGGCCAAAATGGTCCTGCATTGGAAAGCTGAAAAAACGGTTGACGATATGTGTGTCGATGCTTGGCGCTGGCAGAAAAACAACCCCAACGGTTATACAGAATAAGCAAAACACGGACTGAAAACAGTCCGTGTTTTTTACATATAATAAATGGTGACCCGGCGGCCCTGCAATTCGACCAATCTCTCTTTTTTTAATTTTGCCAGTTCACGGGTCATAGCGCTGCGGTTTACATTCAAATACCCGGCCAGACGGGTCAGGTTAAAGGGCATATCAAAGGCAAAGCTGTCGTGGGTTTTGGAGAGTTCGGTAAAAAATGCCAACAGCTTTTCGCGAATGGTAGGACGGCTTAAAATGTACACATGGGTGCGTTCCAGCCGCAGCTTCTCGTTGTAAAGGGCCACCAGGTTGCTCAAAAAAACCTTGTGAGGCCGGCAACTGTTGCCGCAGGGCGACAGAAGGGTGCCGGTGTGCAAAAAGAGAATTTCGCAGTTTTTTGTGCACAGCACCTTGACCGGCTGCGGCTCTTTTAAAAAAACATATTCTTCGCCGAAGTTTCCGCCTGCTTGAACAAAATGCAATGTTGCGGTGCGTTTGCCGTACAGGTCGTAGGAAATGATTTCGGCTTCACCCGATAACAGTACCCCAATATATTGTGTTTGTTTGCCATAATCGTAAATTTCCTGGCCGAGGGTAAAGGTTTTGCACATAGCCCCCATACATTGGGTAAATTCGCGGATTTCCTCTCGTGACATACCGGCAAATAAGGTTGGTGTTTTCATTGTATCACCCCAAGATACACAGAGTTTTTACCAGTTTTTCTTCAATATATTGTATTATATCACAAGCATTGTTGCTTTTGCAACAAAAAAAGTACTTGAAAAATCTGTTTTCTATTGTATAATGGTATTTGCAGTCAATCGGTAGGGGGTATGCCTACCGTTTAAACACAAGATATTGTGTTTTTATCAATTGGGAAGGGATGGGAAAAATGCAGGTAGTCAAGCGTGACGGGCGCGCGGTAGATTTTGACCGCAGTAAGATTTTCAACGCAATTTCCAAAGCAAATGCCGCCGTTGAGGAGGCGGAGCGTGTCACACCCGAGCAAATCGAAGATATTATTTGTTATATTGAGGGTAAGAACCGGAAGAGAATGTTGGTTGAGGACATTCAAGATATTGTAGAAAGCAAATTGATGTCCTTCGGAAAATATACCCTCTCGAAAGCCTATATTATTTATCGTTACAGCCGCGCATTGGTGCGTAAGGCCAACACGACCGACGATTCTATTTTAAGTTTGATTCAGTGCAGCAACAAAGATGTTATGGAGGAAAACTCCAACAAAAACGCCGTGGTGGCTTCCACCCAGCGCGATTTGATTGCAGGAGAGGTTTCCAAGGATTTGACCCGTCGTGTTCTGTTGCCGGAGCATATCGCCAAGGCGCACGACGAGGGTGTACTGCATTTTCACGATGCCGATTATTTTATTCAGCCGATTTTTAACTGCTGCTTGATTGACATTGGCAATATGCTGGATAACGGCACGGTAATGAACGGCAAACTGATTGAAAGCCCCAAGAGTTTCCAGGTGGCTTGTACGATTGTCACCCAGATTATTGCGGCGGTGGCCAGCAGTCAGTACGGCGGCCAGTCGGTGGATATTCGCCACCTTGGCAAATACCTGCGCAAGAGCTATCAAAAATTCAAAAAGCAGTTTAAAGAAGAACTGGGCGGTGAAGCAACCGCTAAAACCATTGACAAGCTGGCCAAATGCCGCTTGAAGGATGAATTGCGTTCGGGCGTACAAACCATTCAGTATCAAATCAATACATTGATGACCACCAACGGGCAGTCTCCCTTTGTTACTTTGTTCTTAAATTTGGACAAGGATGACCCCTATATTACCGAAAACGCCATGATTATCGAGGAGATTCTGCGTCAGCGCTTGGAGGGCATTAAAAATGAGCAGGGCGTATATGTAACCCCGGCTTTCCCCAAGCTTGTGTATGTCCTGGATGAGCATAACTGCTTAAAGGGTGGCAAATACGATTATATCACCCAAATGGCGGTCAAATGCTCGGCCAAGAGAATGTACCCCGACTATATTTCGGCCAAAAAAATGCGTGAGCATTACGAGGGTAATGTATTCAGCCCGATGGGCTGCCGTTCCTTCCTCTCTCCTTGGAAGGACGAAAAGGGAAATTATAAATTTGAGGGTCGCTTCAACCAGGGCGTTGTCAGCTTGAACCTGCCGCAAATCGGTATTGTTGCCAAGGGCGATGAAGAGGTCTTCTGGCAGGAAATGGACAAGCGCTTGGAGCTTTGTTATGAGGCGCTGATGTGTCGCCATAACGCGCTGAAAAAGGTCACCTCGGATGTCAGTCCGGTGCATTGGCAGTACGGTGCTCTGGCGCGGCTCGGCAAGGGCGAGAGCATTGAAAAATTGCTCTACGGCGGTTATTCTTCCATTTCGCTTGGCTACATTGGCTTATACGAGGTCACCAAGCTGATGAAGGGCGTCAGCCACACCACCGAAGAAGGTGCGGCATTTGCCTTGAAGGTTATGAACCGTCTGCGCAAGGCGTGTGACGATTGGCGTGCCGAAACCAATATCGGTTTTGCACTTTACGGTACACCGGCCGAATCGCTTTGCTACCGCTTTGCAAGAATTGATAAAGAGCGTTTCGGTACAATTGAGGATATAACCGACAAGGGATACTACACCAACTCCTATCATGTCGATGTCCGTGAGGATATTGACGCGTTTGAAAAATTCAAGTTTGAAAGCCAGTTCCAAAAGATTTCCTCCGGTGGTGCGATTTCCTATGTTGAAATTCCCAATATGCGTCATAATTTGGCCGCATTGGAGCAGGTCGTTAAGTTTATTTATGACAATATTCAGTACGCCGAGTTCAATACCAAATCGGACTATTGCCATGTCTGCGGTTTCGATGGAGAAATCACCATCAATGACGACAACGAGTGGGAATGTCCTGCCTGCGGAAACAAGGACCACAACAAAATGAATGTAACCCGCAGAACCTGCGGTTACTTGGGCGAGAATTTCTGGAATGTCGGCAAAACCAAGGAAATTAAGGCAAGGGTGCTGCACCTGTAATGAATTACGCAACCATTAAAAAATTTGATGTGGCAAACGGACCGGGCGTGCGCGTTTCGCTCTTTGTCAGCGGTTGCACACACGGTTGCAAGAATTGCTTTAACAAAGAGGCCTGGGATTTTTCCTATGGCAACCCCTTTACCGAACAGGTAAAGCAGGAGATTTTTACCGCACTGGACAATGACTTTATTCAAGGGTTTTCCTTGCTGGGCGGCGAGCCCTTTGAGCCGCAGAACCAGCAGGTACTGATGCCTTTGCTTCGGGAAATCCGGCAACGGTTTCCGCAAAAAAACATTTGGTGTTACAGCGGCTATATGCTCGATAAAGAGCTTTGGGAAGAGAGCCGTGCGCGGTGTGATGTAACCGATGAAATGCTTTCCTATATCGATGTGCTGGTCGACGGCCGATTTGTAGAGGAGCTGAAAAACCTTTCGATACGCTTTCGCGGCTCCTCCAACCAACGCATTATCGATGTACAAAAATCTTTGAAACAGCACAAAGTCATCACCATTGCGGACAATGAAATCCAGCCGTAACGGCAAAACAATTTGGGGCGCACCTGCCGAAGCAGATGCGCCTTTGATTAAAGAGAGGCGTATTCAAAATGGCAACCAAAGTAAATATTAAAAAATTACATCCGAATGCGGTGATTCCGACCTACGGCTCCCAGTTTTCGGCCGGAGCCGATTTGTATGCGGTGCTTGAAGCATCGGTGGTTTTAGAGCCGGGTGAAACCAAACTGATTCCAACCGGACTGGCCATGGAGATTCCGGAAGGCTATGCCGGACTGATTTATGCCCGCAGCGGCTTGGCCAGCAAAAAAGGACTTGCACCGGCCAACAAGGTGGGCGTTGTCGACGCCGATTACCGCGGCGAGGTCATGGTGGCTTTGCACAACCATTCCAACTGTGCGGCAACGGTCGAAAGCGGAGAGCGTATTGCACAGCTTGTGATTGCGCCCTTTTTGCAGGCCGACTTTAACACGGTGGATGAGCTGAATGAAACGGCGCGCGGCGCCGGTGGCTTTGGCTCTACCGGAACAAAATAAAAGAAAAAACCGCAGCTGCCTATGCAGCTGCGGTTTTTATGATATTAAGAACAAAATCGATGCTTACCAATGACCTTGATTAAAGGGCGGCTCCAAATCCAACTGCTGGTTGCGGTGGACGGGTTAAAGTAATAAATGGCACCGCCGCTGGGGTCCATGCCGTTGAGGGCATCGCGCGCGGCTTGGTAGGCGCTGTCAGCGACTGGCTGATTAAATTGCCCGTCATACAAACAGCTGAACGCGCCGTTCTGGTAAATCACACCCGAAATGCTGTCGGGGAAAGAAGGGTGCTCCACGCGGTTAAGCACCACAGCACCCACGGCAACCTGTCCGGTATAGGGCTCGCCGCGTGCCTCGGCTGAAATCAGGCGCGCCAACAAATTGTAATCGGAGGAGGAATAACCTCCGCCGGAGGTATCGATGCCGGTGGGCAGGCCGATTTTTTCCAGCGTGGCCGGCCCAGCAATGCCGTCGGCCTTTAAATTGTGCGCTTTTTGAAAACGGATAACGGCATCGCGTGTTTTGGTGCCGTAAATACCGTCAACACCGCCCTTATAATAGCCCCAGCTTTTTAAGCGGGTTTGAATGTTGCGCACCTCGGTTCCGCGCGAACCCATTTTGGAGAGCGCGGCGGCCTGTAAGCTTGTACCGAGGCAGAGCAACAGGCAAAGGCAAAGACTGCAAAAAGTTTTCAGTTTTCGTTTCATGGAAATCACTCCTATGAAACTATTTTCCCCCTTTTCTTGTAAACTATTACAGTTTTGTTTGTAAATGCAAGAGCTTCTGCATTTTGGTGAGCAGAAACAAGTAGCGCGCGGTTTTCGGTTTCTTTTTCCATCATTTCGCAAACCGCCGGAATGGCAGCGGCATCTAAATTGGCCAGCGGCTCATCCAAAAGCAATAAATCATACGGAAAAAGCAAGGCACGCAGAATCAGCAGCTGCCGATGAATACCGCCGCTGAGCTGATAGGGATAATCGTTTTTGTATTCTTCGAGTTGCAAACGCTCTAAAAATTGTGTGGCGCGCGCTTCACCGCCCGCAAGCCGCAGATTTTGAAAAACCGTATTGTAGGGCAGCAGCATATCGTTTTGCCGCAAATAAGAAATGCGGCAGATTTTTTTAAAATGCCGGCAAATATAGTTGAGCAGGGTGGTTTTGCCGCTGCCGTTTTCACCCAAAAGCAAAATGCGGTCGTTCTTTTCGATCTGCAAACAAAAATCATCAAAAATTTGGCGTTGCCCCAAATGGATAGACACATTGTTTAATTCAATCAGCATAAAAAGCACCCATAGATATAGTATCTATGGGTGCTTGTTTAATATTCCATAATTTTTTTGTATGCCTTGGTCGAAAGCAAAGCCGTTAAAATCAATAAGGTGATGATGAGTTCGGGGAGCATGTAGGTGGCGTTGTAGGTAATGGAATACCAAAGCGCGTCCCAAAATCCCATTTCGGTGATATAATCCCAGAGCAGCATACCCGACAGCAAATGCATGATGTACCGTGATACCAGTGCCAGCGAAACACCGGCGATGACGCCGGTCTTGCCCCGCTTTTTAAAACTGCCGGCAAAGACCAGAACGGTATAGGCCAGAATATAGTCCAAAAGCAAACACCCGACCAATACAATCGGGGACAGCCCCCAGCTCAGCACCTTGGCAAGGCTAAGCCCCAGCTGAATCACCGAATAGACAAAGGGGGTAAAAAAACCCCATTTCCAATCGTATTTCAGTACGACCAGCATGACCGGCAGCATACTGGCAAAGGTGGTTTTACCGCCGAAGGGCAGCTGAATGGCCGGAATAACGCTCAGTACCGTAGAGAGAGCCAGCATCACGGCGGTAAAGGTTAACTTTTGAATGTGTTTTGATTTCATTTTCTTCATCTCCTGTAAAAAATAACCGCTGCGGACAATACGCGCAGCGGTTCTACTTTACGGTACACTCCCTACGTCGGCATTATCCGAATCAGGTTCAAGGGTCCGATGCGACAACGCACCATCTCAGCCGGCTGAATTACCAGCTCCCCTATCGCAAGCATCATATGCTCACTTATGCAGTTTTAAAAAGTATAGCACAAACAAAAAGACTTTGTCAAGCACCGAAATTTCCGGTCAGCAGCATGACAGCGCTCAACGCGGCAGCCGGCGCCGTTTCAGCGCGCAAAATGCGAGGCCCCAAAGTCAGCGCAACCGCACCGTTGTTTTGTAACAGTGCCGCCTCGGCCGGGTCAAAGCCGCCCTCGCAGCCGGTAATCAGAGCAATGCGCTCTCCGGCTTGCATCGGAAGGCTATCTATCGGTGCGCCGCCCTTTTCATAAAAGAAGAGTGCACGGTCAAAATTTTTTATAGCGGCGGCACAATCTTTCAGCGAAACAAAGGGGCGTACTGTCGGCAAAATGCCGCGGCCACTTTGTCCGGCCGCCTCATTTGCGATTTTTTGATACCGCTCCTGCTTTTTGACTGCCGCACGCGCATCCGGCCTTGCCACACAACGGGTGGACAGCATCGGCACGATTTCACAGACACCCAATTCTACCGCCTGCTTTATGATGCCGTCCATTTTATCCCCCTTCGGCAGGCAGACAAAAAGGGTTGTAAACACGGTCGGCTCGCTGACCGTTTCGGTTTTTTGCCGGATTTCCAGCGCGACCTCTTCTGGGGAGAGAGAGGAAATTTTGCAGAGGTAGTCAACCCCATGGGTGTCGCAGACCACCACCTCTTCACCCGGCTTCATGCGCAGGGATTTTGCAATATGTGCGGCATCTGCGCCGGTGATGATGGGCTCTGATTCAAAATTTTCTTTGAAAAATCGCGGCATTATTCTTCCTCCGGCTCGTCATTTTTTTCCGGTTTGTTCAAATCTTTTAAAAAGGAATCGTCAATCGTAAAGCCGCCCAGATGGGTGCGGTATTTAAGAGAAAATTCCTCGCTCTCGTCATCTTGCTCGGACTGCTTGGTACCGAAATACAGGTCCTCCTGCAAATCCTCCAATTCCTGCGCTTCGGTATCGGCGGCGTCATATGCCGCCCACAGCGCTTGCAATGCTTCGCCTTCCGGATAGTCGGGGTGCCGGGGATGCTTTTTGCCGTAAAAATAACCGATGGTCGCATACAAAAGGAAAAGCACAAAGGCCGCAATCGAAATACAGACACCGATCTTCAATCCCGGTGTTGTGTAAACAAACTCGATTTCATTTACACCGGCATCGGCCAGCACTGCCATAAAGCCGACATTCACCTTTTCGATTTTTGCCGGTTTGCCGTTGACATAGGCGGTCCAGCCCTCTTCATAGGGGACCGAGAAAAAGACCAGGTTTTTGTTCTTTAAATCCATGGTACAACTGAAACCGCGACTGCTGTGAACAAAGTTATAGGAAGCGTTTTGCCGCAGTTCGGCGCAATCCTCGCGTACGGTATCTGCGCTGAAATACTCGTCTATCGAATAATAGTCGGCTTCGTCACCTTCGTTGTAAATGTTGTTGAATGCATCGCTCTCGTCGACGCAGGTCAAAATGTTTTTATAAGCTTCAATCTGTTCTTGGTCCAGCAGCAGGGCTTTAAGCATCATATCATCGCGGTAACTTTCGCCAAAACGCTCGCATTGTTCCTTGGTCATATAATAGTCGTAAACAAAGCCGAGCGGAATATAGTTTTCGTTGCTGTAAATTTTAAACTGATTGTCGGTTTTATAATAGCTGAACCCCGGCATTTCGGTTTCGCCGTTTTCGTCTTCAAAGGCCTCGCCGGTCAGGGTGTTGTTCAAAAGGTATTTTACCGAAAGCAGACTGCGGATAGCAACCGTATCGGTTGAGGGGCGGCTTGCGACATTACGCTCCTCGCCCACATATTCGTAAAACTCAATCACCGAACCCGGTACAATCGAATGGAAGGTATTGATGCTGTATAAGCCGAGGTACATTCCGGTGTTGTCGACCCCGTCATACACATCAATCCGGAAGGTCTCCTCGTCCTGTCCCAAATCCAGTTCGCCCTCAACCAGCTGGTCGAGCATAACCGAATTCGTATGGGAGTGCTGTTTGCCGCAGGCGATAAAATACACGCTATACACAACCGAAACCATGCAAACAAGACAGAGCGCCGAGGTAAGAAACTGTCTTTTTCGCTCGCGCAAAAATCCCAGCAGGCTTTTCAGAATAATTAAACACAGTAATGCGATGGCGCAGGTTATCCAAAAGCGCAGCAGATAGGTTTGGTTTTCGGGCTCGGTAAAAAGCCCCCACTTTGTCACTTTGCCGTCGGTCACTTCGCTGGGGAAGATACCGATGATGGCCGCGGCGGCAAAGGTGATGATAAAGGTCCAGCGGAAGGCACTGTCCCATTCGATAGAACGGTCATCGATTGCCAGAGCGGTTGCTACGCACATAATCAAAATCGGCATATAAAACCACCGGGCATAATAGGCCGAGTTAAACATATAAAAGGCGCTATTGAGAATCGGGACAAGCGCCATAAAGGCTGAAATGCAAATGATGCGCCGCGCCCAATGTCCTTTTTTCGCCTGCATAAAGGCAATGACGCCGGTCATGCCGAACAAGGGCAACCAGCCGCCCAGGCTCGCCCATTTTACCTCTGCACCGGGGAAAAAGACGGGACGCGCCGGAATGTCCGGTGGGAAGAAAAAGCATTGCAAAATGTTAAGGTAAATTTGTTCTTTGCCATATACCCAGGCATTCCACCCATAGGAAATACTACCGACACGGGAATTCTGAATGACAGCGTAAAAAGAGGGCAATAAAATGACCGCAGCCATGGCCACACCCAACAGCGCTTCAAACAGCATGAGGAAGAAGCGGCCGACGCTCTGCTTGTAGCAGCGTCCGCAGGTGCGTACAATCCAGTAAATAACGGTAAAGACCACCATGCCGAAGAAAAAGAAATAATTGGAAAGAGCGCATATAAAAACACAGAGTGCGAAAACGCCCTTGCGGTTTTCGGTAATCAGCATTTCCAGTCCCAGCAAAAGCAAAGGGAAGAAAATGATGGCCTCGTGGAAGTGATTGAAAAATACGTTGTAGACCGAGAAACCCGAAAAGGCATAAAGCAAGGCCGCCAGCATGGCGGTTTGCGGCTTGTGGGTAAATCGGCGAATATAAAAATAGGCGGTAAAGGCGGCCAGCGCGAATTTTAAAACCAGCAGGGGCGCCATCAGGTAGGGCACAGCCGCGTTGGGGAAAAGTAAGGTAAACCAGAAAAAGGGACTGCCCAACAGATAAAAGCTGTAAGAGCCGATAAAGTTCACACCGAGGTCGGTGCCCCAGTTCCAGAAAATATCGCCGTTGCGTACCGCCGCATGGCACATTTGATAGAACGGGATTTGCTGCACATTGAAATCCCCGTAGAAAAGGAAATAGCCGCGGTCCTTAATAACAAAGGGCAGAAAAATTAGGGCGGCAACGCCCAAGGCCGTTAAAAAGGTTTGCCAATGCAATTCTTTTTTCGGTTTTAAGACGACGGTCGGTTCCATGCGCTACACTTCCTATCTTAATTTTCCTATTGCTATTATAGCAGTTCGTGTTATAATATTCAATGATAGATTTAAAATATGAGGGATGAAACAATGAGCCATTTTTATGCGATGCTTTTCAGAATGCGCAATATTGAGCGTTGGTCGCTGATGCGCAATATGTTCAGTGAAAACCTTGCCGAACATTCCTTGGAGGTTGCCTTTATCGCACACGCGCTGGCCGTGATTTCCAACCGGCGGTTCGGTGCGAATTACAACGCGGAAAAAGTTGCGGTGGCCGCTATGTTCCATGATGCTCCCGAAATCATCACCGGTGATTTGCCGACACCGGTCAAATACTGCAATCCGCAAATCAAGGCCGCTTACCGGCAAATTGAAAGGGAGGCCCAGGACAATCTGCTTGCCCTTTTGCCGGAGGATTTGTGCGGCGAATTTACCGATATTTTTGAGCCCGACCCGGCCTTACAGCCCTTAATACACGCGGCAGATAAAATTCAAGCGCTCATCAAGTGCAACGATGAAATCAGCCTCGGAAACCGGGAGTTTGCCGAAGCAAAAAAAGCAACAGAGGCGACCATCCGTGAAATAGACCTACCGGCGGTTCGGGTGTTTTTAGAGGAGTTTTTGCCCAGCTTTTCTCTCCCGCTGGACAGCCAAACCAAAGGATAAAGAGTCTTTTGCTATTATCTTATATAAAAAAGGAGAAATTGCTCGAAAAAAGCAAATTCTCCTTTTTTTATTGCAGGGTTTCGATGAGGTCGGCCGCGCCGAGCAGATAATCGGCTTCGGTTTCCTCAAAACGGCCGTCGTCGGCCAAGGCGGTGAGCGCCGGGTCAATCGGCATTTTACCCAACAGAAGGGTTTGCAGTTCGCCTGCCAGTTCATGACTGCGGCTCTTGCCGAAAATCTCATGCGGCTTGCCGCAATCGGGACAAACAAAATAACTCATGTTTTCTACAATTCCCAATACGGGAATCTCCATCATGGCGGCCATGTTGTAGGCCTTTTTTACAATCAGCGAGACCAAATCCTGCGGCGAGGTGACAATCACAATGCCGTCGAGCGGCAGAGATTGATAAACCGTCAGCGGCACATCACCGGTGCCGGGCGGCATATCGATAAACATATAATCCAGCTCGCCCCAGCAAACGTCGGTCCAAAACTGGGAAACCGCACCGCCGATAACCGGACCGCGCCATACAACCGGCGATTCCTCATCCTGCAAAAGCAGGTTAATGGACATAATTTTTATACCTTGTGCAGTTACAGCAGGTAAAATGCCGGCTTCGGTCTGCTGCGCACCCGGCTTGATACCGAACAGTTTGGGAATGGAAGGACCGGTAATATCGGCATCTAAAATACCGACCTTATAGCCCTTTCGATGCATTAAAACGGCCAGCATGGCGGTAACGGTTGATTTTCCTACGCCGCCTTTGCCGCTGACGACACCGATGACTTTCTTTACCCGGCTGCTTGGATTCAAGGCGGCTTTTTGGGGTTTTCTGGATGCACAGTCCTGCGAACAGGAGCTGCAATCGTGGGTACACTCACTCATAACTTTGATGCCTCCGAAAATTTATGTATTTATTATATACCAAAATCGTCTTTTTTCAATACTTACCGCCTCGATATTTTAAAATATTGCCAAAACCGCCCTGCCCAAAGCGACAAAAACCATCTTTCAATTGCATTATAATGAAAGAAAAAATCTGCACGGAAATAAAAAGGTAGGATGCAAAAAATGAGAGAAAGTGTAAAACAAAGCAGGGCAGGGATGGCAGAGGTGGGACAACTGGTGCTCAGCGTTGCGCGGCAGATGGCGTTTCTTGCATTGGGTTTTTTGTGTGCCGATGTACAGTTGATGGAGCAAATGTCACCTCTGGGGGTGGTTTTGGCGGCCGGCGTACCCTATGAGTGTATGTTTGCCACCGGTACAGGCGCCTTTGTCTGCTATTTTATCGGCACGATTTTCGGCGGCCAGTTTAAATACTTGGCGGCGCTGACTTCTACGGTGCTGATTCGTTTTATCATTAAGAACATAAAAGCCTCGCAAAATGCATATGCCATGATGTTTACCTCTTTTGCTACGGTGCTCATGACCAATCTGGTCACGACTGAGAACTCTTTTCCTGGTGTTTTAAAGGCGGCAAGCGAGGCGGTTATTACGGCGGTTTTCGCCTTTTTTGTCTTTTCCTTTTTCCGCTATTTGGGGCAGGGACAAGCCTTTAAGGACAATGAAGGGGTCATCTCCTTTTTGTTTACGCTGAATATCTGCTTGCTGGGGCTTTATCCGGTGCAGATTTCGCTGATTTCGGTCGGCCGGATTGCGGCCATGCTTACGGTGCTGTACGCCGCCCGCTTCGGAAAAACCGGCTACGGTACCATTTGCGCGGTGGTGGTCGGCGTTTCGATGTGGGTCAGCGGCAGTCCGGACATTTCCTTTGTGGTTGCCGTTGGTGGCTTGCTTGCCGCGTTGAGTGCGCCGGTCGGGAACCTGGCGGTTGCGGGCTTTTTTGTTTTAAGCGTTGCGGTCGGCGGCGCCTTGAATCAGTTCCATACCATTTACCTTGTTCTGTTGACCGAAGCGGCGGCCGCGGCCTTTATTTTCATTGTGATTCCCAGAAATATTACGGCCAAAATCGCGGTGGTTTTCGCACCGCCGGTACAATTGCCCGAGCTGGACGGATTGCGCAAGTCGATTGTCATGCGCTTAGGGTTTGCCGCCGCCTCTTTAAATGGGGTTTCCCGTACGGTGGAGGATGTAGGGCAAAAACTGACCGAAAAAAACAGCATGACCTTTGAAGCGGTATTAAATCGGGTGGAAAAGGAGGCTTGCCGCGGTTGCAATATGTGCACCTATTGCTGGGAGCGCAATAAGGCCGATACGGTGGCCGCCCTGGTTTCTATGAGTGAGGCGGTAAAACACAATCGCAGCATCAGCTTTGAGGATATGCCGGTCAGCTTTAATGAGCATTGCATTCGCCGGGAAAAGGTTGAAAACTCCCTATACCGCAATTACCGCCGTTTTTTAAACAAACGTGCGGCCGAACAGCGGGTGGAGGAAATGCGGCAGATTGTCGCCGACCAGTTCAACGGGATTTCGGATATGCTACGCGATTTGGAGGAGGAAATCAACACCTCGCAATCCTACGATATCGCCAAGGCCGATGAAATTGCCGGCGCACTTCGGCAAATCGGCATTTCGGCGGAGTACTGTGGCTGTGTAACCGACAAATACGGCCGGATTACGGTCGAAATCAAGCTGGCCGAGCCGCCGCAAATGCCCATTAACCGCGCCAAAATCATGACGGTTATTTCGGGGGTATGCGGTCGCGAGATGGAGCCGCCGGCCGTAAACCGGGTGGGCGAGGCCTTTTTTGTCACGGTGACCGAAAAGGCGCGGCTCTCGGTCGATTGCGGCGTGGCACATATCAATTACAAAAACAATCTTGTCTGCGGCGATACAAGCGAAAACTTTTACGACGGGCGCGGACGGTTTATTACGGTGTTGAGTGACGGTATGGGTACCGGCGGCCGCGCGGCGGTCGATTCGGCCATGGCTTCTGCTTTAATGTCGCGGCTGCTGCGGTCGGGCTTCGGATATGACTGTTCGCTGAAAATCGTCAATTCGGCCATGATGTTCCGTTCGACCGATGAATCCTTGGCCACACTTGACATCTCCTGCTTGGATTTGTTCAGCGGTGTCTGCGAATTGAGAAAGGCCGGTGCCGGACCGACCTACGCATTGCGCAGCGGACGGGTCGGCATTGCCCGCTGCAACTGTTTGCCGATTGGCATTTTACGGGATGCCGCCTTTGACAAAGCAAGCATTCAGTTGAAGGCCGGCGATATTCTGCTGATGATGTCGGACGGCGTGATGGTTGAGCAGGACGACTGGGTGACAAGCGAGCTTTTGGCCTATACCGGGCGCTCGGCTCAAAAGCTGGCCGAGCATATTGCCGAAACGGCGCGCCGCCGACGAAACGACGGACACGAGGACGATATTACGGTCATTGCCCTTATGGTGGAACACGCGATATAAATGCTTTTGCACGCCCTGTTTTTGCAGGGCGTGTTTTTTTGTAATTTTCGCAGAAAAAACCGCAAAATCCCTTGGAATTATTTGAAAAAAAGGCTTTTCTTTTCTATGAAAATATAGTATAATAACTTTGTATACGATAATGTGGTGGAAACTTTTTATTTTTAGGAGTTTATAGAATGGGTTTGCTCAAAAAACTTTTCGGAAATTACAGCGAAAAAGAAATCAAACGTATCGAACCGATCAAGCAGGCGGTTTTGGATTTAGAGCCGGAAATTTCCGGTTTGAGTGACGAAGAACTTTGTGCCAAAACGGCCGAGTTCAAACAGCGGATTGCCCAAGGCGCTTCTTTGGACTCGCTTTTGCCCGAGGCCTTTGCCGTTTGCCGCGAGGCAAGCTGGCGCGTGCTGGGAATGAAGCATTTTCCGGTGCAGATTCTGGGTGGCATTGTGCTGCATCAGGGGCGCATCAGCGAAATGAAAACCGGTGAAGGAAAAACCCTGGTTGCCACCCTGCCGGCCTATTTGAATGCCTTGTCGGGCTTGGGCGTGCATATCGTTACGGTCAACGATTACCTTGCCCGGCGTGACAGTGAGTGGATGGGAAAGGTTTACCGTTTTCTCGGCCTTTCGGTCGGCTTGATTGTTCCGGGTATGAACAACGAGGAAAAGCGCGCCGCCTACGCGGCCGATATCACCTATTGCACCAATAACGAGTTAGGCTTTGATTATCTGCGGGACAACATGGTGATTCATAAGGAAGACCGTGTGCAGCGCGGACATAATTTTGCCATTGTCGACGAGGTCGACTCCATTTTGATTGACGAGGCCAGAACGCCGCTGATTATTTCGGGGCAAGGGGACAAATCGAGTGATTTGTATTTAAAGGCCAACCGCTTTGCCCGCTCCTTGACCATGAACAAGGTGCGCGAAACCGATTCTAAGCAGACCGATGAACAGCAGGCCTTTGACGGGGATTATGTCGTAGACGAAAAGGCCAAAACCTGTGTGCTTACGCCGCAGGGTGTAAAAAAGGCCGAAGAATATTTCGGCATTGAGAATTTAAACGATGTGGACAATATTACCATTGCCCATCATATCAACCAAGCCATTCGTGCCTACGGTATTATGAAGCGCGATGTGGATTATGTTGTAAAAGACGGGGAAATTATTATTGTCGATGAGTTTACCGGCCGTTTGATGATTGGCCGCCGTTATAACGAAGGCCTGCACCAAGCCATTGAGGCCAAGGAGGGGGTCAAGGTTGCCCACGAATCCAAGACGCTGGCAACCATAACCTTCCAAAACTTTTTCCGCTTGTACAGCAAACTGTCGGGCATGACCGGTACGGCCATGACCGAGGAATTGGAATTCCGCGAGATTTATAAGCTGGATGTTGTCGAAATCCCGACCAACAAGCCTTTACTCCGTAAGGACAACCCCGATGTGATTTACAAATCGGAAAAGGCAAAATTCAACGCGGTCATTGATACGGTCGAGCAATGCCACGCCAAGGGCCAACCGGTTCTGGTCGGCACCATTACGATTGAAAAATCCGAGCTGTTGAGCTCTATGCTCAAAAAGCGCGGCATTAAGCATAATGTGCTGAACGCCAAACACCATGAAAAAGAGGCCGAAATCATTGCGCAGGCCGGTAAGCCCTATGCCGTTACCATTGCCACCAATATGGCCGGGCGCGGCACCGATATTATGCTGGGCGGTAATGCGGAATACCTTGCGAAGGCACAGCTGCGTAAAGAGGAAATTTCCGAGGAAATCATTTCCGAGGCGGTGGGCTATTCCGAAACCGAAAATGCTGACATTCTTTCTGCCAGAGAAAAATTTCGCAAATATATGGAAAAATATAAGGCCGAAATCGAGCCGGATGCCGAAGCAGTACGCGCGGCCGGCGGACTTTATATTTTGGGCACAGAGCGGCACGAATCCCGCCGCATCGATAACCAGCTCCGCGGCCGTGCCGGCCGCCAGGGTGACCCGGGTGAAAGCCGGTTCTTTATCTCGCTGGAAGACGATTTAATGCGTCTGTTCGGCGGCGAGCGCATTTACCACTTGATGGACACCCTGAAAGTGGAAGAGGATATGCCGCTGGAAGTGGCCATTCTTTCGAAATCGATTGAAGGCGCACAGCAGAAGGTCGAGAGCCGCAACTTTGCCATTCGTAAGAGTGTGCTGGAATATGACGATGTTATGAACAAACAGCGCGAGTTGATTTATGCCCAACGCAACCGCGTGCTGGATGGTGACGATATCCAAGAATCCATACACAAAATGATTTACGAAACCATTGATTCGGCGGCGGCGCGGTTCCTGGCCGATGATGTGGTGCATGACAATTGGAACCTTGCCGGTTTAAAAGAATATCTGACGGGTTGGGTTCCGGTTGGCGATGACTTGGACTTTACGACCGAACAATTGGCCAACACTTCCCGTGAACAGGTGGCCGATATGCTCAAAGAAAAGGCCGATGCTGTCTATGCCGAGCGGGAAGAACAGTATGGCGCCGAACTGATGCGTGAAATCGAACGGGTTATGCTGTTGCGCTCGGTTGACACCTATTGGATGGACCATATTGACAATATGGATGAATTAAAGCGCGGTATCGGTTTGCGCGCCTACGGTCAGCACGACCCGGTTGTGGAATACCGAAACGAAAGCTATGATATGTTCAGCGCCATGACCGACGCCATTCGGGAAAACACCTCCCGTCTGTGCCTGTCGGTTCGTGTCCGGCGCGAGGAGGAAGTTAAGCGCGAAAAGGTGGCCGAGGAAACCGGCACCGGTGAAACGCGGACGGTAAGAGGCAAGGGTGTTGTCGGTAAAAACGCACTTTGTCCATGTGGAAGCGGAAAAAAATACAAGCGTTGTTGCGGCAAGGATATAGAGTAGGGAGTGAAACCGGGTGGAAACGGTAAAAGAGGCAAAGCGCATTGTAATTAAGGTGGGAACCTCCACCTTGACCTATGCCAACGGAAAGCCCAATTTAAGAAAAATAGAAAAGCTCGCCATGGTGCTGAGTGATATTCAAAACAGCGGCCGCCAGGTCGTACTGGTCAGCTCGGGTGCAATCAGCATTGGTGTCAATCGTCTGGGGTTAGAGGAACGGCCGAAGGATACGCCCGGAAAGCAGGCGGCTGCCGCGGTAGGCCAATGTGATTTGATGAGCATTTATGACCGTGCCTTTGCCGAATACGGTTATGTCACGGCACAGATATTGCTCAATCGGGATATAACCGACCATGAAAATTTAAAAACCAATGTGGTGAACACCTTCAACGCCTTGCTGGATATGCGCGCCATTCCGATTGTCAATGAAAATGACTCGGTTGCAGTAGAGGAAATCCTGTTTGGCGACAACGATAACCTTTCGGCCATTGTTGCTTCGCTGATAGGCGCCGAATTGCTGATTATTCTGACCGATATTGACGGATACTATGATGACAATCCGGTCGAAAACCCCGATGCGCATATGCTGGCACGGGTAGAGAAGATTACAGAAGAAATGATACAAGCAGCCGGCGGCAGCGGTACGGCGCGCGGCACCGGCGGTATGCGTACCAAGCTGGAAGCGGCAGCCTATGCGGCGCAAAACGGCATTGCCACGGTGGTTATGTCGGGCGAGCGGGTGCAAAAAATTTACGATTTATTGGACGGGCATACCGTCGGCACCTATTTCGCACCCAAAACGGAGAATAATAAATGTTAACAGAATTGGGAAAAAGAGCCAAGACGGCGGCACAGCGGCTGGGCTTGGCCTCTGAACAGGAAAAGAACGAGGCGTTATGCTGCATTGCGGCCGGTCTGCGTGCAGATTGTGCCGAAATCATGGCGGCCAATGCCGAGGATTTGGAAAACGGCCGCGCCGCAGGACTGCATGACGGGCTGCTTGACCGGCTGATGCTGAACGAGGCGCGTATTGAAGCCATAGCAAAGGGCTGTGAACAGGTGGCTGAACTGCCCGACCCGGTCGGCCGCGTTTTGGAACGGTTTACCGGGGAACAGGGCATTCAAATTGAAAAAATCAGCGTGCCGCTGGGGGTTATCGGTATCATCTATGAAGCACGCCCCAATGTTACGGCCGATGCGGCAGCACTCTGCTTAAAATCGGGTAATGCCTGCATTTTGCGCGGCGGCAAGGAGGCCATCTGCTCCAATCGGGCAATTGTGCGCTCTATGCGTGCCGCTTTGGAAAACAGCGCTTTGCCGGTCGACAGCATCGGGTTGGTGGAGGATACGAGCCGCGCTTCGGCGACCGCACTGATGCAGCTGACCGATTATCTTGACCTTTTAATTCCGCGCGGCGGCGCAGGTTTGATTCGCTCTGTGGTGGAAAATGCAAAGGTCCCGGTGGTGGAAACCGGTGTTGGCAACTGCCATCTGTTTGTAGACGCGGCGGCCGATATGGATAAAGCCGAACGCATTATTATCAATGCAAAATGCTCCCGCGTTTCGGTCTGCAACGCGCTGGAAAGTCTGCTGATTCATAAGGACATTGCGGCGGAATTTCTGCCGCGCATTGTCGAGGCATTGCAAAAGCAGGGTGTCGAAATCGTGGCTTGCGAAAAAAGCCGCACCCTCATGCCGGCGCTTTCGGCCGCAACCGAGCAGGATTACGCTACCGAGTTTTTAAGCAAGAAAATTTCAATTAAAATCCTTGCGGATATGGATGAAGCATTGGCACACATTCACCGCTATTCGACCCACCATTCGGACGGTATTCTTACCGAGGACAAGCAGAATGCCGAACGGTTTTTGCGCAGTGTCGATTCGGCGGCGGTCTATGTGAACGCCTCCACCCGCTTTACCGACGGTGGCTGCTTCGGATTTGGTGCGGAAATCGGGATTTCCACCCAAAAAATGCATGCGCGCGGCCCGATGGGTCTGCGAGCACTGACCAGTTACAAATATACCATCCGCGGGGATGGACAAATTAGATAAGGAGAAAAAATCATGAAAATTACAAAGGATATGTTTGTCGGCGAGGTTTTGGATATGGAGCCTGCACTCAGCAAATACTTTTTAGAAATTGGCATGCACTGTTTGGGCTGTCCTTCTGCGAGGGGCGAAACCATTGAACAGGCCTGTGCCGTACACGGTGAGGACGCCGATGAGCTGTTGGAAAAACTCAACGCCGCATTGGAAGCGTAATTTTGCTTTCTAAACGACTGCTTGCGCTTTGTGATTTGGTGGAGCCGGGGACCAAGGTTGCCGATATCGGCTGTGACCACGGATTGCTTAGTATTCATTTAATGCAAACCGGGAAAGCCGCCGGCGTTGTGGCCTGCGATATCAATGAAGGCCCTTTGCAGGTGGCCGAACGCAACATTAAGCGGTTCGGATGCAAGGGGATTGAACTGCGCCTGGGCGACGGTCTTTCCAGAATCGAGCCTGGCGAGGTGCAAACGGTGATTATTGCCGGTATGGGCGGTGAGCTGATTGCGCAGATTATTGAAGCTGCCCCCTTTTTACAAAGCCGGGAATACACCCTGCTTTTACAACCGATGTCGCGCGCCTATGAACTGCGCCGTTATTTGGCTCAACACGGGTTTTCGATTGTACGGGAGCTTGCTGTACGCGATAAGCGGCTTTATACCGTTTTGCAGGTGGGCTATACAGGTAAGCCCTGTGTACCAGACAGCGCCTTTTGCGCCTTCGGTGCATTGCAGCCAGAAGAGCCCGACGCGGCAGCATATATTGCCCGTATTAAGCGAAACGCGGCGGCCTGCTTGCAGCAAATTGAGCGCTGCGGCGGTACCGAGGAAAAAGCACGCATTTTAAAGGAGATACTGGAACACGAATGGCGTTAGACGGTATATTTTTAAAACTTTTGGCATCGGAACTGGCGCAGGCCGCCGATTCCCGCATAGAAAAAATTTACCAGCCGCAAAAGGATGCGTTGGTCTTTTTTCTACGTCGTGCCGGTTTTCATAAAAAACTTCTGTTTTGTCTGCAACCCGGCAGTGCCCGTGTGCAGTTTACCGAATTGGACTTCCCCAATCCGGACAAGCCACCCATGTTGTGTATGTTGTTGCGCAAAACCCTTTGTGGCGGCAAAATTTTATCCTTTACAACCGACCGTTTTGAACGGGTGCTCACCCTAACGGTCGAAACCAACAACGAAATGGGTGACCGGGTGGTCTACCGGGTGGTTTGTGAACTGATTGGCTCCAAAAGCAACCTCATTCTTGTCAACCCGACCGGCCGGATTGTCGATGCGGTTCGCCGTTCGGATATTGAATCGGGTGCACGTATGATTCAGCCCGGTGCGGTCTATACACCGCCCGAAAAGCAGGACAAGGCCGACCTTTCGGCCGAACCTTTGCAGGAACTGACCGACCGGATTTTGCAAAAGGATACCGACGCAGTCGGTGCGGTGCAAACCACGCTGGACGGCGTGTCGCCACTGATTGCCAGAGAGATTGCCTACCGCGCCGGAGGAGAAACCGGTTTCTTCTCCCCGAAAAACCGCGAGGCTCTGCATTCAACCCTTTTGATGATAAAGGACACCCTTTTAAAGGGTGGAACGCCCACCCTTTTGCTCGACAAAGGCACACCGACCGATTTTACCTTTATGCCGATTATGCAGTACGGTGCGCGTATAGAGTCGAAAAAGGTCGAGTCATATAGTTTCCTGTTGGATTTGTTCTATAAAGAGAAAGCCGAAAAGCAGGACAAGGCTGCTCGCGCAGCCGATATACTCAAACTGCTGCGCACCCTCAGTAATCGCACAGCAAAAAAAATCCAGGCGCGCCGCGCCGATTTGCAACGCTGTGAAAATCGGGAACGGCTGCGCATTTACGGCGAGCTTTTGAAAGCCAATTTGCATTTGGTTGAAAAGGGTGCTTCTGCCGTTCGGGTGCAAAATTATTACGAACCGGATTTCAAAGAAATTTCGATTCCGCTCAACCCGGCGCTTTCTCCGGCGCAGAATGCGGCAAAATATTTTAAAGATTACAAAAAACTTTCCAACGCGGCCGGCATGCTCCAAGAACTGATTGCCGACAGCGAGCGAGAGATGCAATATATTGATTCGGTGTTTGACTGTCTTTCCAGAGCCCAAAAGCCGGCGGAATTGGAGGAAATCCGTGCCGAATTGGCAGACGCGGGCTTATATAGAAAAAACAACGCCATGCGGCGCAAAAAGGCGGAATCTGAACCCTTGCGCTTTATGACCGACGGCGGTTTTACTGTTTTGGTCGGGAAAAACAACACCCAAAACGACCGCATCACCACCCGTATGGCCACCAAGGAGGATTACTGGTTTCACACCAAGGATATTCCCGGCGCACACACCCTGCTGATTTGCAACGGTCGGCAACCGGCCGACGCCGATTTAGAGCAGGCCGCACAGCTGGCTGCCGGCTATTCCAAGGCCGCAGAGTCCGAACTTGTGCCGGTCGATATGGTGCAGGCGCGGTATGTAAAAAAACCGGCCGGCGCACGTCCCGGTATGGTGATTTTCAAAAATCAAACCACCGTATTTGTAAACCCTATGAAAGGAACGCAAACTTCACAAAATGGGACTTCAAAAAGAAAATAAAATGGGCGTCATGCCGATCAATAAGCTTCTGCTTACCATGTCGTTGCCGATGATGGCCTCGATGCTGGTTATGGCGCTTTACAATGTAGTCGACAGTATTTTTGTTTCGCGATACAGCAGTGACGCACTTACCGCCGTTACCCTCGCTTTTCCCTATCAGAATCTGATGATTGCTGTGGCAACCGGTACAGGTGTCGGTGTCAACGCTCTTCTATCCAAAAGTCTGGGAGAGAAAAAATTCGAAAAAGCGACAAAGGTTGCCAATAACGCAATATTTTTAGCGATTGTCAGTTTTGTTGTATTTGTCCTGCTTGGTCTGACAACGGCTGAACCCTTTTTCCGTCTGCAAATTCAAGACGAAACCATTATCCGTTACGGTGCCGATTACTTTTGGATTTGCTCTGTCTTTTCTTTCGGTGTCTTCGGCGCGATTTGCTTCGAGCGGCTGTTGGTATCGACCGGAAAAACGGTGCTGACCATGGTCTGTCAGCTCACCGGTGCAATTACCAATATTATATTAGACCCCATCTTTATTTTCGGACTTTTGGGTGTGCCGAGTATGGGCGTGTCCGGTGCGGCGATTGCCACCGTTATCGGGCAGATTGCCGAAATGATTTTGGCCGCCATTTTAAACATAAAATGCAACCGTGAGGTTAAACTTTCTTTCAAACGTATATTTTCCCCCTCATTGCACATCATAAAACAGATTTATGCGGTTGGATTGCCCTCCATTTTAATGGCTTCCATCGGCTCGGTCATGACCTTCTGCATGAACAAAATTCTCGGTTCCTTTAAGGAAATCGAAAACATTGCTATCAATATTTTTGGTATTTATTTTAAAATTCAAAGCTTTATCTTTATGCCGGTATTTGGACTTAACAACGGCATGGTACCGATTGTCGCCTACAATTACGGTGCAAAGTGCCGGGCGCGTGTCACAAAAACCATTCGTTTGAGTATGTTCTATGCCGTTGGCATTATGTTGGTAGGATTGCTGATTTTCCAGATTTTCCCTGAGTTTTTATTCAGCATATTCAATTCCGATTCCGGCGAGCTGGTGCGTTATGGCTGCCGTGCTTTCCGCATCATCAGCCTAAACTTTATTATTGCCGGCTTTTGTATCGTTGCCTCTTCGGTTTTCCAGGCGTTGGGCAACGGTGTATACAGCCTAATTGTTTCTCTGGCGCGGCAGCTGGGTATTTTGGTGCCGGTTGCCTATCTGCTGTCCCTGTTCGGCAACATTGACCTGGTCTGGATTGCCTTTCCAATTGCAGAAACGGTTTCGGCAGTGCTCTGTTTAATTTTTTTTAAAAAATCTTTAAAAAAGATAGATTGATATAGTTGAATAAACAAAGGAGTAGAAAAATGAAAACAATCAACGTAGCAGAATTTATCGCGAAAAACTACACTGAATATAGAGGGGACGGCAGTTTCCTGCAAGGACCGACCGAAAAAACAAAACGTTTGTGGGAGCAAACCCATAATCTGCTTTTGGAAGAAACCCGCCGCGGCGGTGTTTATGATATTGATAATCAGACCGTTTCGACCATCACCTCGCATGCGCCCGGTTATATCAACAAAGAGTTGGAGCAGATTGTCGGCTTGCAGACCGACGCACCGCTGAAACGCGCCATTATGCCCTTTGGCGGTATCCGTATGGTGCGCTCCTCCTTGAAGGCATACGAGCGCCCGATGGACGAGAATGTGGAAAAGGTGTTTACCTACCGCAAAACCCATAACGACGGCGTTTTTGATGTTTACTCCGAAGAAATGCGCAAGGCGCGCCATTCCGGCATTATCACCGGTTTGCCGGATGCTTACGGCCGCGGCCGTATTATCGGGGATTACCGCCGTGTTGCGCTGTACGGCGTAGATTACCTTATCGAACAAAAGCAGGAAGAAAAGGTCAGCTATTACGAGAGCGCTATGGATGAAGACACCATTCGCCGCATAGAGGAAACCGCTGAGCAGATTCGCGCACTGCACGAATTGAAGGCCATGGCTCAGTCCTACGGTTTTGACATCGGCCGTAAAGCCGAAGGCCTGAAAGAGGCAGCACAATGGATTTATTTCGGCTATCTTGCCGCCATTAAGGAGCAGAACGGTGCCGCCATGTCCATCGGCAGAATTTCCACCTTCCTGGATATTTATGCCGAGCAGGAGCTCAAAGCCGGCACTCTTACCGAAGCGCAGGTGCAGGAGATTGTTGACCATTTGGTCATGAAGCTGCGTCTGGTGCGCTTCCTGCGTACCCCGTCTTATGACGCGCTCTTTTCGGGCGACCCGACCTGGGTAACCGAATCGATTGCCGGTATGCTGGACGATACCCATTCTCTGGTTACAAAAATGAGCTTCCGTTTTCTGCATACGCTGCGCAACCTCGGCCCGGCACCCGAGCCGAATTTGACGGTACTCTACACACCCAAACTGCCCGATGGCTTTAAAAAGTTCTGTGCCCAGGTCAGTGCCGAAACCAGCGCGATTCAATATGAATCGGACGATTTAATGCGCGCAAAATTCGGCAGCGACTATGGTATTGCCTGCTGTGTTTCGGCTATGCGCATTGGCAAGCAGATGCAGTTCTTCGGTGCGCGCGCCAATTTGGCAAAGGCACTGCTTTATGCCATTAACGGCGGTATAGATGAGGTTTCGGGCGAGCAGGTCGGTCCCAAGGAAGCCCCCTTGCGCGGTGTGCTGGATTATGAAACGGTATATACCCGTTTTGAAACCATGTGCGAATGGCTGGCAAAGCTGTATGTGAACACGCTGAATGTCATTCATTTTATGCACGACAAATATTGCTACGAAAGCCTGCAAATGGCATTGCACGATAAAGAGGTCTACCGCACACTGGCTTGCGGCATTGCCGGACTTTCGGTCGTGGCCGACAGCCTTGCGGCCATCAAATATGCCAAGGTCAAAACAGTGGAAAAGGACAACATCGCGGTCGATTTCGTTGTAGAGGGAGATTTCCCGAAATTCGGTAATAACGATGAGCGCGTAGACTCTATTGCCGTTGAAGTGGTTCGGATGTTCATGAGCAAGCTCCGTCAGAACATCGCCTATCGTAACGCGGTTCACACCCTTTCCATCCTTACCATCACCTCAAATGTTGTTTACGGTAAGAAAACCGGCTCTACGCCCGACGGCCGTAAAGCCGGAGAACCTTTTGCACCGGGCGCAAATCCGATGCACGGACGGGATACCAAGGGCGCGGTTGCGTCGATGCTTTCGGTTGCAAAGCTGCCTTATGACGATAGCGAGGACGGGATTTCCTATACCTTCTCGATTGTGCCGAACGCATTGGGCAAGGGCAACGATGAGCAGACCGAAAATTTGGTCAACCTGATGGATGGCTATTTTGCCGAAGAGGGCCATCATATCAATATCAATGTATTAAATCGCGATACGCTGCTGGATGCAATGGACCACCCCGAAAAATATCCGCAGCTGACTATTCGCGTTTCGGGTTATGCGGTGAACTTTATTAAACTGACGCGCGAGCAGCAGCTCGATGTCATTCACCGCACCTTCCACTCTCGCTTCTAATGACAGGATATATTCATTCAGTAGAAACGCTGGGCGCAGCGGACGGACCGGGAATACGGTATGTCGTATTCTTTAAAGGCTGTCCGCTGCGGTGTGCCTATTGCCACAATCCCGACACATGGGAGGAAAGCGGCGGCACAGCCATGACCGAGCAGGAGCTGCTGGACGATATTCTCAAATATAAGTACTTCATAAAAAACGGCGGTGTCACTTTTTCGGGGGGTGAACCGCTGATGCAGTGGGAATTTTGTGAAGCGGTGTGTAAAGAGCTGCACGCGCAGGGCATCTCGGTCGCGGTCGACACCTCGGGTGCGGTGCCGTTGTCACTCTGCCGCTCGTTGATTGCCGAGGCCGACCTGTTGCTTTTGGATATTAAGGCGATGGACACCGGACTTTGCAAGCGTATTACGGGGCAGGGCAACGAACATGCCTTGGAAATTCTGCAATTTAGGGAAGAGATAAACAAACCAGTTTGGATTCGCCACGTGGTTGTACCCGGTCTCACTTTGGAAGAGGACAACCTTTCGCGCATGGCCGCGTATTTAAAAGACTTTTCCTGTATTGAACGGGTCGATTTGCTGCCCTTCCATCAGTTGGGACAGTATAAATGGGAGAACCTGCGGCTGAACTATACGTTAAAGGATACCCAACCGCCAACCGACGAGGAAATGCAATGGGCGGCCGGTATTTTTGCCGAAAAGGGAATTACGGTGCGCTATTGATGAGAAAAAATAATATAAAGTTTATTGTGCTTTCGGCACTCATAGCGGCTGTTTATGCCGTTTCAACATACATAGCGGTTCTACTTAACCTTGCCTACGGACAGATTCAGTTTCGCTTTTCCGAGGCGCTGAATCTGTTGGCACTTTTTACACCGGCTGCCATACCCGGCCTTACGGTGGGTTGTCTGATTGCCAACATCGCCAGTCCGTACGGTTTGGTCGATATGCTGTTGGGCTCGCTGGCGACGTTGCTCTCGGCGCTTTGTATTTATTTTTTTGCCCGCCCCTTAAAAAAGGGGGCGCCCTATCTGGCAGCCTTTTTCCCAACCCTTTTTAATGCTTTGATTATCGGTGCCGAGATTGCCGCATTTTTGCCCGAGGGTGCACGGTGGCTCGGTTTTTTGACCTCTGCATGGCAGGTCGGTCTGGGCGAGGCCGCCGTCTGCTTCTTGTTGGGCGTACCTTTTTATTTTCTTCTGCGAAAGATACAGTTGCAGAATATTTTAAAGTAAACAAAAATAACCCTTATGGAGTGAAATATGAACCAAAACGAAAGAATGGCGGAACTGCTTCTGCCGCATATCACAAAAACACCGGAGGACTATGAGGCGCTCTATGCCGCACGCGTTCTGCCGGAAGGCGCACGGGTGGTGCGTGTTGCCCCCAGCCCGACCGGATATTTGCATTTGGGTGTGCTGTTTATGGCACTCGTCAATCGCATGGCGGTCGAAAGTGCCGGCGGATTATTCTATGTCCGTATTGAGGACACCGATAAAAAACGCGAGGTCGAGGGCGGTATTGCCGATATTGTGGAAGGCTTAAAGCGCTTTGGCATAACCATTGATGAGGGCTTTACCGGTGGCGACACCCAAACCGGTGCCTATGGCCCTTATCAGCAGAGTGACCGCGCCGAGATTTACCAAACCTATGTGAAATCCCTGTTGCGGCAAGGCTTGGCCTACCCCTGTTTTTGTACAGCCGAGGATTTGGCCGCCGTTCGCGAAAAGCAGGAGGCACAGAAAATCCGCACCGGCTATCATGGCGAATGGGCAACCCACCGTAATATTACGGTAGAGCAGGCGGCAGAAGAAATTGCCGCAGGCAAACCATTTGTTGTTCGTTTAAAAAGCCCCGGCAATGAGGAGAACCGGATTCGGTTTGAGGATTGCATTAAGGGTAAAATTGAAATGCCGGAAAATGATGAAGATTTTGTTCTGCTGAAATCCGACGGCATTCCGACCTACCATTTTGCTCATGCAATTGATGACCATTTAATGCATACGACCCATGTCATTCGCGGCGACGAATGGATTTCCTCCACACCCAAGCATTTGCAGCTGTTCCGGTTGCTTGGCTTTAAGCCGCCGAAATATGCCCATGCCGCGCCGATTATGAAATTGGATAATGGGGCAAAGCGCAAGATTTCCAAGCGCAAGGATCCCGAAGCGGCGGTGCGCTATTTTATTGAAGAGGGATTTGCGCCCGAAAGCGTCATGGAATATTTAATGACCATTCTTTCAAGCGATTTTGAAGCATGGCGGAGAGCCAACCCCGGCGTCAACTATAAAAAATTCCCCTTCCAGCTCAAAAAGATGAGTGTTTCGGGTGCGCTGTTTGATACCGATAAGCTCTGCGATGTTTCCAAAAATGTCGTCAGCACCTTAAATTCCGAGCAGGTGACCGAGCGTCTGCTGGATTGGGCCAAGGAATTTGACCCCGAGTTTTATGCCATTTTGGCCCGTGATACGGACTATACCCGTCGTGTTTTTGCCATCGACCGCGATGTGCCCAAGCCGCGTAAGGATATTGTGAAATGGAGCGACGCCAAAGCGTATGCTGCCTATTTTTTTGAGGAATTATATACGCCATGCTACGATTTGCCCGAGAACATAACGCCTGCCGATGCAGCAGCGGCTTTGCAGGCCTATGCAAAGGTCTATCGTCCGGAAACCGACCGTCAAGCATGGTTTGAAACTATAAAAAGCATCTGCCCCGAATTGGGCTTTGCGGCCGAAACCAAGGAATTCAAACAAAATCCGGATTTATATAAAGGCCATGCCGGTGATATCAGTACGGTGATTCGAATTGCCATAACCGGTCGCCGAAATACACCGGATTTGTGTAGTATTATGTACCTGCTGGGAGAGGAAACCTGCCGCGCACGTCTGTCGGCTGCACAGCGGCATTATGAAAAGGTTTAGAAAGGGTTTGCGTAATGGAAGAAAGAAAAGAAACCTCCAATTTTATTCATGATTTTATAGATGCCGATTTGGAAGAGGGCGTATATTCGCGGTTGCAGACCCGTTTTCCGCCCGAGCCCAACGGTTATCTGCATATCGGCCATGTCAAAGCCATTTGTATCAATTTCGGCACTGCTAAAAAATACGGCGGTGTGTGCAATCTGCGCCTGGATGACACCAATCCAACAAAAGAGGACACCGAGTATGTCGATGCCATTAAAGAGGATATTCAGTGGTTGGGCTTTAAATGGAACGATGTTTACTATGCGTCGGATTATTTTGATTTTATTTATGAGTGCGCATTAAAATTAATCGATAAGGGCTTGGCCTATGTCGATGAACTCTCGGCCGATGAAATCCGCGAATACCGCGGCACCTTGACCGAGCCGGGCAAGGAAAGTCCCTTCCGCAACCGTCCGATTGCCGAAAACCGCGATTTGTTCCGGCGTATGACAGAGGGCGAGTTTGAAAATGGCAGTCTGGTTTTGCGTGCCAAAATCGATATGGCTTCGCCCAATCTCAATATGCGTGACCCGGTCATTTACCGCGTCATGAAGGCAACCCACCACCGCACGGGGGACAAGTGGTGCGTCTATCCTATGTACGATTTCGCCCATCCGCTTTCGGATGCGCGTGAGCGTGTAACCCATTCGCTCTGCTCCTTGGAGTTTGAAAATCACCGCCCGCTTTACAACTGGGTGTTGCAGGCCGCCGAACTTACGGTAGAGCCGCCGCGCCAGATTGAGTTTGCCCGTTTGAACCTGAACTACTGTCTGACCAGCAAACGCAAATGCTTGAAGCTGGTGCAGGACGGTATTGTTTCGGGTTGGGATGACCCGCGTATGGCCACCATCAGCGGTATGCGCCGCAGAGGCTTCCCGGCCGAGGCCGTTCGCGATTTTATTGAACGGGTCGGCGTTTCCAAGGCGTACAGCGTGGTTGACTATGCCCTGCTCGAATCCTGCGTTCGGGATTATTTAAACCAGAACGCCGAGCGCGCCATGACGGTTTTGCGCCCCTTAAAGGTAATCGTAGACAATTATCCCGAAGGCCAAACCGAGGAAATCACGGTGGAAATCAATCCGAATCAGCCCGAAAAAGGAACCAAAACCATCACCTTTTCCAGAGAGCTGTATATCGAGCAGGACGACTTTGCCCTGGTACCGCCGCCGAAATATTTCCGCCTTTGCCCTGAAAAAGAGGTGCGCTTGAAGGGTGCGTATTTTGTAAAATACGCATCGCACGAAACCGATGCCGAGGGCAACATTACGTCGGTTCATGTCACCTACGACCCCCAAACCAAGGGTGGAAACGCGGCCGACGGCCGTAAGGTCAAGGGCACAATCCATTGGGTAAGTGCCGCCCATGCCGTCGATGCAACCATCCGCTTGTATGACCGACTGTTTAATGTACCCAATCCGTCAGACGAGGAGGGTGTATCCGATTTTAAGGAAAATCTCAACCCCGATTCCCTGGTTGTTTTGGAAAATGCAAAATGTGAGGCCTTTATGGCCGACGCAAAGGCCGGAGATACCTTCCAGTTTATGCGTCAGGGCTATTTCTGCGTCGATAAGGATTCGAAGCCGGGCAAATTGATTATCAATCGAACGGTGGCATTAAAAGATTCTTTTACACCCAAAAAATGAGGTGAGTGACTGTGACAGCACAAGAGTTGTATCGCTTTTTAAATGAGATTGCGCCTTTTGAAACGGCGCTGGAATTTGACAATCCCGGCCTGCTGGTCGGTGATCCCGAAGCCGATGCCGGAAAGGTTTTGCTTTCACTGGATTGTACCGTTCCGGCGGTGCAGCGCGCCAAAGAAATCGGCGCAAGGGTGATTTTAACCCACCATCCTGTGATTTTTAATCCGCTCAAAAAGGTCATGGCCGGCTCGGTGGTTTGGGAGCTGATACAAAGCGGCATAACCGTCATCTCGGCGCATACCAATCTCGACTTTGCAAAGGGCGGCGTGTGCGACACCCTCTGTGCCTTGGTCGGACTGGAACAGGTCACGGTGGCTGAGGAGGGGCTTCGCGTAGGCAATACGGCGCCGAAATCGGCGGCCGACTTTGCGGCCGAGGTGGGTAAAACGCTTGGCTGCCGGCCTCGCTTTACAGAAGGGAAACAACCGGTACACCACATGGCGGTTTGCTCCGGTTCCGGCGGCAGTTATTTAGAGCAGGCCGCCCGGCTCGGGTGCGACACGCTTTTGACCGGCGATGTCAAATACTCGGGTTTTCTCGATGCGACAGAACGGGGAATCAATTTGATTGACGCCGGGCATTTTGAAACCGAGCAAATTATTTTGCCGGTGTTAGAGCAACGGCTGAAAGCGGCGTTTGCGGGAATCGAAACCGAAATATTCAACTGCAATCCGGTAAAACAAATCTAATTTCGGCTTGGCAAAATACAGGCTTTTCTTCCTCACTATTTTTGTTGATTTTGCCCATGACAATTTTCCCCAAAATAAGGTATAATTTGTTATAGCAAATATTATCGGCATAGGGGGACAAACATGGAATACAAAGTCAATGCGATGGTACAATACAGTGCCGCCGGTATTTGTAAAATTGTAAGAACAGAAAAAAAGCAGATATTGCAGCAGGAAAAGGAATATTATGTTCTGCAACCTATGTTTGAAAAGAACTCGACGATTTATGTGCCGACCGATAATGCAGATTTGCTGTCCAAAATGCGTCCGGTGCTCAACGCCGAGGAAATTCACGCGCTGATACAAAGCATCCGGGACGATGAGGACATTTGGATAGAAGATAAGCAGGAACGGCAGACGGCCTTTCGCTCGCTTTTGCAACGCGGCGACCGTGCCGAGATTATCAAGCTGATAAAGGCTATGTATTTGCAGGAAAAAGAGCTGCATGCCAAGGGCAAAAAGCTCCACATTGCCGACGAGAAAATGTACAAAATCGCCCAAAAGGTCTTGTACGATGAATTTGCCTTTGTTTTGGACATTCAACCGTCAGAAGTTGTGCCCATGATTATGCAGGCGCTCGAACCGGAAGTATCCAAATAAACTTTACGACCTTTCCTTTTGCGGAAAGGTCGATTTTTTTTGAATAAAAAGTAAAATTCATAAATGAGATAAAACGAGTAAAATTGAGAAAAAATGAGAAAAAGCGAGATAGCACCCTTGATATTTAAAAAATGAAACAAAAAGTGTTGACAGCCAAAGTCGAATGTGATACAATACAAAGGCTGTAAATTAAGAATTTTTATGGAGGTAGTAGAAGTATGTCTACTTATATGGCAAAAAAGGGCGAAATCGTCCGCAAATGGTATATTTTAGACGCTGCCGGCAAGCCTCTGGGAAGAACCGCGGTTAAGGCCGCCAATATTCTTCGCGGAAAATTGAAGCCGGAATTTACACCGAACGTGGATTGCGGTGATTTTGTAATCATCATCAATGCGGAAAAGGCAGTACTTACCGGCAACAAGCTGGAAAATAAGTATTACCGCCGCCACACCGGTTATATCGGCGGTTTGAAAGAAACCAAATATCGTATCCTGATGAACACTCGTCCCGAGCTGGCAATGGAATTGGCTGTTAAAGGCATGATTCCGGACACCACAATCGGCAGAGAAGCGCTCACCCGTCTGCGTATTTACAAGGGTGAGGAACACAAGCACGCGGCTCAAAAGCCCGAAAAGCTTGACTGATAAAGGGAGGATACAATCATGTTTGAAAGCAAGCCTTATTTTTACGGCACCGGCAGAAGAAAAAGCTCGGTTGCCAGAGTTCGTATCTATAACGGAACCGGTAAAGTAACCATTAACGATAGAGATATCGACGATTATTTCGGCCTTGAAACCTTAAAGCTGATTGTTCGTCAGCCGCTGGCCCTTACCGGTACAAGCGATAAGTTTGACATTGTTTGCCGCGTTGGCGGCGGCGGTGTTACCGGCCAGGCCGGTGCCATCCGTCACGGTGTTGCCCGTGCCCTGCTTCAATATGATGCAGAGTTGCGTCCTGCTTTGAAGAAAGCCGGCTTCTTGACCCGTGACCCGAGAATGAAAGAGCGTAAGAAATACGGTCTTAAAGGCGCCCGTCGCGCACCCCAGTTCTCAAAGAGATAATCTGTTATCTTTCAAGAACATCAAAAACCCCGAAACCATCACGGTTTTCGGGGTTTTACTTTTGCTCAAAATTTAACTTTGGTGCAAACTTGGTGCAAATTATTAAAAGACACTCTACGACCATTAAAGTCGCAGAGTGTCTTTTTGTGATACATTAGTTGCTGCTTTCTTTTTCTACCTTTTTCTTGTGTGCAATAATTGCCTTTTCTTTAATTTCTTCAATTACTTCGGCATCTACAATAATTCTTGTATATCCAAAGCCAGGCTCCTGTCGGGTATAATATGTATGGTATTCAGAACCATCAGAAAATTGCACTATTGTCTTAATATGTTTGTATTTACCCCAATTGTCATTCTCGCTACGAACACCAACAATCGTAGCATTGGGGTCTAATCTCGAACAGTTGTCCATATTAATCCTGCTAAAACTATAACGAACAAAATAGATAACCACGGGAATTAAGAATAATAAAATAATAAAAAATGCCATTTCTTTTTCTCCTCACAATTTATTTGAATTCTCCATCATAAAAACGAGCAACTATATTTAATTCAGAAGCCAAAACATCTTCGTTAATATATGACCTGAAAACTTTTAACTTTCTAATAAAAGATTCGTCTTTTTCTACCCTTATCTTGTTCCATAAACCCGAAACAACTTGTTCCCTAATACTTTCATCTAAATCATTGCTTTGTGAAACAGTATAGATTTGAGCCCAATATTTAATTATTACATCATATTCGTTTTTCGCAAAAGATTTAGCCTTTTCGTTTTCTGATAAATATTCGTTAGATGTAATCTTTTCTTCAACGGGTTCTGGTGTTGCCTTTTGTTCGGCTTTTTCATCTGCCAATTTGTTTTTAAAAAGTTGAACCGATTCCTGCGGCAACAAAGAAATACAAGGTAAACTTAATTTAGGTAACTTTTTTATTCTTTTTTCCATAAATGCTCTATGTAAATGCTTTATGGATAGATAAATTGCTTCAACGCCTAATAGCCATATTCCAATGGGAAAGGCAACAATGGTAAGCAGAATCGCAAGTGGTAGAAGTGTGCCAAAAACTGCATCAAAAACATAATATCGCATTTTTGACCAAGATTCCTTATGGTTACAATGACCACATTTGCAGTTGAACTCAGCTAAACGATATAATCCTTTTTCTTCTTCGGCAAATATTTTTTTAATTCTCCTGCCAGGTTCTAATTCTTTTTTGCCATCCATATTGTTGAAATCTTCTTTGGTCCCCTGCCAAACAACAGTATCGTTATTTGTTGCAGTAGTGGTTTCACGAACAATATGGTTAGTAACAACTGTGTTGCCGCATTTAGAACAACGATAAGTCACATACAAGGGTATAAATCTGTTTAACTCCATAAGAACCCCCTATCTTTATAAAAAAGTGCGTCCCATTAAGAGACGCACCGAAAAATGCTTCCCTCAATGTTGCTACACATTTTGCCTAATCAAAGGGGAGAGAATACATTTTTACCAAATAGTATTCCCTCTAATTAGGCATATTCAAAATGTGTAGCACCGATATTATACCACAAGCCCTGTATATTATCAATGTTTTTATAAAAATTTACGACAATTTCCGCAATCCTTATGAGTCATGATGATTCTTTATAGAATCGTTATGACTCTTTTTCTTTATATAAGACTCTTATTAATCATCATGATTAATATAAGCATTATGAGTCTTTATCTTAAACATAGAGTAATTAGGGTTATGAAGATTGTTAAAAGAACAAAGAATCCTTTAGATTTTTTAGAGTTATAAGAAGATTACTTGAAATAAAAAACAAATCTATATATTGTTTACATGTTACTTTTAAATTTAAGAAGGAGGAATTAAATAAATACACACATATTAAAGTTATATGAAGGTGGAATTACAAAAGAAACATTTGACCTAATGAGGTCAAACCTGTATCACCGTTTTGAAGTGAATGGAAATGTCCAAACGAAAAACGGAGGTACCGTCAATCTTAATCCGAGTGCTATGTAGGGTTGGTTGACTTGTCACCAATGCGGTGACCTTTGGTATGGTGGAAATTGCACCACTATACATTTGGCAAGGGGTGTCCCTTGTCTTCATCTGAACAATAAATAGCGGTATTTCTGTTGGCATTAACGGTTTGTGACAACAAACCGACAATGCCGACAGACAACATTTAAGAAAGGAGTGACAGGGAATGTCAAAAAAACAGCGTTCACTTTTTGTGCAGAGTCTGACCGCAATAGAAGGATGTTTCTCATATAAATATGATAAACATTCTGCAAAACACCAATGCGGTCAAGCAGAGCAGGGGTGGAGAGTGTGTAGCTTCTCTGCTAAGTCAAACTTGCTCGATACGGCACACAACTTCTGCGAATACATCAAAGAGCATTACCCCGATATTGAAATGGTACGACAAATTAAACAATCATATTGTCAAGAGTGGCTTGACAGTAAATCAAAAGACGGATGTTCGCTCAACACAATAGAGACCTATAAAAGCAATTTAATGAAATTGTCAAAGGTTATTAATCATCATTTTGGGGTGCATACAAATTTTGAAACAAAGGTAAATGCAGAATTTATTTATGACAGAACAAGTCCAAGAGAATTTGCCTTGACACCTGATGAGGTACAAAAGGTAAAAGACTCTATTGACAAACCCTGTCATTCAAGCAATTTCTTCATTTTCTCGTCTTACACTTGCTGCAGAATCAATCAGATTTCAGTTTTGCAGAAAAAACACATCACCTTTGGCGATGACGGGCAAACGGTTAGTGTGTTACTCGAAAAGGATAAGGGTGGCCGTCAAAATTTAATTGAGGTCACTGACAAGGAATTTTATTCTTTCTGCCGTTTACTCACATCGGGCAAAGGAGATAATGATTCCTTATTTGGCAACATCAAACCTAATTCTGCGAATCGTTGGTTAAATAGAAAACTTGCCGCCCTTTCAATCACAACCCCACAAGCAAAGACTATCGGCACAAAGACGGTCTTGAAAAGTGGCAATCATTCAATACGTAAGGCGGCAATACAAACCTATTATAACAAGCAATATCAACATTATCTTGAGTTGGGACTTTCCCCCGAAAAAGCCGATAAAACGGCAAAAAGCGATTGTTGTGTTCGTCTTTCGCACGGCTCGGAAAACAGGTCCGATATCATACAAATCTATCTCGGTGCAAAAAAAATAAAAAAATTCTTATAAATTCTTGACAAATGAAAAACTATAGTTAAACTTAATATTGTAGGGTTACTTACACATAGATTTTTTAGGTTTTTATTTTAATTTTTTAATTGGTGGAATTTAATATATGAAGGCGGAATACACCGAGGATTGCCTCGGTGTATTCTGTCTTTTTCTTTATCTGTTTGTTTCCCTCAAAAATATTTTTAAAAAAGGAGACATTATTATGTTAAATCCCACCCGCCTATATACAGGCACAGAAAAAGAATTTGTTTTATTTAGAGATTATGTTCGTTCGGTTACAGATAGAGGTAGTTATAACTCTGTATCTTTCCTTGCTAACACGGATATTCGTGGCAATAAGGCTCCTCTCGTATCGGCCATGTGTTTTGAAAATGATACAGGTATAGATTACAAAAAACTAACCGAACACACCAAAGGTCGCTTTGTTACTATCGTTGCCGAGGTTAGATATAAAGACGGCAAAAAGAGTTACAAAGCAATCGGTGTATCTATTGCACCAAAAGAATTTAAGGAAGAAACACATCCTATTGACGATATGGATGCTCAACCCGATTTTGACGAGTATGAGCAACTTTCATTTGATTTTGTCAATGATGAAGTGGGAAAGGATGAGTAATATGGCAAATAAAAACAATACTCCTCACTTACCACGAATGATGACAGTTCGTCAAGTGGCAGCAACAGGAATTTTGCCTGAAAGTGCTATAAGAAATATGTTAAGGGAAAATAAAATCCCTGCCATATATTCGGGCAAAAAAGCATTTATTAACTTTGATTTATTGTGTAAAGAACTATCAAATTTAGATTATGTTAGTTAAGAAAGGAAGTAAAATATGGATATAAAAGGTGTAGTACAACGAGGTCCGAATACCTATCGTTTTACAGTTTCAAACTATGACTTTCAAGGTGCCAGAAGGCACACCGCCCACAAAAGCGGAAAAACTTGTTATGCAAGCGTATATAGAATTTGCTAACAAGTGCAAATATTCACAAGACCTTAATGAGAATATGAGATTTAAAGAATTGGTGGAAATATTCATTAAACAATATGCAGAAAACGAATTAAAACCCGTCACCACATACAATTATAAACGTGACTTGGAAATTCATATTTTGCCTGTGTTTGCGAATAAAAAAATCAAAGATATAACCACTCAATCGTTAACTAAATTCTTTTTAGGTCTTGACAAAGCACCTGAAACCACTCGTAAATTAAAGACGATTGTATCAAGTGTTTTTGCATACGGAGTCAAGCAAGGGTACATAAAAGAGAATCCGTGTGTTGGTGCATTGCATAAGAAAGATAATGTCAATAAGAAAAAAATTAAATATCTAAACAAGCAACAATGTCAAAAACTTATGCAACTAACAAGCGAATACAGTACCCTCAACACAATAACAATAGAAAACACCTTATGTTTTGCAGATGATAAGTGGTTTTTGGCAGCACCAAAGACCAATACAAGTTACAGAACACTCAAACTCGGCACATACACAAAGGAATTGTTGTTAAGACATAAACGAGAGCAAGACAAGTTAAAAGAGATTGTAGGCAATAATTGGGCACACCCTGACATTGTATTTACCTCTGTAATAGGTAACTTCTATGACAGGTCATATGTGAACAAGGAACTCAAAAAAATCCTTTCAAGCAACGATATGCCCATTATAAGTGCACACGGGCTCCGACATAGCAATGCAAGTCTTATGATAAATAACGGCATTGATGTTAAAGCGGTTTCCGAGCATTTAGGCCATTGCAATATTGCAATCACGGGAGATATTTATTCCCACATTTTTGAGGAATACAAGGCGAGAATAGCAAAGTGTCTTGAAGATGAACTCATTTCTTAAATACGAAGATAGCAGTGTGAATCAAAAAATCACACTGCTATTTTTTATGGACAAATTTTACTGTTTATGATATAATTTATGCGGATAATCAACCGAAACTACAAAACAATATTAGAGGTATGTATATGGAAAATGAATATTTATATCACTACACTAACATTGAGACTCTTGCACTTATTTTACAAAACCATACTTTCCGTTTTAATTCTTTAGATAAAATGGATGATTTACAAGAACAAGAAACAGCCGATTTAAAAAATGCAGGTCAGTTTTGTTATATAAGTTCTTGGACAGATGATGTTGCTGAAAGTATACCTATGTGGAATATGTATACTTCTATCAATTCAGGTGTTAGAATACGATTAAAGAAAAACCCTTTCAAGTTACATGAAAACACCGCTGATGAGTTACGGCAAGTAATTAATGCACCTATTACTGATAATACAAACGGCACTCCCTTAAAATCTTTAATTCCTTTTGCAGATATGTTCCGAAGAAACTATATATCAGCAGGCGCAACACCAGAAAATATATTACATAAGGTTAAATATTCAGCAGACCATGATAAATTATATCCAAAATTAGTTGATTTTGATGGAGATAAATTTTCAATTGCATTAGGAAGATTGGGTAAATATAAAAACACACACTGGTCTTTCCAAAACGAATGGAGATATATACTTATGTTATTTCCTTTAAATTTAAATCAACCCGTAGAAACATTGGCACAAGCCGCTCAAATTATGGGTAACAAGATACTTCAAGGTTTAGAAAAGCAACCGTTCCCATTTTACGATATGAGTATAGATGACAATGCTTATTGCGAAATGGAAATCACATTGAGTCCTAAAATAAGTGCAGGCAACAAAATCATTGTTCAAAATCTCGTAGAAAAGTACAATCCGTCTGCTGTTGTAAAAGATAGTACATTGGTAGGATTGATATAAAATCTTGGTGCAAATTTGGTGCAAAACTTTATGAAACACCATAAACTTTTTGCAACGATATCCAATTTTGGCAAAACAAAACCGCACAATATACACGATTTACAACGATATTACACGATATAAACGGTACACCGAAAACTCAAAGAGATAATCTGCCTTTGGGCGAAACAAAAGCACCTGGAATTTTCCGGGTGCTTTTTTATTATATAAAAAGAGAACGGGCTGTCCGGCATAAAGCAGGACAGCCCTTTACTTATTGTTGATTAAAGGATTAAACGGCGCGGGTTACCTTACCGGAGCGGAGGCAACGGGTGCAGACGTTTATTCTGCAAGGGGTACCGTTCACAATTGCTTTAACACGTTTAACGTTAGGTTTCCAAGTACGGTTAGAGCGTCTGTGAGAGTGGGAAACTTTAATACCGAAAGTAATCTCTTTGCTGCAAATATCACATTTAGCCATATGCTGCACCTCCTTTTTCTCGTTAACGATATAATCATAGCAGAAAACCGCTGAATATGCAAGTATTTTTTTTATTCTTTTTATTTTCGATTGAAATTTCTTCGGTTTGTGCTATACTTATATCAAGTAAATTTCTTGGAGGTTGCCATGAAAACCGAAATTAACAACAGCAAACTGTATGTAACCATCGATTCTTTGGGTGCCGAGGTCAAGGGCTTGCGCGATTTGCACGGTATGGAATACATTTGGCCGGGGGACGACACCTATTGGTCCGGTTCTTCTCCGGTGCTGTTCCCGATTGTCGGTGCATTGCGCAACCATACCTATACATATGGCGGCAAGCAGTATACCATGCGGCAGCACGGCTTTGCCAGAAAAATGGAATTTAAAAAGGTTTCGGGCCGTACCGACGCGGTCACCTTTTGCCTGTGCGCCAACGAGGAAACCAAAAAACAATATCCCTTTGATTTTGCACTCTATATCAGCTATGCGCTGCATGATGAATCTATGACGGTCAAGTTCCGGGTGGAAAACCGCGGCGGCGAGGCCATGCCCTTTACGATTGGCGCCCATCCGGCGTTTCGTATTCCCATGGAGGAAGGCGAGGCGCTGACCGATTATCGCGTGAAATTCAGTCAAAAGGAAACGGCAAGCTGTGCCGCTGTAACCAAGGATTGTCTTATCGATGCCGAGGTTCGCACCCCGTTTTTGTGCGAGCAGGACAGCTTCGTGCTCAATCACGAGCAGTTTTCGGTCGATGCGTTGGTTTTTGATGAACTGAAATCCCGTTCGGTTGAAATGTATTCCACGGTGACCGGGCGCGGTGTGCGTATGGATTTTGATGGCTTTGATTATTTCGGCATTTGGCAGCCCTATAAGGAGGGCGTGCCCTTTGTTTGCTTGGAGCCCTGGACCGGCACCGGCACCCTGACCAATGAGGGTGACCGACTGGAAGACAAGCGCGGCATGAAATTGTTGCCGCCCGGTGATGCCTATGAAATTCAATACACCGTAACGATTTTATGATAAAGGAAAGATAAAATGATAAAAGCAGTTTTATTTGATATGGACGGCACGCTGGCCGATACCGTTGAAGATTTGGCCGTAGCCGTCAATCATGTTTTTGCGTCCTACGGATTAGAGCCGCGGCCGGCAGAAAATTTTAAAAGGTATGCCGGAAGCGGCGCGAGAAAAATGTTGGAGCGCGCATGGGGAGATGAACCGCGCCCCTGCCCGATAGAGGAGGCTTTAAGCGCCTTTCAGGATTATTATAAGGCGCATTTTCACGACCGCACCAAGCCCTATCCGGGGATTGCCGAAACGGTCGATGCGCTGTATGCGCAGGGGATGAAGCTGGGGGTTGTCACCAATAAAATCCAGTATATGTCCGAGCACCTGGCAGAGCTTCTCTTTGCCGGCAAGTTTTCAACAGTGCAAGGGCAGCGCGACCCCTATCCGACCAAGCCCGACCCGGCCTTGCCCAACATGGCGGCCGCCGACCTGGGTGTACGCCCGGAGGAATGTTTATTTGTCGGGGATTCGGATGTCGATATCATAACGGCGCATCAATTCGGCTGCAAAGCGGTCGGCGTGCTTTGGGGTTTCCGTTCACGCGAGGAACTGGCGCGACAGGGTGCGGAATATCTTGTGTCCGACCCGCGTGAGATTTTGGATATTGTTGCAAAAGAGAATCATACCTGCAAGTAACAGCGCATAGAATGAAAGAGATAGACTATTATACGAAAAAGCGTTGAAATTTTTTCTAAAATGTTGTAAAATAAGAAAAACAATCGAAAAGAGGGGAGTTCTATGGAAAAAAGACGCGACTATTTAAGTTGGGATGAATACTTTATGGGAATCGCACTTATGTCTTCGCAACGAAGCAAAGACCCGGGGACGCAGGTAGGCGCCTGTATTGTTAACGATGAAAACCGCATTATGTCGGTTGGGTATAACGGTATGCCCTTTGGTTGCAGTGATGATGTCTTTCCATGGGATAAGGACGGCAAGGTAATGGAAAGCAAATATGCTTTTGTTTGCCACGCAGAGCTCAATGCCATTTTGAGCTTTAAGGGCGGCGATTTAAAGGGTTGCCGTGTGTACACCACCCTTTTCCCCTGCAATGAATGTGCCAAGGCCATTATCCAAAGCGGAATAAAAGAGGTTGTCTTTTTGTCAGACAAATATGCCGATTCCGAGACGGTTATGGCGGCCAAAAAAATGTTTGATTTTGCCGGTGTCGCCTACCGTCAATACAGCACCACCAAACGAACGATTGAAATTAAACTATAAAAAACCTCGCCTTATGGCGAGGTTTTTTATATATAGAATTTCTGTTATCTCGATTTGCCGAGGAAAAAGACGGCCAGCGTACCGGGACCGGAATGTGCGCCGATGACCTGGTCGACAAAATTTATCGTAACCGATTTCGGGCCAAAGCGGCTCTTTATCTCCTTTACAATTTCAGCGGTCTCGTCGGGACAGTCACCGTGAACGATGTAAATCATCTGCTCCTTTGGATTCTCAATCAATTCGGCCATACGGTTGAGGGTAGCTTTGATAGAATTCTTTCTACCGCGCACCTTGCCGTAAGCAACCAGGTGTCCTGTACTGTCAACGTGCATCAAGGGCTTGATTTGCAAAACAGAGCCAATCAATGCGGTGGCACCCGAAATGCGGCCACCGCGGCGGAGATATTTTAAATCGTCTACCGTAAACAGATGCTGCATACGCATTTTATTGGCTTCCAACCATTCGGCAACCGCGTCAATGGTTTTGCCTTCTTTTTGCAAAATCGCGGCATAGGTTACCAATAGACCTTCACCCATAGATGCTGCAAGACTGTCCATCGCGATGCACTTGCGTTCGGGGTAGTCTCCGGCCAAATTGTCCATCATGGTTTTAACCGATTGAAATGTACCGCTCAATGCCGAGCTGAAACCAATATATAAAATATCCTGTCCTGCTTCGAGAATGCGCTGAAAAATCGGGCGCACAGCCTCTCCGTTCACCATGGAGGTTTTCACGACCGTACCGGCACGCATTTGATTGTAAAAGTCTTTCATATCGGCCTCTTTACAATCTACTGTGATAGGATAGGAAACACCGTTCATCAGATATTCCAAAGGCAGAACTTCAATGTTGTATTGCTTAACTATTTCTTTGGTTAAGTTTGCGCAGCTGTCGGTTATAATTTGAAAAGACATAAACAGACCTCCATGTATAAAAAAATATAACATCTAGTATTTAATACTATGTTATATCATAACGATGATTTTGTCAAGCGTTATTATAATTCTATTGAAAAGTTTTTTATTCTATGTTATACTGGGTGTAACATTAGAAAGAGGTGACGGTTTTGAGCAATGCCAAGGGCAGAATGAACCGCTGGGTCGGGGAATTCAGTATCCGTGCGCTTCCGCTTTGGGAGAATTTGCCGGATTTAGAATTGTATATGGACCAGGTCATCAGTCTGCTTTTCAAGAGCTTGTACGGAGAAAAGGAAGAACAAAACGGTGCCGAAAAGCAGATTACACCTTCTATGATAAACAACTATGTCAAAATGGGCTTGATTGCCCCTCCGGTCAAAAAGAAATATACCCGTACACATGTTGCAACCTTGTTGATGATTTGTGTCTTAAAACAATCCCTTTCTATTCAAGAAATCAAAGAATTGTTTTCCTTCGGGATTACCGAGGAAACACTGCCCAAGATTTACAATTATTTTTGCGAAACGCGGCTGGATTCTTACCAAAGCATGATGCGCATGATTGATACTTTGTGTGATGACCGTGACGCTCCTGATAATATCATAAATTTGAGTCTTTTTGTGTCGCTTTTTGCGGTTTCGGGCAGTGCCATATCCAAAAAACTGATTGCCTTAAAGACCGAAAGTTTAAAAGTGCAAAAAGAAGCTGTGGCCAAGAAGGAAACAAAAAAGGAAGTTAAAAAAGCGGATAAAGAATAATGTATCTGAATAAAAAAAGACCGATAGGCAATCTTGCCCTATCGGTCTTTTTTATTCAAAAATTTAATTTTTTTCTTCGGCAATAATTCTTCCCATCAAGGTTCCCATAACCGAGGCCATCATTAAGCCGCGGGTCCAGCCGCTCGAATCACCCAAACAATGCAGACCGTGAATACTGGTGGTTAAATTTTCGTCCATCTTGACACGGTTGCTGTAAAATTTAAGCTCGGGAGAATAGAGCAGAGTTTCGGTGGAGGCGAATCCCGGCACAACATGGTCTACCGCTTGAATAAAGTTAATGATGTTCACCATGGCACGGTAGGGCATGGCAGCGGTTATATCTCCGGCTACGGCGTCCGGAAGGGTGGGGCGGAGGTTAGATTGGGAAAGCTCTTTTGCCCAGGTGCGCTTGCCGTTCAAAATATCACCGAACCGTTGCACCAATATATGCCCTGCACCCAGCATATTGGTCAGCTCGCCGACCTTTTGGGCATATTCAATCGGTTGATTAAAGGGCACGCTGAAATTATGCGAACATAAAATAGCCAAATTGGTGTTATTGGATTTCAGTTCTTTATAGGAGTGGCCGTTTACAACCGCTAAATCATTGTCGTAATTTTCCTGGCTTACAAAACCGCCGGGGTTTTGGCAGAAGGTACGCACCTTATTCTTAAAGGGCAGCGGATAGCCGATGAGCTTGGATTCGTACAGCACCTCATTAACCTTTTCCATAATCTCATTGCGGACCTCGACCCGCACGCCGATATCAACTGTGCCGGGCTGATGGGCGATATTGTGCTCCGCGCAAAGCTTTTCTAACCAGTCTGCACCGCGGCGGCCGGTAGCGATAACGGTATGATCGGCATAAATGACCATATCCTTTTTACCGTCGGTTGCGTAGACCCCCTTGCAGCAGTCACCTTCTAAAATCATATCGGTACATTCGGTACCAAACAGGATTTCCACACCGTGATTCAGCAGGTACTGCTCAATGGCATAATAAATATCTTGTGCTTTCTCGGTGCCGAGATGGCGAATCGGACAGTCCACCAATTTTAAACCGGCCTGAATTGCGCGTTTGCGGATTTCCTTGACCTCGTTGGAGTTGCCGACGCCTTCGACCTTTGTGTCCGCACCGAATTCAAGATAAATACTGTCGACATAATCAATGGTTTCCTGGGCCTTTTCCTCTCCAATTAACGAGGGTAAATCGCCGCCGACCTCATAGCTCAGCGACAGTTTTCCGTCCGAAAAGGCACCTGCGCCCGAAAAGCCGGTTGTAATATGGCAAAACGGCTTACAATTGACGCATTGTTTAGTGGACTGTTTGGGACAACGGCGCTTTTCAATCGCAACACCCTTTTCCAATATAAGAATACTTTGTTTGCTACCCTTGCGCAGCATTTCCAAAGCGGTAAAAATACCGGCAGGGCCTGCGCCGATAATGACAACATTCTTATGCATTTATATTCTCCGTTCTGCTACGGAAGACCTTCTCCGCAACTAAAATGGCAAAAGAAAGTCCGCAGATATTGAAAGGAAACCTCTGCGGACACTCTATTGCAATATGATAATACAATAAAAGGACAAAAAAGTCAAGATGCCGGCTGCTATTCACTGCGTAGGGCAATAACCGGGTCTTTCTTTGCGGCAATGCCGGAGGGAATCAAACCGGCAATAAAGGTCAGCAGCATACTGATGCCGACCAAAATAAGTGCTCCGCCGACCGGAAGTTTGGCACTTAGAATTTCAATGCCGGTCAGTTTATGAAGTATAAGATTAATGGGGATATTGAGCAGTAGGGTGGTACCGATACCGATGGCACCGGCCACAAAGCCGACAATCAGGGTTTCGGCATTAAATACGCGGGAGATATCCTTTTTAGAGGCACCGATGGCACGCAAGATTCCGATTTCCTTAGTGCGCTCCAATACCGAGATATAGGTAATAATACCAATCATAATCGAAGAAACCACAAGCGAAATTGCCACAAAGGCAATCAGCACATAGGATATGGCATTGATAATGGTAGAAACCGAGGACATCATCAGCTCAACATAATCGGTATAAGAGATTTTGTCGGCCTCTTCCACGCCGTCATTGTATTTCGTTATCAAATCGGCAATGGCCTCCTTGTCCTCAAAGGTGGAGGCGTAAATATGAATTTGTGCGGGCTGGTTTTTGTCGACATAGCCGATGGTTTCTAACCTTTCCTCCAAGGTGGAATCGGAGGTGGTTGCCGGCATAAAGTTGTCGTAATACCGTGCGTATTGCGCCGTTGTAAAGACGGCGCTGTCCAACATGGCGGCCAGCTGGTCAGTGGTCAGTGCGCCGAGCTTTGCGGCAGTTTCTGCGGCGTACTGCGCCTTGACCGCTTCACGCAGAATTTCAGTAGCGGCGTCCTGTAATTCCTCGTCGCTCATTTTATTTACATAGGATTCTACCGTTTCACTGTCGACGCTCATTTGCTCGGACATACCTTTGATTAGCATTTGCTCCATGTCCTCTCGACCCATATTCGACAGCTGGGCCGTCACGGCTTGTTGGATATAGGTTTCCTCCGGCAGGGAGGCAATCGAGGTGTAAAGGGATGCTTTCTGTGCAGAGCTCAGGGAGGCGATATAGCTCTTAAACTTTTCCTGCTTCTGCTCGTCGGTCAGTTGCTCACCGTCTTCGGTCTGGTAGGGAAGACCGGTTAAAACATCGGTTTCGGGTTGAGCAAGCTGTTCTTTTACAATTTCCTTTTCGGCTGTTTTTTCAATAATATAATCGGTCAGTGCAACCGTGTAGCCGATGGAGCCCTCCAACATGGAGGCAACCGCGTCTTCATTTGCCCGGATAATACCGGAAATTTTTAGTTCGGTTGCGGTATCGGTATTGTTGTACAGATAGGAAATACCGGTATCGGTTGCACGCAGGTCGACATAGCTACCGTCCTTTTGTTTCTGGTAGCAATCGGCCGGGAGAATCAGTTTGAAGCGCATATCGCAGATTTCTTCGTAACTCCAACTTTCATTTTTTGCCTGGTCTGCGGTTTCGGTTTCACCGTTGGCCGCCGCCATCATCTGTTCCTTGGAGCGAAGACCGAGGGCATACAGAACAAGGTCGCTGATTTCGTTGCGCTTGTCGACGATGAGTACGATTTCGTTGTAGTCCTTCGGCCATTCGCCGTAGACTAGGTCATACTGGTCCTTTAAAATCGGGTTGACACCCTTTCCGGTATTGTTGGGCAACAACTCCTCCCATACATTGAACCGGTTGCCGTCCATCATTTGATTGCGCATGGTTTCGGCATTGTCCATCAAGGGGCTTTGCTGTGTATTTTCGGTACCGGTGTTGCCGGTCATCATGCTGTTCATCAGCTCGTTTACATCGCTTTTTACAATTTCGCCTTTGTCGTTTTTGGTATAGATATTCAAATTCAAATCATAGGCGTACTGTACAGCCGAGGTATAGCTCTCAAATGCGGTATCGGATTCCAAGTGGGCTTTAAAATCGGTAAGATTGTTGGTGTTGGTTTCCATGTTGTTCAAGGAGGTCATTAACTCCTCAATCACCGGGTTGGCATAGACCTTATCCAGCTCATGGGAGGGCTTGCCGTCGGGATTGTTGGTTTCCATAAAGGTGGTAATCATGGCCGACATATCGACCGATTCGGCTTCCAGCGTGATGGGATAACTGGTTAGAGTATCCTGTTGAACGCGGTCTATATAGGTTTGCACACCGGTTGAAACCGAAAGAATCAGCGCAATACCGATAATACCGATGGAGCCGGCAAAACTAACCATAAAGGTGCGTACCTTTTTGGTCAGCAAATTGTTAAAGGAGAGGGAAAGTGCCGTAAAGAAGGACATAGAGGATTTCTTTTTCGTTTCGGTTTTTTCCTGCCGGTCTTCGGGCGGTGCGCCGTCAAAGGGGTCCGAGTCGGATTGCACTTCACCGTCGAGCAGACGGATAATGCGGGAGGAATAGGTTTCGGCAAGCTCGGGGTTGTGGGTTACCATGATAATCAGCCGGTCTTTGGAAATTTCCTTTAAAATCTCCATGACTTGGATACTGGTGGCAGAGTCCAATGCACCGGTCGGCTCGTCGGCCAGCAGGATATCGGGGTCGTTTACCAGCGCGCGCGCAATGGCAACCCGTTGCATTTGTCCGCCTGACATCTGGTTGGGCTTTTTATGGATTTGGTCCTTTAAGCCGACCTTTTCCAAGGCCTCGATGGCGCGTGCACGGCGCTCGGCCTTGGACACACCCGAAAGGGTGAGCGCCAATTCCACATTGGACAGTACCGATTGGTGTGGAATCAAATTATAGCTCTGGAAGACAAACCCGACCGAGTGGTTGCGGTAGGTGTCCCAATCACGGGCGGAAAACTGTTTGGTAGATTTTCCGTTGATAAACAGGTCACCGCTGGTGTAGTTGTCCAGTCCGCCGATGATGTTCAGCAATGTGGTTTTTCCGCAGCCGGACGGACCCAAAATCGAAACAAATTCGTTTTGGCGAAACGCGATGCTGACCTGCTTTAAGGCAGGGACTTCGGTGTCGCCGACGGTATAATTTTTAACAATGTTTTTTAAAGTTAACATATTTTGCCTCCAAGACAATTCCAATTACGCTTTCTATGGTAACACAAATTTTGGTTGAGTTGTTAAGAATCCTTAAATTTTTAATAAAAACATTGGTTTTACCTTGCCATGCGGATAGAAAATTGAAAATTCGTGTAAAATATGGTAAACTGAATATAAACGAAGGGAGAGAGTTTATGATTTATACGCTGACCTTTAACCCGGCAATCGATTATTGCGTAAAGCCGGTGCAGTTTGCGGTCGGACAAATCAATTCCTGTGACTGGAACCGTGCTTATGCGGGCGGCAAGGGCATCAATGTTGCGCGTGTGCTCAAACAGTTGGGCGCAGAACCGACCGTTCTGGGCTTTATCGCCGGGTTTACGGGCGAAGCGGTGCGGCAATCCATGGCCGATATGGGAATTGCAACCGATTTCGTTGTTCTGCCTTCGGGAATGACGCGAATCAATGTCAAAATCCGTTGTGGTGTCGAAACCGATATCAACTGCACCGGTCCGCAAATCGACAAAGAAAGCCTTGACCGGCTGTTTGACCGGATTTCGGCCCTGCAAGACGGCGATTGGCTGATTTTGGCCGGAAGCTTGCCGGCCGGTCTGCCGGAGAACACCTATGAAATGCTTTTGGAAGCTTTGGGTGAAAAATCGGTTACGGTCGCGGCCGATACCACAGGTAATAAGCTGCTGCGTATTTTAAAATACCGGCCCTTTGTTATTAAACCCAATCATGTAGAGCTGGGTGAACTGTTTGGCTGTAAAGCCGAAAGCGAGGAGGAAATATTGGCGCTTGCCCGTCGGGCGCAGGATTTAGGTGCGCGTAATGTATTGGTTTCCCGAGCAGAAAAAGGGGCACTTTTATTGACCGAAACGGGAGAGGTGCTGAAAGCACCCCTGTTTTCCGGCTCGGTTGTCAACACCGTAGGCGCGGGGGATTCTATGTTGGCCGGTTTCCTTTGCGGTATTTTGCAAACCGGAGATATGGCCTATGCTCTGCGGCTGGGTGCCGCCGCAGGTGCCGCAACCGTCTTTTCCGATGACCTGGCCGACCGCGCCGCAATCGAGCGATTACTATAAGAAGCACCCTTTGCCCATATGGGCAAAGGGTGCTTTGCTTTTTTTATTTCTCGTAATAGAAGAAGGAGGCCAGGTGTTCGGGCAATGTGTTTTCGGTCAGTGCAAAGCGGTAAAAATAGGTTCCATAATAAATTTCCCCGTCTTTGCCTACCGTGGTATCAACCGAAATATCCAGATAGGGACCATTGGGGTCGGCTTTTTCGGGACTGTTTTGCAGCAGTTCGGCCAATTCTGACAGCGCCGCCTTGCGCGCATCGGCAGTCACATCGTCTCCCGATTCGTTGAAAAATGTCGCCTGTGCACCCGAAGCGTTTACAATATTATGGGGAGCAATATAAATAAATTTGAAATCCTCCATAGTTTTGAGGTTATCTATAATTGCAGAACGGTCTTTTGCTTGGGTTTTATATATGCGGTTATTTAAATATTCGGCCACGCGAGTGTGTGCATCGGTCACGGACAGCTCCAAGGTGTATTTTGAAGAGCCTTTCGAGAATTCAATCAGAAATATACCACAGTTCGCCTCGGCATTGCCGGAGACGCAGTCCATCTGCTCTTCAAAAGGAATTTCTTGTATATCCTGTAAATACAGTGCATAAAGCTCCTCTCTTTCGGCGTCGGACAGCGAAAGATGATTCGCAGCATCGGAATAATATTCAATACTGACATTTTTCTGGGGCAGGTTGTAGAAAAGGGCCTTGTATTCCTGATTTTCTTCGAGCGCCCGCATGAGATAATCGTATTCATCGGCTGTGAGTACAATTTGACGCACGCCGCTTTGCTGTTTGGTGTTCAGCCGGAAATAAAGGCGTTGATTGGAATCGGCGTAAAAAAACTTGTCAAAAGCAAAGTCGTCTTCCTTGAACATTTGGGTGGCCTTGGCAAGACTGTTGCTGACAATCTGTATGGCTTTTTTATCGGTAATATCGATTTCGGCTGCTTGGTCGAGCACATAGTTGTCGCCGTAGCGGTATAAGCTTTCGGTTTGTATCATATTGATGGAGGTGATTTGATTGCTCGTAGGGGTGAAGTTCAAGAGTTGGCTGCGATAGCCGAACAGAGCGAACAAAATCAGCACATTAACCAGCACCACATACAACAGCCCCGGCAGGGAACGGAGCATGGCGGAAAGCTTTTTGCTCGTAATCAGCTCGTATAGGGCATAAGCCAGCACAACGATGAAATAATAGACAACGATCAAAAAGACTGTGTCACCTGTGATATTGTAGTCATATACAATCTGGGAAAAAATATAGGCGCAGGGCAGCAGGCTCAGTACGCTGGCCAGCGTGATGCGGTAGACTGCCGAAAGTCGGCGGCTGGCAGCTGCATTCCCGGCCACTTCGCTTTTTCTGCGGTTGAAGCCATACAGCGCAATGGCGGCAAACAACAGACCCATCACCAGCGAATATGCACCGGAGCCAAGATTGTAGAGCATATCTTCATAGTTGACCGCGCCGAGGAGGGTAGCGAGTGTACCGAATGCAAGGTTGATATCGGGGGACACCAAGAAATTTTCAAGTGTACCGCTCGATAAAAAAGGAATGCTTTCGGTTACAAGTGTATAAATCGTAAAGAGAATACCGCGCGGCACAAACAGTATAGCAACACTGACAAAAACATTGTTGAAAAGGGTGCCGGTAATGGTCATGGCAATGGCCACCGCCGAACCAACCAGTATGTTGGCACAAAAGACCGTAAACAGTGAAGTAAAGACCGTGCTGTAATTTACCGTAAAGTAATTGTGCAAAATCGCGGTAGTCAATAAAGAAACGGCAGTGCTCGAAAGCAAAATCCCCGCAATCCATGCGATGCAGGCGGCATACCGGCTTAAAAACAAGCAGGTGCGTGTTTGCGGAATGGAATGGTAAAAATCGCTTGAATTGCGATTGTTTAAAAACTGAAACGCAAACAACACCAACAAAGGCGCAATCACCGTATAGGTCAGAATTATCAAGGGCTGTATTTCCAGTGCGGTAACCACGGTGGTATTGTAGACCGTTTTTACTACACCGTTTACAATCTCGGTGCTTTTATAGCCGCTTATATAATTGCCTAAGGGAATAATCGCGGCAAAGGCGCCAAGAATCACGGTAGACATAATGCCGATGATACGCATTTGCTTAAAACTTTCCCAAAATAGGCGAGGACTGAAAACGCTCTTTCTCATGCCTGCTCCTCCTTCACATCAAAAACATAGCCCAAGGCTTCCATTTCGTAGGTAAAGACCTCTTCTAAGGAAAGGGGTAAAACCTCTAAAAGCACAGGGTTTAACCAGGAAAGACGGCGGACACATTCCTGTCGGTCGCCGCGGATGATGGCATTGGCAACCGAGCCGTGCTTTGAAAATTTCAGCAGCTCATAGCCGTCAAAGATATTTCTGTTAAATTCATTGTTAAAGGCAATCTGCACTTTGAAGAGTGCGGTTTTTAAATTTTCAACATCACTTTCAAAGACCAGTCCACCCTTGTGCAGCAGCGCCAGCTGGTCGCAGGTGTCCTCCAATTCGCGCAGGGAATGCGAGGTGATGATTGCGGTGGCCTTGTGGTCAAGCACATCCTCGCAGATAATGCTCTTTACAAGGTTTCGCATAATCGGGTCCAGCCCGTCAAAGGTTTCGTCAAAGAACATATATTTCGGGCGGGTTGCAAGGGCCAGAATGGCGGCCGCTTGCCGCTTCATACCTTTTGAAAAGGTGTTTAAATTTTTCTTTGTATCCAAGCCAAACCGTTTGGAAAGTTCAAGATAGCGGTTGTGGTCAAAGTTGGGGTAGACCGCTTGGTACAGCTTTGCCATGCGGTCCATGCTGCTACTGTTTAAGAAAAACAGCTCATCCGGGACATACATCATCTGGGACTTTACAGATGGATTCTCATAATTGGGCTGCCCGTCGATTTCAATTTTGCCGCCGTCGAGCCGGTATACACCGGTGATTAGGCGCAAAAAGGTGGATTTACCCGCACCGTTTGAGCCAACCATACCGTAGATACAACCGTCGGGAATGGTACAGCTTACATGGTCAAGCGCTGTGAAATCACCAAAGCGCTTTACAATATTTTCAGTTTTTATCATTTTTGACACCTCCGTACACTTGGTTCAAAATGTTCATAATGTCTTCCTTGGCCGTTTCGGCCAACCGTAGCTCTTCCAATAATTTTTTAAGTTCACCTAACCGTCCCTGCCGGGCACGGCAGACCTTTTCCCTGGCGTTCTCGCTCACGAAGCATCCCTTGCCGGGCACAGAAAAAATCAAGCCGCGGCTATCCAACTCCGAATAGGCCTTTTGTATGGTGTTCGGGTTGGCGCACAGGGAGATGGAAAGACCCCTCACGCTGGGCATTTGCGCACCGGCGGACAGTATGCCGCGAAGAATAAACTCTTCGGCTTGCGAGACAATCTGTTCGTAGACCGGTTGCCGGCTTTGCGGGTCAATCGTAAACATAAAGGCACCTCCTATCAACTGTACTATTCGTACTAATACACTTGTAATATAGCACAACCAAAATCATTTGTCAAGCATTAAAAAAGGCTCTGATAAAACAGAGCCTAAAAAATACATTTTTGTTTGTCTTATTCTTTTTGTTCTTCCGGCGGTTCCATTCGCTCGGCACGGATGCGCTCAATGCGGCGCTCATCCATTTCGGTCACGGTAAAGCGAAAGCCCTTGGCCTCGACCGTTACGGTTTCGTCGGGTGAGGGAATGCGGCCGATTTCACTCATGATAAATCCGCCGATGGTATCGTATTCACCGTCGGGCAGTTGAATGTCCAACAAATCGTTAACCTCTTCGATATCGGTAACACCGTCAATGGTAAAGGTGGTTTCGTTGACCTGCTCTACCTCTTGGTCTTCGTTGTCGTATTCGTCCTGCATACTACCGACAATCGATTCCAGCAAATCCTCCATGGTTACCAGACCTGCAACACCGCCGTATTCATCGGCGACAATCACCATTTGTAGACGCTTTTCGGTCATTTCCTCAAACAGGTCGCTGCAACGCTTGGATTCCGGAACGAAATAGGCTTCGCGCATCAAGGTGGATATTTTTAAAGTTTTCGGAATGGGCTTTCCGATGAATTTTAACAGGTCTTTGATATAGATAATGCCTTTAATATTATCCAAATCTTCCTCGTAAACCGGAATTCTTGAATAACCGTGGGAAATGGCTGTATCGATAATATCGTCGACCGGGTCATTGATTTCTACGGCTTCCATATCGGTACGGTGGGTCATAACATCGCAGGCCGGAATATCGTCAAACTCGAAAATGTTGTTAATCATTTCCTTTTCGCTTTCCTCAATGGCACCGGTTTCCTCACCCGCGTCAACCAGCAGGCGGATTTCCTCCTCGGTTACGGTTTCCTCCGAGGCGTTGGGGTCATAGCCGAGAATGCGAACCACCGCATTGGTTGAAGTTGAAAGCAGTCTGACAAAGGGTGCGAAGCAGCTCTTGATGAAGAGCAAAACGCCAACCACTTTAAAGGAAATGGATTCGCTGCGTTGCATGGCAATGCGTTTGGGGGCAAGCTCGCCCAATACCAGCGAAAAGTAGGAGGTGATTAAGGTGACCAGCACCATGGAAATCACCGACAGGGTATTCAATCCGGCTTGACTTGTAATGTTTAACCAGTCGGCCAGCAGGCGGCTGAGCGGCCCGGCAAAATTTTCCGATGCGGCGGCCGATGCCAAAAAGCCGGCCAGAGTAACACCGATTTGAATTGTCGATAAAAACCGGGAAGAGTCCTCGGTCAGTTTCAGCACCTTGGCGGCGCCTTTATGCCCTTCCTCTGCCATTTTGCGCATTTTATTGTCATTCAAGGTTATGATGGCAATTTCGCTCATGGCGAAAAATGCGTTAATTAAAATCAGTACCAGTAAAACAACGACGTCTAAAATTATCCCAGCGGGATCGTCCATTTGTCACGACTCCTTTAAAAAAGAAAAATAATTTTATTCTATTATACTATAAAATCAATCAAAGTCAATGTTTTTCATTTTGACGGCGGTTTATCTTGAAGTAAAAAGCGCATTTTTTTTGGAAATTTCGAAAAAACTATTTACTTTAATAGAATTTGGTGTTACACTTTAAAAGAATGTAAATATACATCCATATATTATGTATAAATTGAAAGGAGTTAAGTTTTCATGGCAAGAAAAATGAAAACAATGGACGGTAACAATGCGGCCGCGCATGTGTCGTATGCCTTCACCGAAGTGGCAGGTATTTATCCGATTACACCGTCCAGCCCGATGGCAGATTATGTTGACCAATGGTCGGCTGTGGGGCAGAAAAACATTTTCGGTACAACCGTAAATGTAGTAGAAATGCAGTCTGAGGCCGGTGCCGCCGGTACCGTACACGGCTCTTTGAATGCCGGTGCGCTGACCACCACCTACACCGCTTCTCAGGGCTTGTTGCTCATGATTCCGAATATGTATAAGATTGCAGGTGAGCTGTTGCCCTGCGTGTTCCATGTTTCTGCACGCTGTGTTGCGTCCCATGCGCTGAACATTTTCGGTGACCATTCGGACGTTTACGCCTGCCGTCAAACCGGTTTTGCCATGTTGGCTGAAACCAATCCGCAGGAGGTTATGGACCTCGGTGCGGTTGCCCATCTGGCAACCATCGAAAGCCGTGTACCTTTCATCAACTTCTTCGACGGCTTCCGTACCTCGCATGAAATTCAGAAAATCGCCATCTGGGATTACGAAGACCTGAAAGAAATGTGCGATATGGATTCGGTTGCGGCCTTCCGTAAACGCGCTTTGAATCCGGAGCATCCGGTCATGCGTGGTTCGCATGAAAACGGAGATATTTTCTTCCAGCACCGTGAGGCTTGCAATAAGTATTACGAAGCCGTTCCCGCAATCGTTGAAAAGTATATGGACAAGGTCAACGAGAAACTGGGAACAGATTATAAACTGTTCAACTACTACGGCGCGCCCGATGCAGAAAAAATCATCATTGCAATGGGCTCGGTTTGCGATGTAACCGAAGAGGTTATTGACTATTTGAATGCAGCCGGTCAGAAGGTTGGTCTGGTAAAGGTTCGCCTGTACCGTCCTTTCTCTGCCGAAAAGCTGGTTGAGGCCATTCCGGAAACCGTAAAGAAAATTGCCGTTCTGGACAGAACAAAAGAACCCGGCGCGCTGGGTGAGCCGCTGTACATGGATGTTGTCGGCGCTCTGGCCGCAATGGGCAGACAGGCTACCGTTATCGGCGGCCGCTACGGCCTTGGCTCGAAGGACACACCGCCGTCCAGCATCTTCGCCGTATACGAAGAATTGGATAAGGATGCGCCCAAATCGCAATTCACTATCGGTATCAAGGACGATGTTACCCATCTTTCCTTGGAGGAGAAGGTTTCTCCCAACACCGCAGCAGAAGGCACCATCGAATGTAAATTCTGGGGTCTGGGCGGTGACGGTACCGTAGGTGCAAACAAGAACTCAATTAAAATTATCGGCGACCATACCGACAAATATGTACAAGCTTACTTCCAGTATGACTCGAAAAAGACCGGCGGTATCACCGTTTCGCATCTGCGTTTCGGCGACAAGCCCATTAAGAGCCCTTACTATATCAACAAAGCCGACTTTGTTGCCTGCCATAACCCCTCTTATGTTACCAAAGGTTATAAAATGGTTAACGACGTAAAACCGGGCGGCGTATTCCTCATCAACTGCCAGTGGACAGCAGAGGAATTGAATGCACATATGCCGGCAGAGGCCAAACGCTATATTGCAAAAAACAACATTCAGTTGTATACCGTAAATGCGATTGATTTGGCTGCAAAAATCGGTATGGGCAAACGCACCAACACCTTGCTGCAATCGGCCTTTTTCGCGCTGGCAAATGTAATGCCTGCTGATGAAGCCATCCGTTATATGAAAGAAGCGGCTACAAAATCCTACTCTAAAAAGGGTCAGGATATTGTAGACATGAACCATAAGGCCATCGATGCTGGTGCCAATGCTTTCGTTAAGATTGATGTTCCGGCCGATTGGGCTGATGCAAAGGATACGGCTGCTGCCGGTGCCGAAAACGGCCAGGCCAAACTGGTTAAAATGGTTAACACCGTTATGCATCCGGTTGCCAAAATGGATGGCGACAGCCTGCCGGTATCTGCATTCGTTGATTATGCAGACGGTACCTTTGAGCAGGGCGCTTCGGCTTATGAAAAACGCGGTGTTGCCGTTATGGTTCCCGAATGGAATGCCGATACCTGTGCAAAATGTAACAAATGCTCCTTCGTTTGTCCGCACGCTACCATCCGTCCCTACGCTTTGAATGCTGACGAGGTTGCAGCGGCACCCGAAAATATGAAAAAGGCACCCAAGCCGATTGTAAAAACCGAATACACCTATACGCTGGCTGTTTCTCCGATGGATTGTATGGGCTGCGGCGTCTGTGTCGGCGTCTGCCCGACCAATTCCTTGAAGATGGTTCCCCGCGAATCGCAGGAAGCACAACAGGCGGTATTCGATTATTGCAACGAAAAGGTTACCGAAAAACCGGAAACCACCGCAAATATGAATGTTATCAGCTCGCAGTACAAAAAGCCGTTGCTTGAATTCTCCGGCTCCTGTGCCGGTTGTGCCGAGACGGCCTATGCCAGATTGGTTACCCAGCTCTTCGGCGACAGAATGTATATCTCCAACGCCACCGGCTGTTCTTCCATCTGGGGCGGCCCGGCCGCAACCTCTCCGTATACCACAAACGAAAAGGGTCATGGACCTGCATGGGCCAACTCCCTGTTTGAGGACAATGCGGAGCACGGCTTGGGTATGTACCTCGGTCAAAAGGCAATCCGCAATCGCCTGATTGCGCAGGTTGAGGAAATCCTTACCGCAGATAAAGCAAGCGAGGAACTGAAAGCGGCTGCAAAACAGTACCTCGATACCGTAGAAGACGGCAAACTCAACGGCGCTGCAACCGATGTATTGGTTGCCGAGCTTGCAAAAGTAGCCGATAAATGCGACCACTGTGCAAGCATTTACAAAGATAGAGAATACCTGTCCAAGAAATCGGTTTGGATTTTCGGTGGTGACGGTTGGGCATACGACATCGGCTTCGGCGGTGTTGACCATGTTCTTGCTTCCGGCAACGATGTAAACATTATGGTGTTCGATACCGAGGTTTACTCCAACACCGGCGGTCAGGCCTCCAAGGCTTCGCAAATCGGTCAGGTTGCCCAGTTCGCAGCGGCCGGTAAAGCGATTGCCAAGAAGAGCCTTGCCGAAATCGCCATGTCTTACGGCTATATCTACGTTGCACAGATTGCCATGGGTGCTGACATGAACCAGACCCTTAAAGCCATTCAGGAGGCAGAGGCTTATAACGGTCCTTCCTTGATTATTTGTTACTCTCCCTGTGAGATGCACAGCATCAAGGGCGGTATGGTAAACTGCCAGAAGGAAATGAAGAAGGCTGTGGATTGCGGTTATTGGAATATGTTCCGCTTCAATCCGGCACTGAAAGAAGCCGGCAAGAACCCGCTGACCATTGACAGCAAGCCTGCTTCGGCCGATTATAAGGAATTCATCCTCGGTGAGGCACGCTATTCTTCCTTGACCCGCTCCTTCCCCGAAAGAGCCGAAGCGCTCTTTGATAAGGCGGCTGAGAATGCGGTAGAGCAGAGAAAGCACCTCGAAAAACTGGTTGACCTTTACGCAGTAAAGCAAGACTAATATAACGCTTGCCCGTGTGCTTTAAAGCACGCGGGCAATTTTTTAAATCGATACTGGCATCGAATTATCAAATTTGTGTTGAGTTTTGTCTTGCAATGTATTAAACTATATAAAAGGGTGTAAAACAAGCTTTTGTTTTGCAGTTTGGGGAAAGGGTGTCAAAACAATGAAGTTACTCGAAGAAAAAATCAGGGAATGCGGTAAAATTTTTGAAGGCGGCGTATTAAAGGTCGACAGTTTTGTAAACCACCAAATCGATGTGGCCTTTATGTGCGAAGTGGGCAAGGAATTCAAACGCCTGTATGAAAACAACGGCGTAACCAAAATTCTAACCATTGAGGCTTCGGGGATTGGCATTGCCTGCCTTACAGCGCAGTTTTTCAATGTTCCGGTCGTATTCGCGAAAAAAAGCCAGTCCATTAACATATCTTCCGATGTCTACCGTTCATCGGTTGAATCTTTTACCCACAAACGGCATTATGATATTATCGTATCGAAAGAATTTTTAAAACCGGAGGATAGGGTGCTGGTGATTGACGATTTTCTGGCCATGGGCAGCGCCTTGCAGGGACTGATTTCTTTGATTCGTAACGCAGGTGCAACCTTGGTCGGTGCCGGTATTGTGGTTGAAAAGGCCTTTCAGCCGGGCGGCGACTTGATTCGCGGCATGGGGGTTCGTGTGGAATCCTTGGCACGCATCGCCTCTATGAGCCCGGAAGACGGGATTCAATTTATCGATTAAAGCGCAGATAAGCAAACGGAACGGCCTTGGCCGTTCCGTTTTGTATTACTTGCAAAAGCGTGTACAATGTGGTAAACTGATTGCAGGTCAAAAACAGCCTGTGCTGTGGGAAACAGGTGCAAATCCTGTGCGAGCCCGTCGCCGTAAACGTGTATACAGCCATATATCTCTGCCGCAAGAGATGAAACACCATTGGGAACTTTCCTGAGAAGGTTGGTATGTAGCCATCGCGTAAGCCGGAAGACCGGACCTGTATAAAAGCAGAGCATTGTGGCCGCGAGTGCCGGCCGTCTGCGATAATGATAATGAAAAACAAAGGAGAAAACAAACATGAAAAAGACAAATGTATTTGAACGCATTTTGTCGGCAATGGTTTGTTTGGTGCTGATTGCGGCGTTGGCACTAAGTATGACCGCCTGTCAAAAGACAGATGCCGAAAGGACAGGAAGTACCGCTTCCGCAACCGAGGTAACCGAACTGGGTGAGGGCAAAACCGCTTTCAGCCTAACCGTAGTCCATAAGGACGGCAGTCAAAAGCAGTTTTCGGTCAAAACCGATGAAACGACGGTGGGTGCCGCGCTTTTAAAGGAAGAACTGATTGCCGGTGATGAGGGACAGTATGGTCTCTATGTTAAAACGGTCGACGGAGAAACGCTGGACTATAACACTGATGGATATTATTGGTCCTTTTACATCGGCGATACCTATGCGCAGACCGGTGTAGACCAAACCGAATTGTCTGATGGCGAAACCTATACCTTAAAGGCAGAAAAATAATGCGCCTGAAAACCAAGGAGCTTACCCTGTTTGCATTGCTCGGCGCATTGATGTACGGCTCTAAGATTTTAATGGAATTTTTGCCCAATGTGCATCTGCTGGCCATGTTTACCGTGAGTTTTACGGTGGTCTTTCGGCAAAAAGCCTTGATTCCGATTTATGTCTATGTTTTTTTAAACGGCCTGTTTGCCGGATTTTCCCTCTGGTGGATTCCGTATCTGTATATTTGGACGCTGCTTTGGGGTGTCACGATGCTGCTGCCGAAAACCATGCCGAAAAAGGTTGCCGTCCCGGTCTATATGCTGACCTGTGCGGTGCACGGGTTTCTGTTCGGTACATTGTATGCGCCCATGCAGGCCATTTTGTTTGGACTGGATTTTAAGGGTATGCTGGCCTGGATTGTGGCCGGTCTGCCGTGGGATGCGGTACATGGCATTAGCAATTTCTTTGCCGGTGCGCTGGTGGTGCCGCTGTCGGCTCTGCTCAAAAAAATTAAATAAAAACAGCCGGGAATTTCCCGGCTGTTTTTTGTTTTTACTTGAAAAAACAGCTGATGTTGTCTACCACTTCGCCCAGACTTTTTACAGCCTTTCCGGTTTTTTTAACAACACTTTTTTTGTTGTCCATAACCGCTTTTCCAACGACCGTAGCCACGGCACCGGCGGCCATGCCAATACCCACACCCTTAACAAAATTCATGGTTTTTCCGTTTTGCATTACAATTCCTCCTTACGAGGTTATTGTAACCAGTGCTTTTCGGTTTATTCGTCGGGATTTAAATTTTGCGCCTGTTTGCAAACCTGCAATACATCCTCCATAGAGGATATGGCGGCGGATTGACGGCGCAGCTCGGCCGCACCGTTTAAGCCATGCATATACCAAGCGGTATGCTTTCTTGCTTCCAGAAAGGCGATATGGTCGCCCTTATATTCGCGCATTTTTTCGATTTGATTTATCAAAGCCAGCAACCGCACCGAAAGGGGCGGCTCGGGCAGCAAGCGCCCTTCGGCCAGATAGGTGTTGATTTGCCGAAAAAGAAAAGGATTCCCCATTGCCGCGCGACCGACCATAATAAAATCGCAATTGGTTTGTTCGTACATACGCGCCGCGTCGGCAGGTGTGGCAATATCGCCGTTGGCAATGACCGGAACCGAAACCGCCGCCTTTACCTCGGCAATGGTTTTTATATCGCAGGGCGGCGCATACATTTGACTGCGAGTGCGTCCGTGTACTGTAATGGCCGCCGCCCCGTTTGCCTCGGCAATGCGCGCCACCTCGACGGCGGTAACGCTTTGGGCATCCCAACCGGTGCGGATTTTGACCGTAACCGGTAATTTTACCGCCTCGGCCACCGCCCGTACAATTTTACCGGCCAGTTTCGGGTCGCGCATCAGCGCCGCACCGCCACCGCCTGCAACCGCCACTTTGGGCGCAGGACAACCCATGTTAATGTCAATAAAAGCCGGATGATATTCTTCTGCAATTCGGGCGGCTTCGGCCATAATTTCAGGGTTACAGCCGAACAACTGGCAGCCGAAGGGCTGTTCTGCCTGAGAGGCTTTCAAATAAGTGGCCGATTTTTTATCGCCCAGTACAATGGCTTTTGCGCTCGCCAGCTCGCCGACGCAATAGGCCGCCCCCTCTTTTATGCAAAGCTCGCGCATGGCACGGTCGGCCACACCGGCCATCGGTGCGAGTGCCACAAAGCCGTTGATTTGCAGATTCCCGATTTTCATAAATTTCTCCTGTAATGTTGAGTTTTTGTTTTGCTTGTGGTAAAATATATTAAATATATTTTACAATACGCGAAACCGAATTACAAGGAGTAGATTATGAAAATTCTTGCGGTGGACGGAAACAGTATCATCAACCGTGCCTTTTACGGAATTCGCCTGCTTACCACCAAAAGCGGGGAATACACCAACGGCATTTACGGCTTTATGAATATTCTCAATCGGTTGATTGAGGTGGAGCAGCCCGATGGGGTATGTGTGGCCTTTGACCTGCGAAAGCCGACCTTTCGCCATCAAAAATATGCCGAGTATAAGGCAGGCCGAAAGCCCATGCCGCCCGAACTGGCATCGCAAATGCCGGTATTAAAAGAGCTTTTGACCGCCTTCGGCTATACCTGCCTGGAAAAAGAGGGCTATGAAGCTGACGATATTCTGGGTACGCTGGCCAAGCGTTGTGAACAAAGCGGAAATATCTGCGTCATTTCAACCGGCGATAGGGACTCCTTCCAGCTGGTCAGCGATACCACCAAGGTTTTGCTGGCCTCTACCAAGCAGGGCGCGCCGCAGTTAACGGTGATTGACCGGGCGGAAATTTTCGCGCGTTACGGGGTAGAACCGCAAGGTATGATTGAAATGAAGGCCTTGCAGGGTGACGCGTCCGACCATATTCCGGGCGTTGCCGGTGTCGGGGAAAAAACCGCCGCCGACTTGATTCGCCGCTTTGAAAATATTGATACCATTTACAGTCAACTGGACACGCTGGACATCAAAGATTCCCTCCGCGCCAAACTGGCCGCCGGACGGGACAGCGCTTATCTGAGCCGCGAGCTCGGCACCATTTACACCGAGGTTCCGCTGGATAAGGATATCGAGTCTTTGCGCAATCGGGAGCCGGATACTGCCGCTTTGCGCAAACTGCTCAGCCGGTTGGAGTTCTTTTCTCTGCTCTCCAAGCTCGGACTGGAAGAGGAGGAAGCCGTCACGCCCGACAGTGTGGCCTTTTCCTGCTTGCAGGCCTTTCCGCAAACGGCAGAAGCCTGCGATATTTACATTGTGAATGATGCGTTGCTGTCGCTGTGCAGCGGCCGCGGTGTCTATGCTTGTGAAATCGGCGCCGAGTTGCAATCCCTTGCTGCTTTGCTTGCGGACGAAAAAATTGACAAACGCGTTAACGATGCCAAATGGCTTTACCGTTTCGGGTTGGACAATGGTATAGAGGTACGTAATGTCACCTTTGATTCCAGCCTGGCCGGTTATTTGCTCAATCCCTCGGCTTCCAACTACGCGGTTGAGCGCCTTGCGGCAGAATACGGTGTCGGTACGCCGGCGATAACCGGAGGTGGCGAGCCCGAAAAGCAGGGGGCTTTGTTCAGCCTGCTTTGCGAGGAGATGGAAAAACAGATTGCGACGGCCGGACAATCGGCACTTTTGCGCGAAATTGAGATTCCTTTGGCACAGGTGCTGGCCGATATGGAGAAAACCGGATTTCTGGTCGATTGTGCCGGCATTTCGGCCTATGGTGTTCAGCTGCAACAAAAAATAGAAGAACAAACCGCCCGTATTTATGATGCAGTAGGGTATGCTTTTAATTTAAATTCACCCAAGCAGCTGGGGGAAGCCTTGTTTGAAAAACTTGGCCTGCCCTGCAAAAAGAAGACAAAAACCGGGTATTCTACCAATGCGGAGGTCTTGGAAGGCCTGCGCGATGCGCACCCGGTCATTTCGGATTTGTTAGAATACCGCCATTTGGCCAAACTGAAATCCACCTATTGTGATAGCTTGACCGAGGTGGCAGACCAAAACGGCCGTATTCACTCGACCTTAAACCAAACCGAAACACGAACCGGCCGTTTGAGCAGTACCGAACCTAATCTGCAAAACATTCCGGTGCGCCGCCCCGAGGGGCGGGAACTGCGCCGCTTTTTTAAAGCCTCGGAGGGCTGTGTTCTTTGTGATGCCGACTACTCGCAAATTGAACTGCGCGTGCTGGCACACGCGGCAGAAGACGCGGCGATGATAGAGGCCTTCCAAACCGGAGCCGACATTCATACCATCACCGCTTCGCAGGTCTTTGGCCTGCCGCCCGAAATGGTCACACCGCTGATGCGCAGCCGCGCCAAGGCGGTCAATTTCGGTATTGTCTACGGTATCGGCGCCTTCTCTCTGGCAAAAGATATCGGTGTTACCCGCAAGGAGGCTGAGGCCTATATCAACTCCTATTTTCAAACCTATATCGGGGTACAGCGGTATATGGAGCAGATGGTGCTTACGGCCAAGGAAAACGGCTATGTAACCACATTGTTCGGCCGGAGAAGACTGTTGCCCGAACTTTCCTCTTCAAACGGTATGCTGCGTGCCTTCGGTGAGCGCGTGGCTCGAAATATGCCGATTCAAGGCACAGCGGCCGATATTATCAAAATTGCCATGGTGCGGGTTTACAGCCGCCTGAAACGGGAACTGCCTGCCGCGCATATCATTATGCAGGTGCATGATGAATTGATTATCGAGGTGCCCGAAGCCCAGGCCGAGGCAGCCGCCCGGTTGTTAAAAGAAGAAATGGAAAATGCGGTGCAGTTTGCTGTGCCGATGCTTGCCGATGTGCATATCGGCAAGACCTGGTATGAGGCAAAAGAAGCATGAAAACCGTAATTTTTATTTGTACCGGCAACACCTGCCGAAGTCCCATGGCTGAGCAGTTGTACAAGGCTTATTTGAAAAGCATCGGGGAAGAAAAAACAGCTGTTTACAGCCGCGGTCTGGCGGCTGACGGTGCACCGATGGCAGACCATGCGGTTACCGCCCTGGCGGAACTGGGTATAGCGGCCAAAGGCCGCGTATCCATGCCTTTAACCCTTCCCGAGGCTCAAACGGCCGACTTACTTTGTGTCATGTCACAGGGGCATAAGGCAGCCTTGCAGTCGGCCGGTATTCCGGAGGAAAAAATTCTTTGTATGAACATTCCCGACCCTTACGGAGGGGATATGGAGATATACCGCCGTTGCCGCGATGCAATTCTTTCGGGTTTAGAAAAAGTCCATCTGCATTTGTTTGGATTTGTTATAACGGCTTTTTCGGTGCAGGATGCCCCGGCCGTCGCCGCATTGGAGCAACAATGCTTTTCCGAGCCTTGGTCGGAAAAGGGGATAACAGACGCTTACCGTAACGGCACCGCCTTTTTCGTTGCCAAAACCGACCGGGAAGTCGTCGGCTATGCCGGCGTGCAGATTACGGTCGATACCGGCTATGTTACCAATATTGCGGTTGACAACCGTTTTCGCGGCCGGAGTATCGGCCGGGCATTGACGGCGCGGCTTTGCGCGGCCTGCCTTGAAAAGCAAGCGGAAAGCATTACCTTGGAGGTGCGTCCCTCCAACTGGGCGGCCGTTTCGCTTTACCGAAAACTTGGCTTTGCCGAGGTCGGCCGTCGTCGGGATTTTTACCGTGCGCCCAAGGAGGATGCACTGTTAATGACAAAAAATTTACAAGGGGATAACCAATGTTAATTTTGAGTGTAGAAAGCTCTTGTGACGAAACCTCGGTTGCCGTAACCGACGGAAGACGGGTGCTTTCCAATGTGATTGCCACCCAGATTGCCGAACACAGGATTTACGGCGGCGTTGTGCCGGAGATTGCCTCGCGCCGTCATGCCGAGGCCATTTCCCAGGTCTGCCGCCGTGCGGTTGAGCAGGCCGGCATCACCTATAAAGAAATCGAGGCCGTTGCGGTGACCTTTGCGCCGGGCTTAATCGGCGCTTTGCTGGTCGGTGTGAATTTTGCCAAAGGGCTTGCCATGGCATTGGGTGTTCCGCTGATTCCGGTGCATCATTTGCGCGGACATATCGCGGCCAACTACATTACCGCACCCGATTTAAAACCGCCCTTTTTGTGTCTGCTGGTTTCGGGCGGAAACACACAAATTGTTCTGGTTGAGGATTATACCGTCTTTCGTCCGATTGGAATTACGCGGGACGACGCGGCCGGAGAATGCTTTGATAAATCGGCGCGCGCTATGGGCTTGCCCTATCCCGGCGGAGTAGAGCTGGACAAGATTGCCGACCCGGAGGGTTGGAAAAAATACACCTTGCCTCGGCCGTCGGTACATGATGGCGGCTATGACTTTTCTTTTTCGGGGCTGAAAACCGCGGTTGTGAATCTGACCCATAATGCCGAGCAAAAAGGGGAAACCGTTGATGTGCCGGCACTTGCCGGTGCGGTGCGTCACGCCGTCTGTGATTTGTTGCTTTCGCATACCCTTGGTGCCGCGGAAGAATACGGTGCAACCCAAATCGTACTGGCCGGTGGTGTTTCGGCCAACAGTGAACTGCGCACACGAATGCAGACGGCCTGCAAGGAAAATAGCTACACCCTTTATATGCCGGAGCTTCGCTATTGCGGTGACAATGCGGCGATGATTGGCGTGCAGGCCTACTATGAGCAAGCAAGCGGAAATTTTGCGGGAAATGATTTGAATGCAACAGCAACATTGCCGATAGATTATAGAAGGTAGGAAAGCGTATGAAAGAAATTTTGCATATCGTTATCCCTTGTTATAATGAGGAGGCGGTCTTTGCGCAAACTGCCCAAACCTTAACCGACGTTTTAAAGGATTTAATCAGAAAGCAGAAAATTGCCGAAGAGAGCCGGTTGCTTTTTGTTGACGACGGCAGCCGCGATGCCACGTGGCAAATGATTGTACAGGCGCACAAAGATAATCCTTATGTTTGCGGTGTGAAACTGGCAGGGAATGTCGGGCATCAAAACGCCCTGTTTGCCGGCTTGATGGCGGCAAAGACGCATTGCGATATCAGCATTTCTATTGACGCCGATTTACAGGATGATGTTACCGCCATTGAGAAAATGGTCGATCGGTATCACGAGGGTTGTGAAATCGTGTACGGAGTGCGCAACGACCGAAAATCCGACACCTTCTTCAAACGCTTTACCGCCCAGGGATTTTACAAACTTATGAAACGGTTGGGCGTAAAAACGGTCTACAATCATGCCGATTTCCGTTTGATGAGTGCACGCGCGTTGGAAGCCCTGAAACAGTACGGCGAACGCAATTTGTATTTGCGCGGCGTGGTGGCAAGCATGGGATTTAAAACCGATTGTGTTTATTATGTGCGCGGTGAGCGAAAGGCCGGAGAATCCAAATACCCGGTCAAGAAAATGCTCTCCTTTGCTTTTGACGGCATCACCTCTTTTTCGGCAAAGCCGATTCAGCGGATTACCGCTCTGGGCGTTTTGATTACGGTGCTTGCACTTTGCGCCGCCCTTTATTCGCTGGTAATGTATTTTATCGGAAGAACAATTCCGGGCTGGACCTCGCTTATCCTTTCCATTTGGTTTTTGGGCGGTATGCAACTGGCGGCCATCGGTTTAATCGGCCAGTATATCGGGAAAATTTATGTAGAAACCAAGCAGCGTCCCCGTTATCACATTGAGGAGGTCTGTATGGATGTTTCGCCTAATTAAGAGGCATAAAGAGCAAATCCTCTATTTGGTATTCGGCGCTTTGACCACCGCGGTCAATATCGCGATGTATTTTGTCTGCCGAAAATTTGAGGCATCGGTTTCGCTTTCCACCGTGATTGCCTGGTTTGCAGGGGTTTTGTTTGCGTATGTCACCAACAAATGCTTTGTGTTTGAAAGCAAATGCGGTGGAATTCGTGGGCTTTTTTATGAATGTATGGGCTTTTTCGGCTGTCGCCTGTTTACCGGATTGCTGGATTTGGGTATAATGTACCTGTCGGTGGATATACTGAATTTAAATGAGCTGACAATGAAAATTCTTTCCAATGTTCTGGTTGTGATTCTGAATTACATTTTCAGCAAATGGATGATATTTAATCGAAACTCAAAAAAAGAAAAAGAGTGATTTTTCATGCGAGCAAGCGGCGTTCTCATGCATATTTCCTCTCTGCCCTCCCGTTACGGAATCGGTACCATGGGAAGAGAGGCGTATCGCTTTGTCGATTTTTTAAAACAAGCAGGGCAGACCTACTGGCAGGTGCTGCCGCTGTGTCCCACAAGCTACGGCGATTCGCCCTACCAGTCATTTTCGGCCTTTGCAGGCAATCCTTATTTTATCGATTTAGAGCTTTTGCAAGAGGCAGGACTGCTGCAAGCCGAGGAATATACAACCCTCTTTTGGGGAACCGATAGCGACCGTGTGGATTATGCCGCTTTGTATCAAAGCCGTTTTCGGGTGCTACGCAGTGCCTTTGTCCGTTTCTGTAAAGAGATTCCGCAGGAATTTTACCGGTTCTGTGAGGAAAACGCCTTTTGGTTAGAGGACTATGCCCTCTTTATGACATTAAAGGACAGCTTCGGCGGTCGCGCATGGCAGATGTGGAGTGCGCCGTTGCGCAACCGGGAACTGGTTGCATTGGAACAGGCAAAGCAGCAATACGCGCAAAACATTTTGTTTTATAAGGTTTTGCAGTTCTGGTTTTACAGGCAATGGGAGGATTTGAAATCTTATGCCAACCGTCGGGGCATTCGCATCATTGGGGATATTTCTATCTATGTGGCGATGGACAGTGCCGACCTTTGGGCCAATCCGCAGCAATTTGTTGTGGATGAAAACGGACTTTGCCCCGAAGTGGCCGGTTGCCCGCCCGATGCCTTTTGCGAGGACGGACAGGTGTGGGGCAACCCGTTGTACAATTGGGAATATATGCGCGAGGACGGATACACCTTTTGGTGCAACCGTCTGCGCCATAGTCAAGCAATCTATGATGTTACGCGTATAGACCATTTTCGCGGCTTTGATTCTTATTTCTGTATTCCGGCGACCGACACAACGGCGCGCGGCGGCGTTTGGCGGCAGGGGCCGAGTATTCATTTTTTCCGTACCATGGAGCAGCAGCTTGGCGAGCTGCATATCATCGCAGAGGATTTGGGGCACCTGACCGATTCTGTGCGCAAGCTTTTAAAGGATACAGGGTTCGCCGGCATGAAGGTGCTGCAATTCGCTTTTGATTCCAGAGAGGAAAGCGACTATTTGCCGCACAACTACAACCACCATTGTGTGGTGTATACCGGAACCCACGATAACGACACCATTTTGGGTTGGATGGTCAATACAGAGCCGGAGGATGTCGCCTTTGCTCGGCGCTATCTGCGGCTGAATGAACAGGAGGGTGCAAACTGGGGCATGATGGCTTGTGCGCTGGCCTCGGTTGCCGATACGGCCATTCTGCTCATGCAGGACCTGTTGGATTTGGGCAGCGATGCCCGTATGAACCGACCGGCCACGCTGGGGCAAAACTGGCAATGGCGAATGAAATACGACGCCGCAGACAGTAGGTTGGCTGAAAAGCTTTACAGCCTCACCAAGCTTTACGGGCGGCTGCAAAAATAAAAAATCGGGTTTTCTCGTTACAAAGAGAAAACCCGATTTTTGCAAAGTAAAACTTATTTTTTCTGTACCGCCGATTTTTTGCGGTGAACATCCTTTATTTTCAGCAAATCCAGGAAAATCATACGCAGGGTGGCGATGATGGGAACGCCAATCAAAATGCCGACAAATCCGAACAGACTGCCGAAAACGGTAATCGAAACCAAAACATAAACCGGGCGAATGCCGACCGTTTGCCCCACGATGCGCGGCTGTAAAAAATTCGCGTCAAACTGTTGGGCGGCAACAATACAAACCAGCGTTATCAGCGCCTTGACCCAACCGTCGGTCACCAGAATAAAGATGGCAACCGCACCGCAGGAAATCGTGGCACCGAAATAGGGAATTAGGTTGCAAAGACCAATCAACAACCCAAACAGCGGCGCGTAAGGAACACCGAGAATCAGCAGAATAACCGACATCAGCAGGCTAACCACCATCGAATCCAAGAATTGGCTGTAAATATATCTGTAAAAAATAGAGGAAATACGGCTGGTGTAGGCATATAGCTGCATGACCTTTTTTTTGGGGAAAATCAGCGTAAGTGCCTTTCCGGTAACATGAATCAAATGCTCGCGGCCAAGCAGCATATAGACCGAGATAATCAAGGCAACAACAAAGTCCAGCAATGCCGAGCCGAATTTAAAGACGCCGCCTGCCCAGCGGCTGAGCTGACTGAGGTCAAACCGAGCCAACAGCTTGGTAATGGAGAAGGATTCCAGGGCAGAGAGAACATCTAAACCGAAGAAACGGCCCTCCTCGTCGAGGTAGCGCTTGATAAAGCGTATACCGGAATTATAGTATTTTTCGGCGTTGTTGACGAAATCAATCAGATTTTTCACAATCCACGGAAGGATAAAGGAAAGTAACAAACCGATAATAACTAAAAATATAAAATAGGAAACCAGAACCGACCAGCCGCGCGCATGGCTGTTCAAAAAACGCACCTTTACAGCCGAAAACTTTTTTTCCAGCCAGTTTTGCGGAATAAACAGAATAAAGGCGAAAATAAAACCGATAATTACCGGCCCGGCCGCATTCAGCAGAGAAAGCAGAATACGCCAAATCGTAGGCAGAAGATTCACCGCTTTGTTAAAAACGATGACCGCCGCGATAAATAAAAAAGCAGGTATCCAAAATTTTTGCAGATTGCTTTTGTCAAACCATTTCATATTCTTTACCTCATCAGCCGATATTTACCAATATATAGTATAGCCCGTTTGGTAAAAAAATGCAAGCCACTTTTGTCTTCGAACACAATGAAAAGCCTATGGACTTTTTTATAAAAAAATGCTATACTGTGTTTTAGAATATATATGAAGCTGGGAGTGCAAAATTGTGCAGTTGACCGACCCGAAAACCATACAGTCCCTTTTGCGGGAAACGGGATTTTCCTTTAAAAAGCAGTTGGGGCAGAATTTTTTAACCGACCCGTCGGTCTGTCCTGCAATGGCAGAGGCGGCTGTGCGGGACTGTCCTTATGTTTTGGAAATCGGACCGGGGGCCGGCGTGCTGACGGCCGAGCTCGCGGTACGCGCCGAGAAGGTGGTTGCCATTGAATTGGATACCGCTTTGCAGCCGATTTTGCAAAAAACCGTCGGCGGCTATGAAAATGTAGAGGTGGTTTACGGCGACTGTATGAAGCTGGATTTGCAGGCCTTGATTGCCGAGAAATTCGGCGGCGGTCCGGTGGCGGTCTGCGCCAATCTGCCTTATTATATCACCTCGCCGGTGCTGATGCGCCTTTTGGAGGAACAGCTGCCGATTGTATCGATTACCGTCATGGTGCAAAAGGAAGCAGCCGAGCGCCTTTGCGCACCGGTATCCTCCCGTGCGGCCGGCGCGGTAACGGTTGCCGTGGCCTACCGTGCCGCGGCAGAACAGCTGTTTCAGGTGCCCAAGGAGAGTTTTATGCCCTCCCCCAAGGTAGACAGCACGGTTATCCGCCTTGCCCTTTTCAAGGAACCGCCGGTACAGGTACAGGATGAAACGCTCTTTTTTGGTCTGGTACGCACCGCCTTTATGCAGCGGAGAAAAACCTTTGTCAACGCGGCATCGGCCTTGCCGGGTGTGGACAAGCAAATGCTGCGCAACGCTTTGCAGGCCGCAGGATTGGATGAAAATATCCGCGCCGAGGCGCTGACAATGCAAAACTGGGCATCGATTGCAAATTCTATAAGAGAGAAAAAAAGAGGTTAATATGGCAAAAAAGAGAAAAATCAGTATTCGAAAGGTCTGCCGGCTGTTGCTGGTTCTGTTTTGCATCGTCGCACTGGTTGCGGTGGGGGTACATTCCTGTAACGGCGCAAGCGGGGAACCGGCATCCTCGTCCAATCCGACCTCGGCAGAGTCACCGGCTTCGTCAGTGGTCTCGAAAGTCGACCCAATGGCAAAATATGCCGCCTATGACGATACAGCGTATGCCATCGATGTTTCGGAATATCTGCAATATATCGAGCCAAAGTCGGACGAGTACCTGTTCCTTGTCAATCCGGAGCACCCTCTCGCCGCCGATGATGTGCCGTCCGATTTGGTCGACTGTATCCATACGCGAAAGGACGGGCGCAAGACCCAACAGCTGCGGCTCTACGCGGCCAAAGCCTTAGAGGCCTTTTTGGCTGAGGGACAAGCCCTCGGTAAGGTGGACAATGTTTCGGTAACCAGCGCCTACCGTTCCTATTCCTATCAAGATTATCTTTTTAACCATTACTGCGAACAGCATCAGAGCAAGTTTGCCACCCGTGAGGAATGCGAAAAGTATGTCCTGACCTTCTCGACCCGCCCCGGCACCAGCGAGCATCAAAGCGGCCTGAGCTTGGATATGCACAATTTGGGCTCGGCCAACAGCGCTTTTGCAAAAGAACCGGAGGCCAAATGGCTGGCGGAGAATTGCTATCGCTTTGGCTTCATTTTGCGTTACCCCGACGGCAAGACCGATATAACCGGTATAAAATACGAACCGTGGCATTTCCGCTATGTCGGTCGGTATCATGCCACGCGTATGCAGGAGCTTGGCCTTTGTCTGGACGAATATATAGAGCAATACGCCTCGGATTCGGCGCTTTCTTCTGCCGCCCATTGACATTTTGTGCAACCGGAAATTTGCAGAACACCTAAAATTTGGAAAACCGAAAAAATGTGAAAAATCATGTCGCAACTTGTTGACAAATGTCATGGGTCAATGGTATAATAAAGACAATTCAATAAAAGGTTGCCAATATATCACCGGATTTTTGGAGACGATGCTCCAACGGGCCGGAAGTTTCTACCGTGACACCGAAAGTCATGACTATTGGTTCTCCGGCACGCAAGTGCATTTGGCGAACTTTATCTTTTTAAAGTTTGCCTTTTCTTTTTTCGGTTGTTTGGTGGCCTTTTGGTTTGGATGTAAAAATTATTGGAGGGAAAAACAATGAAAAAGATTCTCGCACTTGTTCTTTCTTTGGCAATGGTTTTCACCATGGGTATGCTTCTTACTTCCTGCGGTGAAGACGAAGAACTGCTCGGTATGAGCGATTCACCGATTGATGCTGTTGAATTGACAGTAGACTATGAAGTGAAAGAGGACTTGAAGGTTGGCTTCATCTGCTTGCATGATGAGAAATCCACCTATGACCTCAACTTCATCAACGCAATCGAAACGGTTCAAAAGGCGCTCAATTTGAAGGATGAGCAGGTTATCATTAAAACCCAAATTCCGGAAGGCAATGAGTGTTATGTTGCCGCCGCTGACCTGGTTAGCCAGGGTTGCGACATCGTATTCGCAAACTCCTTCGGCCATGAAGATTTCATGATTCAAGCTGCAAAAGAGTTCCCGGATGTTCAGTTCTGTCATGCAACCGGTACAAAAGCACACACCGCCGGTTTGAAAAACTACCACAATGCTTTCGCTTCGATTTATGAGGGCCGTTACCTGGCAGGCGTTGCCGCCGGCATGAAACTCAATGAAATGATCGAAGCAGGCGAATTCAAAGCTGAGGAAGCAAAAATCGGTTATGTAGGTGCCTTCACCTATGCGGAAGTTATTTCGGGTTACACCTCCTTCTTCTTAGGCGCTCGTTCGGTTTGCCCGACCGTTACCATGGACGTACAGTTCACCGGTTCTTGGTATGATGCAACCGAAGAAAAGAATGCCGCAGAAGCTTTGATTGCTAAGGATTGCAAACTGATCAGCCAGCATGCTGACTCTATGGGTGCACCTTCTGCTTGTGAAAATGCAGGCGTTCCGAACGTATCCTACAACGGAAGCACCTATGACAGCTGTCCGGAAACCTTTATGATTTCTTCTGCAATCAACTGGGCTCCGTACTACAACTACATGATTAAATGCGTTTCCACCGGCACAGAAATCGCTGCTGACTGGTGTGGCGGCATTGCCGAAGGCTCTGTTGTATTGACCGGCTTGAATCAAGACGTTGTTGCCGAAGGCACCGATGCCAAGATTAAAGAGGTTGTTAAAGGCTTCAAAGACGGCAGCGTTAAAGTATTTGACGCAAGCAAATTTACCGTAGGCGGCGAAGCTGTAACCTCTTACATGGCTGACGTAGACACCGATGAGAAATTCACAGGTGACACCGAAGTTATTAAAGACGGCAGCTTCAATGAGTCTGTTTTCCGTTCGGCTCCTTATTTCGATTTGAGAATTGACGGAATCAATCTGCTCAACGAAAAATTCTAAGTTTTGTTCTAAGCAAAGAAAGGCGGGGCACGTATCTGCCCCGCCTCGAATTATTTTTAATTACCCAAAAAAGCGCATGTGTTATGAGTTTTTTTGAGTAATTAAGGGGGAAACAAAATGGAAGGTCAATTTGCGATAGAGTTAAAAAATATTACCAAAACCTTTGGCCGCATTGTTGCCAACAAGGATGTCAGCCTTTCTGTCAAAAGAGGCGAAATCTTGTCTATATTAGGCGAAAACGGCAGCGGTAAAACAACCTTGATGAATATGATTGCCGGCATTTATTTCCCGGATGACGGGCAAATTTTTATTGACGGTGAAGAGGTTGCGATTCGCTCTCCGAAGGATGCGTTTCAATATAAAATCGGTATGATTCATCAACATTTCAAGTTGGTGGATGTATTTTCGGCAACCGAAAATATCATTCTCGGCTTGCAGGACAATGAAAAATACAATATCAAAGCTGCGGCAAGCCGCGTAAAAGAAATCAGCGACAAATACGGCTTTGAAATCGACCCGCTTAAAAAAATTCATGAAATGTCGGTTTCGGAAAAGCAAACGGTAGAGATTATCAAGGTGCTGTATCGCGGAGCAGACATTTTGATTTTAGACGAGCCGACCGCCGTGTTAACGCCGCAGGAAACGCAAAAGTTGTTTGCGGTTCTCCGCCGTATGCGGGATGACGGCAAGGCCATCATCATTATTACCCATAAGCTGCATGAGGTTCTTTCGCTTTCCGACCGCGTTTCGGTCTTGCGGAAAGGTGAATATGTCGGTACGGTCAATACCGCCGAGACCGACGAAAGCCAACTGACCGAGATGATGGTCGGCAAAAAGGTCGAATTGAACATTGAGCGCTCCTTGCCCGAAAATACAGAGGCTCGATTGGATGTGAAAAGCATTTCTTGTATCAACCGCGAGGGCGTTAAAGTGTTGGATGATATTTCCTTTACCGCACGCTCGGGTGAGATTTTAGGTATTGCCGGCATTGCCGGAAGCGGTCAGCGCGAACTGTTAGAGTCGATTGCCGGTCTGCAAAAATTGGACCAGGGCGAAATTTTGTATCATAACCCGAAAACGGGTGAAACCGAAAATCTGAAAGATAAAACGCCGGTGCAAATCCGGGATTTGGGTGTGCGCCTTTCCTTTGTTCCGGAGGACCGCCTGGGTATGGGTCTGGTTGGCAGTATGGACATTGTTGACAATATGATGCTGCGCAGCTACCGCAAGGGCCATTCGGTATTTTTAGAGCGCAAATCTCCAAAAAATTTAGCCGAGAATATTATCAATCAACTCGAAGTGGTTACGCCTAATGCCAATACACCGGTTCGCCGTCTTTCGGGCGGTAATGTACAAAAGGTGCTGGTCGGCCGCGAAATCGCCGCCTCTCCCACCGTTTTGATGGCGGCATACCCGGTCAGAGGTCTGGATATTAACTCCTCTTATTTGATTTACAACCTGCTTAACCAACAAAAAGAAAAGGGCGTTGCCGTCATTTTTGTCGGTGAGGATTTGGATGTACTCTTAGAGCTGTGTGACCGGATTTTGGTCATTGGCGGCGGCAGAATTACCGGTGTTGTTGATGCAAGAACGGCCACAAAGGAAGAAATCGGTCTGTTGATGACCAAAACAAAATTTTCCGAGCAAGGAGATGAAGCGTAATGGAAAAGGTGAAAAAATCGCATGGTTATGGCTTTCATATTGTAAAACGCGAGCCTTTGGCATGGTATTATAATTTTGCTATACGCGCCATCGCCATTTTTTGCGCTCTGGTTGTTTCGGCCATTGTGATTACCCTGTTAACCCATAAGAACCCGATTCAGATTTACGGTTCTATGATTTCGGGCGTTTTCGGTTCGGATTTGAGAATTTGGAGCTTTTTCCAAAACATAGCCATTTTGCTTTGTGTCTCTTTGGCGGTAACTCCGGCCTTTAAAATGCGCTTCTGGAATTGCGGTGCCGAAGGTCAGGTGTTGGTTGGCGGTTTGGCGACCATTATCGTGATGCTGTTTTTAGGGGATAAGCTTCCACTTCCGTTACTTTTGCTCATCATGGTTGTCGCCTCTGTACTTGCCGGTATTATTTGGGCAGTCATTCCCGCGATATGCAAATCGCTTTGGAATACCAACGAAACCTTATTTACCTTGATGATGAACTATGTTGCGATTCAGCTGGTGGCCTACTTTTTGAAGGCCTTTGTTAAAAGCGGTTCGGGTGTTTTGTCTCCTATGCCGCAATACGGCCTGCCGCTTCTGTTCGGCAAATCCTATTTGCTGAACATTGTGATTGTTGCGGTGCTGACGGTTTTGGTTTACATCTACTTGAAATATACCAAGCAGGGCTATGAAATCTCGGTCGTCGGTGAAAGCGAGAATACGGCAAAGTACATAGGTATCAACGTGCGCAAGGTTATTATAAGAACCCTGGTGGTTTCGGGCGCGCTCTGCGGCATTGCCGGACTTTTGCTGGTTGGCGGTACCAACCATACCATCAGTACGACCACTGCCGGAGGCAGAGGCTTTACGGCCATTATGGTATCCTGGTTGGCAAAATTCAATCCGATTTATATGGTTTTCACGACCTTTTTAATCGTTTTCCTCGAAAAAGGTGCACAGCAGGTATCTACCGATTTCCGTATTCCCAATGCGATATCGGATATTGTAACCGGAATTATCTTGCTCTTTATTATCGGCTGTGAGTTTTTCTTGCAGTATAAAATCGCAATTTCAAATAATAAAAAGGAGAATGCCTGATGTTGACCTTTCTAATTAGTGCAATACGACTTGGAATGACCTTTCTGTTCGGCTCTACGGGTGAAACCTTAACCGAAAAATCAGGGCATCTCAACTTGGGAATACCGGGCGTTATGTGTGTAGGTGCTTCCTGTGGCTGTTACGCAGAGTATATCTACTTTTCCATTGTGAAAAGAAATATCAATCCGCTTTTGGCCATTCTCATTCCGATTGTTGCTACGGTGCTCGGCGGGGCATTGATGGGACTGATTTATTCCTTTTTAACGGTAACTTTACGTGCCAATCAAAATGTAACCGGTCTGGCGCTGACCACCTTTGGTGTTGGTGTTTCAGATTTTATGATTGCACAGACCGGACCGGTATACAGCAAGGGTAGCCGCTATTTTACAGCATACCTTCCGTTTGCAGATGACCTCGGTTGGTTCGGCCAACTGTTTTTATCGCACGGTATTTTTGTATACCTTGCCATTATCATTGCCTTGGTGTGCTCCTTTGTGCTCACCAAAACAAGGGTTGGGTTGAATTTAAGGTCGGTAGGCGAGAATCCTGCCACCGCCGACGCAGCCGGTATCAATGTGTCTTTGTACCGCTATGTTGCCACCTGTGTGGGCTGCGGTATTGCCGGTCTGGGCGGACTCTCCTTTGTCATGGATTATCTGCATGGCAACTGGGAATATTGTATTGACGCGATTGGCTGGTTGGCGATTGCGCTGGTTATCTTTACGGTATGGAAACCCAACTGGGGTATTGTGGGTTCGATTGTGTTCGGGGCCTTGTATATCGCCAGCAGTTACATTACAGGGGTTAGCTTTGAAGACAAGGAGCTCTTTAAAATATTGCCTTATGTTGTAACCATTGCGGTTCTGATTTTCACAAGCATTCGCAATAAAAAAGAAAACCAGCCGCCGCAAAGCTTGGGACTATCCTATTTCCGCGAGGAAAGATAACAAGAACGAAATAAAAAAGACAGTCGGATAGTAGGGCAAAACCAACTCCGGCTGTTTTTGCTTTATCTTTATCGAATGGGTAAGGGGTGATTTTGTGTTTCGAATGTATACGGGAGAGCCGTTGCCCGCCCTAAAAAGCCGGACGGCGGTTCGGTTTGCGTCGCTACATGCCGCTTACGGGGACTGTGCCGTGGTGCGCTTTTGGCAAAGCGATGACGGCCTGCTGCTTTACGCCATTGGCGGTACTTTGCATATAGCGTCGTTCGGTGCATTTGATAAAGAGGGTTTGGCCGCTTTTGTTGATTGGTTGGGCTTTGCGCGTATCTATTGCCCCGAAACGCTGGCCGAAAGCATGGGTTGGCAGAAACATGAGCAGGTGCTGGAATTGGAGCAAACACAATCCTGCTGCGGCGCCGTGTCCAAAACCGAATTGAAATTGCCCGAAATATACAATGTGTTTGCCGGTAGCGGCGGCGCAATCGAAATGCCGCCCTTTGCCGACTTTTGTGTCGACCTTTCCCACCGCCTGCGTCACGGCGGCGGGCGATATGTCGGCGATTTGCAAGGCATCGCCATGACCGACGCCGAAACCAAGGCGTTTGCCCATATCGGCGGTGTAGCGGTTTTGCCGGAATATCGAGCATTGGGTCTCGGTAGCCGCCTTTTGCAGGGACTCTGTGCCGAATTGCAGAGCGAGGGAAAAACCGTCCTGACCTCTACGACCGCACCGCTTTTGCCCTTTTATCAAAAAAACGGCTTTGCCGTATACAAGCGGTGCTGTTATTGCACACCGGATAAAATAAACCGTAGTTCCACTTGAAAAACAATAAAAAACCGCATATAATCATTATGGAATATAAAACCGTCTGTTTGGACGCTAAAAATAAAGGAATAGAGTTATGCAAGAATTTTTCGATTTGAGCACCCAAACCCAAAAGGCGGCCGATGCGGCCTTGGCTGTATGTGCGCCGCAGTTTGCAAAAATAACCGAAATTACGCGTTATAACCAGCAGAAAATGCTGCGCGCATTTATTGACCACGGCGTAAGCGAGGCCTGTCTCGGTGGGTCCACCGGTTATGGCTACGGAGACCGCGGCCGCGAAACGCTGGAAAAAATCTGTGCCTCAGTTTTCGGCGCGGAGGATAGCCTAATTCGTCACAATTTCACCTCCGGCACCCACACCTTAACGGTTGCGCTTTTCGGTATATTGCGTCCGGGCGATACCATGCTGTGTGTAACCGGCCGCCCGTATGATACGCTGATTGGCGTACTGGGAATCGAGGGGGAGACCGACGGCTCGTTAAAGGATTTCGGTGTGGGGTATGAGCAGGTGGATTTGTTGCCTGACGGCAGTGTCGATATACAAGCGGTGCAGCAGCGGCTGAAAGAAAAGAAATATAAGATGGTCTATATCCAGCGTTCCCGCGGATACAGTCTGCGCCCGACGCTGACGATAGAGAAAATAGAAGAAATCTGCAAGGCGGTGCGCGCCGTTACGCCCGACCCGATAATTATGGTCGATAATTGCTACGGCGAGTTTACCGAAAAAAGAGAACCTTGCGCGGTCGGGGCCGATTTGATTGCCGGCTCACTGATAAAAAATCCCGGCGGCGGCATTGCGCCCACCGGCGGCTATATTGCCGGGCGTGCCGATTTAGTGGAAAAATGTGCCTATCGTTTAACCGCTCCCGGTGTCGGTCGGGAAATCGGAGCAACGCTCGGACTCGGCAGAGAAATGTTTATGGGATTCTACAATGCGCCGCACGTTACGGGAGAGGCTTTAAAAACTGCCGTTTTCGCGGCAGCGCTCTTTGAACAGATGGGATATACGGTTACACCGCGCTATAATGAAAAGCGCGGCGATATTATTCAAGCGATTTGCTTGAATAACAGCCAATGTCTGATTGCCTTTTGCAAAGGCATACAAGCCGGCGCGCCGGTGGATTCCTATGTCGTACCGGAACCGTGGGAAATGCCGGGATATGACAGTAAGGTGATTATGGCGGCCGGAGCTTTTACCGGCGGTTCTTCTATTGAACTCTCGGCCGATGCGCCTTTACGGGAGCCCTACGCCGTTTGGATGCAGGGTGGTCTGCATTTTGACAGCGCCATGGTCGGTGTACTTCTGGCCGCAGAGCAGGTCAGCAAAATAAAGGATTAAAAAATCCCACTTGCTTTTTTTCCATTTGCGTGCTAAAATGAACTATATATTTGAAATGCGTTGAAAAAGAAAAGTAGAAACGGTTTCTGCCGTCAGAGAGATTTTGCCGTGGCTGAAAGCAAAATCAGGTGGTGCCCTTTCGAAGTTCCCTTTGGAGCAGCTGCGCTGAACCTGAAAGTAGGCGCCGCCGGGTTGTCCGTCCCGTTACAGACGGCGGTGTGTGACAGCACACATAGAGCGGGTTTGCAAATGCAAGCCAATCTGGGTGGTACCGCGGAGTTTTCGGCTTCGTCCCTTTCGGGACGGAGTCTATTTTATTTTCGGAGGTAAAAAAATGAAAGAACAGCTTGAAAAAATCAGAGAAGCGGCCAAAGCAGAGATTGCCGTTTGTCAGGATGAGGTTACATTAGACGCGTTGCGCGTTCGTTTTTTAGGTAAAAAGGGTGAATTGACCGCTATCTTAAAGCAAATGGGCGGTCTGTCGGCCGAGCAACGCCCGATTATGGGCCAGTTGGCCAACGAGGTGCGCGCCGATATTGAGCAGATGCTCGAAATGGTCAATCAACAGGTGAAGGCAGCTATGCTGAAAAAGCGGTTGAAGGAGGAAACGGTCGATGTGACTATGCCCTCCAAAAAAGGTGCCAAAGGCGGTCTGCATCCGCTGAGCATCGTCTGTAACGATATGATTGATATTTTTCAGTCCATGGGCTTCGACGTGGTCGATGGACCGGAAGTCGAAACCCCTTATTATAACTTTGAGGCGTTGAATCTGCCGGAGGACCATCCGGCCAAGGATATGCAGGACACCTTTTATATCGGGCCGGAGCTGTTGTTGCGCTCGCAAACCTCCACAGCCCAGATACGCACGATGGAGAGCCGCAAACCCCCGATTCGCATTGTTTGCCCCGGCCGTGTTTACCGCGCCGACGAGGTCGATGCGACCCATTCTCCGGTCTTCCACCAAATGGAGGGTCTTGTGGTCGATAAAGGGATTACCATGTGCGATTTAAAGGGCGTACTGGAACAGTTTGCAAAGGAAATTTACGGCGCGGATACGAAAATCAAATTCCGCCCCTCTTATTTCCCCTTTACCGAGCCCAGCGTTGAGGTCGATGTATCCTGTCCGGAATGCGGCGGTAAGGGTTGCCGTGTTTGTAAGGGCGGCGGTTGGATTGAAATTCTCGGTGCCGGTATGGTACACCCCAATGTTCTGCGTGCCTGCAACATTGACCCCGAGGTTTATTCCGGTTTCGCCTTCGGTATCGGTTTGGACCGTCTGACGACCACGCGCTATAAAATCAGCGATATCCGTCTGCTTTTTGAAAACGATGTTCGTTTTCTGGAACAGTTTAATTAAGAGGTGTAACAATGAAAATATCTTTAAATTGGTTAAAACGTTATGTGGATATTCCCGTTTCGGTAGAAACGCTTTGTGATAAAATGGTTATGGCCGGCTTTGAAGTGGAATCGGTCGAAAATCTGGCCGAAACCATGGTCAATGTGGTTGTAGGCAAAATTGTTGACTTGCAGCCGCACGAAAATTCCGATCATTTGCAGATTTGCCAAATCGATATCGGCGCGGCCGAACCGGTGCAGATTGTAACCGGTGCACAGAATGTATTTGTCGGCGCTTATGTTCCGGCGGCCCTTGACCATTCGCATCTGCCCAACGGCATGGATATCAAAAAAGGCAAACTTCGCGGCGTCGAAAGTAACGGTATGCTCTGCTCGGGTGAGGAGCTGGGCCTGACCGAGCATGACTATAAGGGTGCGTCGGTCAACGGTATTATGATTATGGATGACGCCTATCCGGTCGGCACCGACCTGCGCGAAATTTTTGGTCTGAATGACATTGTCATTGATTTTAAAATTACCGCCAACCGTCCCGACTGCAACTGTGTCTTGGGTGTAGCGCGTGAGGTGGGCGTTGTTTTAGGGCAACCCTTCCGTATGCCAGAACCGACCTATGCAACGGCCGGCGGCGATGTAAAAGATTACATTTCGGTTACTGTAAAGGATTATGACCTTTGTCCGCGCTATTGTGGCACGGTCGTTACCGATGTTGTGATTAAAGACTCTCCCGCTTGGATAAAAGCGGCTGTAAAATCGGCCGGTATGCGCCCGATTAACAATATTGTAGATATTACCAATTTTGTTATGCTGGAAACCGGTCAACCGATGCACGCGTTTGATTATCGGGATATTGCCGGCAAACAAATTATTGTCCGCCGTGCGGCGCCCGGAGAGCAAATGACCACACTGGACGATAAAGTCCGTACATTGACCGAGGAAATGCTGGTGATTGCCGATGCCGAGAACCCCTCTTGCCTTGCCGGTATTATGGGCGGACTCAACAGTGAGATTAAAGACGATACAACTACGCTGTTTTTTGAAACAGCAAAATTCCGCCGCGACAATATCCGCCGCACTGCACGAACCCTGGGTATGCGCTCTGAATCCAGTTCCCGTTTTGAGCGTGGGGTTGATATTATCGGAACCGAATACGCCATGCATCGTGCGCTGCAACTGATTGCCGAAACCGGTTCGGGTAAAATTGTCAGCGGTATGATTGACCAAAACAACGGTCTGCCCCAGCCGCGCACCCTGATTGCTGCGGTCGATTCGGTTAACGCGCTTTTAGGATTGCAAATTCCGGCCGAAAAAATGGTGGAGATTTTAAACAGCTTATGCATAGAAACCGAACTGCAAGGGCAAAATTTGGTATGCAAAATACCGTCCTATCGTGACGATATTGAAGGCCGCGCCGATTTGGCCGAAGAGGTTATGCGCATTTACGGTTATGAGCATATTGTGGGAACAGCCATGCGCGGAGATGTTGTGCGCGGTAAAAAGCTGCCCGAGCGCATCAAAGCAGACTGTATAAAATCGGCATTGGTATCCCAGGGGCTATACGAAATTTCAACCTATTCCTTTATTGGCAGTAAGGCCATTGATGCCCTGCGTTTGCCGGTAGAGGACAGCCGCCGCCGCGCAATTCGCTTGCTCAATCCGTTGGGCGATGAGTATTCTACCATGCGCACCCAGCTGGTAACTTCTATGTTGACCGTTTTGGCTACAAACCTCAACCGCAAAAATCCAAATGTCAGATTGTTTGAAATCAGCAAGCATTTTGTTAGCAAGGAAATTCCGGCGGTTAAACAACCGCAAGAGGTTCCGGCAATGGTTATCGGTGCTTACGGCGAAAAAGAAGACTTTTTCTCTTTGAAGGGCATGGTGGAAACTGTTTTGCGCATCTTTGGCATAGAGCAAAATTGCATCCGCGCCGAAGAACCGTACTATCATCCCGGTCGTTGTGCAGAATATGTTGTTGACGGCCATCGCGTAGCCGTGTTGGGTGAGGTTCATCCCGAGGTTGCCGCAGATTTTGAACTGGGAAGCCGCGCCTATGTTGCCGAAATCGCATTGGACGAATTGTATAAAATCGAGAAAGAAAAGACCGTCTATCAGCCCTTGCCGAAATTCCCGGCGGTCGGCCGTGACTTTGCTTTGCTTTGTGATGTACAGCTGCCGGTGGGCGATATGGAAAACGCCATCGCAAAAGCGGCCGGAAAGCTTCTCGAAAATATTCATCTGTTCGATGTGTATACCGGTTCTCAAATTCCCGAGGGCAAAAAGAGCGTTGCCTTTAATGTAACCTTGCGTAGTAAAGAGGCAACCCTCTCGCAGGAGGAAATCGACCGAATTACCCAAAAAATAATTAAAAATCTTGAACAAATCGGTGCAGCACTCCGTTCCTGACAATTTGCACTTGAATTTTAAGCACAAGTATTGTAATATAAATATATAAGTTTATAGGTAGGAGGCGTTTTTATGGCAACCGATAAGACGATGACCTTTTCATTGGGAAATGAACGGGAGAGAGAAATTCGCCTGATTATGCAAACGGTATATGCGTCACTTAAAGAAAAGGGATACAATCCGGTCAATCAGATTGTAGGCTATATTCTTTCGGAAGACCCGACGTATATTACGACCCACAACAACGCGCGCAATTTAATTCGCAAGGTCGACCGTGATACGCTGTTGCAAACGCTTGTGAAATATTACATTGTGAATGAGTAAGAAACAAAAGGAGTACTGTCATGCCGCAGCAAGAATTTTTAACATACAAGGGCAAACCGCTGGTTCGTAAGGGTAACGAGATTTATTATGGCGATATGTCGGAAAAGTTTGTTATTCTTTTCAAAATCCAATCCACCAAAAAGGTGGGCGACCTTGAAATAGCAGATAAAATCCTTGTTCAGTTGATGGACACCGATGACGATGTGGACATCACAAAACGCATTGTGAAAAAGAGCGAGAAGAACGGTCTGTACAATGCAATGGACATTGGTTATATCTGGTTAGAGCGTGCTTTAAAGCAATAAGAATGACGGCGTACTCTCACAAGAGGGTACGCCATGTTTTTAAGGAGGTGTTTTATGCCGGAAATTTTATCTCCCGTTGGTTCATGGGCGGCGCTGGAAGCGGCGGTGCGCAGCGGCGCCGATGCGGTCTATCTGGGTGTGGGCGATTTCAATGCCCGCCGTAAGGCCGAGAATTTTGATATGCTGTCCTTGCAGCAGGCAGCGGCCTATTGCCACGTGCGCGGGGTAAAACTTTATCTGACATTGAACACCGTTTTGCAGGATAAAGAATTGGCCGAAGCCTTGGCCTGTGCAAAACAGGCAGCCGAGTTGGGGGTAGACACTTTTATTACCGCTGATTTGGGGTTGGCTCGGCTGTTACGCGATGCTTTGCCCCAAATCCCTTTGCACGCTTCGACCCAAATGACGGTGCATTCGCCGGCCGCTTTGCCGCTGCTTAAAAAAATGGGCTTTCGCCGCGTTGTGCTTTCCCGTGAGATGGACAGCCGGAGCATTGCCGATTTTTGCGCGGCGGCCAAGCAAATCGGCATGGAAACCGAGCTTTTTATTCATGGCGCCTTGTGTATGTGTATGTCGGGGCAGTGCTATTTCAGTTCTCTGCTCGGCGGCCGCAGCGGCAATCGCGGTCTTTGTGCTCAACCCTGCCGTTTGCCCTTTTCAGTGCCGGGCGGTACGGGCTATGATTTGAGTTTGAAAGATTTAAGCTTAATTGATGTTTTGCCGGAACTTAAAAACATGGGAATCGATAGTTTTAAAATTGAAGGCAGAATGAAACGCCCCGAATATGTTGCGGCCGCAACAGCGTCGGCAAAAAAACGACTGTGCGGAGAGGATATCAACTTGTTGCAACAGCAGTTGCAGCAAATCTTTTCCCGTAGTGGCTTTACCGACGGATACTATCGCAATCAAACCGGCCCGAAGATGTTTGGTATCCGGACAAAAGAGGATGTGCAAAACACTGCGGCCGTATACCGCGAGCTACATGAACTGTATCGCACCGAGCGGCAATCGGTTCCGGTTACCGCCAAAATAAAAGTAACAACCGAATCGCTCACGCTGTCGCTTTGTGACGGGCAGCATACCGTTACGGTGCAGGAGGTAGGGGCAGAGGTAGCCAGAACCAAGGCGGTCGATAAAGCATTTTTACAGCGTTCGCTCGAAAAACTGGGCGGTACGCCCTATGTATTAACCGGATTTGAAGCCGAAATCGGTGAAAATTTAGCGGTTTCCGCCGCGGCGCTTAACCGTTTGCGCCGCCATGCCGCAGAACAGCTTTCGGCCCTGCGTGCCATACCCCGGTTGGTTAGTTACCATACGCCGAACCTACTTCCCTTAGAAAAGAGAAAAACCGAACCGAAATTATTGCTGCAATTTGCAAATCCGGAACAAATCCCCGATACTCTGCCCGATACGGCGGTTGTAATTTTGCCGATAGAAACCGATTTTTCGAAAATTCGGCTTTCGGTGCCGGTTTGGGCGCATATGCCGCGCGGTATTTTGCATAATGAAGAACAGTATCATACCTATTTGCAAAAAGCCAAGCAAAACGGTTTGCAAACCGTATTTTGCGGCACACTTTCGGCTATGGAACTTTGTCTTGAAAACGGCCTGACGCCCTTTGCCGATTTTTCCTTTAACCTTTGCAACCGCGAGGCAATAAAAGCACTAAGTGAAGCCGGCGCTTGCGGCGCGGTAGTTTCCTTTGAAAATACTTTGGTGGCGGTAGAAAACCTGCAAACCGAAATTCCAACCGCTTTGCCCGTTTACGGTCATTTGCCGCTTATGCTAACCCGTAATTGCCCCAACCGAAACGGCGCTGGGTGCAAACAATGTTCCGGCATCGCTAAAATGACCGACCGCAAGGGAGAAACTTTTTTCATCACCTGTCGCAACGGTTTTAGTGAAATTTTAAACGGCATACCGCTTTATATGGGGGACAGAAGGTCAGAAATCCAGGGCTGCGATTATCACCTGTTGCGTTTTACGGTGGAAAAACCCGAAGCGGTGTCCGAGGTTCTGCGCCTTTACAACGCAGAGGAGAATTTCCCCGGTCGCTACACGCGCGGGCTCTATTACCGTGAAATACAATAATCAACAGAATTGCATTGCAAAAGCAAGGAATTCGTGATAAAATGAAATGAGTATACAGTTCGATTATTTGGAGTGATATTTTTTGGATTTTCAAGTTTTAATTATGCGGATTATTCTGCTGTTTGCCATGATTTTTGTCGGCTTCGTTTTGCGCAGGAAAAATATGCTGAATGGCGTCGTTTCCAAGGGTATGTCCAACTTGGTTTTGTATGCGGCGCAACCGGCTTTGATATTTGTTTCCTTTTTGCGTCCCTTTAACACAAGAATTTTAAGCAATGCAATCGGTGTGTTTATATTCGCATTTTTGGTTACCGCTATTCCGTGTTTTGGCTCGATATTTTTATTTAAAAAAGCGCCTAAAAATAAACAGCAGGTTTTGCGCTTCGCCACCGCATTTCCCAATGCACTGTTTATGGGACTGCCGATTGTTACCGGTATCTTCGGTGACGAAGCGGCCATTTATGCATCGGTTTATACCATATGGTTTAATATTTTTGTCTGGTCGATTGGCGCCATGTTCTATACAGGGGATAAGAAATACATATCGGCAAAAAATATGTTTCTGAACCCAGCTACCATTGCCGCAATAGTCGGAATTATATCATTCGTTGTTAAAGTGGAGGCCTATGTGCCGCAGGTTGTGTACGACGGCTTGGGAATGTTGGGCAACTTGGTCGCGCCGCTTTCTATGATTGTTATCGGTATTCGGCTGGCCGAAGTGGAATTTAAAAATATTTTGCGTGATAAATATATTTATCAATTTTCCTTTCTCCGCCTGCTTGGGACACCGATTATGGCCTTTGTTTTCTTTAAACTGGCCGCACTCTTAGGTTATACAAACGAGATGGTTACCTTTATTGTTCTTATTCTATGTTCCACACCCACAGCTTCCATGTGCGGTATGTTTGCCGAACGGTTTGATGCAGATGCAGTCTATGCCAGCAAATGCGTTTCAATCAATACGCTGTTTTCCCTGCTCACCATGCCGATAGCGGCCATTCTGGCGACACTTTAATTTGTTTTCAAAGCAAGAAAAGAGGTCGATTTTGTGAAAAAACGAATTATAACCATCGGAAGACAATACGGCAGCGGCGGCCGTTTAATCGGCGAAGCAGTTGCGAAGGCCTTAGGCTTTGATTTTTACAACCGAAATATGATTGATATGATTGCCGAAAAAAGCGGTCTTGCCGCAGAATACATCACCAATCGGGAGGATAAAATTTCCAGCCGATTGATTTGGGCGCACATGCCGGGCGAGGCGGCGATGAGCATGCTGTTCGCACCAAATTATTATACAAATTCCGATAAAATGTTTTTTGCCCAAAGCGAAATCATTAAGGAGCTTGCCGAAAAGGGAAACTGTGTTATTGTCGGGCGTTGTGCGGATTATATTTTAAATGACCGAGAAAATTGCTTAAAGGTTTTTATTTACGGAGATAAGAAAGACCGCGTGACACGCGTGGTTGACCAATACGGTGTGGAAGCGGCAAAGGCCGCCAAAATTATCGACAATACCGACAGCGGTCGCGCCAAGTATTATAACCATTATACCGAAATGACCTGGGGTGATTGCCGTCACTATAACCTCTGCATAGACAGCACCCGCTTCGGGATTGACGGAGCAACTGAGCTGATTGTCAATGCGGTAAAACAAGGTATAAAATAAATATAAAAAAAAGACCTCGATGGAATTCCATCGAGGTCTTTTCATATTTCGATAACCCTGCGGTTTAATACATTCCGCCGCCGGCCTGTGCGGCTGCCGCCGCTGCTGCGTCTGCCGCAGCATCCTTTTTATCGGCAACCAATGTTTCGGTGGTCAGTACCATAGAGGCAACCGAGGCGGCATTCTGTAATGCAGAACGGGTAACCTTGGTCGGGTCTACGATACCGGCTTCCAGCATATCGGTATATTCTTCTTTGTAAGCGTCAAAACCGTAGTTCGCTTTGCCCGAGGCAACGATTTTATCTACAATAACCGAGCCTTCTAAGCCGGCATTTGCGGCAATTTGGCGAATCGGCGCTTCCAATGCTTTCAGGACAATGCGCACACCGGTCTTCTCGTCACCCTCGCAGGTGTCTATCAGTGCGGCAACCGAGGGAATCGCATTTACCAGCGAAACACCGCCGCCGGCAACAATACCTTCCTCTACCGCAGCCTTTGTTGCGGAGAGCGCGTCCTCAATGCGAAGCTTTTGCTCCTTCATTTCAATTTCGGTAGCGGCACCAACCTTGATGACAGCAACACCGCCCGACAGCTTGGCAAGACGCTCTTGCAGTTTTTCGCGGTCGAAATCGCTAGTGGTGGTTTCAATCTGGCTCTTGATTTGGCCAATGCGCGCTTTGATGGCAGCAGCGTCACCGGCACCGTCTACAATAATGGTATGCTCCTTTTGTACCTTAACCTGGCGTGCACGGCCGAGCTGGTCAATGGTGGCTTCCTTTAAATCCAGACCCAATTCCTCGGTAATTACGGTACCGCCGGTCAGAATGGCAATATCTTGCAACATTTCTTTTCTGCGGTCGCCGAAGCCGGGGGCTTTAACAGCAACGCAGGTAAAGGTGCCGCGCAGCTTGTTGACAATCAGGGTGGAAAGGGCTTCGCCCTCTACATCCTCGGCAACAATGACCAGTTTTTTACCGGCCTGCACGATTTGCTCCAACAGGGGCAGAATTTCTTGGATGTTCGAGATTTTTTTGTCGGTAATCAGCAAAAATGCATCGTCGATTACCGCTTCCATTTTATCCGAATCGGTGACCATGTAGGGGGTGATATAGCCGCGATCGAACTGCATACCCTCAACAACCTCGGAGTAGGTTTCGGCCGTTTTGGATTCCTCAACCGTAATAACGCCGTCAGCAGAAACCTTTTCCATTGCTTCGGCAATCAGCTTGCCGATAAAGGCATTGTCGGCCGAAACGGTAGCAACACGCTCAATATCGGCGCTGCCGGAAACCTTTTTGGAATTTTTCATTATAGCTTCAACAGCGGTGTCTACCGCGGTTTTGATACCCTTTTTCACAACCATGGGGTTTGCACCTGCGGCAACATTCTTCATGCCTTCACAGATGATGGCCTGTGCCAAAACGGTGGCGGTGGTGGTACCGTCGCCTGCAACATCGTTGGTTTTGGTTGCAACCTCTTTTACCAATTGCGCGCCCATGTTTTCAAACGGGTTATCCAGCTCGATTTCTTTTGCAATGGTAACACCGTCATTGGTAATCAGGGGTGCGCCGAATTTTTTGTCCAAAACGGCGTTTCTGCCCTTCGGACCTAAGGTAACTTTTACGGCATTGGCCAATTGGTCTACACCCGACTGCAAAGCCTTGCGCGCTTCTTCACCGAAAATAACTTCTTTTGCCATAACAATTTTCCTCCCAGTCTTATTCTACAACAGCTAAGACGTCTGACTGACGCAGAATGCTGTATTCTACGTTGTCGACCTTAACCTCGGTGCCTGCATATTTGCTGATGAGCACTTTGTCGCCCACTTTAAGTTCCATTTTAACTTCCTTGCCGTCAACGATGCCGCCGGGGCCAACCGCCACGATTTCGGCAATCTGCGGTTTCTCTTTTGCCGAACCGGCCAGAATGATACCGCTTTTTGTGGTTTCCTCTACTTCGACCATCTTGATTACAACACGGTCTGCCAAAGGTTTAATTGTCATAAAGATTCCTCCTTAATATAAAACAAGATTTTAGCACTCGAACTCTTTGAGTGCTAAAATCTATTGTAACCTATTTTTTCCAAAAATCAAGAGCTTTTGAGAAAAAAATCAAAGATTTAAAAATTTTTAACAAATGGGAATAAAGGATTTTGCGTTAAAACTTCCAACGCCGTTTGATGCGGATGTATTCACGGACATCATTATCCTCTCGCTTCTTGCGTAAATCCAAGAACAGAGAGATAATCAAAACCACAATGGTAACCACAGCCGCCACCAGCGCCAGCCAAAGCAAAACCGAAAGAAAAATCGATTTTGAATCGGAGGTGGATTTTTCGTCGGGAATCGTCAGCCCCGAAATAATTTCGTTTGCGACCGTGGCGTCACTGCCGTAATAATTGAGGGTATACAAGGTGTCGTTTTTTAAGGTAATGTATTGCACGGTGGCATATCCCACCAAACCGTCCACCTTGGTTTTGTAATATATCCAGTCGTGCACCGAGATGATTTCAAACCCGCTGCTGATAAGCTGGTTGCCGATGGTTTCGAGGTCATCTGCTTTCAGACCGCTTAAATCGCCGATATCCTTGGAAAAATCGGTTTGAACCGCACCCATTTGCACCTGGTTTTCATTTTCTTTGTCGGTTGCAATAAAAAGGATATGGTTTTCCTCCATGTAGTTGCGCAGGGAGGTAACCGAATGCCCCAGTTCGGCAATGGTTTCCTTGTTTTTATTCAGGTTATTATCGGTGAGCAGGGTATAATCCTCCGGCAGAGCAATAGAAATGCCGCCAGCAAGGGAATGGGTTTCGGCAAAAACGGCAGGAGAAAAGGAAAGTGTTAAAATCGCTGAAATGAGAAGCAAACAGAGCAAGCGTTTCATATAAATCTCCTTTCCTTTTTTCGTCCTCAGGTTTTATAGTTTGTGCTTTTTGGCAGCGGTCAGGGTGTTCTGCATCAGGGTGGCGATGGTCATGGGCCCTACGCCGCCGGGAACCGGTGTAATGTAAGCGGCCTTTTCTTTTACGCCCTCAAAATCAACATCACCGCACAGCTTGCCGCCGGCCGGTCGGTTCATACCGACATCAATGACGACCGCACCCGGCTTGACCATATCCTCGGTAATAAAGTTGGCTTTGCCGACCGCGGCAATCAGAATATCGGCACTGCGGCAGTAATCGGCCAAATTCTTGGTACGCGAATGGCAGATGGTAACGGTGGCATTTTTATGTAGCATCAGCATAGCCATCGGCTTACCTACAATATTCGAGCGTCCGACAACAACACAATGCTTTCCTTCGGTTTCAATTTGTTCATAGGCCAACATTTCCATGATACCGGCCGGGGTACAGGGTAGAAAATCAAAATCACCAATCATGATTTTCCCTACATTTGTGGGATGAAAAGCGTCAACATCCTTTTCGGGCGAAATGGCGTGAAGCACCGCGGTTTCGTCCAAATGCTTCGGCAGGGGCAGTTGACAGAGAATGCCGTCAATTTTCTCGTCGGCATTTAAACGGTCAATTAAAGCAAGCAGCTGTTCCATTGTGGTGTCTGCCGGTAAGGTGTGCTTTTCGGAATAAAAGCCGACCTGCACGCAGGCGCGCTCTTTGGAATTAACATAGATTTGCGATGCAGGGTCCTCCCCGACAAGAATGACCGCCAGCCCCGGTGTGATACCTTGCTGTTTCAATTCTGTGGTTTGGCACGCAACGCGTTGTTTTACATGGTCGGAAATGGCCTTTCCGTCAATCAGTTTATACATAAATTACCTTCCTTTATTCAACGTCGGCAACAGTTTCTTGTTCTGCTGTGTCATCAACGATTTCATCTACGGGTATCGGCTCTGAAAGACCGTCTTCGGCAGCTTCAAGTGTGTCGTCGGTTTCATCTTCGGTTGCCTCTTGCAGTATTTCATCAACCCGGTGTTCCGGCTCGGTTGTTTCCTCCGGTACAATGGCTTCTTCCAAAACTTCATCGATTTCCGGCTCGGGTACAGGCTGTGTATCCTCGGCTTGCTCTTCGAATTCCTCAGAGGAAAGAACCTCGTCAACCGTGGATTCCGGTTCCAACTCTGTTTCCTCCTCCGGAGTAACCACCTCGTCTACCACCGCCTCGGCTTCTGTTGCGGCAAAAACCGGAACATAGTCCGCCTCGGCAGAACGCGCATTGTATTTGCGATGGTTGACCGCCAGCATAACGGCACCGAAAATTACCGCCGCGATGCTCAACAGCTGGGAAACACGGAAAGCGCCGATGTACAGACTATCTGTCCGCAGGCCTTCAATGACGGCACGGGCGGCGCCATACCATACGCAGTAAATCAACGCAATCTGACCGCTGTATTTACGGTGTTTGAGAACACGGTGCATAATGCCGACACCGATAAAACAAAGAATCGATTCATATAAAAAGCAGGGGTGCGCCAAAACGCCTTCACCCAACTCGGCGGCTACCCTTTGGCTGGTCATGCCGAACCAGTCACTGCCGGTCGGTCCGCCAAAGGCTTCCTGGTTGAAAAAGTTGCCCCACCGGCCACAGCCTTGGCCGATTAAAAATCCGATGGCCGCAAGGTCAAACATATCTAATATACGGATTTTTTTAATTTTGCACATGATAGAGCCGAAAATCATGGCGCCGATGACGCCGCCATAGATGGCGATACCGGCAAAACCGCCGCCGTCAAAACCGAAGAAATCACCGATACTGCGAATAGGCTCACCGTAAAAAATAATGTAATACAGCCTTGCGCAAAGAATAGCAAGGGGGGTCGTCACCAGAACTACATCCAGCATGGGGTCGGTTTGGACGTTGCAACGGTTGGCGTATTTAAAGGCGTAGACCAGAGCGAGGACAAATCCTACGGCGATGCAAATGCCATACCAATATACACGCCACCCTCCTCCAAAGGGGAGGGTAAATGCAACGGGATTGATGGATAGGTGCAGACCGAATATCGTCACATCGTATATCATGTGTCCTGTGTCCTTTCTATGGCAGGATAATGGAAACCGCGCTGTTGCTGAAATCAATTTCACGAAGGCGTCGGTTCACATCCTGTAAAGTGATGCTTTGCAAAAAGGTTAGGTCTTCATACGGCTTGTAATTGTGTACCGCGCAATCCACCAGCTGGCTTACGATTTCCTCGGCGCTGTCAAAATGCTTGACGGCGTTACCGAAAATTTTGCGCCGCGCGCCCTCAAAGGCATCCTCGGGCACGCCGGTGCGCTGTACGTTTTTGAAATAGTCCAGCATGAGCGCCGCTGTATCGTCCGGGTCGGGCGATTCTCCGTCAAACATTAAAGCGGCATAGCCGTTGCCGATAAAATATTCTGTACCGATGCTGCTGCCGATGCGGTTTTTCTCGGTCAGTTCGGTGAAGAGCTGCGATGCAGGACCGCACAGCGCTTCGAGCAAAATTTGGGTTTCCATAACCGATTTCAGTCCCAAATCAGGCGTGTCTTTTATTCCAAGAGCAAACAGCGGCATAGCCACCGGCATCTGACGGCATACCCGCTTTGTAACCACCTCTTTGGGTTCTTCAAACTGTCCTTTTTGTACCGTGCAACTGCTATCTGTTTCGGTGGCTTTGTCAATTTTGGAAAGCACCGCATCGCAATCAAAGTTTCCGGCAATGCACAGGAACATATTTTGCGGATTGTAAAAGGTTTCATAGCAGGTGTATAAAAGCGAATCGGTGATTTCGGCAATCGATTCCACTGTACCGGCGATATTGATTTTTACCGGATGGGCTTTATACAAACATTCCAGCAAATTGACAAAGAGCGTCCAATCGGGCGCGTCCTCATACATACGGATTTCCTGCCCGATAATGCCCTGCTCCTTTTGCACGGTTTTTGCCGTGAAATAGGGGTGGCGCACAAAATCCAGTAAAATGTCAAGATTGTCATAAAACCGGTCGGCACAGCTGAATAGGTAACAAGTGCGGTCAAAGGAGGTATAGGCGTTGGCCGACGCTCCGGTTTCAGCAAAACGCGAAAAGGCGTCCCCGTCCTCACTTTCAAACAGTTTGTGCTCTAAAAAATGGGCAATACCTGCCGGCACATCGGTAAAATCGCCGCCATTCTTGGCGAAACGGGTGTCCACCGAGCCATAGCAGGTGCCGAAAATGGCATAAGAGCTTTTAAAGGAGGGCTTGGAAACCAAATATACGCGCAGACCGTTTTCCAAAACGCTGAAATGCACGCTTTCGTCTAAGGCGGGAAAAACCGCGTTGTGTTTTATCATTGTTCTACGCCTTCTTCCGGTAGGAGAATGTAAACGGTTTTCAGCCGTAGGGCAGCGGCAGCCGCCTGAACCTGTTCGGCCGTAACCCGCGTTACGCCTTCGGCAAAGGCCGAAAGTGACGGCTCCTCCCATTTGCGGAAGGAAAGGGACAAAAAGCCTTCTAAGGCCAAAGCATCATCCTTAATCGATTGCAGGCCGTCGAATAGTGCGCGCTGGGAGGTTTGCAGTTGCTCGGCTGTGAAATCGCCTGTGGCCAGCGCGTTGAGTTCGGTTAAAACCGCATCCTTTACGCGGTCAGCATTGGCCGGCTCGATGCCGCTGTCGATTAAAAGGGCGCCCTTTGTGCGCACCGCTGACGCGGCGCAATAATAGCATAAGCTCTGCTTTTCTCTTACATTTAAAAACAATTTGGAATAAGGGCCGCCGCCCAAAAGGTCGGTCATGACATAAAGCGGCAGAGTTTCCATATTGCCGCCACCCATACCGCCGCAAAAGCCCAAAACAAGCTTGCCTTGGGTGACCGGCATACGCTCGGTAACGGTTTGCGGTTCGGCGCAGGGTGTTAGACAGTCCTCCGGCAAGGGCAGATGGTTGCGGCCGACCGCGGCAAATCCGGCAGACAGCCGAGTGACGAAATCTGAGGGCAAACGGTCGCCCACAGCGATAATACGCACACGCGCCGTTTGCAGTAGGGTGCGGTACGCGGCAAAAATCTCGTCGGCCGTCAGCGCGTTTACCGCTTCGGTGGTACCAAGGCGGTGAATCCCGGCTGCCTCACCGGCAAATAAAAGCTCGGTTGCTTTCTGGCAGGCATAGGCACGTTTGTTGTTTTTCCAGCTTTCAATCTGCTGGCAGAGCAAACGCTTTTCACGCACAATCTCATTTTCCTTAAAACCGTAACCGTTATTTAAGCGCGAAAAAAGCACCTGCTGTAAAAAGGCGGTTGCCGATTGCAGCAAATCGCTTTTGGCATAGGTGTCATTGATAATGGTCAGTTGAATGGAGGTTTGCCGTATATCGCCAATCAGGCGAATTTTACAGTTCAATTCTGCGCCGTACAGCATATCAAGCTGGTGATTCAATGCGGCGTAATCGGGGAATTCCGGCGTGCCGCCGATGAGCAAATAGGGCAGAATGGCATGAACGGCGGTGTTTTCCTCGGTCACCGGCGTATAAAAATGAACAGACAACAGCGTGGTTTTAAATTTTTCGGTCTGCCGGAAAATAAAATCCATACCGTCGCCGAGTATTTGATAAGACAATATGCCTGCCTCCGTTTCTTTATTTAAAATAGTATACCATATTATATGAAGATTTCAAAGTGGGAAAATGCAAAATTTACAATTTTTTTCGAAAAGTTTAGCCTGCTTGCAAAACCGGATAAAATATTGTATGATAAAGTAAACCAAAGGCCAGGGAGGTATTTTTATGCAGTGGACACAGCTTTTAGCAAAAGAGAGGCAACGCCTCGGTCGCAGTACGTCATCCGATTTGCGAAGCCCCTTTCAAAAGGACTACCACCGCATTATCGGCAGTGCGTCCTTTCGTCGCTTGCAGGATAAAACCCAGGTTTTTCCGCTGGACAAAAGTGACTTTGTAAGAACAAGGCTGACCCATTCCTTGGAGGTTTCCTCCTTTTCCAAATCCTTGGCGCAATCGATTTTTGAAACCTTGCGCACGAGCGGACATCCGGAAATCACAGCCGGGCTGCGCGAGGATGTGTATAATATTTTAGAGTGTGCCGGTCTTTTGCATGACATCGGCAATCCACCCTTCGGTCATTTCGGAGAGAGTGCCATCAGAGAGTGGTTTCGCAATAATTTAAACCGGCTGCAATTTGAGGGTCAACCGCTGACCGAGGTTTTGACACCGCAAATGCAAAATGATTTTTATTATTTTGAGGGCAATGCCCAGGCTCTGCGACTGGTTACCAAACTGCATTTTTTGGTAGACGAAAAGGGTATGAACCTGACCTTTGCGCTCTTGAATACCATTATTAAATATCCCGTTTCCTCGACCGAAATTGATAAAAAAAGCGGAGATATAAAAACTAAAAAAATGGGTTATTATCATGCCGAGGAGGAGCTGTTCGGTCAAATCACCGGGGCGACCGGTGCCGGCGACTGCCGGTATCCGCTGACCTTTATTTTAGAGGCGGCCGATGATATTGCCTATAAAACCGCCGATATTGAGGACGCGGCCAAAAAGGGCTTTTTATCCTTGCACCAGTTGCTGTCTGAGTTGAAAAGCGACCGGTTGCGCGGCGCTTGCCGCACCCAATCGGAACGCGACAATTATGATTACGCGGTGGAAAAGCTGGAAGCCAATTATCAAAACCGCAAGCAACGCGGTGTTTCCTCGCCCGAGCTCAATGCGTTACAGAACTGGATTATTTATGTGCAGGGCAATCTGTTGCGTTGTGCAACCTCCGCTTTTGTTTCGAACTACGATGCGATTATGGAGGGGCGCTGTAAAGCCGAGTTGTTAGAACTGTCAGACGGTAACGCGCTGGCCAACGCGCTGGGGGACATTGCCGTGCGATATGTCTTCAAATCGGACTATATCATCAAATTGGAGATTGCGGCCGGCTCGATTATCAACTATTTGTTGGACCGATTTGTTGGCGTGGCAATTGTTTATGATACGGACAAGCCGCTTTCCCCGATAGAGGAGCGGCTGATGGCTATCGTTTCGGATAACTATAAATATGTCTATGAAAAATATTCCGAAAACCAAACGCCGCAGGAGAAACTGTATTTGCGGCTCATGCTTGTAACCGATTTTATTTGCGGTATGACCGATAACTACGCAAAAACCCTTTATCAGCACTTGAACGGAATGGAGCAATTGTCATGGTGAATCTGGGCAATGATTGGGACGAAATTTTAGCCGATGAGTTTACAAAACCGTATTATTTACAGCTCCGGCAATTTTTAAAGCAGGAGTATACAACCCGAACGGTATATCCCGATATGTATTCGATTTTTAATGCCTTGAAGGCAACGGCTTTCCGGGATGTAAAGGTTGTGCTTCTGGGCCAAGACCCCTATCACGGTCCGGGACAGGCACACGGTATGTGCTTTTCGGTGCAAAAGGGCGTCGAACCGCCGCCGTCCTTGAAAAACATATTTAAAGAATTGGAGAGCGACCTGGGGATTACGGCACCCGCACACGGTTGTCTGACCCATTGGGCCGAACAGGGGGTTCTTCTGCTCAACACGGTGCTTACCGTGCGCGCCGGGCAGGCCAACAGCCACAAGGGCATGGGCTGGGAAACCTTTACCGACCGCGTTATCAGCGAACTGAACAACAAACAAACACCGGTGGTTTTTTTGCTTTGGGGTGCCAATGCGCGGAATAAAGCAAGGGTCATTACAAATCCTATACATATTAAGTTGGAAACCGTGCACCCCAGTCCGCTTTCGGCCTATGGCGGTTTTTTTGGGTGCCGGCATTTTTCAAAAACCAATGCGATTTTAGAACAAAGCGGGCAAGCGCCCATCGATTGGCGGTTAGAACCATAATTTGCCAAAACGAAAGATTTACATTTTCTTAACACTTGCCTGTAAAAAGAATTATAAAATAAAAGACACAAGTAAGTTAGGAGGATATCGGATGCCGCAAAACAAAATTTTGATTGTCGATGACGATACCAATATCTGTGAGCTGCTGCGTTTATATATGGAAAAAGAGGGCTACAAAACGCTGATTGCCAACGACGGTGCAGCGGCGGTAGAAATTGTCCGAAAAGAAAGTGTGGATTTAATTTTGCTGGATGTGATGCTGCCCAAACTGGACGGCTGGCAGGTTTGCCGCGAAATTCGCAAAACCAGTGAGGTGCCGATTATTATGGTTACCGCCAAAGGCGAGGTGTTTGATAAGGTGCTCGGTTTAGAACTGGGGGCCGATGATTATATTGCCAAGCCGTTTGACACCAAAGAAGTCGTGGCACGGGTAAAGGCAGTTTTGCGCCGCACAGCACAGGATGCCAAAAATGACCTGAAAATGGTAGAATATGACAAGCTGTGCATCAATTTGACCACCTATGAACTGATTGTTGACGGCCGGCCGGTGGATACGCCGCCCAAGGAACTGGAATTGATTTATCACCTGGCCTGCAATCCCAATCGCGTTTTCAAGCGTGACCAACTTTTGGACGAGGTCTGGGGCTTTGATTACTATGGAGACTCCCGTACGGTAGATGTGCATATTAAACGACTGCGCGAAAAGTTGGAGGGCGTTTCACCCGAATGGAGCCTGAAAACGGTCTGGGGCGTAGGCTATAAATTTGAAACCAAAAACGAATAAAAGGGCAAGCAATGAACAACAATTTGTTTAAGAAATATTATTTTACCACCATTTGTCTGATGCTGGCCTTTATTTTGTTTTTGGTGCTGGCATTCAGCATCTCCGCCGGCAATTTTATTGCCAACGATAAGCGAAAACTGTTGGATAAAAACTGTGATATTGCGGCGGATTTTTATCAGAACAATGTCAAGGACGGGAATCTCTCCCTGTTTTACAGTATGCTGCAAATTTCGGCACGCGCAGGGGACTGTGATATGTTCATCAGTGACGATTCCGGCCGTGTGGTTTGTTGCAGCTGTGCCGATTGGCAGACCGAAGGCTATTGTGTTCATTCGGTAAATAAAATGAAATCCTCCATCTTAGAAAAATCCCAGAAAGAGGAGGGGTATTTCGAGGTCGGGAACCTCGGCGGTGTTTATAAAAAAAGCAATTACACCTCTGCTAAATCCTTGAAAAACGCGGACGGAGAGTCGGTGGGCGTTATTTTTGCCAGCGTACCGGCATCGGAGCTGCAAACGCTGTATGTTTCCTTGCTGCGGATGGTCGTCGTCGCCGCCATTATTCCGGTTTGCTTAATTCTGGCCTTTGCTTATGCAACCAGCCTGCGCCTGACTCGTCCGCTGAAAATGATGTCGGCTGCGGCCAAGGCAATGGCCAAAGGTGACTTTTCCAAACGGATACCGGTGCGCGGTAACGATGAAATTACCGAGCTTTCCAAATCCTTTAATGAAATGACCAATTCTTTAAGTCAGTTGGAATATATGCGCCGCAGTTTTGTGGCCAATGTGTCGCATGAGCTAAAAACACCCATGACGACGATTGGTGGCTTTATTGACGGTATGCTGGACGGTACCATCGACCGCGAGCACCAAAACCATTATTTGCAAATCGTTTCGGATGAGGTCAAGCGGTTGTCGCGCCTGGTGCAGTCCATGCTCAACCTCTCCCGTTTGGAATCGGGTGAGCAAAAACCGAATTTTACTGACAATGACCTTTGTGAAATTGTGCTTTCTACCGTTTTGTCTTTTGAACAGGCGATTGAAAAGAAGAATATAGAGATTCGGGGTCTGGATACCTTACCCTCGGCGGTGGCCAAAATGGACGCTGACCTGATGCACCAAATCATTTACAATTTGGTCGACAATTCTGTTAAATTTACCGATGCCGGCGGTTATATTGCCTTTACCCTGCAAAATCGCGGAGCAGAAATTGCTTTTGTGATTCGCAACAGCGGTAAGGGTATACCCGAAAAGGATTTGCCGCATATTTTTGAACGTTTTTATAAGTCTGACCGTTCACGCTCATCGGCAAAGGAGAGTACCGGTTTGGGTCTGTATATTGTCAAATCGATTGTTGAGATTCACCACGGAAAAATTATTGTGCGCAGTAAGGAAAATGCGCATACGGAGTTTGAACTGATTATTCCGAAAAAATAAACAGCAAAGGAAGATTTCCATGCAAGAGTATAACGAAAACAAGGAGCGCGAGGCGCAGCTCTCGGAGCCGGAACAACCGGAACCGCAGGAACACAGCGTAGAATACCAAGGCGCACCGGAGCCGGAAATGCCCTCGCCGGCGGTACAGTTGGATTTGCAGCCCAAAAAGCCGAAGTATAAAAACGACGGATTGCGTGTCTTTTTAATTCTTCTGTCGGTGTTTCTTGCCATTACCGTCTTGGTTTCGGCCGGATATTTTATTGTACAGCGCGCCTCCGGAAATAAGACAGGTACGCTAAACACCGATTTGGCCGACCGCCCGTCAGGGCAGACGACGGCCGCCCAGCAGATTTACACCGATAACGCCGCCTCTGTGGTAGGGATTCTGGTTTACAACACCTCCGGGAATACGACTCCGGCGCAGGCCAGCGGTGTCGTTTACTCCGACGACGGCTATATCGTTACAAACGACCATATTTATGCCGATATCGCCAAGCCGAAATTCAAAATTCGCACGGCGGACGGAAAAATTTATGATGCAACCTATGTTGCAGGGGATGCGCGCAGCGATTTGGCCGTATTAAAAACCGATGCGCCGAACCTTAAAAAAGCCACCTTTTCAAAGACCGAGGATTTGCTGGTCGGGGAATCGGTCATTACCATTGGCTATCCGGCCGGCATTTACGAAAAATCCATTATGACCAGCGGCACAATTTCTTCGGTCGGCCGCCGCATCACCTCGTCGACCACCTCATACTCGATTCGCCTGATTCAGACCGACGCGGCCATCAATCCCGGCAACTCGGGCGGTGCGTTATTGAATATGTACGGTCAGGTGGTGGGCATCACATCTTCTAAGCTGGTGGGCAGTACCTATGACCGCATCGGTTTTGCGATTCCAGCCGATACGGTGGTGAAAATCGCCGACTCTTTAATCAACAACGGCCATGTGGAAGGCCGTGCGCGCCTGGGCATTACCTACACAGAGGTGGATTTGGTTACTGCCGAACGTAACCAATGTCCGACCGGCTTGTTGGTGGCGTCGATTTCGGAGGAAAGCGATTTATACGGCAAAAACATTGCCGCGGGTGACATCATTACCCATATCAATGATACCGAGATTACCAACAGTATCGATGCTTTGGATATTATTGACGCCAGTAAACCCGGAGATATGATTCAGCTTACGGTATACAAAATACAGTCGGGCACCAGCATTACCGTCAGTGCAACCATGCTGAATGACGCCGGAACGTCCAGTTATACCGAGCTCGAAACAAGCGGCGGTACAACCGATTCCAACAGCAATAATAACAATGGTGCCTTTGATTTTCCCTTTGGAGAATAAACAAAATGCAGGCTTTATGTGCAAGCCTGCGTTTGTTGTTTTTAGGGAATTTTAAAAAACTGTTGCAAAAAAAGCACAATTCCAATATAATTAAAAAAGATATCGAAATACATACATTTATGGTGATAAAAAATGGCAAAGGAAAAATTAGTAAAAGAAATTACGGCGATGGACGAGGATTTTGCCCAATGGTACACCGATGTTGTCCTTAAAGCCGAACTGATTGATTATTCCAGTGTAAAAGGTTGTATGATTATCCGCCCTTACGGTTATGCAATCTGGGAGAACATTCAGCAGATACTCAATGAAAAGTTTAAGGAAACCGGGCATGAGAATGTCTATATGCCCATGTTTATTCCCGAATCTTTGCTGCAAAAGGAAAAGGACCATGTAGAGGGCTTTGCGCCGGAGGTTGCCTGGGTCACCCACGGCGGCGAGGAAAAATTGGAAGAGCGTATGTGCGTTCGCCCCACCTCAGAAACCCTTTTCTGCGACCATTATGCAAGCATTATTCATTCCTATCGCGACCTGCCTAAGCTGTACAACCAATGGTGTTCGGTGGTCAGATGGGAAAAAACGACACGGCCGTTTTTGCGCTCACGCGAGTTTCTTTGGCAGGAGGGACATACCATCCATGCCACCTCCGAGGAGGCCAAAGAGGAAACGATTCGTATGTTAAATGTCTATGGCGATTTTTGCGAAAAATATCTTTGTATGCCGGTTGTTCGCGGTGTCAAAACTGCAAAGGAGCGCTTTGCCGGTGCTGAGGACACCTATACCATTGAAGCCCTGATGCATGACGGCAAGGCTTTGCAAAGCGGAACCTCGCACTATTTCGGCGACGGCTTTGCCCGTGCCTTTAATATTCAGTTTGCCGATAAGGAAAATAAACTGTCCTATCCCTTCCAAACTTCTTGGGGCGTGACCACGCGCTTGATTGGCGCCATTATCATGACCCACGGAGATGACAACGGTCTGGTTCTGCCGCCTGCTGTTGCGCCCACACAGGTTGTGGTCATTCCGGTTGCCGCACATAAGCCCGGCGTTACGGAAAAAGCGCAGGAGGTAACCGAAAGGTTAAAGAAATTGTGCCGTGTACAAATCGATGTAAGTGACCAATCTCCCGGATGGAAGTTTGCACAGTATGAAATGAAGGGTGTGCCGCTTCGTTTGGAACTCGGCCCCCGCGATATCGAAAACAACCAGTGTGTTTTGGTGCGCCGTGACAACGGCGAGAAAATCACCGTGTCGCTGGATGCTCTGGAAACCGAAATTCCGGCACAACTGCAAGCCGTTGCGGGAAACCTGTTTGCAAAGGCGGCTGCCCGTCGCGATGCGATGACCTATGAAGCCGCGACGATGCCGGAAATGGCCGAGATTGCCGAGAGCAAACCTGGCTTTATCAAAGCTGCATGGTGCGGTGACCGCGCCTGTGAGGATAAATTGAAGGAAACAGCCGGTGTTACCTCGCGCTGTATTCCCTTCGGTGAACACAAGCATAACGAGGTGTGCGTTTGCTGCGGTAAACCTGCCAAGCATTTGGTTTACTGGGGCAAGGCCTATTAGGAGAGAAAACTGTGAAAAAATTATCGATTGCGCTTTATATTGTATTGCTGGTTTCCCTTATATGTACCGTTATGCTTTCGGCCTATGCCGAAACCGATTCCGATACTGTCAGCGGAAACGACAGCAGCGCTACTGCCACCTCATCAACCGATTCTTCGGTGTCGGACGAGCAAACAAGCAGCGTGACATCGGATACATCCGAGGATGAAAGTAAAGTGTCTTCCGAACAGGTGTCTTCGGAAGAGGAGGATGAAAGCAGTTCTGCGCCGAGCGAATCGGTTTCGTCAACCGAACCGGCTTCTTCGGTCGCATCGGTTTCTTCGTCTGCGTCATCCAGCAGAACACCGGCTCCCTATGAAGATGAAGGCTATATCTACGATATAGATGATGAGGATGAAGATTATGTGCATGTCACCAGTGATTCGCTGAGCCAGCCCTCTGATACAGGAGAGGACGAAGAGGACGAGTCTGACGGTCGGCTTCTCAACCGGATTTCCCGCATCATTTGGATTCCGATTATGCTGGCGTTGGCTTCGGCTACCGCCCTAATCATTATCAATATGCTCTACCAAAAGAAATACGGTAAGCTTCTCTCCGGTAAGAAAAAAACCAAGAAAAAGAATAAAAAACCCAACCTCTATATTCCCAGAGACTAAACCTGCGGAGCCTTGCAAATCGGCAAGGCTCCGCGGTTGCTTTTTAGGTGGGTTGTTGTTTTGGAAAAAATTTTAAAAAAAGGCTTGCTTTTTTGAAAATTGTATGATAAAATATCAAGGCATGTGAAATGCAGATATGCGATGATGCGGGAGGTGGCCGACTTCGAGTCGGGGAATTTCCGCGGAGTATGTCCGATTTTAAACCGGGCGAAAAAACTTTTCCAAGTTGCCCTTTTGCGCTTTGTGCAGGGGGTTACAGGCTGTCTTTATGCCTGCCCCGGAATGGCCGACTTTGCTTGTGGCCATCCCGGTTTTATGATGAGCCGCCGTGAAACACCCGGCTCGGTGTAAGGAAAAGCACAAGCAAACGCCCGCCAACTATTTTAAGGAGGCGAAAGTCAATGGCAGTAAAGGAAAAAATCAGAATCAGACTGAAAGGCTATGACCATGCTTTGGTGGACCAGTCCGCAGAGAAAATCGTGGAGACCGCAAAGCGTACAGGTGCGAGGGTATCGGGTCCGGTACCGCTGCCCACCAAAAAAGAGGTTGTTACCATTCTGCGTGCTGTGCATAAGTACAAGGACAGCCGTGAGCAGTTTGAAATGAGAACACACAAGAGATTGATTGATGTTCTGCGTCCGTCCAACAAAACGGTCGAAGCATTGATGGGTCTTGAACTTCCCGCCGGCGTTGAAATCGAGATTAAACTGTAATCCCGGTTGGCATCGGCAGGTCATGTTGGCGCAAGCCAACCAATAACCATTTAGGAGGATAAAAATGAAAAAAGGTATCATTGGCAAAAAGCTTGGTATGACCCAGCTTTTTGACGCAAACGGAAATGTCATTCCCGTAACCGTAATTGAAGCCGGCCCCTGTGTGGTCAGCCAAATCAAAACCGAAGAGAATGACGGGTATGCCGCAGTGCAAATCGGCTTTGGCGATTTGAAGGCATCCAAAGTAAATAAGCCCATGAAAGGCCATTTCGGCAAGGGCGATGTAGCACCGAAAAAGGTGTTGCGTGAACTTCGTTTAGAAGATATGTCTTCTTACAAGGTAGGAGACATTATTAAAGCAGACGTATTTGCTGAGGGCGAACGCATTGATGTTGTCGGCACCAGCAAAGGTAAGGGTTACGCCGGCGTAATCAAGCGCTGGAATTTCTCCCGTCTGAAAATGTCGCACGGTACAGGTCCTGTTGCCCGTCACGGCGGTTCGCTGGGCGCCAGCAGCACCCCTTCTCGCGTTATGAAAGGCAAGAAAATGGCCGGTCACTTGGGCGCAGAGCGTGTAACGGTTCAAAATTTAGATGTAGTTAAAGTAGACGCTGAAAACAACATTATTGCAGTTAAGGGTGCAATCCCGGGCCCGAAGGGCGGAATTGTGGTAATTTCAGACAGCGTGAAAGCTTAGGAAAGGAGTGTTGAGTTATGCCAAACGTAGCAGTAGTTGACATGACCGGTAAACAGGTAGGCGATATCGCACTGAGCGATGCTATCTTCGGTATCAAACCGAACGCGGTCGTTATGCACATGGCGGTTGTAAACTTCCTTGCAAACCAACGCCAGGGCACACAATCAACATTAACCCGCTCCGAGGTTTCCGGCGGTGGCCGCAAGCCTTGGCGTCAAAAGGGTACAGGCCATGCAAGACAGGGCTCCACCCGTTCTCCGCAATGGAGACACGGCGGTATTGCGCTCGGTCCGAAGCCGAGAGATTATTCTTACAGCTTGAACAAGAAGGTTCGTAAGTTGGCGCTGAAATCCGCACTTTCCGATAAGGTACAGGGAGGCAATCTGATTGTTTTGGATTCTCTTGCCCTGGATTCTTATAAAACCAAAACGGTTGTCGATTGCCTGAAAGCCATCGGTACCGGAAAGAAAACATTGATTGTATTAGAGGATAACAATCCGTTTGCTGTTCGCAGCGCCGCAAACATCGCCGGCGTGAAGACCGCACAGGTCAATACAATCAACACCTACGACATTTTGAATGCAAACACATTGGTGATTGTTAAGGGTGCCGTAGCCAAGATTGAGGAGGTATATGCATAATGGTTGCACAGGATATTATTATTGCTCCGATTATCACCGAAAAGAGCATGAACACAGTTGCCGATAAAAAATATACCTTCAAGGTGGCAAAGAACGCCGGTAAAGTCGAGATTAAAAAGGCTGTTGAAGAGCTTTTCTCGGTTGAGGTCGTTAAAGTGAACACCATCAGCGTGCGCGGTCAGATGCGTCGCATGGGCCGCTATCAGGGATACACTTCCAGCTGGAAAAAAGCGATTGTAACCCTTTCGGCGAAATCGAAACCCATCGAATTCTTCGAGGGTCTGAAATAAGAAGGGAACCCACTGAGCGTTCCCGGCAATGTATGGAGACGCGTATTTGTCTCCGCTAAGCCAAAATAGGAGAGTGAAACACATGGCAGTTAAGCATTATAAGCCGACAACTCCCGGTAGACGTGGTATGACAGTCATCGATTATTCCGAACTGTCCAAGACCGCTCCGGAAAAAAGTTTGCTTGCCCCGGTGAAGAACAACGCCGGCCGCAACAGCTACGGTCGTATCACCGTTCGCCATCAAGGCGGTGGCAACCGTAAAAAATACCGCATTATTGATTTCAAGAGAGACAAAGCAGGTATTCCTGCAACCGTTCTCACCATTGAATATGACCCCAACCGTTCCGCATTTATTTCTCTGCTGCAATATGAAGACGGCGAGAAGCGTTACATTATCGCCCCCATCGGCTTGAAGGTCGGCGATACGGTAATCAGCGGCCCGGGGGCAGACATTAAACCCGGCAATGCACTGAATCTTGTTGATATCCCGGTTGGTACTTTTGTTCACAATGTAGAGTTGTACCCCGGTAAAGGTGCGCAGCTGGCTCGTTCGGCCGGCAATATGGCACAGCTCATGGCAAAAGAAGGCAAATATGCCTTGTTGAGATTGCCGTCAGGCGAGCTTCGCAACGTTCCGGTAAACTGCATGGCCACCATTGGTCAGGTCAGCAACGCCGAGCATGAGAATGTAAACATCGGTAAAGCCGGTCGTAAACGCCACATGGGTTGGAGACCGACCGTTCGCGGTTCGGTAATGAACCCCTGCGACCACCCGCATGGTGGTGGTGAAGGTAAGTCACCGATTGGCCGTCCCGGTCCTGTAACACCTTGGGGCAAACCCACATTGGGCTACAAGACCCGCCAGAAACACAAGGCTTCTGATAAGCTGATTATCAAACGCCGCAACGCGAAATAGTCGACGAAAGGAGAATAGTCATGGGAAGAAGCGTTAAAAAAGGACCTTTTATTCAACCCGTTTTACTGAAAAGAGTTCAGCAAATGAATGAAACCGGCGAAAAACGTGTCTTAAAGACATGGAGCCGTGCATCCACCATATTCCCCGATTTCGTCGGTCATACGGTTGCGGTTCATGACGGCCGCAAACATGTGCCTGTTTATGTTACAGAGGATATGGTCGGACATAAGTTCGGCGAGTTCGCCCCCACAAGAACCTATCGGGGCCACGCCGGTTCCAAAACCACGAAGAAGTAGGGTTGAAAGGAGAGTAAACAATGGAAGCAAAAGCTACACTTAAATTCGCCCGAATTTCACCTCGCAAAATGCAGATTGTTTTGGATTTAATCCGTAACCAGCCCACCGATAAGGCTTTGGCAATTCTTAAATTCACACCCAAGGCTGCTTGCGAGTATTTGGAGAAATTGCTCAAATCGGCAATCGCAAATGCTGAGAACAACCACAATATGGACGGTTCTAAGCTGTATGTTGCAGAGTGCTATGCCTGTCCCGGCCCGATTCTCAAAAGAATCCGCCCGAAGGACCACGGCCGTGCACACCGCATTTTGAAAAGAACATCTCATGTTACCTTGGTTGTCAAGGAATATGAAGACTAAGAAGGAGGTTAAGTTATGGGCCAGAAAGTACATCCGCATGGATTCCGTGTCGGTATAATCAAAGATTGGGATTCCAGATGGTTTGTTAAAGACAATGTCTTTGGCGATACTTTGGTTGAGGACTATAACCTCCGCAAGTATCTGAAAAAGACCTTGTATGCCGCCGGCGTTGCAAAAATCGAAATCGAGCGCGACGCCAAAAGAGTTCGTATTCACATTCACTGTGCAAAACCGGGTATCGTAATCGGCAGAAACGGTTCCGAAATCGAAAAACTGCGTGCACAGTGTCAGAAATTCCTCAAAAATGACCATGTCATCATCAATATTGTTGAGGTAAAAAATCCGGATTTGAACGCGACCTTGATTGCAGAAAATATCGCTGCACAGCTGGAAAAGAGAATTTCTTTCCGCCGTGCAATGAAATTGGCAATCGGCCGTGCAATGCGTTTGGGCGCCAAGGGTATCAAAACTCAGGTTTCCGGCCGTTTGGGCGGTGCGGAAATTGCGCGTACCGAGCAATATCATGAGGGTACCATTCCGCTGCAAACCATTCGTGCCGATATCAACTATGGCTTTGCTGAGGCGCACACCACCTACGGTCGCCTGGGCGTTAAAGTATGGCTGTATACCGGTGAGGTTCTGCATGATACCCGCAAACCCCGCAAGGAAGGAGGCACCCGATAATGTTAATGCCGAAGCGTGTTAAATATCGTCGTGTCCACAGAGGCCGCTTGAAAGGCCAGGCAATGAGAGGCAACTTTGTTTCTCATGGTGATTTTGGTCTTCAAGCTTTGGAGCCGGCATGGATTACATCGAATCAAATCGAGGCAGCCCGTATTGCTATGACCCGTTATATCAAGCGTGGCGGTCAGGTTTGGATTAAAATTTTCCCGGATAAGCCGATTACCGAAAAACCGGCTGAAACTCGAATGGGTTCCGGTAAAGGTTCGCCCGAGTATTGGGTTTCGGTTGTAAAACCGGGTAAGGTTATGTTTGAAATCGGTGGCGTAAGCGAGGAATTGGCCCGTGAGGCTATGCGTTTGGCCGCCAACAAGCTGCCTATCAAGTGCAAGTTTATCACGAAGCAAGAAATGGGTGGTGAGCAGTAATGAAAATACAGGAAATCAGAGAAAAGACCCCCGCAGAGTTGAACATTCAACTGACAAAACTGAAAGATGAATTGTTCCGTCTGCGTTTCCAGCACGCCATTAACCAGCTCGACAACCCCACACGCATTCCGGCCGTTAAGAAAGACATCGCTCGCGTTAAGACTGTTCTTCGCGAGAAAGAGCTTAAAGACGGCGCCGGAGCGTAAGGAAAGGGAGGTAAAGCGTAATGAGCGAAAGAAACCTTCGTAAAACAAGAGTCGGTAAGGTTGTCAGCGATAAAATGGATAAAACCATTGTCGTAGCAATTGAGGACAATGTCCGTCATCCGCTCTACAAGAAGATTATTAAAAACACGGTTAAACTGAAAGCTCATGACGAGAACAACGAGTGCCGCGTAGGCGATCGTGTTCTGGTTATGGAGACACGGCCGCTTTCCAAGGACAAGAGATGGCGTTTGGTTGAAATCGTTGAAAAGGCTAAATAGTCAAAGGAGGAAAAGACTGTGATACAACAACAGACTCTCCTCAAAGTCGCTGACAACACGGGCGCCAAGGAATTGATGTGTATCCGTGTTTTGGGCGGCTCCGGCAGGAGGTACGCGAATATAGGTGACGTCGTCGTTGCTTCGGTTAAAAAAGCAGCACCCGGTGGTACTGTGAAGAAAGGCGATGTCATTAAAGCCGTTATTGTCAGGTCTTGTAAAGGGCTTCGCCGCAGCGATGGCACTTACATTCGCTTTGACGAAAACGCAGCTGTAATTATTAGAGATGATAAAAACCCCAGAGGTACCCGTATCTTTGGGCCCGTAGCCCGTGAGCTTCGTGAAAAGGATTATATGAAAATCCTTTCTCTTGCTCCCGAAGTACTTTAATAGGAGGTTGGGAACATGAGCAAAATGAAGATTAAAACCGGTGATACGGTTGTTATTCTGACCGGTGACAAAAACAAGGACCGCGGTAAAACCGGTAAAGTCCTTGAAGTCAGCCCCAAAGAGGGCAAGGTCATTGTTGAGGGACTCAACATGGTATCCAAGCACGTAAAACCCCGCAAAGCCGGCGACCCCTCGGGTATCGTTAAGGCCGAAAGCGCAATTTACGCTTGTAAAGTACAGGTTGTTTGCCCGAAATGCAAGAAACCGACCAGAGTAGGTTATAAAATCTACGAGGATGGCAAAAAGGACCGCGTTTGCAAAAAATGCGGCGAAGTATTTTAGAGTGAGGAGGAAATGACATGGCAAGGCTAAAAGAGGAATACAAAGCAAATGTAGCTCCTGCGCTGATGAAAAAGTTTGCTTATAAGAGCGTCATGCAGATTCCGAAGCTCGAAAAGGTCGTCATCAATGTAGGTTGCGGCGAGGCCAGAGATAATTCTAAGGTCATCGACGCCATTATGGGAGATTTGGCAAAAATCACCGGTCAAAAACCGGTTGTATGTAACGCAAAGAAGTCGGTTGCGAACTTTAAAGTGCGTGAGGGTATGCCGATTGGTGTTAAGGTAACACTGCGCGGCGAAAAGATGTATGAGTTTGTTGACAGACTGTTCAGCATCGCTCTGCCCCGCGTTAGAGACTTCCGCGGTATCAACCCCAATTCTTTTGACGGTCGCGGCAACTATGCTATGGGCGTTAAAGAACAGTTGATATTCCCTGAAATTGACTATGATAAAATCGATAAGGTTCGCGGTATGGACATTATTTTTGTTACAACCGCTAAAACCGATGAGGAAGCACGCGAGATGTTAGATCTCATGGGTGCCCCGTTCGCGAAGTAAGGAGTGTGGAATAATGGCTAAGACATCTATGAAAATGAAGCAGCAAAGACCTGCTAAATTCTCTACCAGAGAATACAACAGATGTAAAATCTGCGGCAGACCCCACGCTTATCTTCGCAAATACGGTATTTGCCGTATTTGTTTCAGAGAATTGGCTTACAAGGGTGAAATCCCGGGCGTAAAGAAGGCAAGCTGGTAAACAGCAGCATACAACAAAGGAGGTTGACGGTATGCAAATCACCGATACGATTGCTGATATGCTTACGAGAATTCGTAATGCAAGCACAGCAAAACATGATTCGGTTGATATTCCCGCATCCAATGTAAAAAAGGCAATTGCTCAGATTTTATTGGACGAGGGTTATATTAGCAGCTTTACCGTTGTTGAAGACGGAAAGCAGGGCATGATTCATATTGTTTTGAAATACGGCCCGAACAAGTCGCAGATTATCACCGGACTTCGCAGAGTTTCCAAGCCCGGTTTGCGCATCTATACCGATGTAGAGAATATGCCCAAGGTTCTGAAAGGCCTCGGAATTGCAATTCTTTCTACATCGAAAGGCATCATTACAGACAAGCAGGCTCGCGCCGAGAATGTAGGCGGCGAAGTTCTGGCTTTTATCTGGTAGGGAGGATAGCATAATGTCAAGAATAGGAAAATTACCTGTTGCTATCCCTGCCGGTGTTGAAGTGAAGGTAAACGGTCAAGAGGTTACGGTCAAAGGCCCGAAGGGCACATTGAGCCAAACCTTCCGTCCCGAACTTTCCATTCAGGTTGAGGATAACAATATTGTTGTTACCCGCCCGAACGACAACAAAACTTGCCGTTCGTTGCATGGTCTGACCCGTACCTTAATCCAAAACATGGTCACCGGTGTAACCGAGGGCTTTAAAAAGGAATTAGAGGTTAACGGTGTCGGTTACCGTGCTGCAAAGCAGGGAAAAGATTTGGTTTTAAACCTGGGCTTTTCTCATCAGGTTATTATACCTGAAATCGATGGTATTGCAATTGAGGTTCCCTCGCCCAACGCAGTTGTGGTTTTGGGTACCGATAAGCAAAAGGTCGGTCAGTTTGCCGCTGAAATACGCGAGAAACGCCCGCCCGAGCCGTATAAGGGTAAGGGTATCCGCTATGTTGGCGAGTATGTTCGCCGCAAAGAGGGCAAGGCCGGCAAGGGCGCAAAGAAATAGTAAAAGGAGTGTATTCGTATGGTTAAGAAGCCTGACAGCAATAAGGCTCGTCTTCACAGACATGTTCGTGTCCGTGGAAAAATCAGCGGTACGGCAGAATGCCCCCGTCTGAATGTTTTTCGCTCCAACAGCAATATTTACGCCCAGCTGATTGATGATGTAAAGGGTGTAACCATTTGTGCTGCTTCCTCGGTTGAAAAGGATTTCGGCAAGAGTAAGGGCAACAAAGAAGAAGCCCGCAAGGTTGGAAAGTTGGTTGCTGAACGCGCTTTGGAAAAGGGTGTAGAAGTCTGCGTATTTGACCGCGGCGGCTACATTTATCACGGTCGCGTTAAGGAGCTGGCCGAAGGAGCCCGCGAGGGCGGCCTCAAATTCTAAGAAGGAGGAATACTTTTGGCTACAAATATTGACGCATCAGTTTTAGATTTAAAGGAGCGCGTGGTTGCCATCAACCGCGTATCCAAAACCGTTAAGGGCGGCCGTATCATGAAGTTCTCGGCACTGGTTGTTGTCGGTGACGGCAACGGCATTGTCGGTTACGGTTTGGGTAAAGCCGGAGAAGTTCCGGATGCCATCCGTAAGGGCATTGAAGATGCCAAGAAGAACTTAATTAAGGTTTCCCTTAAAGGTTCCACCATTCCGCACGAAGTTGTCGGTGCTTTCGGCGCCGGCCGCGTGTTGATGAAACCCGCAGCCCCCGGTACCGGTGTTATTGCCGGCGGTCCGGTTCGTGCTGTCATTGAAACGGTGGGCATTAGAGATATCCGTACCAAGGCGCTTCGTTCGAACAATCCTTGCAACGTAGTTCGTGCTACGGTTCAAGGTCTGGCATCGTTGCGCAATGTTGATGAGATTGCGGCTATCCGTGGCAAATCAGCAAAAGAAATTTTAGGTTAAGGGGGATATTGCAATGGCTAAGAAAAAGGTTGCAGGCCTTAACATTAAATTGGTAAAAAGCTTGATTGGTTGCAAAGATGACCAAATCGCTACCGCCAATGCCCTCGGTCTTTTCAAAATCGGCGATTGTCGTTTTCAGCCTGACAATGCGCAGACACAGGGCAAAATCAAGAAGATTATCCACCTCATCGAGGTAGAACAAGCGTAAGCAAGGAGGTGCGAACGATGAATTTACATGAACTTTCTCCCGCAGTTGGTTCTACAAAAGAAGCAAAGCGCATTGGTAGAGGTCATGGTTCCGGCAACGGTAAAACTGCCGGTAAGGGACACAAGGGTCAAAAAGCCCGTGCCGGTCGCGGTATGCGCATCGGTTTTGAAGGCGGCCAGATGCCTTTGCAGCGCCGCGTTCCGAAAAGAGGCTTTAATAACATTTTTGCAAAGGAATACGCAATTATCAATCTTTCTTCCTTAGAAAAATTCAGAGCCGGTTCAACCGTTGATGCAGCTGCTCTTATTGAAAAAGGTATTATCAAGAAAGAGTTGAATGGCGTAAAGGTACTTGCCAACGGTAAGCTCACCAAAAAGCTTACGGTTAAAGCGGCTGCCTTTTCTGCTACTGCTAAGGAAAAAATTGAGGCAGCCGGCGGAAAGGCAGAGGTGGTTTAAATGTTTGAAACATTTCGCAATGCCTGGAAAATTGTTGACCTGAGAAAGAAGATTCTTTTCACGCTTTTCATTATCATCATTTTCCGTATCGGTTCGGTAATTCCGGTTCCGTTTATTGATGTAAGCATGCTGAAATCGGCTTCTGGAACGGTTGCGAATGAATTTTTCAATTATTTGTCCATTTTAACGGGCGGCGGATTGGAATACGGTGCCATCTTTGCGATGAGCGTTACACCGTATATCAATGCCTCCATTATCATGCAGCTGCTCACAGTTGCAATTCCTCCGCTGGAACGGATTGCAAAAGAGGGCGAAGAAGGGCAAAAGCGTATTGCAAAATACACACGTTTTGCTACCGTAATTCTTGGATTGATCCAGGGTTCTGCATATTACTGGTATTTAAGCTCTGGCGGTTATGTCAGCGTAACCGGCGGCGCAAAGGTTTTCGCAGCTATTGTTATCATTCTGTGCTTTACCGCAGGTTCTGCATTGATGATGTGGCTGGGTGAGCAGATTGATACCAAGGGTATCGGAAACGGCATCTCGGTTCTGCTTTTTGCCGGTATTATATCCAGAGGCCCGCAGACCTTCAATACCTTGGTCGGCTATTGGAAGTTGGACCAGCAGGCAGCGGTCATTGGAATCATTCTGGCATTTTTGCTTATCATTGCGTTTATCGTTTGGATGACCAATGCAGAGCGCAGAATTCCGGTACAGTATGCAAAACGCGTTGTTGGCCGTAAGATGTACGGCGGTCAGAATTCTCATATTCCGATTAAGGTAAATATGTCCGGCGTAATGCCTATCATTTTTGCTAGTTCCATTCTTATGTTGCCGACAATGATATTGTCCTTCATGAAAAACACCAGCTCTTCGATGTATAAGTTTTTAACCTTATTCAGCGTGCAGGGCATATTCTATGCGGTAATTTATTTTATTATGATTATCGCCTTCGCTTATTTCTATGTGACCATTCAATACAATCCCATAGAGATGGCAAACAACTTGCGTAAGAACAGCGGTGCGATTCCCGGTATTCGTCCCGGCAAACCCACCTCTGATTTTATTCAAAAAATCTTGTCAAGAATAACATTGCTTGGAGCACTATTTTTGAGTGTCATCGCCATTTTGCCGATTGTAATCGGTTCTGTGGGCGGCATCAATGTTTCCCTGGGAGGTACATCTGTACTGATTCTGGTTGGCGTTGCATTGGATACCGTACAAAATCTGGAATCTCAGATGATGATGCGCCATTACAAAGGCTTCCTTGACTAATGTTAGGAGAGATTTTATGAAACTTATACTGCTTGGCGCCCCCGGCGCCGGAAAAGGCACGCAAGCTGAAAAAATCTGCGAGAAGCTTTCCATTCCTGCAATTTCCACAGGCAATATCATTCGTGAGGCCATCAAAAGCCAAACCGAAATGGGCAAAAAAGCCAAAGCCTTTGTGGATGAAGGCAAGCTGGTTCCCGATGAGGTCGTTATCGGTATCATCCAGGAACGCTTAGCCCAGAAGGATTGTGAAAACGGTTTTATTTTAGACGGCTTTCCGCGTACGATTCCACAAGCAGAAGCTTTGGACCGTATGGGCGTTGCAATTGATAGGGTTATCTCGATTGAGGTACCGGATGATAAAATTGCCGCCCGCATGTCCGGACGCCGAGTTTGTGCAAAATGCGGTGCATCCTATCATGTTGAGTACAAAAAGCCCAAGACCGAAGGCGTTTGTGACGCTTGCGGCGATGCGCTGGTTCAACGTAAGGATGATGCTCCGGAAACCGTAATGGACCGTTTAAGGGTTTATCATGAGCAAACAGAACCCTTAAAGGATTATTACAGCAAAACCGGAAAGCTGCGTATCGTCGAAGGACAGGAAAGGGTAGAAGATACCACCCGACTGACCTTTGGCGCATTGGAGTAGAGTGAGCGATGGTCACGTTAAAGAACTCCAAAGAATTGGTGCGAATGCGGGAAGCTTGTGAGATTTCCGCAAAGGCACTCCAATTGGTAGGACAGGCGATTGAGCCCGGCGTTACCACTGCCGAGCTGGACAGGATAGCCGAAAAGTACATTTTAAGCTGCGGTGCAAAGCCCAACTTTAAAGGCTATGGCGGCTTTCCTGCAACGGCCTGTATATCTATAAATGATGAAGTAATTCACGGCATACCCTCCAAACAGCGAAAGCTGCGCGAGGGCGACATAGTCAGTGTCGATTTGGGTGCTGTAATCAACGGATTCCACGGCGATAACGCCGCCACATTTGCCTGCGGCACGGTGTCTGACGAGGCAAAGCGGCTGATGGACGCAACCAGGGAAAGCCTGTATGCAGGCATAGCAATGGCGCGTCCGGGCGGCCGAGTCGGTGATATATCCGCAGCAGTACAGAATTATGTCGAGGCGCGTGGTTACTCGGTGGTTCGACAATATGTCGGGCACGGAGTAGGTACGAGTCTTCATGAAGCACCGGAGGTACCGAATTTCGGTGTACCGGGACACGGTGTCCGCTTGGTGCCCGGAATGACTTTGGCAATCGAGCCAATGGTCAATGCCGGCTCTTACGGCGTTAAAGTCTTACCTGACGGTTGGACTGTTCTTACCTCCGACGGCTCTCTGTCTGCTCATTTTGAGCACACCATTGCCATTACGGCAGATGGACCTGTAATCATGACCAAATGTGATTAGAGGGGAGGGGAGAGCATGTCATTTACGCGAGGCCAGGTTGTCCGTTCCCTTGCGGGGCGCGATAAAGGTAGTTTTTTGGTCGTTGTTGCGGTTGGAAAAACAACACTCTCCCTGTGCGACGGAAAGGCGAGGCCACTACATCGGCCGAAACAGAAAAACCAAAAACATATCGGAAATACCAACCATCGGCTGACAGAAGAACAGATGAAAACGAACAAACAAATTCGCCATGCGCTACGCGATATTCTCGGCGCTGGCCAACCACAAGGGGGAGATTAAATGTCCAAAGAGGATATGATTGAATTAGAGGGTGTTGTTGTTGAGGCTATGCCCAACGCAATGTTCAAGGTTGAAATCCAGGGCGGGCATACCATTCTGGCACATATTTCCGGCAAGCTGCGTATGAATTTCATTCGCATCCTTCCCGGTGATAAAGTCACAGTGGAAATGTCACCCTATGATTTAACAAAAGGCCGCATTACGTGGCGCTCAAAGTAAATCATACTTATTATTTTAGGAGGTAATTTAGTATGAAAGTCAGACCTTCTGTAAAAAAGATTTGCGACAAATGCAAAATCATTAAGCGCAAGGGAAAAGTCATGGTTATCTGTGAAAATCCCAAGCACAAACAGCGTCAAGGTTAATCTTGAATAGTTTAGAATGTGAGGTGCAGTGTTTATGGCACGTATAGCAGGTGTTGACCTTCCCAGAGAAAAAAGAGTTGAGATTGGTTTAACCTATATCTTTGGTATCGGTCTTACAACATCAAAAAAGATTCTTGCCGCCACCGGTGTAAATCCGGATACGCGCGTTAAGGATTTGACAGAAGATGAAATATCAAAACTGCGTGAGTACATTGATAAGAATCTGAATGTAGAAGGTGATTGCCGCAGAGCGATTGCGTTTGATATCAAGCGCTTGATTGAAATCGGCAGTTACCGTGGTTTAAGACACCGCAAGGGTCTTCCGGTTCGCGGACAGCGCTCTAAAACCAATGCGCGTACCCGCAAAGGTCCGAAGAAGACAATTGCAAACAAGAAGAAGTAAGCGGAGGAAGAAAATATGGCTACAAAGGGTAAAAAAGTTGCTACCACCCGCAGACGCCGCGAGAAAAAGAATATTGAGCGCGGTGCTGCCCATATCCAGTCAACCTTCAACAATACGATTGTAACCATCACCGACACACAGGGCAATGCGCTGTCCTGGGCATCTGCCGGTGAACTGGGCTTCCGAGGTTCAAGAAAATCAACCCCGTTTGCTGCTCAGAGTGCTGCCGAGACAGCCGCAAAGGCCGCAATGGAGCATGGTTTGAAATCTGTTGAAGTATATATCAAGGGCCCCGGAGCCGGACGCGAAGCTGCAATCCGTGCATTGCAGTCAGCCGGTCTTGATGTTACCATGATTAAAGACGTAACACCAATTCCCCACAATGGTTGCCGTCCGCCTAAGAGAAGAAGAGTATAATTGGAGGTGCTTTTAGATGGCTAGATATACCGGAGCAGTATGCAGACTGTGCCGCCGTGAAGGACAAAAATTGTTCTTAAAAGGCGAACGCTGCTACTCTGAAAAATGTTCCGTAGGCCGTAGAGCCTATGCCCCCGGCCAGCATGGCCAGGGCCGTAAAAAAACATCTGAATACGGCTTGCAGCTTCGTGCAAAGCAGAGAGCAAGACGTTTCTATGGTGTGAACGAGGTTCAGTTCCATCATTATTTTGAAATCGCAGAGCGCAAGCAGGGTGTAACGGGTGAAAACCTGTTGAAAATCCTGGAAAGCCGTTTGGACAATGTGGTATACCGCGCAGGCTATGCTTCTTCGAGAGCCGAAGCACGTCAGCTTGTCGGTCACGGCCATTTTGAGGTAAACGGTCATCGCGTGGATATTGCATCCTACCTGTTAAAAGCAGGCGATGTCATTACCGTTTGCGAGAAGAGCCGCGCCAGCGAGAAAATCAAAGCGGTTGCCGAGGCCAACAGTGCCCGTCCGGTTCCCGCGTGGATGGATGTAAACCGTGACGCATGGACGGTCAAGGTTGTCAACCTGCCCGAGCGCGATGCAATCGATGCACCGGTTGAAGAACAGTTGATTGTCGAGTTCTATTCTAGATAATGCAATTTCCCTGCCCGAGCCACGCTGCGCAGTGGTTCGGGAGATAATCAAAATTTTATTTTGCGCAGAGAAATGGAGCTTTTATGTTAGAAATGGAAAAGCCCAGAATTGAAGCACTGGATTTGACTTCGGACGGTACCTACGGCAAGTTTGTCCTTGAACCGCTGCAAGGCGGCTACGGTACGACCTTAGGAAACAGCTTGCGCCGTGTTTTGCTGTCTTCTTTACCCGGATATGCAGTTACTTCGATTAAAATCGACGGTGTAATGCATGAATTTTCCACCATTCCCGGTGTAAAAGAGGATGTCACCGAAATTGTTCTGAATATTAAGAGCCTGATTCCCAAACTGCATGGCGAAGGCGTAAAAACCGTTTACATTGACGCGGTTGGCCCCTGTGAGGTCACCGGCGCTTCGATTAAAGCGGATTCTGAGGTTGAAATTCTCAACCCCGAACTGCACATTGCCACCTTGGCAGAAGGTGCGAAGCTGGTTATGGAGCTTACGGTTGATAAGGGTAGAGGTTATGTTTCCTCGGATAAAAACAAAGGAGAAAATACAATTATCGGCGTGATTCCGGTAGACTCTATTTACACTCCTGTTGTAAAGGCCAACTACACCGTGAGCAATACCCGTGTGGGTAAGGTGACCGATTTTGACAGCCTATGCTTAGAGGTATGGACAAACGGAACTCTTACCGCAACCGAAGCGGTTTCCAAAGCGGCCAAGATCCTCACTGAACATCTTAACCTGTTTGTAGACCTTTCCCTCGAAGCTTCGGCGGGCGAGGTGTTTATCGAACGGGCTACCGACGGAAAAGAAAAGGTACTTGAGATGACCATTGAAGAGCTTGACCTTTCTGTTCGCAGTTTCAATTGCCTGAAACGCGCAGGAATCAATACGGTAGAGGACTTAACTCAGAAAACCGAAGAGGATATGATGAAGGTAAGAAACCTCGGCCGTAAATCACTCGAAGAAGTTGTTGCTAAATTGAATTCGTTGGGATTTGGCCTTAGCAACGTTGAAGAATAACGCTTGAAGGAGTGCGTATAAATGCCAGGAACAAGGAAACTCGGTAGAACAAGCGACCACAGAAAAGCCATGCTGAGAGGAATGGTAACCTTCCTTTTGGAAAACGGTAAAATCGAAACGACCGTTACCCGTGCAAAAGAGGTTCGCGCAATGGCCGAGAAATATATTACACTCGCGAAAGATAATAGCTTGCACAGCAAGCGGCAGGCAATGGCTTTCATTACCAAGGAATCCGTTGTTAAAAAGCTGTATGATGAAATTGCACCCTCCTACTCGGAGCGCAACGGCGGTTACTGCCGAATCACCAAAACAGATGTACGCCGCGGTGACGCGTCTGAAATGGCTATTATTGAGCTTGTAAAATAACAAGACTTTTTAAAAACCGTTCCCCTCTGGGGGAACGGTTTTTGCATAGAAAGAGTCTTGTTTTTTTACAGAATCTATTATATAATGAAAGAAAAACGCAAGTGGAGGTAACCCCGATGAAAAAATACTATCTTGCCGTGGATATCGGTGCATCCAGCGGCCGGCATATTTTATGTTCACTCGGTGAAAACGGCCTTCTTGAATTAGAGGAGGTTTACCGGTTTAAAAACGGTTTGGTAAAGAAAGACGGAGAACTATGCTGGGATTTGGAAAGCCTGTTTTCCAACATTAAGGCCGGACTGAAAAAGTGCGGCGAAATTGGCAAAATTCCGGTAAGCATGGGCGTAGATACCTGGGGTGTCGACTTTGTTCTGCTGGATAAAGAGGATAAAATCATCGGCAATACGGTCGGCTATCGCGATAGCCGTACCAACGGTATGGACGAGGTCGTCTACCAAACCATCTCGGCTGAGGAGCTGTATGCGCGCACCGGCATTCAAAAGCAACTCTATAATACAATATATCAACTGGTTGCCGTTAAGGAAAAGCACCCGGAATATTTAGAACGTGCAAAAACCTTTTTAACCGTGCCGGATTATTTCCACTTTATGTTAAGCGGCGTAAAAACCAACGAATACACCGAGGCCTCCACCACACAATTGCTCAGCCCGGTTTCCAAGGATTGGGATTTCGAATTGATTGAAATGCTTGGTCTGCCCACCGATATATTTCAAAAGGTATCAGTGCCCGGAACGGTACTGGGCGGTTTGCGCCCCGAAGTTCGCGACGAAGTCGGTTTTGATGTCAAGGTGGTTTTGCCGGCCTCTCACGATACCGGCTCGGCGGTTGCCGCAGTTCCCTCCAATGCAGATGACTATGTTTACATAAGTTCGGGTACCTGGTCGCTCATCGGTATTGAGCGGATGCAGGCCGATTGCTCGGCAAAGGCACGTAAGGCCAATTTTGCCAACGAGGGCGGCTATAACTACCGATTCCGCTTTTTGAAGAACATTATGGGTCTTTGGATGATTCAATCGCTCAAAAAGGAGTATAATGATAAGTATTCCTTCGATGATTTGTGTAATGCGGCGATGGAGGTTTCAGATTTCCCGACCCGTGTAGATACCGAGGATTATTGCTTCCTTGCACCCGACAGTATGATTGCTGCGTTGCAGGATTACAGCCGCAGAACCGGTCAGCCGGTTCCCGAAACGCCCGGACAGCTTGCCTTGGTGGTCTATGCCAGCTTGGCCGAAAGCTATGCCCGTGCCGTAGAAGAGTTAGAGGATATTACCGGCAGAAAATTCAATAAAATTCATGTGGTCGGCGGCGGCAGCAAAGATACCTACCTTTGTGAACTGACATCCAAGGCCACCGGCCGTCCGGTCTATGCCGGACCGACCGAGGCGACCGCGGTCGGCAACCTTACCGTGCAAATGCTGGCTGACGGTGTCTTTACCGATTTGCCGCAAGCCAGAGAGATTATTTTCAAATCCTTTGGCGTAAAAGAATATTAAGTTTATTAAAAAAGCCTTGAAACCATACGGTTTCAAGGCTTTTTTTTTAAAAGACATCGAGCGTAAGGCCGACATAGGTTTCGGGTAAAGGTGTTGCGGTGTGGGCCATGGCGTAGGGCGCACCGCTGCCAAATCGCCGGCAGAGAATTTTAGAGCAACCCAGTTGTGCGGCTACCGTCGCGGCAAATGTATTCGCAGACGGCCCAAAGCATTCCCGTATGCAGAGGGTGTCGCCCTGCGTTTCGCATATCAGTAAATTTTCTTTATCGGCATAGGCGGTGCAATAGGAAAAATTGGTTTGCAAAAAATCGGGCGCCCATTCTATATAAGGTGTCGGTAAAAGAGCGGCTCGGCGTTTGGAAAATTCCAAAAACGAAAGAGAAGAAAAGGCGCCGGCTGTCGGATTTGCAGTCAGCGTTTCGGTTTGATAACGGGAAAAAACTGCAAAGTTTCTTTTGGCGTAATACTGCGCCAAAGCTTGGTTCGCCGGGCGCAAAAATACACCCTGCCGTCCGTCGGTTATCGCGGTGTCATAAGCGGCATGCAGCAGCTCATCCATGATACCGCGGCGGCGGAATTCGGGATGGGTGCAGGCCGCAAAAATATAATAGAGTGTGCAGGGTGTTTCGGCACGCAGGACTGCCGGTAGCAACACCAGCATGGCGACCGGTTGCCCCGCCGTCTCATGGTGTAATATTTTTCCTGATTTTGCAAGTTGCCAAACCTGCAATGCGTCCTGCGCGGTGTCCTCCGGAAAACAGCGGAGGTACAACGCCAAAAATGCGTCCTTTGTCATGCGTCACCCCGATATACACAGGTGTATTTTTTTAGTAAAATGTCAGGCTGGTAGGAGAGCTTGGCTTTGCGTAGGCCTTCCAATCCCATATCATCTTCACGGTTTAAATAGGTACAGTTTAGATATTGGGCAAAAGCGCGGTTGATAACTGTATAGGCGGTGCTGTACTCGGTGAGTGCTTTTTCCATATGCACATCATAGGTGTGTTTGCCAATGGGGGAAGCAATGGTAAAGGCAACCACCTTTCCTTCTGTGCGAATCAGACCGCCCTTAATGCCGAGCAACTCGCGGTTTCGTAACAAGGTTTTCAAGCTTTCCTGCTCTACAAGCAGAGAGGGATTGGTTCCGTCATAATGCGCCTTTACCCAAATTTCAGACATAGCCAAAACTTCGTCGGCATTGGTGTCATCAATAGCCTCGAAAGACCAGTCGTGCTTTTTAGAAAAGGCAGAAATGTGGTTTCGCTTGGAGTGGAATTTTTTACCTTTTAGCGTCGCTAATTTTTCTCGGGTGTAAATGTATTCAAAGTCATCACGTGATTCATTGAAAAGAAAAGATTCTCCGTACAGTGAACGAAAACGGTTCAAACGCTCTCCTTCGGCTGCCAGGAAAAAAAGGGGAATATTGTTATGGCGGCAGTAGGCAAAAATCTTTTCGCACCCAGCGCGCATATCATCGCAAAAGGGCAGCAGGAAAATATGGCGGCCTCCAAAATAAAGCTTCATATATAATGCGTCACCGTCAAAGGCAACGCGGTGTCCGTAATATTTCTGCCAAATCAGCGCATTTGCAAACGCCCCTTCACAACAAAGCTCAGAATGGCGTTGTAAAATGGATGTGGCGCACGCGGCGTGCGAAATGTCGGGGACCTCAAAATGCAAAATTTCTTGCTCCATGACTTTTTATTTCCTTTATATTTTATCAATTGAATATTCCGCAACAGAACAGTTGTCAATATACAATGCCTTTGCGTAGGGATTCTGCGGTGTGTGGTGGGTGAGAATGCTGGCAGCAATGCTCACACCGCCGTGCGATACAACCAATACGCGCTTGCCGGCATATTGATGGCGAATGTCCCGCAAAGCATCGGCCACACGCCGCACAAAATCCTCCAACGGCTCAATCCCCTCTGGGGGTTCGGCGCAGTCAGGATACCAGATGCCGGAAAAATCGACTGCGTGCATGGGTTGTCCTTCGAAGGCACCAAAACCGCGTTCTCGAAGGCGCACATCGGTAACAATGGGAATCCGGGTGCCTTGCACAAGCACGTCCGCCGTTTGCAGGGCGCGTTTTAGAGGCGAAGCAATGATACAGTCCGGCATACGGTCACATAAAAGTGTTCGCATTTTCTCGGCCTGCCGAAGACCGACTGCATTCAGCGGAATATCGGCGCCGCCTTGAATTTTACCCTCGCGATTCCACTCGGTTTCACCATGTCTTAAAAATAGGATTTTCAAAAGAATCACCAAAATACATTTTCGTTTTTTGTGCCGTTGCATTTATATATAAAAATAGCATCGGCAGTTCAACCTGTACGATGCTATTATACTATAAAAAAATTGAAAGTGCAATGCTTGAAAAGGACACGGGGACCTTTATAAATTCAGCAGGGAACAAATCGTCTTATTTCGCAATAAGAACTGGGTTATGAGAATACCGATAACAATACCGGCAAATCCCTGTACCAAATTGCCCGGTATGCTAACTGCCGCTGCAACACCTTTTCCGAGGAACAATCCGGTGTAGAAAAAATAACCCACCACCATAAAGAGTTCGCTCAGCAGGCCGGATAAAATGCGGCTGACCATTTTGGAATGAAGAAGTTTGAAACAACTATTGAAAAACCAAGCGGCCAACAGGGCTGTGATGCCCTTAATTAAAAAGGTGCCGATGGCGTAATGCGCGTATCCGGTGAACAAATCGGCCAGCATGGAACCGACACCGGCGGCCAAAAAACCGTAACCACCGCCCAATAGCCATCCGGCGGTTAATACGATGCCATCACCCGTATTGATATAGCCGCCCATGGGTGACGGAATTTGTATCGCTATGGTAAAAACGCAGGCAAGTGCGGCAAACATAGCGGTTGATACGAGTTTGATTAAATATGTTTTCTTCATTTTGCTTCTCCTTGCGTTTTTGTTTTATTTATGATACAATAAAAGTGGTATTATTTAAATATCCATTTTAATTATTTTTTATCAGACCAGATAAAGGAGAACCCATGCTGACCTATGATTTAAATGCGCGCGGAAAACACAGTATGTATGAGCAGTTGTACTTACATATCAAAGAGGACATTCTTTCCTGTCGCTTGACGGCCGGAGAAAAATTGCCTTCAAAGCGCAAGCTTGCCGAGCATTTGCAAATCAGCGTGATTACAGTGGAAAATGCTTATGCACAGCTTGCGGCAGAAGGGTATATCACACCGTTGGAGAAAAAAGGTTATTTTATCAATCAGGTTGCCCCGCAGATTGCGCGGCCTCCTAAAACGCCCTTTCTCTCAACCGAGCAACCGCCGTCGACGGCAGGATATTCTGCTGAGGGATTTCCTTTCGCTCTGTGGTGTCGAATGATGCGACGGGTGATTGCCGAGCAGGGCGAGCAATTGTTGGCTCCCTTGGAATTTAACGGTGTTTATGCCCTACGCAAAGCCATTTGCACCTATTTATACGATTTTCGTGGTATCCGCGTGCAGGCGGGGCAAATTATTATTGGCGCAGGTACGGAATATCTTTATAATCTTCTGATACAGCTTCTGGGACGGGACAAGGTTTACGCCGTAGAAAACCCCGGCCACAGTAAAATTTATAAAATCTATACGGCAAACGGTGTGGAATGTCGTCCAATTCCGTTGGATGCGCAAGGCCTTTCGGTAGAACAACTGCGCACGACCGATGCATCGATTGTGCATATTTCTCCCGCCCACCATTATCCTACCGGTATTGTTATGCCGGTGGCTCGGCGGCAGGAACTGCTCAACTGGGCGAGCGAAGCCAAGGGCTATATTTTAGAAGACGAATATGACAGCGAATTTCGATTTGTCGGCCGTCCGATTCCGACCTTGTTTGAAATGGATGCCGGAAACCGCGTTATTTATATCAATACCTTTTCCAAAACGCTGGCGCCCTCCATTCGTATCAGTTATATGGTATTGCCAGAACCCTTGATGGAGCAATACAAAGAAAAATTGCGTTTTTACGCCTGCACTGTACCCAGTTTGGAACAGTATACGCTGGCCGCCTTTATTCGCAGCGGCGGTTTTGAACGGCATATCAGCCGGATGAAAATACGGTATCGCAAAAAACGGGATGCGGTCATTCGCCTGATGCAAGAGGCATTGAACACCCCGTTTCGCATACAGGAGAAGGATGCTGGCCTGCATTTTCTGGTGACGCTGTCTGCATCCGACGGTATGCATAAGCTGGTTTCGTTGGCAAAAGAGCGGGGTATTCGGGTAACACCCTTGTCAAAATTTGATATTTTCGAGCGACAGGAATATGCTGCAACCGCTGTTGTGGATTATGCCGGCTACCATCTTGAAACACAAGCAGACGGCACCTTGTAATGACTTGTAACTATTTTTTCCTTGACAAGGGATGGGGAATACAATATACTTTAACTGTACTACGGTGTGTAGTACAGTTTTTTGAGGATGGAAATATGTTTCTGGTTTTTTCGGCATCTGCGTAAACCGTCGAAGAGTAACCGGATGGATAAAATGGGGTTAAATGCAAATCTATGGAAACGATTATGGTAATCAATTTTATATTGGGCGGTCTGTTTTTTCTGTGTTATTTTTATCAGTTTGTATATCTTGTTGTACCTTTTGTGTTTAAATCCAAAACCTATACCGCGGCAAAAGAGCACACATACGCCCTGCTGGTCTGTGCAAGAAATGAAGAGGGCGTTATCGACGAGTTGATTCAAACGGCTTTGGCGCAAACCTATCCGAAAAAATTGTTTCGGGTGTTTGTTGTGGCCGATAATTGTACCGATAAGACAGCCGAGGTTGCACGGGCGGCCGGTGCAACGGTGTACGAGCGTAATGACAAGACAAAGATAGGTAAGGGCTATGCCTTGCAATTTCTGTTGGAACAGATTTGGGCAGATTATGGGCAGACAGCCTTTGACATTTTCATGGTGTTTGACGCAGACAATCTGTTGGACAAGCATTATCTCGCCGAAATCAACAAAACCTTCTCGGCCGGATATAACATTGTTACCGGGTATCGTAATACAAAAAATTATGGCGACAATTGGATTTCTGCCGGTTATGCCCTTTGGTTTTTAAGGGAATCTCGATTTTTAAACCACGCCCGTATGCTTTTAAATACAAGCTGCTTTGTTTCGGGAACCGGTTTCGGTTTTAAGCGTGAGGTCATTGAAAAGGCAAGTGGTTGGAATTTCTTTTTGCTGACCGAAGACATTGAATTCACGGCATATAACTGCCTTCAAGGTGAAAAAATAGGTTACTGCCCGACGGCCGAGCTGTATGATGAGCAACCGGTGCGTTTTTCCCAAAGCTGGCGGCAGCGTATGCGTTGGGCAAGAGGCTATATGCAGGTGTTTGGCAAATACGGACGCAGCTTGTTCACCGGCATTTTCAAAAAGAACGGATTTGCCCGTTTCGATATGTGCATGTGTATCATGCCGGCCATTGTGGTGACCATGCTCAGCATTGTTGTGAATCTTACCTCTATGATTTTGCATATTGTGTCGGGGCAAAATCCGTCGGTGGTGATTACCTCGGCTTTACAGGCCTGCGCTAATGCCTATCTTTTGCTTTTGGGCATTGGTACGATTACAACCTTATCGGAGTGGCAGCATATACACACAACAACCTGCAAAAAAATCCTTTATATTTTAACCTTTCCGCTCTTTATGATGACCTATATTCCGATTTCGCTTGTGGCGCTTTTCAGAAAAGTAGAGTGGAAGCATATTGAACACACCAAAAAAATGACCTTGCAAGAGGTAAGAAAGAAACAATCCTAAAAACAAATTGCGTTTCCTGCGTAGGAGACGCTTTTGTTGTTCATGAATTTGTTACGATTCAATGGTTGAAATTCATGGTAAAATCAGTTATGATATATAATATAGTTTTGTATTTTAAAATCCGTAGGAGGCGCATCTTTTGAATATAGAAAACTTGTGTATGGGATGTATGAATGAAAAGCTGACCGGCGGCCCGTGTCCTGTGTGTGGTTATGCCGGTGAACATGATAATCCGAATGCATTGATGCCGAAAACTCTGTTGCAGGGCAGATATGTGATAGGCAAAACGTTGGAGGTTAACGGCGAAGGCTTTACCTACATTGCTTATGATACCAAAAACAGTGTTCCGGTAACGGTTCGCGAGTTCTTTCCGCAAGGTCATTGCACAAGGGATAAAAATAAGGTACATATTCAAGAAGGCAAGGAATATGAGTTTAATGATACCCTTCTGCAATTTTTGGAGTTGAGCAAAACTTTGTACAGTCTGAACGGGCTTTCGGCCTTGTTCAATACCATTGATATATTTGAAGAAAATGCAACGGCATACCGTGTCAGCGAACGGATGCGCGGTATCCCGATTCGGGAATTCTTATTGCGCAACGGCGGCACATTGACCTACGAACAGGTCAAATCTCTGTTCGTGCCGATGCTGTCGACGGTAAAGGCCTTGCATAATGCCGGCATCGTGCACGGCGGTCTTTCGGCCGACACCTTAATTCTGTGTAAAGATGGAAAACTCCGTATCAGCGGATTTTGTGTCCGTGCTGCCCGTATGAAGGGCCAGTTCTTAACACCGCAGCTTTTCCCCGGATTTGCAGCGATAGAGCAATACGGCAGTATTGGTACCGTTGGTCCCTGGACCGATGTTTACGGCATCGCCGCTACGATCTACCGCGTTTTTGTCGGTAATCCGCCCATTGAAGCGACCGAACGCTTGAACAACGATACCCTTTCGGTGCCGAAAAAAGCGGCCGAAGCCATTGCTCCCGACATTTTGGAAATGCTTTCGGTGGCATTGCAGATTCTGCCGGAAGACCGTATGCAATCGATAGAAGATATGCGTTCTTATTTCATGAATGCTACAATTCAAATGTACAATACCGGAAAGATAGCCAAACCGAAAAAAGAGAAGAAGAAAAAAGGCTCCAATAGTAAATGGTACGCCATTGTTGCGGCCGGTGTAACGATTGTGGTGCTTGTGGCCCTCGCTGTGCTGTTGGCCATGTTCTTTAAGCAGAAAAATGAAGAACCGTCGACCAGCAGTCTGCCTTCTTTGGTGTCGGAAACCGTATCTCAAACACCCTCGGCCGACAGCACCTCTTCTACTGCGGCGCGTCTTTATGCAGTGCCGCGGTTTATCGGGCAATCCTATTCTGATATTATTGAAAATTTAGATTATACCGATTATTATGAATTCCAGATTGTCAGCAAGGAATATAACAATGATTATCCTGCCGGCACCGTTTTCAAGCAGTCTCCCGAAGCCGAAAGTGCGGTTGAAAAAGGAACAAAGGTCAGCCTCTATATTAGCCTCGGTGCGGAAAAAGTTACGGTGCCCAATCTTATCGGCTGCACGGTAAACGAAGCCAAGCTTAAACTGTATGAGGCTGGATTCCCTTTCAGCTCGGTGCAAATCGTCGATAAATATGACGAAAGCAAAACGCCGTCGGTCATCATTGAGGTTGACCAGAAGAGCGGTGACAAGGTATTGCCGGATGCACGCATTACACTTTATTATAATACCTACAAAGGGGAAGAAAGTGCGGATAGCAGCCTGAACTAGGAGGTTATGATGAAGGTTTTATTTATACTAAATCCCAAGGCCGGCAGAATGAGCGGCAAACGCAATTTGTATTCCATTTTGGATATGTATGAAAAATACGGCAATGTTGAGGTGGAATTGTTTGAAACCTCTGCACGCGGTGATGCAACTGCCGTCGTACTAGAAAAGGCAAAACAGTTTGACCGTGTGGTTTGTTGCGGCGGGGACGGGACATTGAATGAAACCGTTACCGGTTTGATGCAATTGGAAAACCCACCGGAATTGGGCTATATTCCGGCCGGAAGCACAAATGATTTTGCCACCTCCCTCGGCATTCGGGGTGACTTGAAAAAGAACACCCGGCGTACCGTAAAGGGTGACCCCTTTCCGATAGATGTCGGCAGCTTCAATGACCGTTATTTTACCTATACGGCTTCTTTCGGTGCCTTTACCCAAAGTTCCTACAATACCCAGCAAAACATTAAAAACACCTTCGGCCATCTGGCGTATGTTTTCCAGGGGATAAAGGATTTGAGCAGTATCCGTGCATATTCCATAAAAGTAACGGCTGACGGGGTGGATTACAGTGATAATTATGTTTTCGGTGCGATTTGCAATTCCACTTCACTGGGCGGAATCATCCGGTTAAAAAAGAATCTCGTCAAATTTAATGACGGATATTTTGAACTTGTTTTGGTGCGCAATCCCAAAAATCCGGTAGATTTTGCAAATTTAATTTCGGCCTTGGCAAAACAGGATTTTCAGAATAACGATAGCATCGTATTTTTGCACGCAAAAAAAATCATTGTGCAAACCGAAGAACCGATGCCTTGGTCGCTTGACGGTGAATATGAGGCCGGAAAGAACGAAAATGTGATTGAAAATAAACAACGCGCTCTGCGGATTGTGGTGTGAAAAAAAGGACAGTTGGTTTAACCAACTGTCCTTTTTTTATAAAAGTGTGACCCATTCCTGTATGGTCGTTTCGGAAATTTGGTAGGTGGCGTTTTTGCCTTTGCAAACCAATGCACGGTTTCCGTCATCATCTGCTGATGATACGGCCAATTCAATCTCGCAGTCACCCAACTTGATATAAAAGGTGTAGGCCGCGGTTGCCTTAAACTGCTCATAGGTTATGGTGCGCCCGGTGTTTTCGGGGTCACAAATGCCGTAGCTGTACAACCCGTCGGCCGTCAGTCCGCTTTGTAAAAGGGAAAGTAAGGGCTGCATATCCTTTGCGGCAACGGTGGCACTTTTGGGGCTCTCGATTCCGTATACAAAAGCATCGTCTGCCCGCTTGGCCGTAATCACAACTGTATCCGAACCCTTTTTTGTGATTTCGAATCGGTCGAAGCCGGTGATAGTACTGTCGGTTACATATTCGGCATAGTCCTCGGTGGAAAGCGCTTTCAAAACGGTTAAATTTGCAAATTCTGACGGTGTTGCCGCAGCCTGTTCAGCTAAGGAACTGTCCACAACATAAACCGTGTGGTTATCCACCAGCATATAATTGCCGATGCCATCCATCGATTCTGCACCGAACTGTAAAGTATGCTTTGTACCGTCGGTTAAGGTTATCGTGATTCCGGAACCGTCATTTAAAAATCCGTAATCTCCTTCGGTGCCGGTCATGGTGCGCAACGCTTCAATCGAGAGCAACGCTTCGGCATAACTTTGCAGCAGGGAGGCGTCGGTCACTTCGGGATCGACCCCCTCCAATTTCCAAATGTATTGGCTGTCATTACCGTTTTCAGCTGTGTAGCTTAGCGTAAAGGATGCAGTGTTTTTTACCGAAATGGATTGTACATCTTCGGCTTTTAAATACAGCACCTGCGTTGTCGGTAAGCTGCCGGACGGTGTATGGTCCTTCTTGTCCGGCAGGAGGGTGGAAACGAAATAAATTCCGGCGGCCAAAAGACAGGCCGCAAGCAAATATATAAGTATCCGCAACCCGGTTTTTTTGGCTTTGCGCGGCGGCTTGTCGTAAGTGCGCTTTACAAAAATGGTGGAGTTTTCTTGGTTTTCCTTCATCGGTTTTTCCTCTTAATAAACAGTAGGATGCCGCTGACCAGTACACCTACGGGCAGGAGGAACATAAAGATAAGATAAATCATCAGAGAGTTTTGTGCGTTCACCTGCGCGGAAAAATCAGCGATATCAACCGACTTGGCTGTGATTGCAATATCGATTGCTTCGCGACCGACGGTGTAGTTCATGGCTTCGGCAACAAAGGTAATATTACCGACCAATGCATTGTCGTTGTAAGCGGTGGTAAGAAAATCCAGAGAGGAAAAGGCCAGAACATAACTTGTCGCATTTTCACTTTGGTGTGCACAAGCCAGTGCAACCGGAATGGTTCCTTTTTCGGAGGTTTGCCCGTTGGTCTTTTGAATAACCGCCGTGTCACTGGTGGTTAAAAGGGCGGTTACGGTTTTGTTTTCCTCGGTCTCCAAAATTTCCATCGGCCGGTTCTGGGTGCTGATGTAATAATAATTGTTGTCATTGACCGGCTGGGTATATTCGCTTCCGGTGTTGGCCGAACCAAAGGTCATCGGGTTGTTGTCAAGATAATTTGCCTCGGAGGTCTCATGTAAGAAGCCGTCAGCATATCGAATACCCCATTTGGCCAGCAGATCTTCAAAATTCGGCAGTGCGGGAGAAGCGGCGCCGGCGAAATAGACCAGAGTTTTGCCTTTTTTACCGCCGTTGTCCAAAAAGGTATCCAAAGCGGCAATTTCGTCTGCCGTAAGGTCGGATTTCAATCCGTACATGAGCAAAATGTCAATCGAGGAGTCGATATCTTGCAAGGTAGGTCCGGTGATTTCTATAATTTCATAGTTGTAATTTTCCAAAGTGGCCAGCAGACCTTGTACAGCATTGACGTCGCAGTAATCGGCCGGCAGACCGAGCTTTATGCTCTTTTTGCTGGTCACACTGTAAATCGTGCTGGTCAGCGCCGTTTCAATGTTGTTTTGAGAAATCGTATAGGGCGCATATCCGGCCGAGGCATATCCTGTTTCATCTGTGAGTACGTAAATCTCATCAAAGCGCAGGACCTTTTGTCGGGTAACGGTCGTGCCGTTGATAGGTATTGCACATTCGATCAGTAGGTCGCCAAAGCCGAATTCCATGTTGGCAAATTGATTTTTCAGCTTGGTGGAATCGGCCGAATTTGCATCGACAAATTCAATGTGTATTCGGTCGTTGTATTTGCCGTATTTTTCAAGCAGGCTGATCGTTTGCGCAAAGTATTTGCCGGTTGAATCCTGCGCATTGTAGTAGGTGTAGGCATATTGGGACATATAAGTGCCCACATAATCCTCCTTGGAGGAATACATATAAATATAAACATCCTGCTCGACGGCACGAATATACTTTATATTCTCACTGCTGATAGAATTGATTTTTGAGGCGGTGAGGTCGAAAGACAGGGGCAGCTTATTTGCCAGTACCGTTATCAATACATTCAGCAAAACAAGACAGATAATAAAGGCTGCGGTTACAGCCGTCGCCATGGCGCCTTTTTTCAGCGCAAAGGCACTGTGCAGACCGGTGGGTTTCTTTTTAAATAGTTTCATACGGCACCCTCCTTTACGCATATCTGCGTTTTTCCAGCACGCGGACGCTCAAAAACAGGAATATCGCCGCAAAGCTGATAAAAAACAGAAGGTTGGGAATATCGACAATGCCGGTCATAAAGGCGTTGTATCGGCCGCTAAAAGAAAACCATTCCACAAGTTTTTGAAAAAAGCCGGCGGTAATCAGTTCGGCAAAACTGTCCAGTAGCATGATGAGCAAAGAAAGCGCAAAGGTACTGACAGCGGCAACGATTTGGCTTTCGGTCAATCCGGAGATAAACAAACCGGCGGCAATCATTGAGGCACCCAGTAACAAAGCGCCCAGCAGATTACCGAAATACAAAAGCCATTCCACCGTAGTGTAGGAACTTAAAATCATGGTGTGCAACAGTGTGGGCAGATAGCCGAGCGCAAAAACGGTCAGCGCGGCAAAATATTTGCCCAGCACAATGCCCCAAAGACTGACCGGAGAGGTCAGCAGGGCCTGATCGGTTTTCTGGCGCTTGTCTTCACTCATGAGCCGCATGGTGATAATGGGTACGATAAACAAACTGATGGAAAACATCTGTGAAAAGGTAAAAGTAACATCGGCATAACCGTATTTAAACTGATAAGCAAAGAAAAAACCGAGAAAAAAGTAAAAAATACCTAAAATCACATATCCGATCGGCGAAGTGAAAAAAGATTTAAATTCGCGTTTGTATATGGCCTGCATTTATAACGCCTCCTTTTGTGTTGCATCAATGGATTCCGCAACAGGGGTAGACACTTCGTGTGTTTTCTCCTGTGTCAGTTGTAAGAAAAGTTCCTCTAAGGTGGGGCGGCTGCTGTGCATTTCTAAAATTGTCAGCTCCGCATCGCGCAGACAAGCAAAAAGCTCGGCACGAAGGTCGGTTCCGTTCTTTGAAGTAACGGTATAGTCGTAAGTATTGCGTTCAAATTTACCCTCACACTGCCATTCGGCGTCTTTCAGTGACGCCAAGGCTTGGTCGGCATCGGTTTTTTTGCCTAAAATACGTAGGCGAATGCGGCTGTCCTGCTCGGCAGCCTTAGCCAGCGTTTCCTCGGTTCCGTCGGCAATCATTTGGCCCTTGTTCACAATGATAATGCGTTGGCAAATCGCTTGAATTTCAGATAGGATGTGTGAACTTAAAATGACCGTGTGCTGTTGACCGAGCCGAACAATCAAATTGCGGATTTCCATAATTTGTTTCGGGTCTAATCCTACGGTCGGCTCGTCAAGAATCAGTACATCGGGATTGCCGATGAGTGCTTGTGCAATGCCAACACGCTGGCGATATCCCTTGGAAAGATTTTTAATTAACCGTTCCTGTACATCCTCAATTTTTACAAGACGGCAGATTTCGTCAAGGTGAGGCGCTTTCGGCAATGCGACCTTTTTTAAATCAAACATAAACTGCAAATATTCCCGTACAGTCATGTCCGGATAAAGCGGAGGAATTTCGGGCAAATAGCCGATGCGCATTTTTGCCTCTTTTGGGTTTTCCATTATATCGTATCCGTCGATGCGTATCTGTCCCATGGTAGGGGAAAGGTATCCGGTCAACATATTCATAATGGTCGACTTTCCGGCACCGTTCGGTCCCAAAAACCCGACGATTTCACCATCGTTTATGGAAAAATCGATATGGTCAACCGCCAGAAATCCGCCATATTTTTTGGATAGTCCGGTAACTTCAATCATTTTATTTCCTCCTGTTTGAAAACCATAATATAATCATTATAATGATTTCATCATATTTCACAACCATTATAACAAGGTCAAACCTCAAATATGTAAAGTGTTTATGAACTTTTGCATTTAGTTTAACATACTTTTTCACAGAATGCAATTCCGGATACAAAAAGACCCCGGCCGGCGTTTTCGCGCGAACGGGGTATGCAAATGGTGTGAATATAACTATTCCTCCATTTGCTTGGCAAGAAAATTTGCTGTAATGGCGGTCAATTTGATATCGGTTTCACTCGGGTGGCGCCCCTCTTCATCCGAAAGGAGCAATACAGCACCCAGTACATCGCCGGCGCAAAGAATAGGATAAGCAACCGCCACCTGGCGTTCCAAGCCTTCCAGTGCGGCAAGACTTTTGCCTTCGGACGAAGAAACAAAACTTCGGCGCGCCTCCATGGTTTCTTCCAGTGCGGGGGAAATTCGGTGGTCGATGGCTTCTCGTTTGGCAATACCGGCGGCCGCAATGCAGTGGTCACGGTCGGTAATAATGACCGGCAGTTCGGTGTGCTTGGAAAGTGCGTCGGCAAACTGAATGGCGGTTTGTGACATTTCTCCTATCGGCGAATATTTTTTAAAGATGACTTCTCCGTCTGCGGCGGTGTAAATTTCCAACGGGTCTCCCTCTCTTATCCTCATAGTGCGGCGAATTTCTTTCGGGATAACCACACGACCCAAATCATCTATTCTACGAACTATTCCAGTTGCTTTCATATATAAATTCTCCTTTAATTTCAAATCGTGATACTATTATTTGTTAAAGGTGGGGAATTATACTGGTTGGATTTACTTTTAATATAAAATGTGCTATACTAAATTAAAGGCGGTGAAATCATGCTCGATATTTGTTTCAGTGATTCTGTTGGTGGTTTGTTGATTGAAGTCAGAAACCTTATTAAAAGTAATGTATTACCATTAGATTTGCATTTGAACTATGGAAGTCTAGATGGAGATATAATTGAAATTCAAACTAAAAGAAATGTTGATACATTAAAATATTTCTATAAAACAGTTACGGAAAAAGAATTGCGAAAGCAATATAAAAAGGAATTAAAAAAAGCATATAAGGCACAAGAAATATTAAAAGACTTATTGTCTGAGGGTCAGGAAATTAGATTATGGCTAAGTAATAATGCAAACGACCGTTGTGGGCTGTATTGGTTTTGCAATTTAGTAAAAGGTTTTGAAAATAACATATCGGTTGTTTTTTGCCCTGGATATGAATATGATGACATCAAAAATAAAACATCCGAAAACAGGAACTGGGCCTCTTTTGGAAATCCATATTTTATGGCAGAATTTGCTGAAAAATCTCAAATCCTCAACAAAAATGAAATATTGGCATATTCGCAAACTTGGAAACATCTCATCGAAGAAAATGCTCCTTTAAGAATTTTAGTAGATGGTTCAATTGTTGGTGTTGAGGAAGATTTCTTTGATAATGTTATTTTAAGTTTTGTAAGTAATGAACCAAAATCACAAACCTTTATTATGGGAAAAATGTTAGGAAAATGGCAAGGCGGTTGTGATGTCGCTTTTATATCAGAAAGAATCGAACATTTAATTGAAATCGGTAAAATTAAAATATGCGAAGAAAAAACTGACGATTACGATTGTTATTGGCCTAGAACACTTTCTCTCGCATAAAAATAACGGAGTGGTTTTTCACTCCGTTATTTTAATTTATAATATCTCTCCACCACACTATGTATTGCCAAACAAAACTTGTCGAAGGGTGTCAATGTTGTCTGTGACGGGTCTCCATCACGAATCCGTATGGTACGGCGAATCTCTTTTGGAATGACAACTCTGCCCAAATCGTCTATTCTTCTCACAATACCTGTTGCTTTCATATATAAAAACTCCTTTGTTGATTTGATAACATTTCTATTATCTGTCAACAAAGGAGTTTTATACTGTGCGAGGTTGGCTTTTTAAAATGTTTATGAAATAAGTTTAAAAACTACATTTGGATGCTCTTCGTGGACATCGTCAAAAACTTCCAGCATCACAGCACAATGACCGCGCAAGTCGTTTTCTAATTTGGTATATCCATATATCTCCACTACAAAATCTTTATCCTCGCAAAACCTATCATCTAAGCAATCCCAAAGAGCATCCCAATTTTCGCCGTAATATTCAGGAAGACCAAATTTCTCTTTTAAAACGAGGTGTATCTCTCCCAAATATTCACAAGAAGAAAAATCTAAAATAATGGGATTCTCTATGATAGGTTTAAAAGCATTTCTATTCTGTTCTTCAAAATAATTCATTGCATTCTCCCTCTTTACACAATAACTTGAAAAGTCTTATAATGATCGTATGTTACAAACACTAATCCGTCATTCGAAAACAAGACTCTGTCAGAACCACGATATCCCCAAGTATAGTTAATATCCGCCTCATACCAAATTCGTCCGGGTGCCGATGGTAAATGACCGTTTTTGTTTTTATACTTTCCTTTGGTAAGCATCTTTCCGGGCGCAACCATCCACAGATTCCCAAGATACGGATTATATCCCTGATTTTTGGCATCTGTAGATGTGATGTAATAATCCGGAAGTTTTCCGATCCATTTTAACCACCAGTCAGCACCGTCATTCCCCTTGCTTGTTGCGGTTCCTGCATAAAGAGCTTTTACCCATTCTATTTCACATCGACAATTAGGGTGTAGGGGAGGCTCCGGATCTACAATTTCCTCTGCCAAATAGATTTGACCATGTCGCATTCTGCACTCCAAACATGTTTTTAAATCTAAAATGGCTATCCAGTTTTTATACTTATTAGAATGCATCCTTTCTCCTTTCGTATTATACCATTCTTTAGCCCAAAAGTACAGTTCAAATCTTCCCGCCGCCAAAGACTTGACAATCTATACTGTTGTTGCTATAATATATTATATGCTACTTTTGTTGATTTGTCAATAGTTTTGTAGCACATTAATTTTCAATGCTACAAATATGTACTTTCGGAGGCTTTGAATATGGAAATGCAACAAATTTTTGGACACCGCTTAGAACAACTTCTTTCTGAAAAAGGAATTTCACAAGGGGAATTTGCCGAAGCGGTAAATTGTTCGCGGCAAAGCATTAATTTTTATATTTTAGGAAAACGCAATCCCGATATTGCTCTTGCAGGAAAAATGGCAGAGTATCTAGGCGTTTCTTGCGATTATTTAGTAGGACTTAGCAATATTCGTGAGGATAAAAACTCCAACTTAACTGCCGATCAACTTGGGCTTACCGACGATACGATGAAATTTTTTACAGGATTACAACTCTTGGCAACCGGCAATACCGACCATATAAAAAAGGATTACGAAGCGATTGGCTTTGATTATGAGAAAGAGATCGTTCCGTATAATATGGCACAGGGGAAAGCAACCCTTAAACTACTAAATGACTTAATTTCACACGAACGGTTTGGCATATTGTTGCAATACATCAAGCGTTACAAAGATATTGCAAACGGTGAAGACACTATGGCACTCTTACAAGATTTTATGGTACAATTGGAATCACCCATTACCGGTAAAATCTACGGCGGAAAAGAAGAAAATATTGAAATGATGAAAGAGTTTTGTTTGCATATTGTATCCAAATATTTTGATGAGATCGTAAAAGATATCGTTTTAGACTAAACGAAAAGCGAGGGGAATTCCCCTCGCTTTTGCTATGTATCTTATGTATTTGTGCAAATTAAGTTGGGCAAAATCAGCGAAAACCCTAGTGTTTATGCGGGTTTATAGCTCTTGGTGTTATTATAACACGAGCCTCAATGCGACGCACAATTCCAGTTGCCTTGATATATAAATTTCCTTTAAATTTAAATTGAAATATTAGTATTTGTTAATAGAAGAAATTTATATTGCCTGGATTTAATTTTTAAGTTATTTATGATATGATAATAAAACTTTTATACTTTCTACTGTAAATGAAACCCGAACAATAAGTAAAAACAGCAGAGTCCGTAAGGACTCGGCTGTTTTTATAAGCTTGAAATTATTTTGTTTCGGGTTCTGCTGCTTCGCTGTCGTTTGAAGATTTATCGGCGCTTACATTTTTAATGCTGAGGCCTTCCAACTTGCCCACATACATAGCAACCAAGCCGAAAAGGACTGCAAAAGAGCCGCTAATGATTACCCAAGGATAATACTGATCATAGAGGAACACAGAGATTTTCTCTGCTAAATTACCGCCAACAATCAAAGCAAAAATGAACGGAAATAACGGAAGAAGGCCGCCAAAGAAGGAAATCGACATAAGAACGCCATAGGTTACATTAAAAACTTTAAAAATCTTTTTACGCATATTCCTTCAACCCCCTTAACCGACCAGTCCCCAAACGGGGATAATGCCAAGCAATATCAATACAGACAGTAAGTAATGCAGTGTGATCCAGATTGCACAATTCATCAGGGTGGGTTTCAGCTCAGCCTGCGCGATACCCATACCTGTGTAAACACATGCGCAATAAGGAGGAGTAACACCGTGCATAGCACCGCAGATACAGGGAAGCATACCGGCAACCAGCATTGGATGACAACCTGCCGCAGCCATAATTGTGATGATGACGCCGCCGAAAATCTTTACCTGCGACGAGCCGGGCAAAAGCATACCGAGAATTGCGCAGAAAAGCGGAATCAGGAAGCAAAGAGCTACCTTACTTAAATTGAGTGTGGCAAAATACGCGCCGATTGCTTCTTCAACATGAAGGCTTTCGAAAACATTGCTTACAAAGTATGCAAACAACACCAACGCTGCTGTGGGAACAACTTTAAGCATACCCTTGGCAATATCGTTGTACATATTTTTCATTGTCATTTTGGCTCTGGTCTTCTTATCGGAAAGGAAGACGCCGCAAATAACAATCAGCGAGGGGATGATCAAGAGCAGACTGTTGTTAAGCGCTTTTGCACCGTCGCCGAGACGGGCAGTGAAGAAATCAGCAAATTCGCTTGTAAATATAAAGGGAACAAATACAATAATGGGAAGGAAAATCGCCTTCCAGCCGCGTTTAAGAGATTCCTTAAAACTGGGGATGTCTTCCTTCTGCATAGGTTCAACCTTATAGTATCTGCACATAAAGTACAAGGTCACGATACGCTGAAGAATAAACCAAACGGCAATTCCCCAAAGGAGCATCCAATATTGCGGCATGGTGTAGGTGTCAGGGTAAAGACCGTCAAGAATGGCAAAAGCAATACCAATCATACCAGCGGGCGGAATCATATTTCCCATAGTGCTGGAATGCGCCTCAACATTTGCAGCCAAATGACGGGGGAAACCTGAGCGAATCATTGCCGGAATGGTGAAAACACCGGTGGTTGCAACGTTTCCGGGGCCTGAACCGGAAAGGGAGCCCATATAGGAACTTCCAATAACAGCAACAAATCCCGCACCGCCTCTGAACCGACCGAAGATGGAAAGAATGATAGCTATACAATCATCAATTACAGAGGTCTTTGACAACAGGTCTGCGGAGAGAATAAATGCAAAGATAACATACAGTGTGGGCTCTTGCAGAGCGTCCCAAATGTAGTTTCCAACATTTTTCCAAGTTCCGGTAACGGCAAGTAACGCAATGAATGCTAAAAACATACACTCGTATAAGGGCCGTTTCAGGAAACAGAAAAAGATAATCGCAACTGCGAAAACGACTGCCAAATATATAATTTCAATTGGCATATGTACACCTTCCTCCTATTTTGGTTATAGAACCCATTCCATATAAGTTATAATACATCTCATAATGGAAACTGTCAAGCGTTTTTTTAGTTTTTTCTTGCATTTTCACAGTTCAAGAGGTATGCTATATATGAAATCATTCAAATCATTCGTTAGGATGGTGATAAGATTGAATCCCAAACAACTGCAATATGCAATTGAGTTGGCCAAAACATGCAACTTTTCCAAGGCTTCGGAAAAATTAAATATTACCCAACCGGCACTCAGCAAACAGATTATGTTGCTGGAAAAGGATTTAGGCGTTAAGTTGTTTGACCGCAATTGTGCTCCGCTGAGACTGACACCGGCAGGTGAACATTTTATTCGAGAGGCCAAAGAACTGCTTTACAAAGAGGAGCAGTTAAAGCGTTCGCTGGAAAGTTTCAGCACCGGAGAACGGGGGCGGTTGGTAATTGGGGCTTCTCCGTTTAGAAGTCTTTATTTAATTCCTGCCATCGTTAAGAAGGTTCGTGAACGGTTTCCGGGCGTTGAGATTAGTCTTTATGATACAAACAGCGAACAAATCCGCAAAGATGTAATAGACGGAAAGCTTGATTTCGCCATTGTCAACCTGCCGGTGGATGATTCTGTTTTGGAATACACTCCCATTGAGCCGGATGCTTTGGTACTTGCCGTTCCCAACGAAATGTTGGGAGAAATTCCGAATGCGCCGTCAGGCAATCTTGCGGAAATTGTTTTCAAAGATTGCGCAGAACTTCCGTTTGTTGTTGTTGACCCGTCAAAGGAAATGCGAGTATTGTTTGATCGACTTTGTGCGGCATCGGATTTTCATCCGCATATCGCTATGGAGGTTGCAGGCATAACAACGGCATGGGCTATGGCGCAAGCCGGAATCGGAGCCACACTTGTTCCGCTGCAATTTATCGGCGAAGGTGCGTTATGTAACGGAGAAATCACCCTTTTTAAAATCAAGGATAACACCTACCGTCGGCAACCGGTCATCGTTACCCGCCGAGGCCAACATCTTTCCAAATATGCGGAATTTGCCATAAATCTGCTTATCGAAGAAAAACAAGATTAAAATCATCGGTTAATTTATGCTTTTAGGAACAATGTAGTTTTCCGCCTTAATTTGCTTGAACTTTCTTACAACGAATGTTATAATTCTAAAAACAAGTTGAAGGAGAAGGAACATTATGAAAAACGTATGTGTGATTACAGGCGGAGGTAGCGGTATGGGGCTTGCGGCCGCCAAATTTATGCCGAAGGATAAAATTATTGTTGTTGCCGGTAGAACCTTATCAAAACTTGAAAAAGCAGTAAAAGAACTGGAAGCGTTGGGCTATGAGGCATATGCCAAAACCTGTGACACCTCCAAACGCGAACAGGTCAAATCGTTAACCGAATACGCCGCAAGTCTTGGCGAAATTAAAAATGTGATTCATTCCGCGGGTTTGTCGCCTGCAATGGCAAAGCCCGAGCAGATTATGCGCGTTAATGCATTGGGCACCGTCTATGTCAATCAGGAATTTTCTAAGCTCATGTCCGAAGGAAGCGTTATTGTTGATGTGTCTTCCAATTCCGCCTACATTTTGCCGAACTTTCTTTCTAACAAGAAAACCTTTGCCCTTGCCGAAACGGATGAGGCATTGTTCCTGAAAAAATCGCTTAGAATGAGCAAGATGATTAAGGATGAGTACAAATCATCCGGACTGGCATACGGGCTGTCGAAAAAGTTTGTAATATGGTACGCGGCTAAATGTGCCTTTGAGTACGGAAAAAAGAAGATTCGTGTAGTTTCACTGAGCCCCGGACTCATCGCCACCGACATGGGTAAAATGGAAGCGGAAGAGGGCGGCAGCTTGTTGAAAACTACCGCAGAAAATCGTATGGGCACTCCCGAAGAGTTAGGATATGCTATCGCAACGGTTGCGGATGAGCGCAACGGTTATCTTGCAGGTGTAGATATCCTGTGTGACGGCGGGAGTGTAATCGGCAAACAGTTTAAATAAAGATTACGGTGGCAAGCCCAAAAGGCTATGCCACCGTTTTTCTATACAGGAGAAACTATATAATATTTTTCAGACACATTCTATCGTGATGACTATAAAACAAAAGCGGACTATTTATATGACTCTAAGCGGCTTTTGTGTTTTTATAACTCATTCATCAACACGACGGACAATTGTCCTTATAAATCCTCTTTTTATTCAAATCGTGATACGATTATCTGTAAGTAGAGGAGATTTATACTGTGTGAATTTGCATTTTGATTTGTTTATGTTAAAGTACGAAGGCATTATTTACTAAAAATACAATTTATTTTTCGGTTTGAATCAGTTGGAATTGATTTTTTTTAAAGTTCAACAAACCTTCGTTTTGCATTTTGCACAGTTCATTTGACATAGCGCTTCTGTCTACCGAAAGAAAGTCTGCTAACTGTTGGCGATTGAACGGAATGGTGATATGACTGCTGTTTTGTTTTTTTGCTTCTTCGGACAAATAGGAAATCAATTTTTCTCGGGTGGAGCGCTTTGAAATATGTCCCAGCTTTTGAACAAGCTTCCTGTTTTTTTCTGAAACGGTATAAAACATATTTTGTACTACCTTTGAATGAAAACAGCAGGTGGCGGAGCAGGTTGTCAGCAATTTATTGATATTAAAGAAAACAACATCACAGTCTTCCATTGCCACAACATCATTTAAAATGGGGACATTATCGGCGCCTGCATAGGCTTCGCCGACCATATCGCCTACACCGATATGGTTAACAATGCTTCGATTTCCCCAATAATCTTCGGATTGGATAAGAATGCTTCCTTTAACCAAAATTGATATATTTTCTAAAAATTGGCCTTGTCTGAAAATATATTCACCCTTTTTATATCTTTTAAGCTTTGCGTCTAAACAACCGAGCATAGCTTCTGTTTCTTTTTCACTGACTCCTGAAAAAAGCTTGGTTTGTTTAAGAACTGAAATATATTTTTTCATAAAAACCTCTTTTTCGTTGTAAAAACAACCGAAATTTTTAGTTTATTGTAATATAATTAAAGCATAAAATCAAGAGAGGAGAAACATTATGATTCGAAAAATCATTAAAATAGATGAAGAAAAATGCAACGGTTGCGGCGCTTGTGCCGCCGCTTGCCATGAGGGCGCAATCGAAATGATAAATGGTAAGGCAAAGCTGACCCGTGAGGATTATTGTGACGGGTTAGGTGATTGCTTGCCTGCTTGTCCAACCGATGCCATAACCTTTGAGGAAAGAGAAGCACCTGCTTATAACGAAGCGGCAGTTCTTGCGGCCAAACAGAAAAAGACAGCCGGGACACTTCCTTGCGGCTGCCCCGGAACAAATTCAAAAGCCATTCAGAGACAAGCCTGCGATTCACCTACGCAACCTGCGGTAACTTCTCAAAGCGAACTTTCGCAATGGCCTGTTCAAATCAAATTGGTGCCTGTGAATGCGCCGTATTTTGAGGGTGCAAACTTGTTGATTGCCGCAGACTGTACGGCCTATGCGTACGGAAATTTTCATAATGAATTTATACGCAATCATATCACATTAATCGGTTGCCCGAAATTAGATGAGGTCGATTATGCCGATAAGCTTACGGCCATAATTTCAAATAACAATATTAAAAGTGCTGCGATTGTTCGAATGGAAGTACCTTGCTGCGGCGGTATTGAAAATGCCGCGAAGCGAGCACTGCAAGCAAGCGGAAAATTTATTCCGTGGCGTGTTGTTACCATCTCTACGGACGGAAGAATATTAGATTAAAAACAACAGCGGCGTGGGAACCCACGCCGCTGTTGTTTTTATCCCAGAACCAAATCACAAATTTTGTCGACATCTTCCATACTTAAATCTGCATAAAGGGGCAGGGTTAAAACCCTATCGGCTATATGTTTAGCGATGGGTGTTTTTGTAACATCGGCGGTATGTAATTCCTTATAGCAGGTGTATTCATTCACAAGAGGATAAAAATACTTTCTTGCTATAATGTTTTCATTTCCAAGACAAGCCGCCACTTCATCACGCGTGTACTTAAAACCGTCAAAGACAACAGGGAAGTAAGCATAATTTGAAACAACACCATCCTGCGGTGCGCATAGTTTTATGCCATCAATACCTATGAGTCTGTTTCGGTAATGTGCAACAACGGCTTTTCGTTTTTCGATTTCTCCATCAATGTGGCGAAGATTGCAAATACCCATCGCAGCTTGGAATTCGCTCATTTTTGCGTTTCCGCCGACAAAAGCAATCTCCCCGGCTCCTCTGATTCCAAAATTTTTAAGGTCGTTCAACAGTTGAACAAAGGAATCGTCTGCAAAAGTAACCGCGCCGCCTTCTATTGTATTAAATACCTTTGTCGCGTGAAAGCTAAACATAGAAGCATCACCGAAATTCGCCACATTCGTGCCGCTTAGTGATACGCCGAAAGCGTGCGCCGCATCGTAAATCACTTTAAGATTGTATTTTTGGGCGATTCTTTCGATTTCTGTTACATTGCAAATATTACCGTAAACATGAACCGGAAGTATAGCGCAAGTCTTTTCGGTTATAAGCGCTTCAAGTTTTGTTACATCTATGGTATAATCCACATCGTTTATATCACAAAATACCGGAACCAACCCGTTTCTTACAATCGCATGGGTTGTTGAAGCAAAGGTGAAAGGTGTGGTGATAATCTCGCTTCCTTTTGGAAAATCAAATGCTGCAATAACATTTTCAAGCGCCAGATGCCCGTTTGTGTAAAGGACAACATGGGGTGTGTCAAGATAGGATGCAAGCGCAGCTTGGAGTTGCTTATGCTTTACACCCATGTTTGTCAGCCAATGGCTTTCCCAAAGCTCTTTTATCTCCTCGCAATATTCCGCAAAATCAGGCATTGATGAACGGGTAACATTAATCATCATGATTTTCTCCTATTATTTTATACATATACATACTGTTTCGCTGAGATTGACCGCTAATAGCGTATCCATTCTTTTTATAAAAGGCAATAGCCGTAGTGTTGTCACAGTCGACCTCTAAGGATATTTTTTTCATATCGTCTTTTTTCGAAAGTGCTTCACATTGCCTGAGCATCCATTCGCTTAACCCCTTTTTTCTTGCACTTTCCTTTAATCCGAATAAGGTAATATAAGCGTTTTTTTCTATCTTATTGTTAGAATAAAACACAGCAATGCCGAGCGCAATTCGGTCTTCTGCGGCTATATAGAAATTCGAAAATTTACTCAATTTTTCGGAAAAGTCCTCCATACTTTTGATTTTTTCACAAAGATGGGGAAAAACGTCCGAAAACTCATACAAATATTTTAGAATTTCATTTTTATCGGTTATTTTTATAAGCTCTCTCATTTGACCATAACCTTATAATTGTTTTCCATATGATTTGTCAGTTCAATCATTTCTTCAACGCTATTTGCTTTAAAGATGATGGTGCCTAAGGAATGGGTTGTATTTTGGTATGCGTGTACTTCATCGCCGACAGAATAGGTGCAATAAACATCTAACAAGTTGTTCTTTTTAAAGGAATCGCTGAACCACAGTGTATCAAACTTACCAGATACGGTACTGTAAATCATATAATTGCTAAAACAACCGTTGGTTTCAGCAGGCTTCAAATCGGAACAATCCTCGCCTACTGCCGCGCGAATGGTGTAGTCAATTAAATCTACACCGGTTGCATATTTTATTAGTTGGGGAATATAGCTTCCGCCATTCCTTGGACCGAGTTCAAGAATATAAACATCGTCGTTTTTATCCAATATAACCTCGATGTTGTATGCGCAGGTTTTCATGCCAAGCGCTTTAATCAGCTTTTGAAGCTCATTATCTACCTTTTTCTTTAAATCAGGTGAGAGCAGGGAAGGCCAAAATTCTCCAAGTGCAACGTATTCACGTGTTCCCTTTCCGCTATACAGTTCGTTGCCATAACTTGTAAATACAAGTTCGCCGTTTACCGAAAACCCATCACCTGAAATCTGATATCCCTTTTTTTGAATGAATTCTTCAATAACGATTCGTTTTGCACGGGAATAGGACAATGCTTCTTCAACAGCTTCTTTGAGCTGATTTTTACTTTCTATTTTTACAACACCTTTGCTACCCGAAGAATCTACCGGTTTTACCATTACCGGAAACTTAAACCGTTCAATATCGGCGTTGGCATCTTCGAAATTGGTATAACCGCAGGCCATAGGTGTGTTAAATCCGTGCTTTTGCAAAAAATCACGGAACAAATCCTTTTGTGTAAGGATTTCAACGCTTTCGTAAGGATTTCCTGGCAATCCCATTTTTTGAGCAACATAGGCGGCCGTTGGTGCCGCAGGGTCAGAAGCATAGGCAACAATACCATCAATATCAAGCTCTTTTGCCAGCTTTAATACGGCCTCTTTATCGGTTGTGCTTACATTATAAAATGCATCGGAATACTTGTGACCGGGATTGTCCGGAAGGTAATCACAGGTTATTGTGAACAATCCTTTTTCCTTTGCTTGCTTAATTGCCGGAATTTGCTGCATAGAGCCACCGAGCATTAGTATTTTTTTCATAGAGCAACCTCCAAATACTTATTTGTTAAGGCTTGAAACGAATTTATTTATTTTGCTTACGGCTTCTTCGAGAATTTCGATTTTCATCGTGTATGCAATTCGAATATAGCCAGTATATTCCTCTCCGTAGGCGATACCGGGTACTACGGCTACGTGCTCGCTTTCTAAAAGTTTATAAGCAAATGTAAGCGCATCAAGCCCGGTCTCTTTAATGTTTACAAATAAATAAAATGTAGCTTTGGGTTTTATACAGGATAAACCTTTAATGTTATTGATTGCGTTATAAATATAATCTCTGCGTTTTTGAAATTCATCCTTGATAAAGGTATCCTCTCTGCAATTTTCAAAAGCTGCTATGGCGGCATATTGCGAGGGGAGAGCGGTACAGGCGGCAACATTTTCTTGAAGCTTAATCATTGCAGCGGCAAAATCGGCAGGCGCAATGGCATAGCCGACACGATAACCTGTCATAGAAAAGCGTTTTGAAAAACTATCAATGATTACAGTGCGTTCAAGCATGCCCGGCAATTTTGCGATACTTTGGTGTTCGGCGTTGTCATAAATCAGACTGCGGTAAACTTCATCTGAAATAACAGCGATGTCATGCTTTTCAGCCAACTGGGCAATGGCCTCTAATGATGTAAGGTCAAGCACAGAGCCGGTCGGGTTACAAGGGGTATTTATAATGATAGCCACGGTACGGTCAGTAATTACCTTTTCCAGCATTTCAACCGAAACAGAAAAGCCGTCTTCCTCTTTGGTATTTACGATAACAGGTACACCGGAGCACATAGAAACCATTTGCTTATAATTCACATAATACGGCGCAAGAATGATAACCTCGTCACCGGGATTTATCATACAGGCAAGGCTAAGATATAATGCCTCCATACCGCCTACGGTAACAACGACTTGGTTTAAAGCATCAATGTCCAAACCGTATTCACTTTTAAAGTTTTCAGCAATTGCTTCTCTTAACGGTGCCATACCGGCATTCGCAGAATATCTCGTTTTGCCTGCCATTATAGCTTCGCACGCGGCCACCCGGATTTTTTCAGAAGGCACAATGTCAGGGTCCCCCAAGGTAAGGTCTATAACATCGTCATATGCTTTTGCCATATTAAACAACTTGCGTGTAAGCGAAGGTTCAACAGCGTTTGCAGCATTTGAAATTTTCATTAAACATCACTCTTTTACGGATTATTTTTGTAAAATTCAATTGTTCTTGAACAAAGAGGTTTTAAAATTTTTCGCAATACTTAAAAGTTGTACAAAAGGTTTTACACGGAAGATAATGGACATCAACAAATATAACGCTATACCCAAAATGATTTGAAGAATAAGGGTAACAAAATCGCCAAGTCCTAACAATTCAACAGCCCATACGGCAAGGAACATAATGACCGAAATAACAAAAGACGGTAAAATATCCTGGATTTGTTCCATATAAGAATAGGATATCAATTTTTTGTTCGGCGCGGCGTTTACAAAACAACTGATAACGGTAGTAATTACTGCGGACAACGCAATAGCGATAGGTGATTCGAAAAAGCAAATGGCAATTATCAGCGCAATAACGCCGTATATTTTCTTGATAATCTCAATCTTTAAAAACCAGTCGCTTCGGCCGATTGCATTGATAGCTTGCAAATTACATGCATTTATAGGATAAAAAATAAAAGAAAAGCAATAGATTTGCAAATACGGAACGCAGGGCAACCATTTGTCTGTCAAAACCAGTTTTACAAAAGATGTCGCTACGCCTGCAAGTCCTAAGGCCATAGGGAAAATAACATAGGAGCTGAGCGCCACCGCATTACGCATCATATGTTTTAGTTCATCTTTTTTATCTTGTTTTTCAGATAATGCCGGCAACATAACGCTTTGAATGGCACCGCTGATGCTTGTAATTAAAAATTGAGGGAATTGCAGTCCACGATTATGGTAGCCAAGTGTTTCGCTATTATATTTTTTACCGATTACAAGGCTTTGTAAATTTTGATAAAGGGTATCTATAACTGCTGAAACGAGTAATTTCCATCCAAAAGAAAAAAGCACTTTTGCTCGATTAAAATTGATTTTAAAATAAATTTTAATCTTAGCAGTGAATAGCATTACAACCGTTGCAGTAAAAATATTCAGCATGGTTTGAATTACAAGCGCCCAGAGTCCGCCGCCGAGTACGGCAACGGCAATACCCGCAACACCCGATACGATAATGGCACCCACATTGCTGTAAAATACCTTTTTAAAATCCATTTCTCGGCTTACTTTTGCAAGCTGAATGGAATTAAGGGCGCCGGGGAAGAGCATTAACGCCAAGACACGAAGCGGCGTTATCAACTCGGGCTTAGAATAAAAACCGCCAATCGCGGGAGCGGTGAAAAAAATAACCCCATAAAGAATACCGGCAATACCTAAGGTTATCCAAAGAACCGTAGAGTAATCCTCTTCGGTTACATCCTTGTTTTGAATCAGTGCGGTATTAAATCCGGTTTGTATAAAAACATTTGCAATCGTTGTGAAAATGACCATTATGGCAAGAACGCCGTAATCGTCTGGTGAGAGTATGCGCGCTAAAACGATTTGCAAAACAAACTGTACACCTTGCACACCAAAGCGTTCAAGAAGTTTCCATATCAATGCCTTTTTCATTTAGTCTCCCAACCTTTTGAATTTCTTATAAAGCCAAGGACAAAGCTTTTTTATATAAATTTTAATCTTAAACATCAAAGGTTGGGCACGCCAAATTTTATCATATGGCGGTTTTCTCATCTTGTCATACTCTTTTTTGAATTCTAACAAGCGAAATTTCTGTGATAGAATTGCCTTGTCCAACAAAGAGACTCTTTCATCGGATACATGCGGTTTAATATCTTCAAACATATCAATCATATGGTTTGTATGTTTGATTTGCTTTGTTATTGTAAAGGAATCTGCCGACCATGAATTTGCGCTGCTCATCAATCGATAAGTAGACATGGTATAAGGCAGAAAGTGGATTTTACCCATAATTGTAAACCAAATGGCATTCGGGAAATCGCCGAATCCGGCCTTGTAGGCATTTTGGCAAAAAGAGGGGACATTAAAAAGGGCCTCTTTTTTTACCACTAAGGAGCTCGTTTGATATGCATTTCGCATACCCCAAATCACATCTTCAAATGCCACGTCATGTTCCGATGTATTTTGTACCATAAGTTCGTCCTTAGCGAACCCGCTGCAATCGTGCATTACGGTATTGTGAACACATGCTGTGCAATCCGGGTTTTTTTCGAGAAAATCCACCTGCATTTGCAGCTTGTTTTCGTCGGTCCAAAAGTCGTCGCCTTCGCAAAATGCGATATATTTTCCCCGCGCTTTCGGATAAAGGATGTCGTTGAGGATTAATACGCCTTTGGAATATTGATTTTCAGTTTGCAAAATAGGAACGATGATATCCGGATATTTTTCGGCATATTCCCTAATTATCTGTGCCGTACCGTCCGGGGAAGCATCATCGTGAACCAAGACCTCAAAAGAAAAATTTGTTTTTTGCATAACAAATCCATCCAAAGCACTTTGGATGAATTTTTGATGATTATAGGTTGTGCAAATTACAGAAACCAATATATCGTTTTTTTGCATTGAATCAAAACCTTTTATTCGTGCTTATACATACGGTATAAATCCATAAACAATATATATAATCGCACGTTTATTTTTAAAAGTAAAAATTTGATTTTACTCTTTTTATCTAAGACCTTGAAAAAATCGGATATTTTGAAACTTTTAACTTCCTTTATAAGGGAAGCCCTTTTTTCGGAAAACGCCCTATCCTTTGATGCGTCATCAATAATGATTAAACACAACCCAATATGTTTCGCCAAAGCGTAAGCATAAAGAGAGGGGTATTTCTCTTTGTAAAATTGCAGATGACGCCGGCTTATATCGGTTTCGGTAAAACGGCTTTCTTTAAAAGCCCCTCTGGTTATGCTTTCCGCCGTCATCATGTAATGATAGAACGGAGAAGGGCAAAAAACCACGCTTTCAGCAGCTTCTACGCATAATGGCATCATTTCAAAATCCTCATTTACGATACCCTGCGTAAAACGGAAGGTTTGGAAAAGACTTTTTTCAAACAGCTTATCACATACACTGTTGGTAATTTTACGCGCAAGAATAAGCTCGCGCAAAGCGTCTGTTTTTGAAAAGACTTCAATCTCTTTGTTTGCAGGGTAATCACGGTTGATATAAACCGTTTTTCCGGACGGAAAATCACACCGGAATCCGCAGGCTGCAATTTTCACATTGTGCAGAGAGAGAAGAGAATATAATTGTGCATACATATCCGGCTCTATCCAGTCATCGGAGTCAACAAAACCGATGTATTTGCCGGTTGCAACATCGAGTCCTGCATTTCTTGCAGATGATAGGCCGCCGTTTTCCTTGTGGACAACACGGATTCGTGGGTCTTGCTTTGCAAATGCATCACACATATTACCGCAATTATCGGGCGAACCGTCATCCACTAAAATGATTTCAAGATTTTCGTAGGTCTGGTTAATTACACTTTTAACACAGCGCTCTAAATAGGGTTCCACCTTATAAACCGGAACGATTACGGTAATCAATGGGTTCTCCATGTATAGTCTCCTTAAAAACTGAAAGTTTCTTTCAAACCTACCATTTTTTGGTCTTTTTCGCTTAAATTCAGGAGAGTGCCGTCAGAAAGGGTATAACCCTCTGCCGAAGCGGTGCCTTTATATTCACCCACAAGCTCCGGCCACTGAATGTTGATTTCGGGGTCGTTCCAAGCAACGCCGCCTTCGTCACCCGGGTGATAAAAATCGGTTGCCTTGTAGCAAAACTCTGCTATGTCACTAAGCACCAAAAAACCGTGAGCAAAGCCCTCGGAAATATAAAATTGTTTTTTGTTTTCTTCGCTGAGTTCAACGCCGTACCATTTGCCGTAGGTTTTACTGTCTTTACGAAGGTCAACCGCAACATCGAAAACTCTGCCTTTAATTACACGCACAAGCTTGCCTTGCGGATATTGCTTTTGAAAATGAAGCCCGCGAAGCACACCTTTAACCGACATACTTTGGTTATCCTGAACAAAAACCATATTCAGTCCCGCTTCTTGCATATCGCGCTGATTGTAGGTTTCCATAAAATAACCTCTTGCGTCGCCGTGAACCGCAGGTTCAATGACGTAAAGACCTTCTATATCGCACTTTGTAACCTTAATTTGTCCCATTTTTCTCTATCTCCTTTAAATAACGAGAAAGGGCATCCTGCCAAACGGGCAAAGGTTTAAACCCTTTATCTGTAAGTTTTGATTTATCAAGACGGCTGTTAAAAGGTCTTGCCGCTTTGGAAATACCGTACTCCTCGGTTGTTACGGGTACAACATTTGTCTTGTATCCTGCCTGACGGAAAATTTCGCAGGTAAAGTCATACCAGCTAATAAATCCGCCCTCGTTTGTTGCGTGGTAATAACCGTATTTTTCGGTTTCAAGCATATCAACAAGCAAACGCGAAAGGTCTAAGGTATAGGTGGGTGTGCCGATTTGGTCGCAAACAACACGCACCGTATCATACTTTGCGCCGACATTCAACATGGTTTTAATAAAGTTTTTGCCGTTCAGCCCAAACACCCAAGCAATTCTGACAATAAAGTATTTTTCCAAAATGCGACTTACAGCCAATTCACCTTCCAGCTTGCTTTTACCGTAAACGCTTAAAGGGGCATAATCCTTGCAGTCGGGCTGCCAGGGGGCTTCACCCTGCCCGTCAAAGACATAATCGGTAGAAATATAGACCATCTTGCAGTCCAGTTCTTTACAAGCTTTGGCGATATTTTCGGTACCGCCGGCATTGATAGCATATACCTTTTGCTGATTTTCTTCATCCTCGGCGGCGTCCACTGCTGTCCAAGCGGCACAGTGCACGACCGCGTCTGGCTTGACTTTCAGTAAAGCCTGCTTTACGGCGGCCTCATCGGTAATATCAAGCTTTATATAGTTTTCAAAGCCGCAGGAATCTAAAATATCGCTTCCGACTGCCTCGTATCCGCGCTTGGTCAGTTGGTTCATGACATCAAATCCCAATTGACCGCCTACACCTGTTACAAAAACCTTCATTATCTGTTACAGTACATCTTATCGTAATAGTTTTGGTATTCGCCCGAAATAATGGTTTCCCACCATTCTTTATTATCCAAATACCACTGAATTGTTTTTTGAATACCCTCCGCAAACATAGTTTCGGGCAACCAGCCAAGCTCGTTGTGAATCTTGGTCGGGTCGATAGCATAACGCATATCATGGCCTTTACGGTCGGTGACATAGGTAATAAGACTTTCGGGCTTATTTAAGGCTTTGCAAATAATCTTAACAATATCAATATTCTTCATTTCGTTGTGACCGCCGATGTTGTAAACCTCACCCACGCGGCCCTTGTGAATAATAAGGTCAATTGCTTTACAGTGGTCCTCTACATACAGCCAGTCGCGAACATTCAAGCCTTCACCGTAAACAGGGAGCGGTTTGTCGTTCAGGGCATTGGCAATCATAAGGGGGATTAACTTTTCGGGGAAATGGTAAGGACCGTAGTTGTTCGAGCAACGGCTGATGGTAACCGGCAAACCGAAGGTACGGTGATATGCCAAAACCAAAAGGTCAGCCCCTGCCTTAGAGCTTGAATAGGGTGAAGAAGTATGAATGGGTGTTTCTTCGGTGAAGAAAAGGTTAGGCCGGTCAAGCGGTAAATCACCGTACACTTCATCGGTAGAAACTTGATGATAGCGTGTGATTCCGTATTTGCGGCAAGCATCCATCAAAACAGCGGTACCCATAATATTGGTTTGCAGGAAGATACCGGGGTCTTCGATGGAACGGTCCACATGGCTTTCGGCCGCAAAGTTTACCACAATATCGGGATTTTCTTCTTCAAAAAGCTTATATACGGCTTCTCTGTCGCAGATATCCGCCTTTACAAATCTGAAATTGGGGTTTTCCATAACCGGTGCCAAGGTGGATAAATTGCCCGCATAGGTCAGCTTATCAAGACAAACAATTCTGTAATCGGGATATTTTTTTAACATATGGAAAACGAAGTTGCTTCCTATAAAACCTGCGCCGCCCGTAACAATAATATTCATAACCTTTTCTCCTTTTTATCCATTAAAGAATATCGATATATTTGCCGTCGAGGACATCCTTTAAGTATTGACCGTACTGATTTTTCTTTAAAATCTCATAAACTTCTAAAACATCATCCTTGGTTATCCAACCGTTAAGGTAAGCGATTTCTTCAAGACACGCAATTTTGCGGTGTTGATGGGTTTCAACCGTTTTAACAAAGTTTGTAGCCTCAACCAGGCTTTCATGTGTTCCGGTGTCAAGCCAGGTGAAGCCTTGACCCAAAAGCTCAACATTCAGGTCACCGTTTTCAAGGTAAATACGGTTTAAATCGGTGATTTCCAATTCTCCGCGCGCCGAAGGGGTAAGGTTTTTTGCGTATTCAACCACACGGTTGTCATAGAAATAAAGACCGGTAACACAGTAGTTGCTCTTGGGTTTCGCCGGCTTTTCTTCTATGGATATAGCCCGTCCGTTTTTATCGAATTCTACAATGCCGAAACGCTCAGGGTCATCAACATAATAACCGAAAACCGTTGCGCCCTTTCCGCTTTCCGCGTTTTCCACTGCGGTTTTCAGACGCTTTTTCAAGCCGTGTCCGGCAAAAATGTTGTCACCAAGAACCATGGCAACCGTATCATCACCGATAAAATCGGCACCGATAAGAAATGCCTGTGCCAAGCCGTCAGGCGAGGGTTGAACCGCATAGGATAAATTGACACCAAAGGCATGTCCATCGCCGAGCAAATCCTCGAATCGGGGTGTGTCTTGCGGGGTGGAAATGATTAAAATATCACGAATGCCTGCATTCATTAAAACCGACATCGGATAATAAATCATAGGCTTATCATAAATCGGCAAAAGCTGCTTAGAGGTAACCTTGGTAAGCGGATAAAGTCTTGTGCCGGAACCACCTGCTAAAATAATACCTTTCATATGCAATTCACTCCTACTGTTTTTTTGTTTTCGGCGTTATTGTAATACTGGCGAGCAACATGATTAAGAATATCGTTCCCCAGAAAAGCCATAGTGTGAAATTTTCGAACCAGGATGCAAAGAAGGATAGCACGACCGGTGTCAATGCATTGCCGAGTGCCGCCAAAGCAAATACGCCCTTGCTTTTCAAGTAAAGCATTTCGATAGCACCTAAAAGCAAACCCCAAAGCGTTACAAATAGGATTACACCGAATTCGCGCAAATCATAATATACACCACTGATTAAGTTGGCTGTATTTAGATTGGGCTTTATCATATGAAATTCCGCATCACCGAGCACATCATAAATGGCTTGGCTTCTCAAAATTACGTTAAAGGGAGACAATTGCCGCACGCCATAGGTGTATTCCGAGGCGTTAATAACGGCATGGTTAAAATTGTCATGACTAATGGTGAAGTATCCGTATAAAAACGAAAGCTTTGCCGGAAGTTGGAAACCGCCTGCGTTTGTATCTCCGGGGTCACTGCTGTCGGGGTCCTCCGCATTTGAATCAGGGTCTTCATCGGAGGGATTGAATTTTGTCGGCTCAAATACGCTGATTAAATATTCATTTGTATAATTTCTTGCAACCGAACCAACCTCATAAAACCCAAATGTCACAACCAAGCAAAGTAACAGCACTAAGAATTTTTTGCCGTTTAAAAAGAAAATAGCAGCGGTCAGCATAAGTGCCGCAACAACAAAAACGCCTCGGTTTACCTGCAAGATAGGGACAATAAAGGTATTGATTGCGATACATATATACATCCATATTTTTTTGCCTTTTGCCAATTCGCACTTTTTAATGCACCAATAGGCAATCGGTGAGATTACACAGGCCGCGGTCACAAAGACCATTCTTTTGGTGTAAAAAAAGGCATAGGCGTTAAACATTGTTGAGAAAAAGGGGACATAGCCTTTGACAAAAATATTCCAAACAAATAAAATCACCGAAACAATAGTGGAAATCAAGCATATCCAAAATAAGCGCTGCTTTTTAAATTCAAATTTGACTCTGCCGATTTCCACACTCTTTTTTGTATAGAAACGGTTAAAAATTTTTTTGCCGATTTTATGGCCGAACGGTATTGCGATTTGCATAAAAACAGTGGTTAAAATTACACTAATCCAAGTCCGCGGACTCCATATTTTTTGATATGATAATAAACGAAGCTGCGCCAAGCCGATCGTAGCAATCCACACGGCATTAAATACGGCTGAAAAAGATAAGTAGTTTTTATCGCTTATTTTATTCACCATAAAAAAGTACAGTAAAACCGCACCGACAACAAGAACGGTGCCGGTCACAAATTGATTGATTTCTGCCATAATCATACCGAATGTTAACAATAAGACACTCGCAACGACGGCAATGATTCTGTTTATTAAAATCCCCTTGTTTTTTGCAATTTTTTCCATTTACAACCACCTATATTATTTCCCGAAACAAATTAACCAAATATCACAAATATATGAAGTCACGCGCATCAACTGACGATTTTTGTATGTTTCACGCAGCAACTTTAAATCTCTGTTTTTTACCGCTTTTTCTCTCATCTCAGACAAACGCAAATTTTCCTCAATTAAATTGACCGTATCCTTTGCAAAGGGCAATGGAATGTCCAGCAATCCCTGTAACATAGCGTTATGGTCTGCCATATCCCTCAATTTGCGTTTTAAATTTAAAAGTTTCCATACTCTGTGTTCTTCGTTTGCGGTATTGTTACCATGGCGTCTGTGATATGCACCGATATAGTCGTATTCATAAAAGCCCGCTTTTTCTGCTGCAAAATGGGATAAAACTCTATCGTGTGCGACGGTATGGTCCTTGACCAAGTCGTAGATACCTTCAAAAAAATCACGGCGAACCGCCATAATCATACCCGGCCAATAAAAAGCTCGAAGCAAATCGATGTGCGTTATGCTTCTGACCTCCTCGGTTTGACGAGCCCGTTTTTCCAACAAACCGTGCATAACATTACCATCTGCGTCTATCATACCGAATTTACTGGCCAATACGAGAATGTCCGAACGGTTTTTCATTACGCCCGCCATTTTTTGAATTTTATCAAGTTCCCATATGTCGTCCTGGTCACACAAAAAAATCAAATCTGTATCACAAAGATGCATGGCCTTATAAAAATTTCTTGCATACCCAAGATTTTGTTCATTGATTACAAGCTGCCATTTATCTTCTAAACCGAATGTTTTTATATAATCCTTTACAATTTCTATCGTTTCATCATTGGAACCGTCATCGCATAAAATCACCTTATCCGGTGCTACGCTTTGAAGCCTTATAGAGTCCAATTGTAGTTTTATAAATTTCGCTCCGTTATAAAGCGCAATTGCAACGCCGATTGTCATACCTAAAACTCCTTTATCAGTCTTTGAACAAAAGCCGTATACTGTAATAAAACAAAACCTTTGAGGTTGTGTACAAATACCCCGCTATTTTTTGTTGCAGCGACAGGTTTTTGATTTGGTGCCTAAACATCTTTACGTCTATAAAATCCGTTAATGCTTTAAAGCTTTTGAAGGGTAACTGCACGGCACCTTTACGCAATGTGGCAATGATATAACGAGCCTTGCCTACGTTTGAAAAAACCTTTGCTGCGTCTGATTCTTTTTTTTCTAATATTGCAGACATACGCAAAAAGCCTTCCAAGCCTACCTTGTATTTTTCAATTTTGGGATTACGTATTAAAGAGCCTTGGCGAAGCAAATAAATATACAAATTGTTATTGACCTTGGAAACCCGGCCTGTTGCCTCTATCACTTGGGTGATAAAAGGAATGTCCTCGCAATATGTACATTTTTCGTCAAAAAACAAATCGTTCGAAAAGAGGTATTTTCTGTTTATAATCAAACTGCAAGCGCCGACCCAATTGGTATAATACGCTTTCATGCAATCACTGGCGGAGATTACTTCGCAATCGTAATTCCCGGCAGCGGCAATCTTGTTTTGCTGATTGTGCGGCACAAATTGATAACCGCAATACCCCAAGACGGTGTCATTTTCAGAGACGCTCTTGAATAAATACTCTAAAAAATGACAATCTAATATATCGTCGCAATCAACAAAGGTGATCCAAGGTGAATCCGAATTTTTGATTCCCGTGTTTCGCGCGCTCGGCAAACCTCCGTTTTCTTGATGCACGATTGTATTTTCAAAGGTAACGGTTTTCAATTTTTCATGTAACACGTTAAGGCTGTTGTCTGTTGAGCCGTCATCAACAAAAATTACTTTAAAATCTTTGAATGTTTGTTCTTCAAAAGTTTTTATAAGACGCTCAATAAAATTTTCCCCGTTATATACAGGGACGATTACATCGATAGCCAAATCCGGCATAATAAATCCTCCAAATCGTTTAAAGGCTTTATGTGTGATTTTTTACGGTTGCGCATCTTCCAAAAGCGTTTTAACAAATCTGGACGGAGAGTATTTGTACAAAACCGCATCGTCTACCGAAAGATACTCGGTTTCAAAAAAGCTTTCATCTAATTTAGGGTTGTCCCTATCAATAATTAGAAAGTTGTTCTCGTTATAAAAATCAAAATCCTTTACATAAGCGTTTGTGGTAATGATTTTCTTTTTCATAGGAAGCATCTCGACAGGTCTTGTTGTTGTACCGTGCTGCTTTGGATGCTCGATATCCATTACACATTTGCTTGCATTATAAATGCGGCAAACCTCTTGGGTGGAAAGGGGTTTAAAATGAACCTCTTTGAGTGAAATATATTTATAATCCTTGTTTGTAAGCTTGTTTAACAAAAACACCAAAATGTGCGGCGAATAAAAATAGGTAAAGCAGTTTCGCCCCATAGCCTCACACTGCTGTTTGATTTGCTTTACAAGGCGCGGACGAATCGAATGGGCCGTGCCGATAAAGCTGACATCGTAGGTGTATTCGCTTGCACCCTCATTTTTTATATATTCCTTTCCGTAAGGGACAGGTAAAAAGGGTAGATTGTATTTCTTTGCGTCATTAGGGTCAAAGGTGAAAACACGGTCATAGAAAGCGATTTTCTTTTCTCCGTCAGGCACATTGCGAACAGAATCCCAAAAATACAGTACGGTCTTTGCGTTGGGATAAGCGTTACGAAGCATTGCAACTTCTCTTTTGCCCATTGCTTCGCCTTTCACAACGAAAATAAAGTCAAAATTTACACTTTTATTTTTTTCTATAATTTGTTTAATATATTTCCTTACAACTGTCTTATAAAACTTTAAGTTCAGCCTTAAAGATACCTTGCCGATAAAACTGTTGCTCGGTCTTTCGTCGTAAAGAAAAACTTCAAACCCTTCATTTTGAAAGGCATCAGCCATTCTTTTTTCATATCCGAAAAAGGATGGGCAAAAAATTAAAATCTTTTTCTTGTTTTGGGACATGAAGACCGCTCCTTATCCATACTGCACGCGATAAATATAGGATTAGAAATACCATTATTTTCAATAGGCAATAATACTCCAAATATAATCATACACATTATATCACCACATACCCTAAAAAGCAAGACTTTATAACCCATAATACCTCTAAAAAACAGATATTTTTTATTGCAAGCCGTAGTAGTAAAGCAAATTTTTCGCAATATGCTTTGAGTGATGTCTGGGGTCGACACGGCAACAAAAACGAGGAGTGAACTTCACTCCTCGTTTTTGATATGCGGCTTTATCGGTTCCCGTACATATGAAATCAGGCAGGGATAATGTTAATGTGATTTTGTACCCATGACAGTTTCAGCGTAGCGTACCGTTTCCATAGCGTCCTTGGCATATTTGTCGGCGCCGATTTTATCGGCGTACTCCTGGGTTAGTACGGCGCCGCCCACGACGGTTTTACACCATGGTGCATTCACTTTCAACTGCCTTACGGTTTCTTCCATTGCAGGAACGGTTGTCGTCATAAGTGCGGAAAGACCGACAAGCGGAGCGTGCAGTTCTTTCACCGTACTTACTATGTTTTCGGGCGCAACATCCTTGCCCAAATCCACAACATGAAAACCGTAATTTTCCAAAATAAGCTTCACGATATTTTTACCGATATCGTGAATATCGCCCTTTACCGTTGCAATCACAATGGTTCCTTTGTCGGCAGATTTCTCCCCGCCTGCCATATACGCCTTTATAACTTCAAAGGCGCTTTTAGCAGCTTCCGCGCTCATAAGCAGCTGTGGCAGATAAACGCTCTTGTTTTCAAAACCGATGCCCACCGTGTTGAGCGCAGGAATGATTTGAGAATTTACGATTTCAAGCGGCGCAGTGCTTTCTAAAAGCGTTTTTGTGATTTCGGCCGCTTTGTCCTTGAAGCCCTTGATAATTGCCTGACCAAGCGTAGAACAGTCGGCCGTGTCTGGCTTATTTACTGAAACCGAAGCGGTATTTGCAGCAACAGTAAAAGTTTCTGCCACCTTGATATATCGGGCGCAGTTTTGGTCAAGGCCTTTGAGGGCATTATAGGCATAATAGGTTTTCATCGTTTCGGCAGAATAGGGATTCATAATTGCCGCCGAAAGCCCGTTTTCGAGAGCCATGGAAAAGAAAACGCTGTTCACGACATCTCGGTTCGGAAGCCCGAAAGACACATTGGAAATACCCAGAGAAGTATGGCAGCCAAGGGTGTTTTTTATGCAGTTGAGCGCCGATAGGGTGGTGACAGCGGCGGTGTTTCCGGCGCTGATTGTCATTGCCAATGTGTCAAAAACAATGTCCTTTTTATCAATGCCGTACTTTGCGGCGGTTCTTAGAATTTTTCGGGCTATTTCCACTCTGCCTTCGGCCGTTTCGGGAATGCCGGTTTCGTCTAATGTGAGAGCAACAACCACACCGCCGTATTTTTTCACCAGCGGAAACACGCTGTGCATACTTTCTTCCTTGCCGTTGACCGAGTTTACCATGGCTTTGCCGTTGTAGCGGCGAAGCGCCGCTTCCATAGCGCCAATATCCGCAGTGTCGATTTGTAGGGGAAGGTCAGTAATCGCCTGCAACTCGCAAACGGCATTTTTGAGCATTTTCGTTTCGTTTATATCGGGCAGACCCACATTCACATCCAGTATATGCACGCCCTTTTCCTGTTGGTTGACACCCTCCGAAAGAATATAATCCATATCGTTTTCCAGCAGCGCCTGTTTAAAGCGCTTTTTACCGGTGGGATTGATGCGTTCCCCAATCAGAATGGGTTGCTCGCCGAATTTTACGGCGTGTGTATAGGAGGAAACAACCGTAAAATTCTTATAATTTATAGGTTTGGGCGCGAAATCGCGGGATTTAGCGCAAAGTGTCTGAATATATTCGGGTGTTGTACCGCAGCATCCGCCTGCAATACGAACGCCGGCTACAATAAATTCCGTAACATCATTGGCAAATTCCTCTGCCGTTACATCAAAAACGGTTTTCGAGTCAACCATCTTGGGCAGACCCGCGTTGGGTTTCAAAATGACCGGAACCGATGCATTTTCCAACAGTTCACAGATAATCGGGCGCAGCTGTTTCGGCCCCAACGAGCAGTTGGCACCAATCGCATCGGCGCCCAGACCTTCCAGCATGGCGGTCATTGCAGCAGGTGTTGCTCCGGTCATAAGCTTGCCATCTTCTCCGTAGACATTGCAAACCAGTACCGGCAGATTGCTGTTTTCCTTTGCGGCAAGAAGCGCCGCTTTGGTTTCGTAGCAGTCGTTCATGGTTTCAATGATAATGAGGTCCACGCCGTATTTTACGCCGAGTTTTATGGTTTTGGCAAATACACCGACAGCATCTTCAAAATCAAGGTCGCCGAGCGGTTTTAAAAGCTTTCCCGAAGGGCCGATATCCAGCGCAATAAACTTTTCGCCTTTGGAAATGCTTTTCTCGCGTGCGGCTTTTGCATTTTCCACAGCCGCTTTTATAATTTCTGCAAGCTCACTATCAGAAAATTTAAGTGTATTTACTCCAAAGGTATTTGTGCAGACAACATTACTGCCCGCGTCAAAATAATCCTTATGAATTTCGGTTATCATATCGGGGTGCGAGAGGTTAAAGCGTTCGGGTTGCTCTCCGGCCTTTAATCCCTTTTGTTGGAGCATGGTTCCCATTGCACCGTCAAGAAAAACAATATGGTTATTTAAAAATTCTGAAAATGTCATAAAACACCTCTGTACGGGGTTATTTTTCACATATGCCCGTAAATGCCGTAACCGATTTTGACGGGGATATAAGCAGACTGTTGTTTAACGATAATCCTATCTGTTTTGGACAGTCAAGAACAGAAAAAATGTTTTTTTGCGTATCCAGCGGCAAATCACCGTAGCCCGGACTGAAACGAGGGGATAAACCAACACCCATTTGCCGGGCAAGGTCCTTGCAAAAGGTATTGCAAAGGCTTTCGATACCCTCGGCTCCGATGGCTTGAAACATCAGCGCTTTTGAAGGGGAAATTCTGCTGTATCTTGCAATCAGCCTGTCAATTTCGATTCCAACGGTTGCGGCAAAAAGAACAACTTTTTTTGCGTCTTTTAAATTTGCCGCAAGGTTTTGGGAATGCACCGAAAACACCCCGAAATCGCAAATGTTATCATTCAGGAATATGGGCAGTTCACGGTAGCAGACTTTATAGACGAGCTTGTCCTGGACTTCTTTCAGACAGGTATCTAAAAGCGCAGCTATCCCATCGTCGGCCGTTTTACAGCCTGCGTATCGCAATATTTCTTTTGTTGCGAAGGGCAGGGCTTTATAGGTTTTGGTTAAAATCACAGAACGCATTTTCCTAATATGTCGCTGAGGTTGCTCTGTATTTTTGCGGCAACATCAGGCTTATTCATAGAATACACATGCACATTGGTAATACCGTTGGCATACAAATCGATAATTTGGTCGGTGGCATAAGCGATGCCGGCCTGCTTCATTGCGGCAGGGTCAGCGCCGAATTTATCAACCAGACTTTTAAACCGCTGCGGCATAAATGAGCCGGAAAGCTTGACGGCCCTCTCTACCTGATTGGCATTCGTAATGGGCATAATACCGGGAATAACCGGAACCGTTATGCCGGCTTGTCGAATTTTATAGAGGAAATTATACAAAAGGTTGTTATCAAAAAACATTTGGGTTGTAAGGAAGTCGCAACCTGCGTCCACCTTTTCTTTGAGATATTTAATATCGTCGGTTTGGTTTGCGCTTTCGGGATGCACTTCGGGATAGCATGCACCACCGATACAAAAATCGGGGCTTGCTGCTTTAAGCTCTAAAACCAGCTCTATCGCGTGGGTATAATCCCAGTCACTTCGGTCTGCTCCTTCAAGCGCAGGCGGAATGTCACCTCTCAAAGCCATAATATTTTCGATGCCGGCCGCCTTGATTTCCTCGATTTTTTGTTTAACCGTTGCTTTTGTGGAAGAAACACAGGTGAGGTGTTCCAAGGTCGGAACGCCGTAAAGGTTTTTAATGTTTTCTGCAATAGCAAGGGTATATTTGCTTGTACCGCCGCCTGCACCGTATGTAACGCTCATAAAAGAAGGGCAGAGTTTTGCGATTTCCTCGGTTGCAGCTTTGACATTTTCAAAGCGGGTTTGCGTTTTGGGAGGGAAAACCTCAAAGGAAAGCGAGAGTTTGTTGCTTGCAATTAAATCAATAATTTTCATAGAACAAATCCTTTAAAATATTTATGGCTTTATTATACAACTAATTAGCATCCAAATCAAGAATTTTTACGTAAATGCACGAAGGGTATAGGCTTGAAGGATAGCTTGAATTTGTCCAAAAGGCATCGATTTCAGCAATTTTTGGTTTTTGGGATAAAAACAGCCGGACATAGCAAAATCCGGATAGGTTGTACCTAACCAGATTTTATGATAAATTAAAGCGTTTTGGCCAACGCCAAGCCGGAGACAATACCGTCAACTGCGGCCGAAAGAATACCGCCGGCATAACCGGCACCCTCTCCGCAAGGGTAAATCCCCGAGATTTGGCTTTGCCGTTCGATATTGCGCAAAATACGCACCGGAGAAGAGCTTCGGGTTTCGGGTGCGGTGAGCAATGCAGCACTATCGTCAAATCCGGGCAACTTTTGTGCCAATGCGGGGATACCTTGGCGCAACGCGTCGACAACAAACTCCGGAAACAGCGGTGCAATATCCCCAAACGCAACGTCGGGTTTTACCGAGGGCGTAACCTTTCCCGACGCGGTTGACGGGCGGTTGTTTAAAAAATCACCAACAGTCTGGCATACAGGACGACCGGCGCCCTGCCGAAACGCCGCCGCTTCGATTTGTTCTTGCAATGCCAAACCATCGAGCGGGTTAGTGCCGAAATCCTCTGGTGACACACCGGTCAGCAAAGCGCTATTTGCATTTTCGCCGTCGCGTTTGCTGTAACTCATGCCGTTTGTAACGATATGCTCAGGGTCACTTTTGGCATTTACCACAACACCGCCGGGACACATGCAAAAGGTGAAAACACCTCGTCCGTTCGGCAAATGGGTTGACAAATGATAATCGGCCGGCGGCAGATTATCGGTATCACCGTAGCGTGCTTTGTTCAACCATTCCTGTTTATGCTCAATGCGCGCACCGACGGCAAAGGGTTTTGCCTCCATCGGCACCTCGGCGGCATACAACATACGAAAGGTGTCCCGCGCCGAATGCCCTATGGCCAGCAACATATGGGAGCAGGGAAGAGTCGCTTCACCCTGTGCCGTAGTTACCCTGACCGAAGTCAACCGTCCCTTTTCAATACCGACGGCAGACAAACAGCTTTCAAAATGAATTTCACCGCCCAAAGACAGAATTTTAAGGCGCAGATTTTTAATCACGCACCGAAGAACATCGGTGCCGATATGCGGTTTGGCATCAATTAAAACATCGGGGTCGGCGCCGCATTCCACAAAGGTTTGCAGAACAAATCGGCAATAGGGGTTGGAAATACCCGAATTTAACTTTCCGTCCGAAAAGGTACCGGCTCCACCTTCGCCGAACTGAATATTTCCCAGCGGATTCCATTCACCGCCCTGCATAAATTTCTGCACCGCCTCGGTTCGTTTCTCAACCTCCATGCCGCGCTCGAAAACAATCGGCCGCAAACCGCAAAGAGCTAAAACATAGGCGGCGAACATTCCGGCAGGGCCGAACCCGACAACCATCGGGCGAACCGCGCTGTTGATTTTCGGGAAGGTATACTCCGGGGCGGTATAGCGCCGCGCACCCGGCAACCGTTTGAGGTACATATCTTCCTTTTTGAGCTGCAACAAATAAGAGCAGGTATAATGAATATGCTCCTTTTTGCGGCAATCAATCGAACGGCGAAACAATTCGGCCGAAATCAGATGGGAAGGGGAGATACGAAGTTGTTTGCAAATCTGCGCATCGGCATTATCAAACGCAGTTCCCAGGGGCAACTTTATATTCGGAATTAAAAGCATAGCTTTTCTAATTTTAAACTCCCGTATTTATTCTTTAAAGTGTTTCAGCCATAACGGCCTTAATGGTGTGCATACGGTTTTCGGCTTCATCGAACACGACCGACTGCGGGCCCTCAATCACCTCGTGGGTAACCTCCATACAGTCAATACCGAATTTGTCGTAAATTTCTTTACCGACGGTCGTATTCAGGTCGTGGAAAGCAGGCAGGCAATGCATAAAGATTGCGGTATCCTTTGCCTTTTTCATGACCTCAGCGGTAACGCGGTAAGGGGTTAAATCCTCAATGCGCTCTTTCCATACGCTGCTCGGCTCACCCATAGATACCCAAACATCGGTGTAAATAACATCAGCACCCTTTAAAGCCACATCAACATCGGGGGTAAAGGTAAGCGTTGCACCGCTTTGGGCGGCAAGCTTTTCACATTCCGAAATCAGTTGGCTGTCGGGGAAATATTTTTCATTGGTGCAGGCTACAAAATGCATTCCCATCTTGGCACAGCCTACCATAAGAGAATTTCCCATATTATAACGGGCATCCCCCATATAGACCAGCTTTTTACCCTTTAAGGCACCAAACTTTTCCTTAATGGTTAAAAAGTCGGAGAGTATTTGTGTGGGGTGGAATTCGTTTGTCAGGCCGTTCCAAACCGGAACGCCGGCATACTTTGCCAATTCCTCAACTCTTTCCTGGCCAAAGCCACGGTATTCGATGCCGTCGAACATACGGCCGAGCACACGTGCGGTATCGGCAATGCTTTCCTTTTTGCCGATTTGCGAAGCCACAGGGTCTAAATACACAGGATGCATTCCAAGGTCGGCTGCGGCTACCTCGAAGGAGCAACGGGTTCGTGTGCTTGTTTTTTCGAAAATAAGCGCTACATTTTTACCCTCACAAGTTTTGTGCGGTATACCCGCCTTTTTCTTGGCTTTAAGTTCAGCCGATTTATCAATTAAATAGAGAATCTCCTCTGGCGTAAAATCCAAAAGCTTTAAAAAATGTCTGCCCTTTAAATTCACAATATCACCTACAAACTTTCTTTTATGATATCAACTGCTTTTTTTAGGTCGTCCCACGGAATATTCAGCGCGGGGAGTAATCTCACCTTATCCTTAGCAGTAAGACAAAGCACGCCCTTTTCCATACAGGCCTTAACTACATCCGCGGCAGGCTTTACGGTTTTTATACCGACCATCAGACCCATCCCCGAAACAGATTCTACACCGGTCAAGCCCGCAAATTCGTTTTTTATATATTCGCCCTTTGCGGTTACCTCGTTAAGGAGCGTATCGTCTATACGCTCTATTACAGATACCGCCGCGGCACAGGCTACGGGATTGCCGCCATAGGTAGAGCCGTGGTCGCCGAAACCGAGAACGCCTTCCACCTTTTCTGACAGGATTGCCGCACCGATTGGCAGGCCGCCGCCGAGACCCTTAGCGGTCGTTACAACATCGGGCTGTATGCCGTAATGCATATAGGCATACATTTTACCCGTTCTGCCGTTACCGGTTTGCACCTCGTCAACAATGACAACAATATCCTTTTCTTTTGCGATTTTTTCGATTTCTTTGATATACGCAGCATCTAAATTTTTAACGCCGCCCTCGCCCTGAATACATTCAAACATAATGCCCGCAACCTTATTTCCCTCAACTGTTTTGTAAAGTGCGGAAATATCGTTGGCAGGGGTATGTACAAAGCCGGGTGTCAAGGGGTTAAACAATTCGTGATAGTGCGATTGCCCCGTTGCCGAAAGGGTGGTAAGGGTTCTGCCGTGAAAGCTGTTCTCAATCGTTACAATGACATTATACTCATTGCCCTTTTTATCGGCGGCATACTTTCTGGCTACCTTTATGGCACATTCGTTCGCCTCGGCGCCCGAATTGGCAAAGAAAACCTTGCGCATATTCGTTTTTTGGCAAAGCATTTCGGCAAGCGTCACACAAGGCTGTGTATAATAGAGGTTTGAAGTATGCTGGACAAGGTTTATCTGCTTGGTTACAGCGTCTATCCAGCGTTTATCGGCAATACCGAAGGCCGTAACACCGATACCCGAGCCCAAATCAATATAGGCCTTACCGTTTGTATCATAAACCGTAGAGCCCTTGCCCGATACGATTTCTACGGGAAAACGGTTGTATGTATTCGCAATAAAGGATTTATCCCTATTCGCAAGTTCTGCCATTATTTATCCCCCATGACCATTGTACCGCTGCCTTCATCGGTTAAAAGCTCCATCAGTATGGAATGCGGTACGCGTCCGTCCATAATAATTACGTTTTTAACACCCTTATCGATTGCTTCGATACAGCAATCCACCTTGGGTATCATACCACCCGATACAATGCCGTCTTCATAAAGCTTTTTGGCTTCCGATACGGCAACCTCGGGAATCAGGGTCGAGGGGTCATCCTTATCCCTTAAAATTCCTGCGATATCGGTCATCATTATCAGTCGCTCGGCATTCAGCGCCCCGGCGATATATGCCGCGGCGGTGTCACCGTTAATATTATAGGCATTGCCTTTTTTATCGCAACCAATGGTTGAAACAACAGGAATATAATCCTTTTCAAGCAAATCTAAAATAGGGCGTATATGTACCTTGGTGATTTTACCTACATAACCGAGCCTTTTGTCCTTCATTTCGGCTTCAATTAGTCGGCCGTCCATGCCGGAAATACCCATTGCCTTGCCGCCCTTCATTTCGAGCAGATTCACAAGGGTTTTATTCACCTTGCCGGCAAGCACCATTTGAACAATATCTATCGTTTCCTTATCGGTAACGCGGAGACCGTCTACAAACTCCGCTTTTTTACCGAACTTGCCCATAATTTCGTTGATTTCGGGGCCGCCGCCATGAACAAGTACAACCTTAACACCGATCAGCCATAAAAGTACAATATCCTCCATGACCTGCTGCTTTAATTGCTCGTTGACCATGGCATTGCCGCCGTATTTAATTACAACGATTTTTCCGTTATAACGCTTAATGTAGGGCAATGCCTGGGTTAAAACCTCAGCACGCTCAGAATTTGAAAAATGATTGTCTAACATTTTAAACTCCTGCTTTACGTACGGTAATCACCGTTTATTTTTACATAATCGTAGGTAAGGTCGCAACCCCAAGCGGTAGCGGAGTATTCGCCCTTACCGAGGTTTACTAAAATTTCTATTTCCGGCCGAAGTAAAATTTCCTTTGCCTTCTCCTCGGAAAAATCTACGCCCGCACCGTTTTTACAAACGCAAACCGAACCTTTATCCGATGAAAATGCAACGTCAATTTTCGTAACATCCACATCTGCTCCGCTGTAACCGATTGCGCACAGCACTCTGCCCCAGTTCGCGTCAGCACCGAACATGGCCGCCTTTAAAAGGCTGGAACATATCACGCTTTTCGCAACGGTTTTGGCGGTTTCAATATCGTTAGCGCCCGAAACCTTGCATTCCAGCAGCTTGGTTGCGCCCTCGCCGTCGCCTGCAATGGTACGGCAAAGATGAACGGTAACGGTGTTCAGTGCCTTCATGAATTCTGCGAAATCTTCATTTTCCTCGGTGATTTCGGGGTTGCCCGCAAGGCCGTTTGCCAGTATGGCAACCATATCGTTGGTAGAGGTATCACCGTCAATGCTAAGCATATTAAAGGTGTTTGCAATATCATTTGATAACGCCTTTTTCAGCATTTCAGAGGAAATTGCGGTATCGGTTGTAAGGAATACAAGCATGGTCGCCATATTCGGGTGAATCATACCGCTGCCCTTGGCAATACCTCCAATGCGGCAGGTTTTGCCTGAAAGGGTAAATTCAACGGCAATTTCTTTTTCTACTGTATCGGTTGTCATAATTGCCTGCGCAGCCGATAGTCCGCCCTCTGCCGATAGACCATCGGTAAGCGTTTGCATGGCGTTTTTTATCGGCACAGTATTAAGTGGCTGGCCGATAACACCGGTGGATGCCACAATAACGTTATCGGCAGCAATACCGGTTGCGCTCTCGACGAGCTCACACATTTCAGTGGCAATTTGTATCCCGTTGGCATTGCAGGTGTTGGCAATGCCGCTGTTGCAGATAATCGCTTGTGCAACGCCGTTTGCAATGTTATTTTTGGTAACAGTAAGCGGTGCGCCCTTTACAAGATTGGTTGTATAGACTGCTGCTGCCGAAGCTTGAACACGGCTTACAATCAAGGCTAAATCTTTCTTAATACGGTTTTTACGGATGCCGCAATGCACGCCGTTTGCCGTAAATCCCTTTGCGGCACAAACGCCGCCACGTATAATCTTCATAAGTTTCTCCGTTAAAATTCAAGTCCTGTATCTTCCTGAACACCCAGCATGATGTTCATATTCTGAATTGCCGCACCCGAAGCACCTTTGCCCAAGTTATCATAACGGGCGGCAAGTAAAATACGCTCGTCATTTCCAAAAACCGAAATTTCCATATCGTCACGTCCGCCCAGTCCTACGGCAGATAAGAAGCCGTTTTCGCTCTTGTCGTAGACGGTATGGATAATTTTTCCGGCATAGTAATTTTTATATGTGTTTTTAATGTCCTCGGCATCACCCTTTATCTGTGAAGCAAAAAGCGGCACCGTAACCAGCATGCCGCTGTAAAAAGGTGCGACGATGGGGCTGAATGCGGGAGGATAATTTAGACCCGTAAGGGCAAGCATTTCCTTTATATGCTTATGTGTGCCGCCAAGTGCGTAATGGCGCGGCGCGTTCAGTAATAAATCGCGGTTTTCCGCTTCGTACTCGGCAATCATTTTCTTTCCGCCGCCCGAATAGCCGGTAAGCGATGTGCAGGTAAGCAGCGCGTCTTTTTCCACGATTCCGCTTTCAACAAGCGGAGCAATCAACGCAATAAATCCGCTTGCATGACAGCCCGGATTTGCCACAAACTGCGCGTTTTTAATTTTTTCACAAAGCCCTGTCAGCTCCGGCATACCGTAAACAAATTTTTCATCGGTTCGGTGTGCGGTCGAGGTGTCAATCACTCGGGTGCTGCCTTTTATGAAGGAAACCGCCTGCTTTGCCGCATCATCGGGCAAGCAAAGGTAAACAATATCTGCCGCGTTTATAATCTCCTTACGGGCAGTATCGTCCTTTCTAAGTGCTTCGGGGAGGGTGAGCAGTTCAATATCCTCTCTTGCCGCTAATCTATCGTGTATTCTAAGCCCTGTTGTACCTGCCGAGCCGTCAATAAAAACCTTCGTCATTTCTGAATTTCCTTTTGCTTTTATAAAAATAGATGTAGTCCTGCACAAAATGTGCAGGACTATAAAAACTATTTGTCATTACCATCTACAATAGCCTGAACCTTAATGGGAAGACCGTAGAGGTTAATAAAGCCTGCGGAATCCCTTTGGTCGTAATCACTTTCACCAAAGGTTGCAATTTCCTCACTGTACAGAGAATAGGGACTCCAAACGCCTGCGTTTATCATATTGCCCTTATACAGCTTTAATTTAACTGTACCGGTAACCCTTTCCTGCGTTTTGTCAACAAAGGCAGAGAGCGCCTCACGGAGAGGTGTAAACCACTGACCGTTGTAAACCAGTTCAGCAAAGGTTATGGACAATCTCTGCTTTTCGTGCATGGTCATTTTATCCAGACAGATGGTTTCCAAAACATTGTGTGCCTTGTAAAGGATTGTGCCGCCGGGGGTTTCGTAAACGCCGCGGCATTTCATGCCGACCAGACGGTTTTCAACAATATCGATGATACCGATACCGTTTGCACCGCCGATTTCGTTCAGCTTTAAAATAATTTCCTTGGCGGTCATTTTAACACCGTCAAGTGCGGTGGGAACACCTTTTTCAAAATCGATGGTTACATAGGTGGGCTTGTCGGGTGCGGCAATAGGCGAAACGCCCATTTCCAAAAAGCCGGGCTTTTCATACATCGGCTCGTTGCCGGTATCCTCCAAGTCCATACCCTCGTGGGACAAATGCCATAAATTCTTATCCTTGGAATAGTTGGTTTCGCGGTTGATTTTCAGCGGAATATTGTGCGCCTCGGCGTATGCAATCTCCTCTTCACGCGATTTGATATCCCACTCACGCCAAGGGGCAATAATGGGCATATTGGGCGCGAAATGCTTAATGGCAAGCTCAAAACGCACTTGGTCGTTACCCTTACCGGTACAACCGTGGCAAATGGCATCGGCCCCCTCTTTAATTGCAATTTCAACAAGACCCTTTGCGATGCAGGGACGCGCGTGTGAGGTACCGAGCAGATAATCCTCGTATACCGCGCCGGCTTTCATCGTGGGGATGATATAATCGTTCACATATTCTTCGGTCTGGTCGAGCACATAGAGCTTTGATGCACCCGTTTTAATGGCCTTTTCTTCAAGACCCTCTAATTCGTCTGCCTGACCGACATTGCCCGAAACAGCGATAACCTCGCAGTTGTTGTAATTTTCTTTAAGCCAAGGGATGATGATGGATGTATCCAGTCCGCCCGAATAGGCAAGTACTACCTTTTTAATATCTTTTTTATCCATTTTTATTGCCTCCGAAAACTTTGATTTTTTTGACTTTGATAATTATACAACCGAATATGCAGGTTGTCAACACCTTTCTGCATAAAAATTAGCAATTCCTTAATAATTATCAGAATTTATGTAATATTTAACGAATATTATGCAATTTTTATGCAAAATTTCGGTTTTCCTCTAACCATTGCACAGCCGCCGTTGCCGCAGCTGCACCGCTACACCAAGCAAAAGCAAGGTTAAAGCCGCCGCAGTCGCCGTCAACATTCAAAACTTCTCCGGCGCAAAACAGTCCGGCTTGCTTTTTGGACATAAAGTCAGAACCAAATTCAGCGGTATCGGCGCCGCCCGCGGCAACCTGCGCTTGGGAAAGGGGCAAGACCCCCGTGACCGGCAGATGTAACGCCTTAATCACCGAAGTAAGTTGCTCTAACGGTAATTGACGGGCGGGCATTTGCAAATTGCAGTTACAAACTTTGCAAATCACCTGACCCAACCGCTTGTTGAGCAGACCGGTAAAAAACTCTCCGGCGACGCGGTCGTGTAAAACTGCGGCACGCCGGGTTAATTTTTGCAAAACCGCTTCGGCCGAAAGCGCCGGCATCAAATCCAATTCAATATAGGTGTTCGGTTTGCCGAATGCCGCGGCTCTTGCGAGCTGCAAAATCGGCGGTCCGGAAAGGCCGTAATCGCAGAATAAAACCTCACCGTATTCCTTGCACACCGCTTTTCCACCAATATACAAGGTTGCCGAAGCGTTTACCTTAATACCCTTTAATTGACGCGGGACAGAAACCTCGGTCTGTATCGGTACAATGGCCGGCGTAACCGGCAAAACCTTGTGCCCAAACCGTTTTAAAAGGGCATAGCCGCTGTCACTTGCGATTTTGCCGCCGGCAGGAGAACCGCAGGCAAGTAAAACGGCATCGGCAGAAAAGGTCTGCGCCGCCGTTACGGTAAAGCAGCCTTTATTGGCCGAAATGTCGGTGACGCGCTGTCCGGTACAAATTTCAATCCCCAATTTTTCGCAGGCAAAACGCAGATTGTCAACAACCGAGAGTGCTTGGTAGGAGGCAGGGTAGCCCCGGCCGCTTTCTTCAAACACAATCTCGGTTCCTATGGAATCGAAAAATTGGATAATAAAATCGTTGTCCAAAACCGAGCAAAGTTCGGTTCCGCCGTGATAATGCAAAATATGCAAATCCTTGTTTGTGATGTTGCAGCGGCCGTTGCCGGTGGTAATCAACTTTTTACACACGCGGTCATTCGATTCCAAAACCGTTAGATTTAATTTTGGGTTTTGCCGCTTGGCGGTAATCGCGGCGCAAAGTCCGGCTGCACCGCCGCCGATAATGATAAGATGCATGGCGCACCTCCTTTACAAAAAATCAGTATAGCATATTTTTTTGCAAAAGAAAATATAAAATGCAGTTTTGCTTTCGCAAAACTGCATTTTATCATAACGCAAATATTTCGGCATCCATTAAAGCAATATCTTCCTTTTGATGGCTGACCATAACAATGCATTTCCCTTTAAAATGTTTTTTGATTTGCGCCGCCGCAATTTGTTTGTTCTTTTCATCCAACCCGTTAAAGGGCTCATCCAATAAAAGGATGTCACCGCCGTAACTGATCGCACGTGCAATCGCAACGCGACGCGCCATACCGCCGCTCAAATCCGATATGTTTGCGTTTTCATATTCACCCAAGCCCAGGGTTTGCAATACATCCGAGTGCTCGGCAACTGCCAATAAATTTTCCTTGATGGTCAGATAGGGGACAAGTCGGTCTTCTTGGAATACCATCGAAACCTTTCCCTTAACCGAAACCGAACCGGAGTCGGGTGTGATGAGTCCGGCAATTAGGCGCAGAACGGTTGTCTTTCCGCAACCCGACGGGCCGTAAAGGCAGAGGGTTTGTCCAGCGTGAAGGGTTAAGTCAAAATCACGAAGCACGGTGTTTTCCCCATACGAAAAGCAAACCTTTTGTAAAGAAATCATACATGCCACCGCCCTTCATAGCGCCGCGATAGGCACCGCAGAAGCCACTCCAAAAGCAGACTCAGAAGAATAATGGTAGCCGTCCAGGCAAAAACAGCAGGGGTTTCAATGTGCGCTTTGGCATTTTTAAGTTGTAGCCCGATAGAAAGCAAGGGCAGACAAATCACCTCGGCGGCAATACCCGATTTCCATGCAAACCCCAAACCAACCGTTCCCTGGGAGAGTAAAATCGGCAAAACGGTCGGCAAATAAATGGTTTTCATAACGGTTTTAGTTTTCATGCGGAATACCCGCGCCATTTCCAACAGATTTCGGTCAACCGAACGCAATCCGGTTTGGGTTGCGGCATAAAGAATCGGGACCACCATTAAAAATGAAATAAAAACCGGCACATAATCGGTGCGAATCCAAACAAGAGCCAAAATGATGAATGAAATGACCGGTGTCGCACGAATAATATGTAAAATCGGGGACAATAAGGTGCCAAAAAAAGGAATGCATTCGCAAACAACACCCAGCGAAACTCCTATGAAGCAGGAAAGCAAAAATCCGGCCGTAATGCGCAGCAGGGAAAAAGCACAGGCCTTCCAAAAGTCAATGGAGACAACGAGCCCTGCCCATGTCTTTAAAACAAGGGCAGGGGTAGGCACTAATATTTCTGATTGGACGCAAATTGCCAAGACCTGCCACACAGCAAGCCAAAAGAAGGCGACACCAAAGCTTTTTAAAATCTTTTTACTTCGTGTAGTAGAAGTTTGCATCCGGCACGGCTCCTCCGATTGAAGTGGGGTCGGCGTTGAACAAAATCTGGAAATAAGGCTCTATGGCTTTTTGCATGTCGCTTCCGGCAATATAGGTGATGTTGCATTGCCCAATTGCTTTCTGTGCGAGCGCTGCGCTGGGAATAACACCGTATTCTTCACAAAGTTCAGCGGTATCCTCGATATCGGTTTGCGCCTCTTTGATGGAATCCTGATAATCATCCAAGAATTTTTTAACGGCAGCAGGGTTCTGCTCGGCAAACTCTTTGCGAACAACCATACAGCCCATAATCAAAGAATCCTTTTCGGCAACCTTGTTCCATTCGGTATTGATGTCCAAAACCTTGGTCAAAGCCAGATTTTGCTGTGTTGCCTTAACCAGTACGGCAGTTGCGGCCGGTTGCGGCACCATGGCAACGGTGCCGGCTTCGGAAGCAAGCAATTGCGCGGACAGGGTGTCGTTGTCGTCAACGAACTGTAAGGTTACATCTTTTTCCGGGTCAATGCCATTTTCGGAAAGGACATATTTTAAAATGTATTCCGGATTAGAGCCTTGACCTGTGGAAAGAATGGTTTTGCCCTTCAAATCGGCAACCGATTTGATTGTATTGCCGTTTTCAATAACCGAAAGTACGCCCAAGGTATTGCAGGCCAGCATTAAAACGCCGCCGTCGGTCTTTTTGTAAAGCTTTGCGGCTAAGTTGGTCGGGATAGCGGCAATATCTACCTCTTTGGTTGCAATCTTTCCGACGATTTCATCGGGTGAGCCGACAATTTGAAATTTGTAATCGTCGTCTTCATCGTCCATCATGTTCACCAGACCGACAGCAGTCGGGCCTTTAATACCGTAAACAACAGGTACAACCTCTTCGTTGTCCTTCGGTTTTGCGGCTTGGTTACAAGCAACAAAAGAAAGACAAAGAGCAACAGCTAATAATGCGGATAAAATGCGTTTCATAATAAATCTCCTTTGATATAAAATAAATGATTTTTTCTTTCTATTTGATTTGAGGACACCAAACGGTCGATTGCGCGGTATAAACTGGAACGCCCGATGTGCAGTCGGTTTGCAAGTTCGCCCATGCTGAAAGGAAGGTTGACGCAGCCATCGGCATCGGCATGATTTTGCAGGACGTACAAAACGCGTTCTTCGGGCCGCTTTCCGGTCAAGCTGAAAATCTTATCGTTTAGAAACCGGATTCGTCCGCTTAAAAAACAGATGTAATTTACGGCGAATTGCGGTTCTTCCTCCATCAGACGCCGCAGATACGACTCATCGATGCATGCGAGTATGCCCGGCGAGGAGGCCGTGACATTCCCGATTTCGCTTTCGGTGCAAAACAGACCGGCTGCGCCGAAAAATTCACCGGCTTGCATACGGCGCATGACCATACAACCATCCTGCGAAAGCACCTTCGCACTGCCGGATAGCAAAAAGCAAAGGTTTCGCTTTTTGTAAAGCGGGTCGCCCTTTTCAAAAGGGTGCAAGTGTGCGATGTCAAACAATTTTTCACAAACATCCGGTGCCAGACCGGCAAACAGCGGACATTGCAAAAAAATCTGACGCCCAAGTGCAATGCGGCGTTGCGAAATCTCCGTCATAAACACCTCCGTTTTTGTCCCAAATGAAACAATTTTTAATATTATAGCATATAAATATAGGAAATGCAACAAGAAATACAAAAAATAAAACATATCGGGGTAATAAAAGTACACCCCGATATGTTTCCCGTAATTTTCTATTGAAAATGTGCCGTTATTGCCTTCTCTTTTTAGATGCTCTTATTATATATAATATACATATTATAATACAGCTTCCCAAAAGGGCACCGACGGCGTCAATCAACACATCCAAAAAACCCGGTGCTCTGCCGGGAACAAACATTTGATGGATTTCATCGCTGATTGCGTAAATCACACAAAAGCAAAAGGAATAAAAAATGGTACGGCGATAGGATAACCGATAATTGGATAAAGCAAGAGTCACCAGAAAGCCAAGCAAACCGAAAACAGAAAAATGTGCAAGCTTGCGGACCAAATGACTGCATATATTGTAAAGCTCCGCTTGCTCGGCAGAGGTCCACTCTTTAAAAGCCGGATAAAAGAATGAAATTACGGTTTTGATAAATGAATTGCTGGTATCGGTGGATTGGCCGGAGGTTTGGGAAGAAAAAGAAAAAATTAAAACCATGCAGGCAATAACCAAAATCCAACAGAAAAATTTTTTTAATAAAAGAAAATTCAAACCGAGCGCTCCGTTCCTTTTTATTATCGTATCATAACATATTTGCCAAAAAAAGTAAAGAACTTTGCTCTATTTTTGATAGTGCGAACAAAGCAAAACCATCTAAAAATAAAAAATGAAAAAAAGTGCGAAAAAAGTAAAAAAGTACTTGACAATCGGGAGAGGATTTGGTATTATAATCTGGCGCTCGCAAAACGGGGAGCGCGAGAAGCGAACCTTGAAAATTAAACACCGATGACAATAAGTAAGGACCCGACAAAGAGAATGAGTAAAGAAACTCAGGAGAAGTAATTTGTACGGAACAACACGCAAGTGTTGGACTGAGACGGAAGAGCTTCTAAATGAAGGTTGATACAGCGAGAGCTGTGTTAAT
>JAFTLL010000003.1 GCA_017456015.1 Clostridia bacterium | reverse complement strand
TAATTCAATGACGGCATTTGTTGATGGAACAGCTTCTGTTTTAGAAGGCGGCACTATGTTCAGTGAAGGCTCAACCGAAAAGGAATGTGTCATCTCCGAAGAACTTGCTATCTTTAATGATTTGACTGTAGGAGATACTATTATCTTTACTAATCCTTCTCTTGAAACCGAAACCTATGAAATAAAGGTTGTGGGTTTATATACAAGCACCGCTAACAATGATTTTTCTATGTCGATGTTCGGCAAAAGCCAAGATCCTGCTAACCAGATTTATATGAGTGCAGCCGCACTGCAAACTATCCTTGATGCTTCGGATGAGGTTTCCACAACTGTTACCGATGAAAATACGGGCCGAGAAAGTGATAGTGCCGTAACAGGTTCTATCTCGGCAACCTATGTATTTGCAAATACAGAAAAATATTATTCCTTTGAGGAAGAGGTTCGCGCCCTTGGTCTTGAAGATACCTATACTGTGTCTTCTCCGGATCTTACTGCTTTTGAAAACAGTTTAACGCCCCTTAACACCCTTAGTACAATGGCGGGTTGGTTTTTGTTGGTTATCCTTATTATCGGTGCAATTATCCTTGTTGTTCTCAACATCTTTAATGTTAGAGAACGTAAATACGAGGTTGGTGTACTGACAGCAATGGGTATGAAGAAATGGAAGGTTGCTACACAGTTTATCTGTGAGATCCTTGTTGTAACCATGATCGCCGTAATCGTTGGTGCTGGAATAGGTGCCATCAGCTCTGTGCCTGTAACCAACGCCCTGCTTGCAGGTCAGGTAGAGAGTCAGAACAATCAGCAGACACAAATGGACAACAACTTCGGTCGTCCCGGAAATATGGGCGGTATGATGGGCGGAAATCGTGGTGAGAATGCGCCTTCAGATGTTCCCAGTAATGCTCCGAGCGATGTTGGTGGAGGCAGAAATAACCGATTTGATAAAATGTTTGGAGAAGCAACCGATTACATTACCGAAGTAAATTCCGCAATGAATTTGACCGTTGTGCTTCAAATGCTTGGTGTAGGGTTACTACTTACTTTAGTGGCAAGTTTGGCATCGGTGTTGTTTATTATGCGATACGATCCGTTAAAGATTCTTGCCAATAGAGATTAAAAAAGGAGAGAAAACGTATGTCTATTTTATCACTTCAAAATATAAGTTTTGCTTATGACAAAACACCCGTGCTACAGAATATTTCATACGAATTTGAAAAAGGCAAAATGTATTGTATCATAGGTAAATCGGGTGCGGGTAAAACTACGCTTTTATCACTCCTTTCCGGTCTGGCAAAGCCGACAGGCGGCGAGATTTTCTATGATGATAAAAATGTTGCCAAAATTGATAAATATAAATTTCGTTCTAAATATATCGGTGTTGTATTCCAAAGTTTTAATTTGATTACCAAATATACGGCTCTTGAAAATGTTATCTTATCAATGGATGTTGCAGGATATAAGTGTAAAAACAAAAAGCAAAGAGCCATAGAGCTTCTTCACAGCGTTGGTCTTGACGAGGATGAAGCAAACCGCCGCGTACTCAAATTATCAGGCGGTCAGCAACAGCGAGTTGCTATTGCTCGCGCCCTTTCTTATGATCCCGATATTATACTTGCGGATGAGCCGACCGGAAACCTTGATACCGAGACTCAAAATGAAATTATGAATATTTTCCGTGAGCTTACAAATCAAGGAAAATGCGTTATTTTAGTAAGCCATTCACCTGACGTTGCGGCGATGTGCGATGAACGATATGAACTCGTAAAACTCGGTCGTACTAAAAAATAATGTTTTAGTAGAGGCGGCAAAAAGTCGCCTCTGCTTTTGAATGGGGCATAAGGAGGAGAAGGAAGGTGCCCGAACTCAAAAAAGACTCTGGCAAAAAATACAGATGTTGGATAAGTGATGAAGATAAAATTCTTTCTTTTAGTTTTGAAGAAGATTATGAACTAATAGAGTTTGACACATACCAAGAATTTCAGGACTATTATTATCGAAAAACATATTGGGGTTACCGAGTTCAATAGATAGAAAATCGACAGCGATATTAAAAACACTGTCGATTTTTATTTTTTCAATGATTTTTCAATCTTTTATGGTATAATGGTTGTATGTGGAGGTGTCCCTATGAGGATTTTACTCGTTGAAGATGAAAAAAGAATGGCCGAGGCGCTATGCGAAATTCTGCGTCTTGAAAAATATGAAGTGGATCATTATGCCAATGGTCTTGACGGCATAGCCGCAATCGAGAGCAATATTTATGATATTGTTATTTTAGACGTTATGCTCCCCGGAATGAACGGATATGAGATTGCAAAAAAGGTGCGAAGCAAAGGTATTGCAACACCCATCTTAATGCTCACCGCAAAAGCAGAGCTTGACGACAAAGTCACAGGTCTTGACAGTGGCGCAGATGATTACTTAACAAAACCCTTTATGACAAAAGAACTGTTTGCAAGGCTCAGAGCACTCGGTAGAAGAACGCTTGGCACCACCGATGGCATTCTTTCCTTTGGGGATATTACTCTCGATACGAGCACGCTTATCTTATCCTGTACCACCAATGGTCAGAGCGTGCGGCTCAGCGAAAAGGAATATCGAATCCTTGAATACTTAATTGCAAATAGCGGTCAGATTCTTACCCGTGAACAGTTGGCAGTGAAAATCTGGGGATTTGAGAGTGAAGCCGAATACAACAACGTGGAAGTATATATGTCGTTTACCCGTAAAAAGCTTAGCTTTGTGGAAGCAAAAACCGAAATTAAAGCGGTGCGCGGCATCGGATATGAATTGAGGTGTGACGATGTTTAAGCAATCAAGAAGAAAAATTGTTGCAGCTATTATGTCTATACTCGTACTTCTATGGGTGGGTACACTTAGCGTAATTTACGCATCGAGTTATTTTGAAATGTCAAAACAAAACGAGCAGATGTTAGAGGCTCACGCCGAAATGTATACCATTAATCAGTCTATAAGTGATTTTCCGTCTTTTAGACCAAGTCCGGACGGCAATCGTGATTTTAATCATAAATTCAATCCTGAATCACCGCGTTTTCAGTTGTCTACCTTTTATTCGGTAGCCGTATCCTACGAGGGTGAAATTCTTGAAATAAAAAACGGAATATCTGGGGTACATACCGATGAAGAATTAGTGAGTTTGACAGAAAGTATTATAAAAAGTGGCAGAAACAACGGAACCGAGAACAATCTTGCCTTTTTTAAAACTGATAAAGACGGATACACTCTTGTCAGCTTTATGGATAATACCGTTATTAACGAGAGTGCGATGACCTTATTTCGCTATACGCTAATTTTCGGCGGTGTTGCTCTCGTGCTGTTTTTCTTCCTTTCAATGTGCCTTGCAAAAAGGATTGTAAATCCTTTGGAAGAAAGCTATCAAAAGCAAAAGCAATTCATCTCCGATGCAGGCCACGAACTGAAAACTCCCGTGTCTGTGGTAAGTGCCAATGCGGAGCTTTTGTCCCGTGAAATCGGCGATAACCAATGGTTGCAAAACATTCAGTATGAAAATGAGCGGATGGGAATGTTGGTCGGTCAGCTTTTAGACCTTGCACGAACTGAGAACGTTACACCGCAAATGGAACACATTGATTTCAGCCGTCTTGTTGCAGGTGAAGCTCTGCCGTTTGAAAGCGTTGCCTTTGAAAAAGGACTTAATTTGAACACAAACATTACAAGCAATATCGGTGTGATTGGTAACAGCACGCAGCTTAAACAAATTGTGTCCATATTGCTTGATAACGCTATCCGCCATAGTAAAGGTGGTGGCGAAGTTTGGCTAACCTTGACCAAAGAACACGGCTTTGCAAAACTCTCGGTAATCAATAAGGGTGATGAAATCCCCGCAGAACAGGGAGAACATATCTTTGAGCGATTTTACCGTGTGGATACTGCCCGTAACAGTGAGGACAAGCACTACGGTCTGGGGCTTGCCATCGCCAAAGCAATTACCACCTCTCACAAAGGTAATATTGCGGTGCACTGCTTTGACGGATTCGTAGAATTCAGAGTGCAGATCCCCACACTCTAAAAAATTCAATAAAACTTCAATCTTCCTCCTGTACAATGGTTGTATCATGGTACAGGAGGATTTTTATGGCATTTCAAACCGTATTTAAGAGATACGAACTGAAATATATGCTCACAACTGAGCAAAAGGAACGAGTCCTTGCAGCGATGAAACCGTATATGAAGCTTGATAAATATGGAAGAACCACCATCCGAAACCTTTATTTTGATACGGATACCTATCTATTAATTCGCCGTTCTATTGAGAAGCCGACTTATAAGGAAAAACTGCGCATACGAAGTTATAGCAAAGCCGATGCCGATAGCACGGTTTTTGTGGAGCTTAAAAAGAAGTATAAGCACGTAGTTTATAAGCGAAGAATGCACTTGACGGAAAACGAAGCAATGAAATGGCTGTCAGGAGAAAAGCATACCGATAAGCATACGCAAATATCAAATGAAATTGATTATTTTATGGAACTTTATGGCACGCTTCATCCTACGGTATTTTTATCTTATGAGCGTGAAGCATATTATGCAAAAGACGGTAGCGACTTTCGTATAACCTTTGACGATAATATTCTTTGCAGACAAGAGGATCTGTCTTTGCAATCGGATGTATACGGCACACCGATTTTGCCTGAAGGCAAAGCGCTGATGGAAATTAAATGCTCGGACGGTATTCCGCTTTGGATGACCGAAGTGTTGTCTCGCGAAAAGATATATAAAACGCCATTTTCAAAATACGGAACGGCGTACAGAACGCTGATTTTTTCGCAAACTCATAAAATGAACTCATATAATATGATGGAGGTAACCACAAATGTTTGAAAATTTATTTAAAGGATTATTTGATACAGATTTAACGGCGGTCATCAGCGTGACCGATTTTTTACTCTGCCTTGGCGCATCTCTCGTTATCGGTATTTTAATGGCATTTGCCTATATGTACCGCACACGCTATACCAAAAGCTTTGTCGTGACTTTGGCTTTGCTTCCGGCGGTAGTTTGCGTTGTTATTATGATGGTAAACGGTAACGTAGGAACAGGTGTTGCAGTGGCTGGTGCATTTAGCCTTGTGCGTTTTCGTAGCGTTCCCGGCACGGCAAAGGAAATCTGCACCTTGTTTTTAGCAATGGGCGCAGGTCTTATAGCAGGTATGGGATACCTTGGATTTGCGTTGTTGTTCACGGCGGTTATGTGTATTATGTTTGTACTTTATAACCGCTTAGATTTTGGAACCAAAAAGAATTCTCAAATTTTCAAGACTTTTACCATCACTATTCCCGAAGATTTGGATTACTCAGGTGTTTTTGATGATATTTTCTCGGAGTTTACTACCTCTCACGATCTTGTGCGTGTTAAGAGCACCAATATGGGCAGTATGTTTAAGCTTACATACAACGTAATGCTCCGTGATGTTACCCGTGAAAAAGAGATGATTGATAAAATTCGCTGTCGCAACGGAAATCTTGAGATTGCTGTGTCTAAGCAAGAAACGGTCGGCACAGAATTGTAATGGGTGATTTTATGAAGAAGATATTATCTGTTTTATTGATTTTAACATTAACGCTTTCGCTTCTTGCGGGTTGCGGAAACGATAAGAATGATACGCCGAGTGAAAATCAAGATGGTACATCATCCGACGCTACTCCCGTAGAGGTTGATTTTTCAAAAACTGATGCGGATATGTTTACCGAGCGAGATAATAAAACCGACTATGATGAGAGCAAGGCGGTTACTATTAAGCTGAACGGTGGGGCGGCTACCGCAAGTTCGAATAGTGTTAAAAAATCCGGTTCAAAAATTACGATCACCGAAGAAGCAACTTATGTTGTTTCGGGTGAACTGACTGACGGTATGTTAATTGTTGATGCGCCCGATACAGCGAAATTACAGATCGTTTTGAATGGCGCAAATATCACAAGCAAAACCTCAGCGGCACTCTACATTTTAGAGGCCGATAAAGTGTTCTTAACTCTTGCTGATAGAACGGAAAACACTCTTGCTAACGGCGGTAGTTTTACTGCTATAGATGATAATAATATTGACGGTGCTCTGTTTTCAAAGCAAGATTTGACACTCAACGGAACAGGTTCTTTGATGGTTACTTCTCCTGCGGCGCACGGTATTGTCTGCAAGGATGACCTTGTGTTCACTGGCGGAACCTATACAGTCAATTCCGCTTCTCATGGTTTAGATGCCAACGACAGTGTAAGAATTGCAAATGCAACACTTAATATTGATGCAGGAAAGGATGCCATACACGCCGAGAATACCGATGATGCCTCCCTTGGCTTTGTTTACATTGCAAGTGGAATGATTACGGCTGAAGCCGAAGGCGACGGAATAGCCGCAGGTGCTTATATGCAGATTGCAGACGGCACAATAGAACTTCTCGTTGGTGGCGGTTCAGAAAATGGTTCTAAGGCTTCTTCAGACAATTTCGGTGGTTTTATGGGCGGCGGACATGGCGGTGGCAGACCCGGTGAAATGCGACCGAGTGGCTCACAAAGTTCAACCACCACGACCGATGAAAACAGTACAAGCATGAAGGGCCTTAAAGCCACAAACAGTATGCTGATTTCGGGTGGTAATATTACCATCAACTCAGCGGATGATTCGGTACATTCGGATGTTTCTGTTATCATTAACGGTGGAACTTTTACCATTGCATCAGGTGACGATGCTATACACGCTGAAGATACATTGACCGTTACCGCCGGGAAAATTGATATTAGTGAAAGTTATGAAGGTCTTGAAGCTTTGCACATAGACGTGCAAGGCGGAGATATTAAACTCAAGGCGAGTGACGATGGACTGAACGCCGCAGGCGGCACCGACCAAAGCGGTACCGAAGGTGGCCGTGACGGAATGTTCGGCGGAGACCCCGGTGGTATGGGTGGCGGCAGACCTGGTGGCGGCGGTCACGGCGGAGGTATGTCAGCTAACTCCAATGGCAGTATTAAAATATCGGGTGGTACGCTCTATATCAATTCTTCCGGCGACGGCTTGGATGCCAACGGCACCTTAGAAATTTCGGGAGGACACACAACTGTTGTCGGTCCTACGCAGGGCGATACCGCCACCCTTGATTACGATAAGAGTGCTACCATTACAGGCGGCACATTTATTGGTACAGGTGCTCAAGGTATGGCGCAGTCCTTCAGTGATTCCGAGCAAGGTGTGGTTGCCATAAGTGTTGGTAATCAGTCCGCCGGAACAAAGATTTTGCTGAAAGATAAAAGCGGTAAAACGCTATTAACCTATGCGCCTGAACTTTCATTTGCTGTTGTAATCCTTAGCAGTCCCGATATTGTGTCTGGTGAGACATATACAATCACTGTGGGTTCTGAATCGGGAGATTTTGAAGCGAGTTGATAATTTGCGCCTAACAAACAGTGGCGGCAGGGAGAACAATTCTCCTTGCCGCCATTTTTCTTATCTATACTGCAAATAGTCAATAAACCGTTTCACCGCAAGTGAGGCGGTTTTCTTATCTCTCAAAGCAAGTCCGATATTGCGGTATGCCGGAATGTCAAGCTCTTTTGCAATAATTTTATATGGCACACGCTTTAATATCAGTTCGGGAAGTATCGCAATACCGAGACCGCTTTCCACCATAGACATCACCGCATAATCATCCCAAGTGGTAAATTTCACATTAGGTATTAGATTATTGCGCTCGAAGATTTCGGAGATTTCTGCTTTTGCACCTTTTTCAAGAAGCAAAAAAGGCTCATCGCAAAGAGCAGTTACAGGAAACTTTTCGCTGTCCTTTAGGGGATGATCTTCGGGGATAATCGCCATCAGCTTATCTTTCTCTAAAAAGATGGTTTCAAAAGCGGGGTGTGTCGGTAATCGCAAAAAACCGCAATCTACTCTGCCTGTGTGTATCCATTCTTCAATCTCGGTATAGTCACCAAGCAGAAGTTCGTAGTCAATATTGGGATAGTCCTTTTGAAACTCTTTTATGATGTTCGGCAGCCAATGGGTTGCCACACTTGAAAATGTACCGATACGGATCAATCCCGATTGTAAGCCGTTCAGCTCGTCCACTTGCATTTTCAGCTTATCAAAATCGGCGCACAGGTTTTGAGCGTATGGCAACAGCTTCATACCGTCGCTCGTAGGCTTTACACCATACTTGCTTCGTTCAAGAAGCGTTACGCCCCATTCTTTTTCAAGGTCGGCTATCATTCTGCTGATGCCCGATTGTGTGTAGTTTAATATCTCCGCCGCTTTTGTAAAGCTGCCGTATTCCACCGTTTTTACGAACGACAGATATTTTTGCAAATTCATATCCATAAAGAACACCTATTCTAAAATGTAATTTTGAGCATTACAAACATTCGCTTTTGTTATGATTGATATTATGATATACTATTTTCAGTTCAAAAACAAGGGGTATCGTATGAATAACAAGGCGTTTTTCAAATACATATTTGCTTTGCTGCTGTTTGGCTCAAACGGTATTGTAGCGAGTTTTATTGATTTAGGCAGTCAGAATATTGTCCTGCTTCGCACACTTATAGGCAGTATTCTGCTTATTGCGATATTCTTTATCAGCGGCGGAAAACTGACTTTTTATAAGCACAAAGTGCAATTCTTATTCCTTGCGGTATCGGGTATCGCAATGGGGACAAGTTGGATGTTCCTATACGAAGCATACGATCGGATCGGTGTCAGTATAGCTTCGCTCTTATATTACTGCGGACCGGTTATCGTAATGGCTTTATCGCCTTTGCTATTCAAGGAACAGCTCACAGTAAATAAAGTGCTTGGTTTTCTTGCTGTAGTAGTCGGCGTGGTGTTGATAAACGGAAATGCCTTTGACGGCAAGGGAGATATATTTGGTATTGCCTGTGGTCTGCTCTCTGCTGTTATGTATGCCTTTATGGTTATCTGCAACAAGAAGGCAAAGGATATTTTGGGACTTGAAAATTCCACGTTGCAGCTTACCATAGCATTCTTAACAGTAGCGATATTTGTGGGATTAAAGCAAGGCTACGCTATACAGATTGCACCAACGAGTATCGTGCCAATTCTTATACTCGGTCTGCTGAACACGGGCATTGGCTGTTATTTTTACTTTTCCTCTATCGGAAAACTCAAAGTGCAGACGGTTGCTATCTGTGGATATTTGGAGCCATTATCAGCAGTGTTGTTCTCGGTAGCGTTCTTAAAAGAAACAATGCTGCCGTTACAGATTATAGGTGCTGTGCTTATAATCGGCGGGGCAATGTGCGGTGAATTGATCAAGCAAAAAGGAACATAAATTTTGAATCTTTTGCGTCTTTCTTGAGTTTATTAATCTTTTCTTGAAACCGCAAATAAAACAATTCTTATACTTATAAACGAAGAGTCGCGTGAGCGGCTCTTTAGTTTTTATATAAGTGAGGTTTTATTATGGAAAAGAAACTGAATTACGAAGATGGAAGAGAATTGTTCGTTAAGAAACTTTGTAAGCTAATGAACGAGAGGAATTTATCTTGCCAGTATCTGAGTAGTAAGATAAAAAAGAATGATGGATATATCAACCGGATTGTCAACGGAAAGATAGACCCTTCTTTTGAGGTACTATTCGATATAGCAACCGTATTGAAGATTTCTGTGTCAGAATTATTCGAATAAAAATTTGCATGACCTGTGGGGCCATGTTTCTGCCAAACCCATTGACCTTATATTTCTGCAATGGTATAATAAGTACAACAAAACATCAGAACGGCTTGAAGCACAAGACAAGTCGAAGGGTGAAAAAAGAGGAGCTTTCTTAAGTAAACTGTTTTGGTTCTTCTATAGGGGCCACGAAAGTGGAGAAGAGTGCGAAGCGGTAGCAAATAGGGAAGTCTTGTTTCCGTGCGCAGGAAACAGTCTGTTTGATTCCAGTTTTTGATGTTGTAATAGTGCTTTTCTTATGTGACGCAGTTTTAGGGTGAACCATGCGTTAATAGGGGAGAGAAGTATTTTATCAACTAAATATATTATTTGATAACGGTTGTAGTTTTGCAGGCGTTTGCTTTGTATTGTCGTTATAAATTTCAAGGGAACTTTCTGCTTTTTTGTATTGCAGAGAGGGCTTTTTTATGTTATAATATATCTGTAAAGAAAATCCGGGTCCAAACCCGGTAAAATCAAGAGTTTCAGACCGGTTCCATTTTGAGTGTCGGTCCCAAAAATCCCGTTCACGAAAGTGGGCGGGATTTTACTTTTTCACTATTCACTTTTCACTCTTCACTAAACTTCGCATTCGGGATTTTTGGGAAGTAAGAAGTAATAGTGAATAGTGAAGAGGTTAATTGCATTATTTACGAATAATTGTATATTGCTAATTATGTAGAAAAATGATATAATGTAGCTACCAAAACGAGGGGAGAATTAATAATGATTGATTTTAAAAATGGTAGTTCTATTTACTCAAAATTAAAAGCGGTTAGCGATGATACATACGCATCGTTTATAGTGCCGATGTTTACTGATGGCGAGAGCATTCTTGGGACATTTAAAGGCATTCGCGATGGCGTTGTATTTACGAACAAAAGAATTATTTCGATAAATGTTCAAGGGCTTACTGGAACAAAAAAAGATTTTACTTCTTTGCCATATAGTAAGATACAGGCTTTTTCCGTAGAAACTGCTGGTGTTCTTGATTTCGATAGTGAACTTGACCTTTGGTTTTCCGGTATTGGCAGAGTGCGTTTTGAATTTTCAAGAAACGCAAACGTTACAGCTATTTGTAAAATGATTTCAGAAAGAACATTATAATTATATTTTTTAGAAAATCAGGTTTTCAGGCACATTTCATTCGTGTCATTAAGTTCAAAACACCCAAAAATCCCGAATGCGAAAGCGTTCGGGATTTTACTTTTTCACTCTTCACTCTTCACTTTTCACTTTTCACTAAAAAACTTTGCAACGGGATTTTTGGAAGTGAGAAGTAATAGTGAATAGTGAAGAAGTATTGCGCCTCCACCACTTTTATGCTACAAAAATAAGCCGTGGATTCACGGCTTATTTTTGTATATTTGGGTTGTTTGTTCGGTCAAGCAAATAATCAATGCTAACATTATAATAATCGGCTAATTTTATTAAAACTTCCGCAGTTAGAGAAATCACACCCGTTTCATATTGCGAATATGTGTTTTGCGAAACATTTAAATATGCGGCAATATCTTTTTGTTTTATATCTTTATCTTCTCTGATTCCTCGCAAGTTTTTGTATTGCACAATAATCACCTCACAATTATTATGCAATATCTGTAATAAAGATATTGACATTTATCTGTAATACAGATATAATTATATTGTCAATAATTGACGAAAAAATAAAAGGAGCGACGAATTATGAAATTTTGTCAAAAATGTGGAAAAGAGATTGCTGATGAGGCGATAATTTGTCCAGGCTGTGGATGTGCTATAGCTGAAGAAAAAAAGGGCAAAGGTGGTAATGATGGTTTGGCAGTAGCAAGTAAGATTTTTCTTATTTTAGGCTGCGTTGCTCAAGGTTGGCTTTTGCTTCCTCTTGCTTGGTGTTTGCCAATTACAATATCAATTTGTAATAAAATGAAAAACAATGAGCCGGTTGGAACAGGCCTTAAGATTTGTTCATTACTTTTTGTTAACCTTATTGGTGGCGTTTTATTATTATGCCGTTCAGATGATAAATAATATTTTGGGAGTTAATTATGAAGAAAATAGCAATTTTATTTTTAATAATGGTCTTGAATGTTACTTTGTGTAGTTGTGGAACCCCCAATGATATTATTAAAGGTACTGGTGCAGATGTTATAAATTCAGAGGCAAGTATTTCCTTAGAAGAATTTAATAAAATTGAGACCGGTATGACATATGAAGAAGTGTGCAATATCGTTGGAGGCGAGGGAACTCTTGGTTCTAGTGTTGATATTGGAGTAGGTGAAGAATACAAATCAGAGATTTACCAGTGGACTGGTGATGGTTCTATAGGTGCAAATGCCAATGTTACTTTTCAGGGTGGAAAAGTTATATCAAAAGCACAAATAGGGTTACAATAACTATATATAAATAAAAATGTAGAAATTCCTCGGTTTTCAGGCACATTTCATTCGTGTCATTAAGTTCAAAACACCCAAAAAATAAAGGACTACTGAAGTAGTCCTTTATCTTTTGTGTTTGTGTCCGCAAGGACACAACATCGTTTTGCAACGCAGTTGCAAACATCATTTGACCGATAGGTCAACATCATTCCGTGTTTGGCGGACACAAAACGAGGTTGCCTTACGGCAAACAGTGCCCAGCTTCGCACAAATGATGTGGGCTTACGCCCAACGATGTTGCAGTTTTGTTGCAATCCCTTGCCCCCACAGTCGATATATACAAAAATAAGCCGTGAAATTCACGGCTTATTTTTTGTCTTCAATGTCTTTTATGTGTTGCTTTAAAACAATGTTTATATATTGCGAAAGGGAACGGTCATCATATTCGGCTTTTTCTTTTAATTTTACTAAAATGTCATTGTCAATAGTTATACTTATCTTTTCTTTTAAAGGTTTCATAATTATCACTCCAAAAATATTATAGGATAAAATCACCTCCAATATTGACAAATAGTATAAAGTAGTATAAAATAAGATAAAGTCGAAAGGAGGGATATTATGGCTGTTAATACTAAATGCCCAAAATGCGGTAGCATAAAAGTGCAGTTGTCAAATGAATCTAGCAAACATGGTTGTTTGTATATGGTTTTATTTGGTTGGTTGTACTTTATGTGGATTATCTGTAAATGGATGATTGGTATGATGATTTTTTTGTGCTATGATTGGTGGATGGCGATTGTACACAAAGCAGCTGGAAAAGGTCATGTATGGCAGGCGAAGAAATGGTTTTCTAATAGGAGAAGAATCTATTTTTGCCATGATTGCGGACATAATTTCAGAGCTTAAAGAAAATCTTGGTTTTCATCTAGTTCTTTTTTGGAAAACAGACACAGAAAAACTCCAAGTCTTTTGACTTGGAGTTTTTTAGTTATGTTCGTTTTGCGAGTTTTTGTGACAAATATAGTATCTCTCTGTTTGATAGCACAGAATATTACTAAATATCTTGCTACTCCACCTGCATATATGATACAATAAACCCAAACAGAGATTTTATAAAAGAGAAAACCAAAGCTTTTTGATTTATAAACGGTTAAGTTGATTTTTATGGAAAAGAGGAGATTATATGGCACTTCACATTTTAGATGAGGCCAATAGATGCTTAGGATGCAAAAATCCCAGTTGTCAGAAAGGATGCCCTATCAACACACCAATACCTAAGGTTATTGACCTTTTGAAAAAGAATCGGTTAGATGAAGCAGGAAAAATTTTGTTTGAAAACAATCCCCTTACTACGATATGCAGTCTAATATGCAATCACGAAAAACAGTGTGAGGGTCACTGTATACTGGGAAAGAAAGGATCTCCTGTACATTTTTCTGCAATAGAGAACTATATTTCTGATTCATATGCACCAAAGATGGTAAAAGGTCCGGTAAGTTCAAACGGTAATAGGGTTGCTATTGTCGGTTCAGGTCCCGCAGGCATTACAATTGCTATTATTTTAGCGCGTTATGGTTATCAGGTCACAATATTTGAAAGCAAGGATAAAATTGGAGGTATTCTACGCTACGGTATTCCTGAGTTTCGGCTGCCGAAGAGTGTACTTGATGACTTGCAATATCGTCATATAAAGCTTAAAGGAATCAAAATTCGACCGAATACCCGTATCGGTGATGCCATAGGTATTGATGATTTATTTCGCGACGGATACAAAGCGATTTTTATAGGCACAGGTGTGTGGAGGCCCAATGCGCTCCATATTAAGGGCGAAACGTTAGGTAATGTTCACTTTGCAATAAACTATTTGAACAATCCAAACGTCTATAAGCTGGGGAAAAAGGTCACGATTATCGGGGCAGGTAATGCGGCTATGGACGTGGCGAGAACTGCTGTGCGCAGCGGTTGTAAAAAAGTTACCTGTTTTTCCATTGAAAGAAAAGTTGCTGCCAGTGATTATGAATTTAGCTATGCTAAACTGGAAGGTGTAAATTTTCAATATAATCTTAAACCTGTGGAAATTTTGGATGATGGTGTGATTTTTCGCAAATTAATCGAACACAACGATGGAACTTTTGAAGAGGTAGAAGGTAGCGATGAAATGCACCCATCTGATTCCGTAATAATTGCTATAAGTCAAGGGCCCAGAAATGTCATTGTTTCTACTACAACAGGATTGGATGTAAATAGGCGAGGCCTTTTGGTGGCAGATGAATTTGGAAATACCAGTCGTCAGGGTGTTTTCGCCTCAGGCGATGTGGTAAATGGTGCGAGAACGGTGGTCGAAGCGGTAGCGCACAGTAAAATTGTTGCTGAAACGATACACAATTATATCCAAGGACTCTAAGAATCGCGCTGAATAGAATGTATTCTATATTGTACACGGTTCGAACCGGTGTTTGTTCCGCAGACAGATTTATATACTTGCGCACCCACCGCCGATATGGCACAATTAATCTGTTATTTATTGCCATTTCCTTCAATTTGTTGTATGATATAATATCCTGAAATAGTTCCATCTAATAATTAACAAAAAGCTTTCTCTATAAAAGCACAAAAACACTTGACAGATGGAGGTTTTCATGATAGTATGTTAAAAAATTGTATCGCTCAGATAGAGGCGCGGGTTTCATCAGTATCTCCCGGCAAGGCCAGGCAGCCGCAGGGAAGGAAAGGGAAAACCGCCGAAGCAAGCGAAATGCCTGAATTTTTCTTGCTGGGTCTGCAGAGAATATCTGCAGGACTGTCACAAACTTTGTGAAGCGCTATCGAAGCAGTATCGTAGCCTTATTATGTCGTTGCTGTTACTGTTGGATCGCTGATCAAAGCGATCCAATTTTTTTTACCATTATTCTGAAAGGTGAGAAAGAAAATGAAAAGAATTGTAGCAATCCTCCTGACCCTGGCTCTTGTAATGAGCTTCGCCGCTTGCGGCACCACACAATCCAATACCGATAAAGGCGGCTCTGACCCCCAAAAGCTACTGGAATCTGTTCCCGCAGTAGAGGACTTGACCGGTACGGATACTTCCACCATTATCGGTTTAGAGGACGGTGTCCTTACGGTTGGAATGGAGTGTGCTTATGCTCCCTACAACTGGACCCAGATGGATGACAGCAATGGAGCTGTCAAAATCTCCAACGTGGAGGGTGCTTATGCCAACGGCTATGATGTAATGATTGCAAAGCGAATTTGCGAGGCCTACGGCTGGGAGTTGGAAATCGTTTCCTCAGCATGGGACTCCCTGACCCCCGCCGTTCAGTCCAAGACCATGGATGCCAACATTGCCGGTCAGTCCATGACTGCTGACCGTATGGCAGAGGTGGAAATGGCAGGTCCTTACTATTATGCTACCATCGTCTGCGTTACCACCAAGAACAGTCAGTATGCCGATGCCAAATCCATCGCTGATTTGAAGGGCGGAAAGGCTACCTCACAGTCCGGTACCATATGGTACGAAACCTGTCTGCCTCAGATTCCCGAGGTCCAACTGCTGGCTCCTGCGGAGACCGCTCCCAACATGATTATGCAGCTCCAAACCGGCACCGTCGATTTCATCTGTACCGATATGCCCACTGCAATGGGTGCTGTTGCTAAGGATGATGATTTGGTGATTCTGGATTTCTCCCAGACCCCTGAAAATGACTTCCAGTTCGCTACCGAGTCCGAACGCGCTGAAAATGTGAACATCGGTATTTCTGTATTGAAGGGAAACACTGCGCTGGTAGGCTGTATCAATAAGGTTTTAGGTGCTTTGACAGAAGCAGACTTTAACGCCATGATGAACTATGCTATCGCGGTACAACCTGAGGTTTAATACAGAAACTGCGTACTTCCTCTGGCATTTTTGCCGGGGGGAAGCTTGCACGAAAGGAGCTTTTTTGTGAATAAGCTTATTGAACTTATTCAGGATATGACGCTGCTTTGGAGCAAATACAGTCCTATGTACCTGAGCGGTGTAAAGAACACCCTGATACTTGCCTTGGTCGCCACACTGATTGGCTGTATTATCGGTCTGGTTTGTGGCATCCTGAATACAATTCCTTATACCAAAAATGATAACATCGTTAAGCGCTTTCTACTCAAACTAATCCGGGTCATCGTCCGAGTATATGTGGAGGTCTTCCGTGGCACCCCTATGGTGTTACAAGCGGTGTTTATCTACTACGGCCTGCCTTATTTTACCGACAAAGCGATGCGATTTGAAAGCATTTGGGCGGCGGCCATCTTAATTGTTTCCATCAACACCGGCGCATATATGGCGGAGTCTGTCCGTGGCGGCATCATTTCTATTGACCCCGGCCAGACGGAGGGTGCCAAGGCTATCGGTATGACCCATGTGCATACCATGCTCAATGTAATCTTGCCTCAGGCACTGCGGAATATCATGCCCCAGATTGGCAATAACTTTATTATCAATGTGAAGGACACCTCCGTAATGTTCATTATCAGCTTTACGGAATTTTTCGCGGCGCACCGCTATATCGTGGGCGTAAATAATATGTATTTTCCCTCTGCGGCTATTGAGATGATTGGTTATTTGACCATGACACTGATAGCCTCCTTCCTGCTTCGTTGGGTGGAAAAAAAGATGGATGGTGCGGATAATTATGAGCTGGTGCAGGAAGATGCACTTGTACTCTCTGCCGGTACCTACCGCCATCCGGACAAGGGTACTCCCTTTGACGAGCGGAGCAAAGAGCATGGAAAAAACAAAGGAGATTGCTGATGAACGATAAGATTTTGGAGATAAGGCACCTTTCCAAGAGTTTCGGCAAGAACGAGGTTTTAAAGGATATTGATTTTAGTGTAAATAAGGGTGATGTGATTTCCATTATTGGCGCATCCGGCTCCGGAAAATCCACGCTGCTGCGGTGCATTAACCTATTGGAAACCCCCACTTCTGGTGAGATTTGGTTTCAAGGCACCAATGTAGCTGACCGGAAGGTGAAGGTACATGAATACCGCTCCCATGTGGGAATGGTGTTCCAGTCCTTTAACCTGTTCAGTAATATGACTGTACTAAAAAACTGTATGGTCGGACAGATAAAGGGGATTAAACGCAGAAGAGAAGAAGCCGAAAAGATTGCTCTGTATTATCTGGAAAAGGTGGGGATGTTGCCCTATATCAACGCAAAGCCGCGCCAAATTTCCGGCGGACAAAAACAGCGTGTGGCTATTGCTCGCGCCCTTGCCATGAACCCGGAGGTGCTTTTGTTTGATGAGCCAACCTCCGCACTGGACCCGGAAATGGTTGGTGAAGTGCTTGCCGTTATGCAAAGCCTTGCTCAGGAGGGAATGACTATGCTGGTGGTCACCCATGAGATGGCATTTGCCCGGGATGTGAGCAGTCGGGTGGTGTATATGAACAAGGGTGTTATCTGTGAGCAGGGAAGCCCCGAGGAGCTGTTCGGCAACCCCCGAAAGCAGGAAACCAAGGATTTCCTGGCACGCTTCCGCAACAATTGATATTATCAGCCAAAATTAGAGGAAGTCACTGCTTGAACACAGTATATAAATCTCATAAGAGCCGTTGAAACCTTTCAGTGGCTCTTTTTTGCAAATGAAAATAAAATTGCCTAATAACAAAGAATATTGCCATTTTTCTTTGCTTGTGGTACTATATTTTGGTAAAGATAAGAAAGGGCAGAAAAAATGGAGTTTTTGAGCAAATTTCGCAGGCCGGGTCGGTACTTGGCGCTGTTTTTGAAATGGGGACTTTTGGGCGTGCTGATGGGTTGCATCGGCGGCTTACTGGGTGCGGTATTTCATCACACAATACATTTTGTCACAGGACTGCGGCAGGAGCAGAATTGGCTGATATTCCTACTTCCGGTGGGCGGTCTGATAATTGTTGGGCTTTACCGGCTTTTCCGGCTGCAAGCCAACCGGGGTACCGATGATATCATCGATTCCGTACTGAACGGAAAGCAGGTCAGTCCTCTGGTGGCACCGGCCATTTTCCTGGCTGCTACGATTACCCATCTGTTTGGCGGCTCTGCCGGTCGGGAGGGAGCAGCCTTGCAGATGGGTGGCTCGTTTGCATCCTTGCTCAATAAACTCCTTCGAATGAAGGATGAGGAGCGGACGGTGCTGATTATGAGCGGCATGAGCGCGGTATTTGCCGGACTTTTCGGCACACCCTTGACCGCCTGTCTGTTTACTATGGAGTTTGAATCCGTAGGCACTATATTCTCTCCGGCCTTGTTGCCCTGCTTTGTGTCAGCGCTGGTGGCAAGCAAGCTTTCCTTTGCTTTGGGTGTTCATGCGGAAGTATTTGTTTGGAACGATGCTGTGGCTCTGAATTTCAAAAATACCTGGAAATTTGTTGTGTTGGCGGTGTTGGTTTCTTTGCTGGGCATCGCTATGTGCTATGTGTTCCGTAAAGTCGAGTATCTGGCTCACAAATGGTTTCGGCGTCCCTGGCTGCGCATCATAATTGGTGCAATGGTGATTGTGGGATTAACGCTTCTGGTGGGGGACCAGCGGTTCAGTGGCGCCGGCATGGATATGGCACTGCAAGCGATAGGCGGCAGCGCGGATTGGTATTCCTTCCTTTTGAAAATGCTCTTCACGTCGGTGACGCTGGCGGTCGGTTTCAAAGGGGGAGAAATCGTACCCACTTTTTGTATCGGCGCAACCTTTGGTTGCTTGATCGGAGGATTGCTGGGACTGGACCCCGGTTTTGCAGCGGCATTGGGTCTCGTAGGTCTGTTTTGCGCTATTACGAACAGTCCATTGGCATCCATTGTTTTAAGTATCGAGATGTTCGGCGGAACAAATCTGCACTTATTTGTATTGGTTTGTACCATTGCATTTGTAATGTCGGGAAAAAGCTGTCTGTATTCCAGCCAGGTTATTCAATATTCAAAACCTTTCGCGGCAGAAAACAAAAAACACGAAACATAAAGCGTATTTAAGACATCGTAACCATTGGTTGCGATGTCTTTATCACATTGCTACCTTTCTTTGCGTTTTTTATTAGATTTCTATTGATTTCTTTTCAATCATTTGATAAAATCTAAATATAGCAAAATTATGGCAGAGGAGGTTCACTATGAAGGCCATTATAAATGGAAAAATCATTTTAAAGGATAGAATTGTAGAAGGCGATGCGCTTCTTTTTTCAAATATTATAGAGGGGATAGTTCCACAGGATAAGATACCCGGCGGTACGGAAATCATAGACGCTAATGGCGGTTATGTTGCACCCGGTCTTATAGATTTGCATATCCACGGTTATTTAGGCAAGGATGTTTGTGACGGTGAGGAAGAGAGTATCCGTACAATATCCGAAGGACTTCTTGCAAACGGTGTTACGGGTTATTTACCGACGACCATGACGGTTGATATGAAGGTGATTCGTAAAGCCTTGGAGGTTTGCCGGAATTTAAAGGAAGAAAGCAAGAACTGGAAGGGAAGTCAGATTTTAGGCTGTCATGCAGAAGGACCCTTTATCAGTGAGAGCAAAAAAGGTGCCCAGGACCCTAAATACATATTAAAACCCGATGCTTCTTTCGTTAAGGAGTATGCAGATATTATCAGTATAATCACGCTTGCTCCCGAAACCGACACCGAGGATTTTTCAGCTATCAGGGAAATTTGCCGTGATACCGGTGTTGTTGTATCTATGGGCCATACATCGGCAGATTACAATACTGCTATGAGCAGCACAAAGGCGGGAGTAAGCCATGTGACACATCTTTTCAATGCCATGACGCCTTTGGCACACAGAGCGCCCGGTGTTGTTGCAGCGGCGTTGAATGCAAACGTTAGCTGTGAGCTTATTGTTGACACCTTCCACGTAGACGTAAGCCTTTACGATTTACTTTGGAAACTTAAAGGAAGAAAGCTTTGCTTTATTACCGACTGTTTGCCTGCCGGCGGACTTCCGGAGGGGGAATATACCTTAGGCGGTCAGAAAATTATTTACCGCGGAATTGTTTGCCGTTTAGAGGACGGTACGGTTGCAGGCAGTATTTTGCACCTTAACAAGGGTGTATGGAATGTATACAGCAATTCTTCAATTCCGCTTTGGGAGTGCGTAAACTGCGCGTCACTCAACCCGGCAACAACGATTGGTATAGCCGACAAAAAGGGCTCTATCGAAGTGGGTAAAGATTCGGATATTATTATCACGGATTCCCAATTTAATGTAGAAAAAACGATTATCAGAGGAGAAATTAAATATGAATCTTAAAGTAAATGCAAAACTTGACCCGGGTTTTACCCCTCTGTCACTTGTATGCCGTGAAATGCGGAAAGCAACTGAAAATGACGGTCAGGATATCGTAATCGCAATCGAGAGAAATAAGGGGTATACAACCACATATAAAACCCGCATTTTCCGTGATAACACCGAACACGATGAAGAAAATTTCAGCTTTGTCGAAAGAATGACAAAGGCGCTTTTGTGGGTTGCTGGCGGATATAAAATTATTATTGCAGGCAGTGATGTTGTAGGTGAAAAAATCAAAGATGCTTATACCTATGGCGGACTTCGTGATTTCGATGTTAAGTTTATGGAACGTGTTTATGAAAGCAAGTTTGAAGTTATCTGTTGTGCCTTGGAGGATGCGCCGAAGGATAAATCGGCAGCTGCACCTATCGGCAGACATCTTGACGGTTGCCGTATCGGCTTTGATGCCGGTGGTTCAGACCGTAAGGTAAGTGCGGTTGTAAACGGTGAGAGTGTTTATTCCGAGGAGGTTGTCTGGTTCCCGAAAACCAATCCTGACCCGGATTACCACTATAAGGGAATATTAGAAGCAATGAAAACTGCCGCTTCTCATATGCCCAGGGTGGATGCAATCGGTGTATCGTCAGCCGGTGTTTATGTTGATAACCGTATCATGGTTGCATCGCTTTTCCTCAAAGTTAGCGATGAGGATTTTGATAAAAAGGTTAAGAATATGTACCTCGATGTTGCAAAAGAAATTGGAGCAGACATCCCGATTGAGGTTGCTAACGATGGTGATGTTACTGCGCTTGCCGGTGCCATGGATTTGGGTGACAATGCGGTTTTGGGCGTTGCTATGGGTACGTCCGAAGCCGGTGGATATGTTGATGCTGACGGCAATATTACCGGTTGGCTCAATGAGCTTGCCTTCGTTCCGGTTGATTATTCTAAGGATGCGATGGTTGACGAATGGTCGGGCGATTATGGCTGTGGCGTCAAATATTTCTCCCAAGACGGTGTTATTAAGCTTGCTCCCTTTGCAGGAATTGAACTGGACGAATCTTTGTCTCCGGCTGAAAAGCTTAAAGTAATACAGGGACTTATGAAGGATGGAGATGCGCGCGCTGCCGCAATTTATGATACAATCGGTGCATATTTCGGTTATGCCATTGCATTCTATACCGAGTTTTACGATATTAAGCATGTGCTTATTATGGGACGCGTAACCTCCGGAGAAGGCGGAGTGATTCTTCTTGAACGTGCACAGGAGGTACTCGATAAAGAGTTCCCCGAATTAGCAGAAAAGATAACACTTCATATTCCGGATGAAAATTCAAGAAGAGTAGGGCAGTCGGTTGCAGCGGCAAGTTTGCCGGAAATCAAATAAAGATTTTAAGCACTGCAATATTTTTTAAATAATCAAACGACCCCGGCAATGCATCAGCATTGCCGGGGTCGTTTAACACATATCAGGCTTCCAGCAGTTATATTTGTAGTATGTAAAGTGATATACTATAATAAAAACAACCGACTATTGTGTATAATACCTATATCAGACTTTTAGGGAATCCGTGTATACAAAAAATCCGAAAAATTAAATAAAAAGGGTTGACAAACTTCAATATTAAAAGTATAATATTGGAAGTTAGCAAGCGCTAACTGGATTTCAGAATTCGCATTCGTCATTGCGAAGCAATAGACTTGATTCTAAGAGAAAATAAACGGTGATACATATGACTTTAAGAGATGCAGTTGAAGGTAACGAATATATCATTCGGCAGATTAAAATTGACGATGATGAATTGAATGCCTTTTTGTTTTCTCTTGGTTGTTACACCGGTGAAACTATTACGGTTGTATCTCATTTAAAAGGCGGCTGCATCGTTTCTATTAAGGACGGAAGATATAATATCGATAATCAGTTGGCCGAAGCAATCATTATTTAAGGCTTCGAAAAACAACTTGCAGCTTCTTTTTTACCCACCGGTTAGCGTATGCTAACCAATATTGAAATATTATCCGAGAAAGTGAACGTAAAGTTAAGGAAAAAGAGGAGGAACACGGAATGAGAATTGCTTTGACAGGGAATCCAAACTCCGGTAAGACCACAATGTACAATAGCTTAACCGGCTGCAATGAAAAGGTTGGAAACTGGGCAGGGGTTACCGTAGATAAAAAAGAGCACCCTATCAAAAGGGCATATCATACGGGCAAAGAGCAGCTTATTGCTGTTGACCTTCCCGGCGCCTACTCCATGTCTCCCTTTACTAGTGAAGAGAGTATCGCCAGTTCGTATGTTAAGAAAGAAAACCCGGATGTTATTATCAACATTGTGGACGCTACAAACCTTAGCCGCAGCCTTTTCTTTACCACGCAGCTTTTAGAACTTGGCATACCCGTTGTTGTGGCTCTGAATAAGAGTGATATCAACGAAAAAAAGGAAACGAAAATCGACGTCGAAGCATTGAGTGCAAAACTCGGCTGCCCGGTTGTTAAGACGGTATCCACCGCAGCGGACGGTTTAAAAGCCGTTGTTGAGGCTGCTGTAACCAAGGTAAACACAGTACAGAAAGCGCCTTATGTTCAAGGCGATATAGATTTAACCGATAAAAGCATAGTTGAAGCTGCTGATCGTAAGCGTTTTGCATTTGTAAATGCAATTGTAAAAGAGGTTGAAACCCGTAAAGTGCTTACGAAGGATAAAAACTTCGGTGATAAAATCGATGCTGTGCTTACAAATAGATGGCTCGGCATCCCGATTTTTGCCGTTGTTATGTTCCTTGTGTTCCAGATTTCTCAGGTTTGGGTAGGCACTCCAATTGCAGATTTGCTTGTTGCCTGGCTTGAAATTTTCCAAGGCTGGATTGGCGAATTGCTTGCAGGCGCAAGTCCGCTGCTTTCGGCTATCCTTGTTGACGGCGTTATCGGCGGCATGGTTGCTGTTGTCGGCTTTTTGCCGCTGGTCATGGTAATGTATTTCCTTATAGCCCTTCTCGAAGATTGCGGTTATATGTCCCGTGTTGCAGTGGTGCTTGATCCTATTTTCAAAAGGGTAGGGCTTTCCGGCAAATCGGTTATTCCTTTTGTTATCACTATTGGTTGTGCCGTGCCCGGTGTCATGGCTTCACGTACCATTCGCAATGAACGAGAACGCAGAGCCACCGCAATGCTGGCACCCTTCATGCCATGCGGCGCGAAAATTCCTGTTATATCCCTTTTTGCCGGCGCATTCTTTGATAATGCGGGTTGGGTAAGCACGTTAATGTATCTCTCGGGGATCATTTTAATTTTCCTCGGTGCGGTTTTAGTTAATAAGATTACAGGGTACAAAGCAAGAAAATCTTTTTTCATTATTGAGCTGCCTGAATACAAGGCACCATCGTTGTGGGGTGCTTTCAAATCTATGTGCAGCCGAGGTTGGGCTTACATAGTAAAAGCGGCCACCATCATTCTTCTTTGCAATATGGCGGTTCAGTTAATGCAAACATTCAACTGGAACTTACAGGTTGCAGAATCCGCGAATTCTTCTATTCTTGCTTCAATTGCAGGTCCATTTGCTTATTTGCTTATTCCGGTTGTGGGTATTGCCTCTTGGCAGTTGGCAGCAGCTGCTATTACAGGTTTTATTGCAAAAGAAAATGTTGTTGGCACTTTGGCTGTTTGTTTCTCGGTTACGAACTTTATTGATACCGAGAATTTAACTTTGATCGGCGGCGCGAGTGAAGTTGCAGCTGTTATGGGAATTACAAAGGTTGCAGCTCTTGCATACCTCATGTTTAATCTCTTTACACCCCCTTGTTTTGCTGCAATCGGTGCAATGAATGCTGAAATGAAGAGCGGTAAATGGATTTGGGGCGGTATCGGGCTACAACTTGCAACCGGATACACAGTTGCCTATTTGGTTTACACCACCGGAACACTTATTATTGCACCCGGCTCATTAAGCGTAGGCGCTGCTCTCGCCGGCTTGGTTGCTGTTCTTGCTATGGTTGCTATTGTGGCTATGCTTATCCGCAATGCAAATCAAAAGATGAAAACAGAATATGTTCTTGGTGCATCTAATACACAAAAAAGATCCTATACAAAGGTTAAATAGTTATGAAAGACTTTATTATTGTTTTAATCTTGCTATGTATTGCCGGAGGCATTGTGTTCTATTTGTATAAGGCAAAAAAACGTGGACAAACCTGTATTGGCTGTCCTTATTCCAAGCAGTGCACCGGTAAATGTAGCAGTTGTGAAACTGAAAATACAGAGAACCACGATTAAAAGGGCTAAACCTCCGGCTTTGCCGGAGGTTTATTAAAATTGAATGCAAATTTTTAAAAATTATTGACAAAATATAAATAGATTGATATACTGTATTGTGAAGACTCGGCTTTTGTGGAACGTCTATCAGGGAGAATGTGTCACCGACTGAAAGCACATTTAAGACAAGTAGTAAGCTTGGGAACACTTCATGAGTATGCGAACTGAATATTAAAAGCGGAAGCGTTTACGCTTCAATGCGGGTGGCACCGCGGGTTAACTTTTGTTTGCTCGTCCCGGGAATATACAGGTTATATTCCCGGGACTTTTATTTTTTCAAAATTTTTGGAGGTAGATGGTTATGTACAGAACGCTATTATGTAATGACATCCGTGATGAGCACATCGGTCAGACTGTACAGCTTGCCGGTTGGGTTGATGTTGTTCGCGACCACGGCGGCGTTATTTTTGTCGATCTGCGTGATTATACAGGTGTAACGCAGGTAATTATTCATAATGAAGATTTATTAAAAAATGTAAATCGGGAAACGGTTATTTCGGTTAGCGGTATTGTTGAAAAACGCGCCCCCGAAACCGTTAACAATAAAATTGCCACCGGTTTTGTAGAATTGGTTGCGGATAAATTGACCGTTCTCGGCAAATCCAAAAATATGTTGCCGTTTGATGTTCGTGCATCCAGATTGAGTAAGGATGAATTGCGTCTGAAATACCGCTATCTGGACCTCCGCAACCCAAAAAACCACGACAATCTTGTGAAGCGTTCCATGATTATTCGCCATTTGAGAAACAAAATGGAACAGAAAGGATTTCTCGAAATACAAACCCCGATTCTTACAGCGTCCTCTCCCGAAGGCGCCCGTGATTTCCTTGTGCCCAGCCGTAAACATCCCGGAAAGTTCTATGCTTTGCCGCAGGCACCGCAGCAGTTCAAACAGCTTTTAATGGTTTCGGGATTTGATAGATATTTCCAAATCGCGCCCTGTTTCCGTGATGAAGATGCCCGTGCAGACCGCTCGCCCGGTGAGTTCTATCAGTTGGACTTTGAAATGGCATTTGCCACGCAGGAAGAGGTTTTGGATGTTTGTGAGGATGTTGTGCATGATACATTCGTTGCATTTTCTGATAAAAAGATAACCGAAAAACCCTTCCGCCGTATTACCTATGCGGACGCCATGATGACCTACGGTTCCGACAAACCGGATTTGAGAAATCCGCTTGTTATATGCGATTTGACCGCCTTTTTTGCGGATGTGGATTTTCCGGCCTTCAAGGGCAGACCGGTTCGCGGTATTGTGGCCGGCTGTCAAGGTAAGTCAAACAAGTTTTTTGAAGATTCGCTTAAATATGCGACTTCGGACGAAGTAGGGCTCGGCGGTTTGGGCTATATAACCTTAAAAGGCGGCGTTTTCGCAGGGCCTATTGCTAAGTTCCTCAGTGAAGAGAAAAAAGCGGAAATCATTTCTTTAACAAAAATCAAAGAAGGGGAGACCCTCTTCTTTATATGTGCCGAAAAGAAGGACGAAACCGAGAAAAAAGCCGGTTTGATTCGTACCTGGTTGGCAAAAGAAGAACAACTGAACTTAATTAAAGACGACAGCTTTGAATTTTGTTTTATTGTGGATTTCCCCATGTATGAAACCGATGAGGAAACCGGCGAAACGATTTTCACCCACAACCCTTTTTCTATGCCGCAGGGCGGAATGAATGCGCTTTTAAACAAGGACCCCAATGATGTGCTGGCCTATCAATATGACCTTGTCTGTAACGGTATCGAGCTTGCATCGGGTGCGGTTCGAAATCATGATATTGATATTATGAAAAAAGCCTTCGATATTGCCGGCTACGATGAGGATGAACTGAAAAAGCGCTTTAATGCTTTGTATACCGCTTTTCAGTACGGTGCACCGCCGCACGCCGGTATGGCTCCCGGTGTTGACCGTATGGTTATGCTTCTGACAGATGAAGAAAAAATTCTTGATGTTATCGCATTCCCGTTGAACGGAAATGCGCAGGATTTATTGCTCGGTGCACCGAGCGAAGTAACCAACCAGCAGTTGGAAGATGTTCATCTTCTCGGCAGCTCAAACGCACTTGCACAGCGCGTTGCCCCCAGCAGCACAATGGGCAGACAACAGCAAGGCAAACGCTCAACCTTTGCGAATGCACAGCAGTTAAATCAGCTTTCCTTAACCGAAAAAGAGGAAGCAACAATGCAGGGTATTTTTGATATGATGAATCAACATGAGCAAAAACTCAAAGATTACGATACTGAAAATGTTGAGGAAATGATACACGTTATGCCTATGTCCAATGTGTTGCGCGACGACGTTCGCAAACAGCCCTTCACAAGAGAAAGCTTGCTTGAAGGCGCGCCGGAGCACAATGACAACAGTTGGCAAGTACCCAGATTGGTTAAGTGAGGTGTGTACAATGGATTTTTATGTATCAAAACTGAATGAAAAAGGCAATGTTGCCGTAGACGATACCATTCTTGTAAAAGACGCAGAGGCAACAGCCGGTTCACGTATTTTAAGTGGGTTTAAGCCGTTATTCAGTGCAGAGGCGGTGGTTCGTCTTGAAGATAAGGGATATACCGTATCTGGTAAAACCCATGTCGGTGAATTTGGGTTAGATCTTGTCGGTGAATTTTCTTATTATGATGATAAAAAAGAACAATGCAAAGGGGCAGCCGCTTCACTTATTGAAAAGGGTGAGGTAAAGGCGGCACTCGGCGTTGATATCAATGGTGCACCGAGACGCGCAGCAGCCCTTTCCGAAATCGCCTTTTTAAAACCGACCTACGGTACGGTGTCCCGTTATGGTGTCATTTCTTGTGCCGCTTCGGGCGAGCAGTTGGGCGTTTACGCAACAAACGCCGATGGTGTAAAAGAAATCATGGATGTTATTGCAGGCCATGATGAGAAAGACGGAACGAGTTTGCCGGCCGAGCGTTACAACTATGCTACCGATATGGAACTTTCAGGCAAAAAGGTTTGTATTGTAAAAGAATTGCTTGAAAAAGCGGATGATAAAACAAAGCATAGAATAAAAACCTTTGCAGAACAACTTGCTGTCAACGGCGTTGTGGTGGAAGAAATTTCCTGCGATTTGTTTGAGATTGCAAATGTTGCTTGGCAAATTCTTATGTCTGCCGAAACCTGCAATAACCTGTCCCGTTACGACGGTGTAAAGTTCGGCCATCGCTCCGAGCAATACAGAAACATTGACGAATTGTATGTGAATTCAAGAACCGAAGGCTTTAACTTCCTGACAAAGGCCATCATCCTTTATGGGTCGGATGTTTTGTCTAAAAACCGCTATAAAGACTGCTACGATAAATCGCTCAGGGTGCGTCGCATTGTGGCCGAAGGCATAGAAAAATTATTGCAAAGCTACGATGCCGTTCTAACTCCGGTATGCAGCAAAACCGCGTTTGAAAGTTACGGTATAAATGAGGCCTTTGAAAAGGTTTTTTCTGAGAGTGCTTTTACCGCGGTTGCAAACCTTATCGGTATTCCGGCGCTTGTGAGTGGCGGTGTGCAGCTGCTGGGCAAGCATTTCAGCGAGAGCCTGCTTTTAAGTTTGGCAAAATCCGCAGAAAGGGAGGGGGAATAGCATGAATTACGAATTGGTTATCGGACTTGAAACCCACGTGGAATTAAGCACCGAATCGAAAATTTTCTGTTCCTGCGGTGGTCATTCTGCCGCAAAAGAACCGAATGACTGTGTTTGCCCTGCCTGTTGCGGTATGCCGGGTATGTTGCCGGTTATGAATAAAAGGGTTGTAGAGCTTGCCGTAACAGCCGGACTTATGCTCAATTGCAATATCAGCCGCTATACGACCTTTGATAAGAAAAACTATTATTATCCTGATTTACCTTGTGCATATCAAATAACGCAATTAAATCATCCGATATGTAAAGACGGAACGGTGACGGTTAAAACCTCTGCCGGTACGCGGGATATTCGCATTAAACAGATTCATATGGAAGAGGACGCAGGCAAATTGGTGCATAGCGGCAGTTCTTCCTTTGTGGATTTCAACCGCACAAGTGTGCCCTTGATTGAAATTGTTACCCAGCCGGATTTCCGTAGTGCCGAAGAGGTTGTGGCCTATCTTACCAAGTTGAAATCTATGTTCCGTTTGGGTGGTATTTCGGAGTGCGAAGAGGGCGCGATGCGTTGCGATGTTAATATTTCTGTCCGCCCCGAAGGCAGCGAAGCCTTTGGCGTTCGTACCGAAATTAAAAACATGAGTTCCTTTGAGGCGATTGACAAAGCCATTCGCTATGAAGCACAACGGCACATGGATGCATTGGAGTTCGAAACCGAAGAACTTGTGCAGGAAACCCGGCGCTTTGATGACGCCAGCGGAAAAACCTTTGCTATGCGCAATAAGGAAACAGAGGCAGATTACCGTTATTTCCCGGATGCCAATTTAATGCCGATTATTATTGATGATGAATGGCTTGAACAAATCAAGGCAAACAAGCCGGTTGCAATTGATGATAAAGCGGTACAGTATAGAGAGGCTGGCATTTCTGAAAAAGAAATTGATATGCTGATATCCAACCAAAAAATCAGCAAACTTCTTGACGATACGGTTGCGTTGGGATGCAACGCAAAAGAAACAGCGTCATGGATTCTTACCGACTGTGCAGGTGTTTTGCGTAAGGACGGAAAAACCTTGGGCGAGCTTGCGGTTACAGCTGAAAAACTGGCTTCCATCATTCAAATGGTGGAAAAGGGCACAATTAACCGTAACGCAGGTAAAAAAATCCTAATTGCCGTAGTTGAAGAGGATGTTGACCCGGTTACTTTCTGCAAGGAAAACGGCCTGGACAAAAAGTTTGACAGTTCTGCTGTGGAAAGTGTAATTGACAAGGTTATTATGGAAAATACACAGGCAGTCGAAGATTATAAAAACGGCAAAACCAAAGCCATACAAGCGCTGTTTGGCGCTTGTATGCGCGAATTAAAGGGTGCAGGGGACCCGTCTATGATTAAGGAAATTCTGGAAAAGAAAATGAAATAATCGTAAAATGCAAAAAACAACCGCCGGCTTAGCCGGCGGTTGTTTTTTGCTCAAATGGAATGAAAGAGTAGATTTTTATATAACAGCATGGTATACTGTCAGTGTACCATGTTTGATGAATAAAATCTATGTTTGGAGGCGGAAATGAAAAAAGTAATAAAAAAGGTTGCAAAACCGCTTTTTCGGTTGGTTTGCTTTATTATCATAACGACCCTCCTTACGGTTTCCGCAATCAATTTATATATCATTTTCTCTGTAAATAATTTCATTTCTGTACCCGATACGATCACGGTGGAGGATGCAGATTGCATTTTGGTTTTGGGTGCCGGTGTTCGGCCGGACGGAACGCCGAGTTTGATGTTGCAGGATCGGTTAAATACGGCGGTAGAGCTTTACAATGCCGGCCTTTGCGATAAAATCCTCATGAGCGGCGACCATGGAACCAAATATTATAACGAAGTACAGGCAATGGAAAATTATGCGGTCGAAAAAGGCATACCTTCCGAGCAAATATTCCTTGACCATGCAGGATTTTCCACCTATGAAAGTGTTTACCGCGCCAAAGAAATTTTCAAAGCGGATAAAGTGGTTATTGTCACGCAAAAATATCACCTTTATCGTGCGGTTTATGACGCACGCCGGTTGGGTCTGGAAGCATATGGTGTGCAGAGTGAAGGAGACAATTATGCCGGACAGAGTTATCGTAGCCTTAGGGAAGCATTTGCCCGGGTAAAAGATTTTTTCATTACGATTTACAAACCGATGCCCACCTATCTCGGTGAGAGCATTCCCGTATAGGGGGGAACAAGGGGGTTCTTATGCTTAAAGTTCATCATGTTACCAAACACTACGGAAAACTGATAGCCAATGACGATGTTACCTTTGAAATACCGGATGGAAACATTTGTGTCCTTCTTGGTCCTAACGGGGCAGGGAAAAGCACAATTATTAAAGCCATTATGGGATTTTTGCGGTATGAAGGCTATATTACCGTCGATGGGTTGGAAAATAAGAGCGTTGAGGCAAAACGCTTGTTGGGCTATGTGCCTGAGTTGCCGGCGCTTTATCCAAATTTAACCGTTATGGAGCATTTGGAGTTTGTTGCTCGTGCCTATCGTTTGCAAGACTATAAACCGTACGCCGAAGAACTGTTAGAGCGCATGGAATTAGCCGATAAAAAGAAAAAATTCGGTGACGAACTTTCCAAAGGAATGCAACAAAAACTGAGTATTTGCTGTGGCTTGTTGCCCCGTCCGCGAATAGCATTGTTTGATGAGCCAATGATTGGCCTCGACCCGCACGCCATCAAGGAATTGAAGGAAATTTTTTCCGATATGCGTAAAGAGGGGCGTTCTCTTCTTATCAGTACCCATATGATTGATAGTGTGGATATGCTGTGGGATAAAACGCTGATTATGCAGAACGGCCGTGTGATGGCTGATGTTTCCAAGAGCGAAGTCGAGGAACATGGTTTGAATCTTGAAAAATTGTTTTTTGAGATTACCGAAGGCGGAGAACAAACAAGATGAAATTGTTGTGGTTTTACATATCCCGCACCGTAATAAACAGCATTAAAAAACTGTTTAGAACCTGGATTGCGATTTTTATCGGTATTTGCGTTTTTGTCGGTATTGTTGGTGGATTTGCCGCCGGGATTGCCACAGATTCCCTTTTTGCAGAGGAAGAGAATACCGCCGGTTATTCGCAGGAAAGCGACCTTGAAGATTCAGCGTGGGAAGAAGAGAAAGAACTTATACACAGCGAGGATATTCTTCACACGGTGCTGGAAACCGGGGTGGGTATTGTCGCTCTGGCTATGATGCTGGGCTACTTTTATTTTGCAGATAAAAACGGAACGGCAATTTTCACCATGCCGGATGTCAATTTTCTTTTTCCTGCACCGCTTAAACCCCAGTCGGTGTTATTGTTCCGTACCATTCTGAAAATGGGGCTTGTTTTACTCGGTTCGGTTTATTTGCTGTTTCAGTTGCCGAATTTGGTGCTGAATCTGGGCTTAAATATCCTGTCTGCCGTCATGCTGATTGTCGCATGGGTTGTCATTGTGGCGCTTTGTCAGTTGATTTCGGTCTTTACCTATACAGTTGCTGCGACACATGAAAAGCTTCGCAAGTTTATCCGGCCGACCGGCATTGCGGTTTTACTTGCCGTGGCGCTCGTAATTATCGGGCAAGTTTATATCGGTGAAATTTCTGTATGGACTGCCGTTGCCAACCTTTTTGCCTCTAAACCCGGTCGTTGGATTCCGGTTTGGGGCTGGGTGCGTGGTTTTGTGATGAGCGCAATTGAGGGCAACTGGCTTTTGGCGTTTCTATATTTTGTTTTGCTGTTACTTACGGTGTTCGTTGCAATTTATTTCATCTGGAAATTCAGAGCCGATTTTTATGAAGACGCTCTTGCCAGCGCGGTTCGCAATCAAGAAGTTTTACAAAAAACCTCCGAAGCAAAATCCACGCTCCAACAAAACCGAAAACGCAAAAATGCCGAAAAAAAGGCGGGGGAATTTGCTCGGGGAGAGGGCGCGCAGATGTTTTTAATCAAGAGCGTATACAACCGCCGGCGTTTTGCAAAGTTAGGGCTCTTTACCGGTACATCAACAATGTATCTTTTGGTTTGCGGCGGATTTGCCCTTGTACAACGCTTTTTATTACCTTCAACAAGTATTACAATAATGTCTGCCGTCGTGTTGGCACTGGCTTTCTTCCGTAATTTCGGTAATCCGATTGCCCGTGAAACCGAATGCCCGTATTTGTTTACGGTGCCGGAAAAACCGTCCGGAAAACTTTTCTATTGCCTTTTGGCCGGGTTGTATGATATACTATGTGATATGGTACCGGTCTATTTGGCGGCGGTACTGTTTATGAACGGAAATCTTTTTACGGCTCTGCTATGGATTTTGCTATTTCTGAGTTTTGATTTGATTAGTTCGGTCAGCGGACTTCTGTTGGAACTGTGGCTGCCTTCCGGCCTACATATAATGATTCGTTCGTCCTTGCAGCTTATGCTGAAACTTTGGCCGCTTATACCCAATGCTTTGATTTTAATCGGTATCGGAATAGCCCAAGGGTTAATGGCAGCGCTGCCGATTGCGTTTGTTTTTAATCTTGCTTTTGCAGCCTTGCTGTTCGCTTTTTGCCCGGCACTGTTGTATAAAGGAAGAAATTAAATAAATTATAAGGAGAAAATTATGAAAAAGTATTTGTGTTTAACTCTGGCATTACTTATGTTTGCATTTCTTTTTACCGCTTGTAACAAAAAAGAGGGAGCAGATGTTCCGGCAGATACAACCTCCTCGGCTTCGAAAATCGAGAGTACAACCGAAACCGGTGGCGACTCGGAATCTAAAACCGAAACAAAACCGGAATCTACGGCAACAGGCTCAAAGACGACACAGAGCAAAACACCTTCCTCCGGCAAAACATCCTCTGTGGAATCAACTTCCGGAAAGGTACCTTCTGATACAACATCTTCCTCAAAAACATCTTCTGCGTCAACATCTTCTGATAAGACCTCTTCTGTTTCGAGTACGTCAAAACCGTCATCGACCAGTTCGGCAACCAGTACGACAAGTTCTAACTTGGACGAATATCTTCCCGGCAGTTATTAAAGATTCTCAAAGAAGAACAACGCGTTCTTCCGAATAAATTTATACACGAAAAGCAGGGCGTGAAACGGCCCTGCTTTTTCTATGTAAAACATAATTTTTTCATAAAACCCCTTTGACATATAGGGCATTTTATGATATGATAAACGAGATAATTATGGAAAAAGAGGGGAATGTCTGTGGGGCGGTTGCTTGTGGTTTCTTCTGGCAAGGGCGGCGTGGGTAAATCTACGGTTTCCATTGGAATAGCAACTGCTTTAAACAATAGCGGCAAAAAAACGCTTTTGGTCGATTTGGACGAAGGCTTGCGCTGCTTGGATTTGATGCTCTCGGTCACCGACCGCTTGGTTTATGACGTTTCAGATGCCATGCAAGACGCTTCCCAGATTGAAAAATCCATTTACAGAGTGCCCGAGACCGACAATCTGTGGCTGATGGCGGCGCCTTCGGGTGTATCTACGATTCAGGGCGAAGAGCTTGCCCGTTTCGCGATGGAAATCAGCCGCCGTTTTGATTTTGTGATTTTCGATTGCCCTGCCGGTTTAGAGGAAAAGTATTACAAAAATATGCCGGCCTTTGCCGAACATATTGTTGTCTGCAATACCGACAAGGTCTGTGTGCGCGATGCCTTTGAAATGGCTTCGGCCTTGAAAGGACATGGGCGTAGCACCAGATTGGTCATCAACCGATTTGTTAAAAATCGAATCACGCGTAAATATCATCAGAATATTGACAGCATTATTGATACATCTGGCTTGCAATTGCTGGGTGTTGTGCCGGAGGATATTTATGTAATGTATGCGGCCGCGAAGGAGGTTCCGATTCAAATCGGACCTGCGGCAATGGCGTTTCATCGGATTGCGGCGCGTTTGTGTGGACATACTGTGCCCTTGAAAATTTGGAAATAGCTTGCAAAAGGAGTGCGAAAATGAATATAGCGTTAATAGCCCATGATTCCAAAAAAGAGCTGATGGTGCAGTTCTGCATCGCCTATTGCGGTGTGCTCAGTCAACATAAGCTCTTGGCAACCGGAACAACAGGTAAGTTGGTTGCAGAAGCAACGGGCTTGGAAATACAACGGTTTTTAAGCGGCAGTCAGGGTGGCTCGCAGCAAATTGCATCTCGTATCAGCTGTAACGAAATCGATTTGCTTTTGATTTTTCGTGACCCGCTAAAACCGAAATCCAATGAGCCGGATGAGGCGGTTTTGCTGAAACTGTGCGATGTGCATAACATTCCGGTGGCTACAAATATTGCCACAGCAGAAGCCTTGATTCATAGCTTGGAGCGCGGCGATTTGGATTGGCGCGAAATTGTGAAGGACAATCATCCCATCAGTTTATAATCAATTGCAATGATTGCGAAAAAGTAAGCAAATTTGCCGTTGCAGAGAGGGCGGTCTCGGCTGTAAACCGCCTATGTGCAGACTGCTGAAAGACATCGCAGGAGCAAATCGTAAGTCTGCGTTAAAGGCATAAAGAGGGGCGCGAATTGCGCTCAATTAGGGTGGCACCGCGAGGATTTCTCGTCCCTTTGGGATAGGAAATCCTTTTACTTTTTTATAAGGAGAAGAAAAATGGCTGAAATAAACAAGGCACCGCGCGGAACAAACGATATTTTGCCGGGTACGGTGTACAAGTGGCAGTTCTTGGAGAAAAAAATGTTGGAAACAGCGGCGTTGTATGGATATAAGGAAATCCGCACGCCGATATTTGAGCACACGGAGGTTTTCCATCGTAGCGTAGGGGACACCACCGATGTTGTCCAAAAGGAAATGTACACTTTTGAAGATAAAGGTGGTCGCTCTATTACCCTGCGTCCCGAGTTGACGGCCGGGGTTGTGCGCGCGGTTATTGAACACGGTGAGATTAACAATGCTTTGCCGGTAAAAACCTGCTATGTCGGCTCCTGTTACCGTTATGAAAAACCGCAGGCAGGTCGTTTGCGTGAGTTTCATCAGTTTGGTGTGGAGTGCTTTGGCGCAGGCCAGCCTGCGGCAGATGCCGAGATAATTTCGCTTGCAAAATCGTTGTTGTCCGCAGTCGGTATTACCGACCTTTCTCTGGAAATCAACTCCATCGGTTGCCCCGAATGCCGCAAAAAATACAATGACGCATTGAAACAATATTTTACCGCTCATAGCACAGAGCTTTGCGCAACCTGTAACGAACGTTTGGAACGTAATCCTATGCGTATACTGGACTGTAAATCTCCGGTTTGCGGCGAGATTGCTGCCGGTGCGCCGGTCATGCTGGACTATCTTTGTGAGGAGTGCAGTGCCCATTTCCAAGAGGTACAAGCCCACCTGCAAGCCGCCGGTATTGACTTTTCTGTGAATCCCAAAATTGTGCGTGGCCTGGATTATTACACCAAAACTGTCTTTGAGTTTATTTCCGGTTCCATCGGCGCGCAATCTACCGTCTGCGGCGGCGGCCGCTATGACGGACTAGTGGCTCAAATGGGCGGTCCGCAGTTGCCGGCACTTGGGTTTGCCATGGGAATGGAGCGCATTTTAATGGTGGCCGAAAGTAATGGGATTGTCTATCCCGAAGCGGATGGTCCCGATGTCTATATCGCACCGATGGGTCATGCGGCAAGCTTGTATGCTACCGAGCTTTGTGCTCGGCTTCGCGAAGAGGGATTTTCTGCCCTTACCGATATTTCCGGCCGCGGATTAAAAGCGCAGATGAAATATGCCAACAAATGCAATGTTAAGTTTACCGCCGTTCTGGGTGATGATGAGCTTGCCAATAAGAAATGCAAAATTAAAAATATGGCAACCGGTGCCGAAACCGAAACCGATTTGGAAGCTTTTGTGGATGCGATTTATCAGCTCAATCGCGCACAGGCTTTGCAAAATCTCGAAAACACGTTGGAGGATTAACGATGCGATTGGATAAAATGGAATCTTTGCGCCGTACGGTATATTGCGGCGAACTTCGCAAGGAAAACGCAGGGGAAACGGTAGTTGTTTGCGGCTGGGTACAACGCCAACGCGACCTCGGTCAGATTATTTTTATCGATTTGCGTGACCGAACCGGCATTGTACAACTCGCATTTGACGATAAAACCGACCGTGTGCTGTTTGATAAAGCCTTTCAGACCCGTAGTGAGTATGTTGTGATGGCCAAGGGTATGGTTCGTATGCGCTCGGCCGTCAACAAGGAAATTCCTACCGGTGATGTGGAAATCGAAGTTACCGATTACCGCTTGCTTGCAGAGGCGCAAACACCGCCTTTTGAAATCCTGGAAAATTCTCCGGTAAAAGAGGATTTGCGTCTTACCTACCGTTATCTGGACTTGCGCCGTCCCGATATGCAGGAAGCGATTATCGCCCGGCATAAAATTGTGAAATGCGCAAGAGATTACTATGATGAAAATGGCTTTGTTGAGGTAGAAACCCCCATTTTGATTAAATCCACACCGGAGGGTGCAAGGGATTATTTGGTGCCCTCTCGTGTGCATAAGGGAAGTTTTTTTGCTCTGCCGCAGTCGCCCCAGCTTTATAAGCAGTTGCTGATGATGTCCGGCTTTGACCGATATATGCAAATTGCGCGTTGCTTCCGCGACGAAGACCTGCGTGCCGACCGTCAGCCTGAATTTACGCAAATTGATTTGGAAATGTCCTTTGTTGATGAAGACGATGTAATCCGCATGAACGAAGGGTTTATGAAATATCTTTTCAAAAAGATGTTTAATATGGAGCTTTCTACGCCCTTTAAGCGTTTGTCTTATAAAGAAGCAATGTATCTTTATGGCTCGGACAAGCCGGATACCCGTTTTGGTTTAGAACTCTGCGATATTACCGGTGCGCTTTGCAAGAGCGAATTTAAGGTATTTTCCTCTGCGATTGATGGTGGGGGAAGTATACGTGCCATCTGTGTGCCGGACAGCGCCGATAAGCTGACTCGAAAGGTAATCGATAAGTTGACCGATTTTGTCAAAGATTACGGTGCAAAGGGATTGGCTTATTCGCGTGTTACCGCCGAGGGAACGACCTCTTCTTTTGAGAAATTTCTTACCGACAAGGAAATTTCGGCCATTCATGAAAAAACCGGACTCAAAGAAAACGGTGTGCTCTTTGTGGTGGCCGACAGTGATAATCAGGTTGTCTATGATGCACTGGGCGCTTTGCGTGTCGAGCTTGCCAAACGTCTGGATTTGATTGATAAAACCCGGTTTGATTTCCTCTGGGTGGTTGATTTTCCGTTGTTTGAGTATGATAAAGAGCAAAAGCGTTTTGTAGCAAAACACCATCCCTTTACCTCTCCGAAAGACAATGATTTTGCCCGATTGGAAAGTGCCCCCGGTTCTGTCTTGGCAAAGGCCTATGATTTGGTTCTGAACGGAACCGAAATCGGTGGCGGCTCTATCCGTATCAGCACACCCGATTTGCAGGAAAAAATGTTCAAGGCTCTGGGCTTTTCTAAGGATGAGGCTAAGGAACGATTTGGCTTCCTGATGGATGCTTTCCGTTACGGTGCACCGCCGCACGGCGGCATGGCCTATGGGTTGGACCGCTTGGTTATGCTTATGTTGGGACGCGAATCTATCCGCGATGTCATCGCTTTTCCCAAGGTGGCAAATTCCGGTGAATTGATGAGCGGCGCGCCGGCAAATGTGGATACAAAGCAATTGGAAGAATTGCATATTACGCTCTGCGAACAGAAATAATAAAGTAAAACCGGTTGTGTGCTCCGCGCAACCGGTTTTTTGCTCGAATTTTCGCAGAAAAGCCTTGTATTGCAAAGCAAAAAATGTTATAATATATTGAATTATTGTGTTGCTTTTCCCCAATACTATTTTGGGGTGATACAATAATGAAAAATAAAAATGAAAACAATGAAAACCAGGAGCAGGAAACGCCTTCCAAGGAGCAAATTGAGCAGATTAAGGAATTCGGTGCAATTACTGAGACCAAAGGCAAGCATACGATTCATTGTTTGACGGTTATCGGGCAGATTGAGGGGCATTATATATTGCCCGCACAAAACAAAACCACCAAGTATGAGCATGTTATTCCGCAACTGGTCGCTATTGATGAAGATGCCGAAATTGAAGGTCTTTTAATTTTATTGAATACGGTGGGCGGCGATGTGGAGGCAGGCCTTGCGATTGCTGAGCTGATTGCAGGTATGAAGAAACCGACGGTTTCGCTCGTTTTGGGCGGTGGGCACTCTATCGGTGTTCCGTTGGCTGTGTCGGCAAAGAAGTCTTTTATTGTCAGTTCTGCTACCATGACGATTCATCCGGTACGCACAACGGGTTTGGTATTGGGAGTGCCGCAAACCTTTGATTATTTTGATAAAATGCAGGACCGCATTACCCGGTTTGTGATTGACAATTCCTCTATAACAGAGCAGGAGTTTACCAAACTCATGATGAACACCAGCGAACTTGTAACCGATGTGGGCACTATGCTGGATGGCGAGACGGCTGTCAAAAAGGGCTTGATTGATGAGTTGGGCAGTTTGAAAGACGCAATGGATAGCCTTTACCAGATGATAGAGGAGGGAGAAACATAATGCTCTATACCATTGTTCCGGCAGAATTTGTATTTTCAGAGGCCTTTAAGTTACAGCCACCGGTGGAAACCCTGTGTTTAAAAAACGGTCTTCTGGAAACAAAGCGCACCGAGCAGGGAAGGGAAATTCTCCGCTTAATATCCACTAATCCAAAGGATTATTTAAACCCTCGCTATAACATGGGTGAAAAAATATAATATTATTTGTTGGGGTGTATTATGGCAACAAAAAAGAAAAGGAAAACCAGCTCTACGGCTACGGCAATTAAAAAACAAGAGGCAGCGCAGCGGCGTGCAATGGCCGCCGGCCGCCGCCAAATGACAGCCATTGTTTTGTTCGCGGTTGCACTGTTTTTATTTTTCGTAACGGTGATTCGCGGAGAAAACGCCTGGCTGGCATTACATAATGTCTTGTTTGGTTTGTTCGGCATTTGTGCGTATGTTTGGCCGTTTGTACTCGGCTTGGTTGCCGTACTTTGTGCGATGGACAAGCTTTACGGTAAAGTCGGCGCAAAGGTGATAGAAGCCTCTTTTATGATTGTGCTGATTGGCTCTGCCATTGATATTTTTTCCAAACATGCTGATACAATGACCTTCGGTCAGCATATTCAGCATTGTTACCGTTTGGGTGCCGCTTTTAACAACGGTGGTTTCTTCGGTGCACTGATTGGGCATCCGCTGGTTGCCGCCTTTGGCCGACCGGGTGCTGATATTACCGTTTGCCTCTTGATTTTTGTTTTCTTTATGCTGATTACCGGAACAACCTTGATTTCGCTTTTCAAATCGGTTGCTTTGCCGGTGAAAAAATTGGAGCAGCATGCGGAGAGCACATTTGCGGTTGTTGAGGAAGAGGAAAATGCCGAAAAAGCAACATCGAAATCGGCGAAAAAGCCGCGTTTTAATGTGGATATCGCGTTGGATGATGAGCAAAAACCGGCAGAACCGCCCATGACCGATAAGCAAAAGAAATTAATTGATACATATCGGGGGACAGAAGGGGAAGGTGCAACCGCAGAGGAAATTCCAAATGAAGACGGTTCGGCAGAAGACCCGTTGATTGAGAAAATCAACAAATCCATTGCAGATAAAAAAGAACAGTTAAAAACCGGTGGATTTACCCCGCCTGAGCCGGAAACCATTGAGAATGAGTATAATTATCCGCCGATATCGCTTTTGAAAAACATTCCGGCAAAGAACGAAAAAACCCTTAGAAGCGAAATGGAAGGCACTGCAACTCGTTTGATTGAAACCTTGCACAGCTTCGGTATAGAAAGCCGCATTATTAACATCAGCCGCGGCCCATCGGTTACAAGATATGAATTGCAACCGTCCGCCGGTGTGCGTATCAGCAAAATCACCAATCTTTCGGACGATATCGCTATGAGCCTTGCAACAGCCGGTGTGCGTATTGAGGCGCCAATTCCCAACAAGGCAGCCATCGGTATTGAGGTACCCAATCGCAACACCAGCATGGTTGGAGTTCGTGAATTAATAGACAGTAAAGCATTTTCCTCTGCTAAAAGCAAACTTGCGGTTTGCCTTGGCAAGGATATTGCAGGTGAAAATATTGTTACCGACATTGCCAAAATGCCGCACGGATTGATTGCCGGTGCTACCGGTTCGGGTAAATCGGTTTGTATCAATTCTATTATCATTAGCTTGCTTTATAAAGCCACACCGGATGAGGTCAAATTGCTGATGATTGACCCCAAGGTGGTTGAACTCGGTGTTTATAATGGCATACCGCATTTGCTGGTTCCGGTTGTGACTGACCCCAGAAAAGCAGCCGGTGCGCTGGGCTGGGCGGTAACCGAAATGGAAAAACGCTATAAAATTTTTGCCGAGCATGAGGTGCGTAACTTAGAAGGTTATAATCAACTGGCCGCCAAGCGTGACGACCTCGCAAAAATGCCGCACATTGTGATTGTTGTGGATGAGTTGGCAGACTTGATGATGACGGCTCCCAAAGAGGTGGAAGAAGCCATTTGCCGGATTGCGCAAAAGGCGCGTGCGGCCGGTATGCATTTGCTTGTTGCAACACAACGCCCCTCGGCCGATATTGTTACCGGTCTTATCAAATCCAACATTCCCACACGAATCGCCTTTGCAGTGTCCTCCAATGTGGATAGCCGTATCATTTTGGATGAGGTGGGTGCCGAGAAACTAATGGGCCGCGGAGATATGCTCTTTTTGCCGGTTGGCTCTACCAAACCCACCCGTATACAAGGCTGCTTTGTCAGTGATGATGAGGTTGAGGCGGTAGTTGATTATATTAAGGGCGATGCCAAAGCAGAATATGACGATTATGTTATCAGTGAGATTGACCGACAGGCTGTCAAAGAAAAGCAGGGAAAAGGCTCCTCCATTGACAGTGATGGTGATGGTGACCCGATGTTCTTGCAAGCTGTGGAATGTGTTGTAGAAGCGGGACAGGCATCAACCTCTTTATTACAGCGCCGTTTGAAACTTGGCTATGCACGCGCCGCCCGCATTGTGGACGAAATGGAACAAAAGGGAATTGTAGGGCCTTATGAAGGGGCAAAACCCCGTCAAGTTCTCCTTTCCAAAGCACAGCTTTTGGAAATGCAGGCAGACGCAGGAGAATAAGTATGCAGTTTTTACCCATAACCCGAGAAGAGGTTGCCGCCGCAGGCTGGGACGCCGTAGACTTTGTTTTCGTAACAGGAGATGCGTATGTTGACCATCCCTCTTTCGGTACGGCCATCCTTTCCCGATTGTTGGAGTCGGAGGGCTACCGCGTGGCCATTTTGGCACAGCCGTCCTTTCAAAACAATGACCCTTCTGATTTTCGACGTTTCGGGAAACCGCGGCTTGGTTTTCTAATCAATGCAGGCAATATCGATTCCATGGTGGCGCATTATACCGCCGCCAAGCGAAAACGCAGTGATGACGCCTATTCTCCCGGTGGGAAAGCGGGGCGTCGCCCCGACCGTGCTGTGACGGTTTATTCCCGTCTGGCCAAGGCGGCATATCCCGATGTACCGGTGATTATCGGCGGTCTGGAAGCCTCGCTTCGGCGATTTGCGCATTATGATTACTGGGCAGATATGGTACTGCCTTCAATTTTAGAGGATAGCGGTGCTGACCTGCTCTCTTTCGGAATGGGTGAGCGGCAGACGCTGGAAATTGCATCGCGCCTGCGCGACGGCACACCGGTGCAAAGCCTAATCGATATTAAAGGCACCTGTTATATGGCCGACAGTATTGAAGGCTTAAAGGGAATCCGGTTGCCCTCTTATGCACAATGCGCAGAGTCAAAAACCGCTTATGCTGAGGCTTGTCGCATAGAGTATGATGAGCATGATGCGGTGCGCGGCAAAAAACTCTTTCAACCGCACGGCAATCGCTTTTTAGTGCAAAATGAGCCTATGCCGCCGCTGACCACACCGGAGCTTGACCGGGTTTATGCCTTGCCGTACGCCCGTTATTATCACCCATCTTATGAAAAACAGGGCGGCGTACCGGCTATCGCCGAGGTTGAGTTTTCCCTTACCCACAACCGCGGATGCTTCGGGGCTTGTAATTTTTGCTCGATTGCTTTTCACCAAGGACGTCAGATTTCCTGCCGTAGTGAGCAATCTATTTTAGACGAAGCGAAAAAACTTACAAAAAATCCGCATTTTAAAGGCTATATTCACGATGTCGGCGGACCGACGGCAAACTTTCGCCGCACATCGTGTGATAAACAACTGCAATATGGGCTTTGCAAGGGTAAAAAGTGTTTGGCACCCGAGCCTTGCAAGCAATTACAGGTTGACCACTCCGCTTATACCGACTTGTTACGCAAAATTCGTGCGATTCCCGGAATAAAAAAGGTTTTTATCCGTTCGGGTATCCGATTTGATTATTTAATGGCCGACCCGTCGGACACATTTTTCAAAGAATTGGTTGCGCATCATGTCAGCGGACAGCTCAAAGTTGCGCCGGAGCATTGCTCGGCCTATGTGCTGGATAAGATGGGCAAACCGCATATCGAAAGTTATCTGCGGTTTGCAAAACGATTTTACAAATACACCAAACAAATCGGGAAAGAACAATATTTGGTGCCTTATTTGATGTCCAGCCATCCTGGCTGTCGATTAAAGGATGCGGTAGAACTTGCACTCTTTTTAAAACGGGAACATATCCGCCCGGAGCAGGTACAGGATTTTTATCCCACCCCCGGTACACTTTCCACCTGTATGTATTATACCGAGTTGGACCCGTATACACTCAAACCGATTCATGTACCGAAAAGCGCTGAGGATAAAGCCATGCAGCGGGCCTTGTTACAATATTTCCGTAAGGAAAATTACGAAAAAGTATATAAGGCTTTAACCCTTGCAGGGCGCCGGGATTTGATTGGTACCGGTCCGGATTGTTTGCTTCGACCCAAACCGGGGAGCCGCTTGCCGCAGTCAAAGCAAAAAGCAAAGCGCCGTCCCCAAATTCACAAATGGGATGGAAAAACAGGGAGAAAACGATGATTGTAATAGATAGATTTGAGGGTGAATTTGCCCTTTGTGAGATGGATGGGCTTATGGTTCAAGTGCCGCGGAGCTGTCTGCCGGCTGATGTCGGTGAGGGTACAGCGTTGCAATTTGTGAAAATTGACAATTCTGCTGACCGCAAACGCATTGCACAAAAACAAAACCGCCTGTTTAAATAAAAATGCCGCCTTGCGGCGGCATTAAAAAACGGTGGCAATTAGTGGCTTGTGTTTGAAGAAGTGACATCGTCACGCTCTCGGAACAACAGAGAAATGCACCAAATGCCGGCCAGAGCAATTACGGTGTAAATAATTCTGGCAATTAAGGAACTTGCACCGCCGAACAGCCAAGCAACTGTGTCGAACTGGAAAAGTCCGATACCGCCCCAGTTCAGCGCGCCCAAAATTGTCAGTATAAGGCAAATCCTGTCAAGCATATCTTTCAACTCCTTTATTTTATATTTCTATTTTTGACGGGAATTCTAAAATTATACCTTTGAGGAAAATATGAAAAAAAACGAAGAAATTGAAATTACGATTACCGATATAACCAAAGAGGGAAATGGCGTCGGCCGGTATGAAGGTATGGCAGTGTTTGTACCTTTCAGCGCGGTCGGTGACCAATTGCGTGTGCGCATCGTAAAAGTAAATTCCAGTTTTTGCTACGGTAAAATTATCGAAATTATAAAACCGTCAGCAACCCGATGTTCAGCCGATTGCGCCAGTTTCTTTCGTTGCGGTGGTTGTGCCTTTCGGCATATTACCTATGAAGAAGAGTGCCGATTAAAAGAAAAATTTGTGGTCGATTGTTTTCGCCGCATCGGCGGTATTGAAATGCGTCCGGAAAAATTTTTGCGGGGTGAACCGCAATCCTACCGCAATAAAGCACAGTATCCTTTTTGTCAGACCGAAAATGGTATAACTGCCGGCTTTTTTGCCAAACGCAGTCACCGTGTTATTCCCGATACCGGCTGTGCCATTCAGCCGCCGGAATTTTCAAAAATTGTGCAAACCGTTTGTGCGGTTGCCAATCGATTGGGGATTTCAGTCTATGATGAAACAACGCAAAGCGGCCTACTTCGGCATCTGTTTATAAGAAAAGCAGAAGCAACCGGGGAATACATGGTAGTTTTGGTCATCAACGGAAATACGCTTCCCGGTGCAGATGTGTTTTACGATGCACTTGTTGCGCTTTTGGGTGCACAATTGGTTAGTTTTCAACTGAATTTCAATACAGAAGATACCAATGTGGTATTGGGGAAAAGGTGTAAAGTCCTTTATGGACAAAACTATATTACCGATATACTGTGCGGTAAAAAAATTCGCATTTCACCGCTGTCATTTTATCAAGTGAACCGAACCATGGCAGAAAAACTTTATGAACAGGCGGCGATTTATGCAGAACCGCAGGGCAAATATATTTTAGATTTGTATTGCGGCACCGGTACCATCGGTCTTTCCATGGCCGACGCTGCCAAGCGGGTACTGGGCGTGGAGATTGTTGAGCAGGCGGTGCACGATGCAAAGGTTAACGCCCGCGTCAATGGAGTAGAAAACATATCCTTCTTATCGGGGGATGCTGCAAAATTCGCTGCGCAGGGAGAACACGCCGACGTGGTTATTATTGACCCACCGCGCAAGGGTTGTTCGACCGAACTGTTGGAGATTATTGAACAGCAACTTATGCCGGAACGGGTTATTTATATTTCTTGCGATCCGGCTACGCTAGCCAGAGATTGCAAGCATTTCACCGAAAACGGGTATTGTCTTTCGGCCGCTACCGTTGCCGATTTATTTCCACGCACAGGTCATGTTGAATCTGTGGTTCAGCTTTTGCGTAATTAAATCGAAACGCGGTAAAAATATAGAATATTAAAGCAAATTCGTTGAGAACAGGACGTGAAACAATGAATAATTTTGGGTTTATGAAAATTGCCTGCGCCTCGCCCGAATTACGGGTGGCAAATACCAAGTTCAATTGTGCGCAAATCAAAAGCGCGATTGAAATGGCGGCGCAGAACGGAGCCAATCTATTGCTTACACCGGAGCTTTCGCTCTGTGGCTATACCTGTGCAGATTTGTTTTTTCAGGACACGTTGCTCAACGGCTGTCTTGCTGCCTTGCAAGAGGTATGTGATTTCACCTCGGCTTACAATATGCCGGTGGTGGTTGGTGCGCCGCTGAAAAACGGCAACGCGCTTTATAATGCGGCGGTGGTGCTTTACCAAGGAAGAATCCTCGGTGTTGTACCGAAATCCTATCTTGCCAATTACGGCGAGTTCAATGAAAAACGGTGGTTTGTTCCCGGCGAGGGTGCAACCGAAACCGATATAATACTTTTCGGTCAGTCGGTACCTTTCGGAAAACTACTGTTTCGCTTGAACGAGCATTGTACGATGGGTATTGAACTTTGCGAGGATTTGTGGGTTACTGTGCCGCCCAGTAGTTATATGGCACTGTCCTCGGCCAATTTGATTCTCAATCCATCGGCCAGCAACGACCTGGTCGCCAAAAATCAATATCGAAAAGATTTGGTTGTAAATCAAAGCGCGCGTTGTATGTGTGCCTATGCTTTCGTCAGCTCCGGCGTAGGCGAATCGACCACCGATATGGTCTTCGGCGGCGCATCACTAATTGCGGAAAACGGCACTTTACTTGCAGAAGGAGAGCGCTTTTCGCAGAACGGCAGCATCACCTACGCCGATGTTGACCTCTATAAATTACGTGCTCAGCGTTATGCAAATCCTACCTTTACAGATAATCGGCGCGCCTGTGCGCAAAACTACCATGTGATTGCCTGCGACTCAGTGCCCATGATGGAACTCAAACATTTCACCCGGTTGTATGAATCCACTCCGTTTGTACCGAGTGATGCGGTATTATGCGCCCAGCGCTGTGAAGAGATTTTTAATATGCAGGCTGCGGCTTTGGTCAAACGCTTGCGCCATACCGGTCTTAACAAATGCGTTGTCGGAATTTCGGGAGGCTTAGACTCGACGCTTGCACTCTTGGTCTGCGTTAAAGCTATTGCATTGTTAGAGTTACCGCTTTCCAATATTCTTGGTATTACCATGCCCGGTTTCGGTACAACCGACCGCACCTACACCAATGCGCTGCGGTTGATGCGTGTGTTGGGTGTCACAATTCGGGAAGTTGACATTAAAGCCGCATGTACAGGGCATTTACAAGATATCGGACACGATTTAAAAATCCATGATGTTACCTATGAAAATGCGCAGGCCAGAGAGCGCACCCAGATTTTAATGGATATTGCCAATGCCTCCGGCGCTCTGCTGGTCGGAACCGGAGATTTAAGTGAAGCCGCCATGGGATGGTGCACCTACAACGGTGACCATATGAGTATGTATGGTGTAAACGCCGGTGTGCCGAAAACCTTGATGCGTTATATGGTGGATTATGTTGCAGGCCAAAGTGCCGGGGAGATAGCGGCTGTGTTGCGGGATGTTTTGGACACCCCGGTCAGTCCTGAACTCCTGCCGCCGGACGAGAACGGCAACATTTCACAAAAAACAGAAGACAATATCGGTCCGTATGAGTTGCATGATTTCTTCTTGTATCATTTTTTCCGCTATGGTGCCGCACCGAAAAAAATTGCTTTTTTGGCTGAAAAAGCATTTTCCGGTAGATATGATGCTGTGCAAATTCAAAAATGGTTGGCTGTATTCTTAAAGCGTTTCTCTGTCAGTCAATTTAAACGTTCTTGCACACCGGATGGACCGAAGGTTGGCTCGGTCAGCCTCAGCCCAAGAGGAGATTGGCGAATGCCCAGCGATGCGGATTTTGCCGTTTGGATGGAAAATATTTAATTATCAATGCAACTTAATAGCCAATTGGCCGAAAGGAAGTATAAGCAATGGAAAAAATGTGGGCCGGAAGGTTCCAAAAACAATTGAACGAATCTGCAAATGATTTTAATTCGTCTATACGGATTGATGCGCGAATGTATCAACAGGATATTCTCGGCTCGGTCGCTCATGCCGAAATGCTTGGACGACAGGGAATCATAACAACCGCTGAGGCCGAAAAAATTACCGCTGCCCTCACCGGAATTTTAGAGGAAATCCAAACCGGAAAATTGAAAGTGGATATGCAGAGCGAAGATATTCATATGTTTGTCGAGGCAGAGTTGACCAAACGCATCGGCGATACCGGAAAACGTCTGCATACCGCACGTAGCCGCAACGACCAGGTTGCACTCGACATCCGTTTGTATATGCGCGATGCGACAGCCGAGATTATCGATTTACTCTATGAAATCATTGCGGTGATTACCAAAAAAGCGGAAGCTTTTTCGGATGCAATTATGCCGGGGTACACCCATTTGCAACGGGCGCAGCCGATTACTTTTGGCCATCATTGCATGGCCTATGCATGTATGTTCCAGAGGGATATCGGTCGGATCAACGATGCCGTTAAGCGTATGAATTATAGTCCGCTCGGTTCGGCTGCATTGGCGGGAACAACCCACCCAATTGACCGTGCTTATACGGCACAGCGCCTTTCCTTTACAGCCCCGGTCACAAATAGTTTAGACGGTGTTTCTGACCGCGATTTTTTGATTGAGATTGCATCGGCCTTTGCTGTGGTCATGATGCATTTGTCCCGTTTTTGCGAAGAAATTATTCTTTGGTCATCCTTTGAATTTAAGTTTGTTGAATTGGATGATGCCTATTCCACCGGTTCGAGCATTATGCCGCAAAAGAAAAACCCCGATATGGCTGAGTTGATTCGCGGTAAAAGCGGCAGGGTATATGGAGATTTAATGGCGCTCTTGACCCAAATGAAAGGAATTCCTTTGGCATACAATAAGGATATGCAGGAGGACAAAGAAGCAATTTTCGACAGCTTGGATACCGTCAAACAGTGTCTGTCTATTTTTATTCCCATGTTTGACACAATGCAGATTTTGCGGGAAAATATGCGCCGTGCGGCGGCCGGAGGCTTTATCAATGCGACAGACTGTGCCGATTATCTTGTAAAAAAAGGCATGCCTTTTCGGTCGGCCTATAAAATCGTCGGTCAATTGGTGGCGTATTGCATAGAAAAGAATAAGGACCTTGAAAGGCTGACATTAGACGAATATCGCGCATGGAGCGATGTGTTTGAAGAGGATGTCTATGCGGCTATTTCGCTGGAAAACTGTGTGGCTGCCCGCGTTTCTTACGGCGGCACCGGCAATATGTCGGTCTTACAGCAAATCAAGGACATGAAAGAATTTTTAAGAGGAAACAAGAATGCGCAAAACTAAAATCGTATGCACGATCGGTCCGTCTTGCTCGGACGAAAAAACCTTAACCGAAATGTGCTTAAAGGGTATGAATGTTGCCCGTCTGAATTTTTCGCACGGAACCCATGAAGAGCACCAGAAACGGATTGATTTAATTAAAAAGGTTCGGAAAAAGTTAAACCTGCCAATCGCCATTATGCTGGACACCAAAGGCCCCGAATACCGGATAAAAACCTTTGTTGACGGTAAAGTTTTTCTCAAAGAAGGCGATACATTTACCTTTACTACACAGGATGTAGAGGGTACAAAGGATAGAGTATCGGTTTCGTATGCCGGTTTGGCGCACGATTTGGACAAAGGGGACATTATCCTTTTGAATAATGGCTTGCTGAAATTCCAGGTTGCGGATAAAACCGAAACCGACCTGCATTGTATCGTGTTGATTGGCGGTGAGCTCTCCAATCGGAAAAGCATGAGCTTTCCCAATAAGGTGTTGCATCAGGTATATTTGAGTGAACAGGATAAAAAGGATATTTTATTCGGTATTCAAAATGGTGTGGATTTTATTGCCTGCTCGTTTGTGTCGGACAAACAAGATTTATTGGATGTAAAAGATTTTCTACATAAAAACGGTGAAAAGCAGGTGGGATTGATTGCCAAAATTGAAAATCAATCCGGCATAGACAATATTGAAGGTATTTGCTCCGCGTGCGAAGGTATTATGATTGGCAGGGGAGATATGGGTGTGGAAATTCCTTTTGAGGAGCTTCCTGCCGTGCAGAAAAAACTGATTACCAAATGCCGTATGTTGGGCAGACGGGTAATCACCGCGACCGAAATGTTGGAATCTATGATTTACAACGCCCGTCCGACTCGTGCGGAAATTTCCGATGTGGCCAATGCGGTTTATGACGGTACCAGCGCGGTTATGCTTTCGGGAGAAACCGCGGCGGGAAAATATCCTGTGCTGGCGGTAGAAACCATGTCTAAGATTGCAGAAAACACCGAAAAAAGCATTCATTATGATAAACGCTTTTTAACCTCGGAATTTAACATACGCAATACCGTAGATGCCATTTCTCATGCAACCTGCGGCATGGCAATTGATATCGGCGCCAAGGCAATTGCCGTTTGCTCGCTTTCCGGAATGACAGCACGCATGGTTTCCCGGTTCCGTTCTCCGGTTGATATTCTTGGTGTGACTACAAACGAAAAAACATGGCGGCGTTTGGCGCTTTCTTGGGGCGTGTTCCCGGTTATGTGTGAACAGTTTACTTCGATTGAAGTTTTGTTTTATACTGCGAAGAACTTGGCAAAAGAAACCCTGCATCTTGAAGCAGGGGACCATATTGTTATTACTGGCGGTATAACCAACGGTGAATCGGGCAACACCAATTTGATTAAAATAGAAACTATATAAAAACGACCCCACGGAAACTCAGTTTCCATGGGGTCGTTTTTATATTGCTTATTCTTCTGTTTCCCAGTTGTGCCAGACGTTCTGGACGTCGTCATTATCCTCTAACATATCCAGCAGTTTTTCCATTTTTGTATGGGCTTCTTCCTCCGAAATAGAGGTCATGGTGGCAGGAATATAGGCTGGTTCCGCCGAAAGGAAGGTGTAGCCCTTTTGCTCCAATGCTTCACTTACCGCAGACACGCTGTTTGCATCGGTGGAGATTTCAAAGACATCACCGTCAAAGTTGAAATCATCGGCACCGGCCTCCAAAGCGTCCTCCATTACCTTTTCTTCGTCCAGACCCTCGCCCTCAATTACAATCATACCTTTACGTTGAAACATAAACATGACCGAACCGGGCTGGCCGAGATTGCCGCCGCACTTGTCAAAATAATGGCGTAAATCTCCGGCGGTGCGATTGCGGTTGTCGGTCAATGCTTCTACAATCACCGCAACACCGCAGGGGCCGTATCCTTCGTATACAATTTCTTCGTAGTTGGTGCTGTCGCCCTCACCGGCGGCTTTTTTAATGATGCGCTCAATATTGTCATTCGGAACATTATTGGCTTTTGCTTTGGCAATAACATCCTTCAATTTGGTGTTTACATTCGGGTCCGGTCCGCCGTTTTTCACCACCATCGCAAGCTCACGGCCGATTTTGGTAAAGACCTTGGCACGCTGTTGGTCGGTTTTTTCTTTTTTGCGTTTAATAGTACTCCATTTTGAATGTCCAGACATGATACATCTCTCCTGAAATTAACTTACAAATCGATTTTATCACACTTTTCACCGGTTTACAAGTATTCTTTCTTGTTATGGTAATTTTTTGTCGATAAAAAATCTCTTGCATTACTTGTAGCAAAGTGCTATAATTAGAATGTATTTTGGACAAGTTTGGTTTAATTTGATTATAATTCAAGGGAGTTTGTGAATATGAAAGAAATTTCTTTGTTGGATGTCCTTTCCATTTTGTTGCGCAAATGGTGGATTATCCTTATTTCTGCGATAGTTTTCGGAGCGGGTGCCTTTTTATATTGCGAACTGGCGGTAACACCGCAGTATACAGCAAGCGGAAGTACAGTTATTTCCTCCGGCACCTCTATTTTAAACACAGAGGAAGGCACTTCAATGAAAACCAGCGATGTTTCGATTACACTTGCGCTTTCCAATTCTTTTGTCGATATCCTTTCCAGCCGTGACTTATATGAGCAAATTGCTGATAAATATGATTTCGGCTATTCGGCGACTCAATTGAAAAAAATGACACAGGTTACTGTGCGGGATGATTCCTTGGTTGTAGATGTTACGGTAAAGAGCAGCAACGCCGAGGATGCGACACATATTGTCAATGCAGTTCTGGATGAATCGCCCGAATATATGAAAAGCAAAATGCCTGCGGCCGTCATTGTTCCGTTGGACAGAGCCGAAGGAGCAACGCAATCCTATCCGCGCACCGCATTTTCTGCAATTTTATATGCCTTGATAGGGGCGTTGATTAGCGCTTTTATTATATTTCTTTCTAATTATTTTGATACAACAATCAAAGGCGAAGAGGATATTGCCAGAAGCTTTGGTCTTTCCATTCTGGGTTCCATTCCGGATTTCACCGATGCAAATACAGCATATGAATATAGAATTAAAAATGTATAAGGGGGGGCAGCGTAAAATGAGAAAACAAAATAAAAAAGCTTATGTTTCTTCGGTTAGCGCGGCCGCACCGGAGAAAAAAAGCACATATCATTTACCTTTTGCAGTCGTTGAGGCCTATAAAACCGTTCGTACAAACCTGCAATTTGTTCTTGCAGGGCACAGTAAAAAACAGATTGTTGTTTCCAGTCCCTTAATGGAAGAGGGAAAATCCACTACCGCAATCAATATGGCAATTGCTTTTTCTCAGCTTGGCTGTAAAGTGCTGATTGTTGATGCCGACCTGCGCAAGCCCTCGGTACATAAAAAACTGAGAGTGCAGAACACCGATGGGTTAAGCTCTGTTCTGGTCGATCTGTGTCCGTTCAGTGATGCGGTGGAAACCATCAACGCCAATCTGGATGTTTTGACCTCCGGTCCTTTGCCGCCGAATCCGTCAGAATTGTTGAGCTCCGAAAGAATGAAAACGCTGTTGAGAGATTTGGAGCAAAAATACGATTATGTGTTCATTGATACACCGCCGGTCAATATTGTATCCGACGCTCTGGTGCTTGCACCCAAAACCAACGGTATAATTTTGGTTGTGCGGGACCGCAGTACCACACACGAGGAAATGAAAAAAGCGCTCAATTATATCGAGTTTGCAAAAACGCATTATCTGGGCACGATTTTAAATGGCGCTACCGATTCACAAAACGGAAACTATCGCAGAAAATATTCCAAAAAATATCATTATCGTTATGCGTATAAATAATTTGATTGATATTCATTCCCACATTCTGCCCGGCGTAGATGATGGTGCGAAAAATATAGCAGAATCAATACGCTTGTTAAAGGATTTAAAAATGCAGGGGGTTGAATGTGTTTATGCAACCCCGCATTTTTATATGGGGAAAATGCCATTCCCGAAATACATAGAACAAATCGATACCGCCTATGCCGCTTTAACCGAGGCTGTTGCCGGTAAGGCACTGCCGGAAATCCGCCGCGGATATGAAGTTCGCGCTTTTCGCGGTATGAGCACCTATGAAGAACTCAAACAGATGAATTTGCAGGATACGCATTATCTGTTGGTGGAAATTCCGTATGGGACAGCGGTGGAAGACTGGGTTATTCATGAATTGTATAACATGCAATTCACATTAGGGTTAAAGCCGATTATCGCGCACATTGAACGGTATTTCGGTTATCGTGGGTTTGACCGCCTGTTGGAATTGGTGGTGGACGGTGATGTACGTACGCAAATTACTTCTTCGGTCGTTCAAGCACCATATTGCACACGCAAAAAAATCTACACCTTAATTCGTGACGGCCTAATTCATTTTATTGCAAGCGATGCTCACTCAATGGAATCGCGCAGGGGAATGTTCCTTAAAGCGAATGAAAAACTGATAAAAAAATGCGGTGAAGAGTTATTGCTGAAATTATACAACCGTTCGCGTATAATGATGCATTATGGAGATAGCTTCAACGAAAAATCAGAATAAAGATGAGGATGGGGAATTTGAAGAAGAATACTTTTAATCCCGTTAGGTTCTTGGTTTTCTTTGCAGATGTTTTTTATATGTCGGCAATCTGCTTGTTTTGTCATAATTTTGTATGCCGTGCAGATGTAATTGTAGCACCTGCCGAATTGTATGAAGGGATATCCTCTTTGTATGTGGATATAACCTATGTCTGTGTTGCCGCGTTCTGTTTGCTTTGTTCCGGTACATACAATCGAATGTTGCGCTATTCTACAATGAACGATATTCTCCGAATGTCGATTGCGTTGATTACCGCCTTCTTGCTTTCGGTTATCGGTTCGGCCTTTAAAAACAAAGATTTAATATTATATTGCTTCCTTTGTTACTTGTTTTTTGTTCTGGCAATCATCTTTTCACGTATGGTGTATTATTATGTGCTTACGAGGGTGCGCCGCATCTATTCCCGACAGGAGCATAATCCAATATTGATTGTCGGCGCAGGTACAGCCGGTGTTATGCTGCTGAAAGAGTTGCGGCAAAAACCGAAAATGGGATATCCGGTCTATTTGTGTGATGATGACAATAAAAAAATAGGAATGTATATTGAAGGGAGCAAGGTTCTTGCTCCAACGATACTGATACCTGATGTATGTGAGAAATATCATATTAAAACGATTTTTATTGCAATTCCGTCAGCAAGCAAAAGCAAATTGGAAAGCATAAAGAACCTTTGCATGAAAACAAAATGTGAAATTCATATTTTGCCCTTCCTTTCCAGTTTGATTGGTGATAAACCCTTTTTGCAACAGAGCCGCGTTATCAGCTATTCGGATATGCTTGGCCGAGATGAGGTCTTGCTGGAAAAAAGCAATATTATTAATCTCATCAACAATAAGGTTGTTTTGGTCACCGGCGGTGGCGGCTCAATTGGTTCAGAGCTTTGCCGGCAGATTGCCGAGCTCGGTCCGAAAAAGTTGATTGTTTTTGATATTTATGAAAATAACGCTTATGACATTCAGCAGGATTTGCTGATGAAAAATCCGTCGCTGGATTTAAGTGTGGAAATCGCCTCGGTTCGTGATGCCAAAAAAGTAGATTATATTTTTGATAAATATCGCCCGCAGGTTGTTTTTCATGCAGCAGCGCATAAACATGTGCCGCTCATGGAATTCGACCCGGAGGAAGCGGTTAAGAACAATATCGGCGGTACATATAATGTTGCCCTTACGGCGGCGAAATACCGTGTTCAAAAATTTGTCTTGATTTCTACCGATAAAGCCGTTAACCCCACCAATGTCATGGGTGCTACCAAGCGTTTTTGTGAAATGATAGTTCAATATATCAATGCGACAACACTCGAAACCTCTTTTTCCATGGTGCGTTTCGGAAATGTATTGGGCTCTAACGGTTCGGTAGTCCCTTTATTTAAAAAACAGATTGAGTGCGGCGGCCCTGTAAAGGTTACGCATCCCGAGATTGTTCGCTATTTTATGACCATTCCCGAAGCAGTCAATTTGGTATTACAGGCCGGTGCGATGGCAGAGGGCGGAGAAATTTTTGTTCTCAATATGGGTGAAGCGGTCAAAATACTGACGCTGGCCGAAAATGTAATTAAGTTCTACGGTTATGAGCCTTATACCGAAATCCCGATTCAGTTCACCGGTTTGCGGCCGGGTGAAAAGCTCTACGAGGAACTTCTTATGAACGAGGAAGGACTGATTTCTACCGCCAATGAAAAAATATTCATCGGTAAGGCCTGCGCGGTTGACCCCAAAACCTTCCCGGATGATATTGTCCGCATTTTAGATGCGGCAAATCAAAATGATACCGAAGGTGTTCGACAGATTCTTCATGAAGTAATTACCACCTATCATGATGAGGTAGCACCAGCCCTAAAATAAGCAAAAAAACAGACGGTAGAGCGCCGTCTGTTTTTTTATTAGAGAGCAAATAGTACTTGATTAAAGGGGGTTTCAATGCTATAATAAATTAAACTTATACAATAAACTGGATATGTGTTGTCAGAAGGAGTTTTTATGCCGTATTTACAGAACATGTGCCCCAAAGAATTAAAGTCCGCCATTCAAAGCGGAACACCCTTGCTTATCGGTGTCGGCACGATTGAATATCATGGCAGCCAATTGCCGCTTGGAACCGATTTGATGTTTGTCGAAGGCACCTTGCGGGAATTGGAAAAGAAATTGCCGGTCGTCATAGCCCCTTCTTTTGTATATTCGCCTAACGGCTATGCGGTTTCGGGTCCCGAAAACGGCACTGTGGATATCAGTGTTGACTGTTTTATTCGCTATTGCGCTGAAATCTTGCACGCTTATCGGCAAATGGGATTTAAAAAAATCAAAGTATTTGTACACCATCAGGCCTCGAATATCCGTAAATTTATTGAGGTCGCTATAATGAAAACCGGTATGTATGCGTTGCAAAATGAGTTGGGCAACGGTTGGTGGACAGAAGATAAATCCACGGCCTACCCGGCCGAAATTGAGGTTTGCGATACTGTTATCGGAACAAAGGAAATTTTAGCGGCCTTTGGTGGTCATGGCGGAAAAGGGGAAACCCAAGCCATTATGGCCACCTATCCCGAAACGGTAAAAATGAACGAATTGACCGATAATGAACCGAGCTGGAATCGGACGGCGGCTGCGGCAGATGAAAAGGAAGCCAAGCGCTGTTTTGATATTTTGATTCAAAATCATGTTGAAAAACTCGGCAAATAGAAAAAATTGCAATATTTTGGATACGATTTTGCGTTAAAAGCCCATTCCCTTTATCAGCGATTTGTGGTACAATAAAATTACACGGAATAAAGCAGGTGAGACAAAATGGCAAAACGGATAATGAGTGTACTGTTAACATTGACATTTTTGTTGACATCTGCTTTCTTTTGCTCAGCAACCAACACGGTACATGCAAATACAAATCAAGGCATTTTTGAATTTTACCTGGAAATGCCATCCGAGACCTTGGATGCCGATACGGTTGAAGTTACGGTTTGCGCAAAAATATCGGATTTACCCGAAGACGCAGAGATTACAACCTTGCAAACCGCCTTGACTTATGATGTGGAGAACTTTCAGGCTTTGGAAAATGGCATACAGGTCCATTCTTCTTTGGAGGGTATGGCAGAAGCGAAGGATACCAGTTCTAAAATTTTATTTCAATACGAAAAGGTTTTTGATGCTTCTGACAAACTCCTTACAGAAGGTACATATGAATTGTTTTCGGTTGAGTTTTCCATAATTGAAGGTTCATTCGCAGTTGAGTTTCCTTTTCAAATCAGTGAAAACGACAGCGAGGTTTCCGGATTTACGCAAGAGTCAGGTTTTTTTGATTTAGCGATTATTCCGGCATTGAAAATGCTTTATATCGGTGAGCGCTTTAAGGTTACGCCGTCAAGCTTAACGATGTATGTCGGGGAAAGCGTGACCCTGAATGCCAATAAATCAATTGAAAATTTCCGTAACTGGAATGAAAACATTATTTCCTTTTCAAATGGAAAGGTCACCGCTTTGGCGCAAGGCAAGGGAACATTGGCTCTCTATGCCATAGGAGAAGAGTGTTATGTAGCGGTTCAGGTACTCGAACCCGATGCCTCTCTCTCGTCTTTGACCCTTTCGAACGCAACCCTTTCTCCCGCTTTCAACACAGGTGTTTACAGGTATACGGCAACGGTTCCGTATTCGGTTGAAAAGCTGAATTTCCAAGCGGCAGCAACCGATAGCAATGCTGCCGTACAAATCCATAACCCAACTCTTACAGCCGGAGCCGTTACCGATGTTACCGTTACGGTGACCGCGGGGGATAAGACAACGCAAAAGATTTATACAATTTCTGTTACGCGAGAATCGCCCTCAACCGAATCTACCCTACAAACCTTGTCGGTTTCCAACGCAACCCTTTCTCCCGCTTTTAATGCAGGGGTATACAGTTATACAACAACTGTACCTTATACGGTGGATAAATTAGATTTATCTTGTACTGTGAGCGATAGTAAAGCAACGGTGGCGGTGAACAATCCCACCCTTACAGTCGGCGGTACGACAAATATAAAAATAACCGTAACCGCCGAAGACGGTGTGACACAGCAAGTCTATACAATTGCCGTAACACGAGAAAAACCGCCATATCCCAATGCGATTACCTCCTCTAAATTTACTGTGGGGGCTACATATATCAGTAAGATTTCGGCCGAGACAACGGTTTCGGCAATCAAAGCGGGAATCAATGAGGCGCAATATATAAAAATATACCGGGCCAATGGAACCGAGGCGAGTGCCACAGAATATGTCGGAACCGGCTTTACCGTACGTTTATTTCACGGCAATACAGTCAAACAAACCCTAACGGTCATTGTTACCGGTGATGTCAACGGTGATGGAAAAATTACCGGTTCGGATTATGTGAATGTAAAATTCGATGTGTTGAATAAAAACAAATTGAGTGGTGCGTATTCTGTTGCAGCCGATATCGATGGAAACAAAAAAATTACAGGAACGGATTATGTAAATATAAAGTTTCATGTTATTGGTAAAATTACTATTCAACCCAAATGAGAATGAAGGGATTATTTATGAAAAAAACCGTGACGCTTTTTGTAGCTGTTATTTTAATCTTATCTTTTGTTATAGCTGTTCCGTTGCCAGCTTCTGCTGCCGGAGCTTCGATTTCTTTTTCTAAATCCACCTTACGCTCGGGCGATAGTTTCACAGTCACTTTAAATGTCGCACTTAACAATGCTATAACTGTTGATGGTACATTTTCGCACTCATCTAATTTAGTGCTAAACAGCATTTCTGGCTCGGTTGGCACACTGGATGTACAAGGAAAAACGATTTTTGTTGATTTGGGAAATACAGGAGTTAGCGGCTCCAAGGCAGTTGTTACTGCCAATTTTACGGTTTCCGGCTCGGCACAGGTAGGGGAGACATTGTCGGTTTCTTTTTCCGGAAGTTATAGCAATTTAAGCGGAGACACTACGATTTCCGGCGCTGGCAGCAAAACCGTTGCTGCGCCGCTTTCCACCAATTGTAACTTAAAATCCCTTACTGTCAGCAATGCAACTCTTTCTCCCGCTTTCAGTACCGGCACAACATCTTATTCTGCCGGCACGGTGGAATACAGCGTTTCCAAGCTAAATATCAATGCGGTTGCCGAGGACGCAAAGGCCAAGGTTTCTATTTCCGGTAATAGTTTGGCGGTTGGAGATAATACGGTTCGTGTGGTTGTAAAGGCAGAAAACGGTGCAACCAAGACCTATACCATCAAGGTCACCCGTAAGCAGGATCCCAACTATGTGCCCAGCTCCAATACGGCGCTTTCCGGCATTTCTGTTGACGGCTTTTTGATTTCTCCGCCCTTCCAGAACGGTGTCGAACGCTACGTGGTTTGGCTGCCTTATGAAACAACGGCGATTACAGCCAGAGCAACGGCGGCCGATGCCAAGGCTTCGGTTTCGGTCAGTGGCGGCCAGGATTTGGTTGCCGGCAGCGATAATACCGTTACAATAACCTGTACCGCAGAGGACGGAAGCCAAAAATCCTATTATGTGATTGCCAAACGTGCCGCACAGGATGGTTCTGAAATTAAATCCGAAGAAGTCCCGGAAGATGCCGCGACAGAAAAGGTTGACAATACAGACAATACAAGCCGTGGGTTAGGTGTACTGCCAGTTATTGCTTTGTGTATATTCGCTTTGCTTATCGGTGCATTGGTGATGTTTGTTTTGATTCGTTTCGGTGTTATTCGCTTTAAAGCATAGCGAGTATTGCCGTTTCAATAGGTACGCTTTGCAATTATGTTAGCCAAGGAGCGCGAAGATTTTATGGAAAAGTTAATTTTGATTTTGCAAAAATACAAAAAAATATGGATTTTCGGACTTGCTTGCGTTGCGCTTGCAATTATAATACTTGTGGCGATTTTACTCTCAAATGCTGCCCGTGTAAAAAATGCATTTAACGCAGACAGTGATATATATAACCGCATGCAGGTCAAAATTACAAAAACGATAAAAGACCTTTCGGTTGATGTCAATGAAAAACAGGATGATACCGATACGCAATCCGAAGCATTGGATTTCGACGACTTGTATGATAAGGGCTATTATGATAGTGATGGTAATATTGTAGAAGATACGGAGGAATTGAAAGATTTAAATATCCTTTCAGAACGCAAAGTTACCATAAAAAAAGACGGTACGACCTATTATGAAAAAAACGGAGATGTACGCTTTTATCTTTATGAACGCGATGGAAAAGGGTATGTGCTGACGTATGATGACTTTTACGGCATGAAAGAAGATGACGGTCAGTGGGTTGAAACGCAAATAGAAGATACGACATCAAAACTGTATTTTAATATTGAACTTTTAAAATCCATTGACTATAAAAAATTGGAAAAAAATGACGGTATTTATGTTCCGAAAAAGGGCTATTTGGAAGAACTCGCCTTTGCCTTTTTAAATATCGACGAAAATACCGCAGACAAATATAAGATTGACACTTTTTCGATTGAACTTGAAAAAAATAGGGTCCGTAATATTACAATTTCTTATACAAGTGATGCGGCATACCAATTTGAATTGATTTACAATTTTACTTATAATAATTCAGCTGTAAAGGTGCCGAAGGCAGATACGGTGAATAAGGAGCAGTAAATGAAAAAACTTATTTCTCTTATAATTCTAACAGGGCTTTTCTTTGTGCTGTCTTCGTCTTTTGCGTATGCAAAAACAACCGAAAAGCCAAATACGGAATTCACCTTGAAATTTTATGACCATCAAGACGGTACGGTGGATTTAGAAATCAATACGAATTATACAACAGGTGTCGGCGCTCTGCACATAGAATTGACTACCAATCAGGATGAATGGACTATCGATACGAAACGCACAAAATCTTTTGCAAAGAAATCAAATATAACGGCAGAGGAGAACCGAATAGCATTTATGTGGGATTCCGGCAGCGGTAGTGCGTTATCCGAAAAACTGTTCCAAACTACTCTTCATGCGCAAACTGAAACCTATGATGCTTCAAAAATAAATATAGAAGTTTTGGATTATTTTGATGATACAATACAAATGAGGGATTTGTCGTACGGCATTTCTATGGAAGCCGTTTTAGGTCAGGCGAAACCGTTATATAGTGTGTGGTTGATTTTGCTTTCCATGCTGTTGCTCTTGGCCGTCGTTGTTGCCTTGTTCTCGCTCAGCCTTCGATGGCGCTTTGCCGCCCTTTGTTTTCTTGTTACCTGCAAGAAAAAGCTGTATCGGCTGGTGCAAAAATACCGTCGGCCCCGAAAAGCATAAAATAGCAATAAATTAAAAGACGAAAATGAAAAATGCGTCGGTTGTTAAAAACCTGACGCATTTATCTTAAAAATCTTGTGTTTTGCAAAAAAATTATAAAAACCCATTGACAATAGCGCTTTAAAGTGCTACAATATTTGAAACTAAAAACCGAAATCGGTTTGGATTTGTGAGCGATTTGTTATGATGTATGGTTTTGCAACAATCTGCATAGCTATTGTGGGCATTATTCTACTACTTGTGGGTAAGAGTGTGAATAGTGCTAAAAGTTGTGCCTAAATTGCAAAGCGAGCCTTAGCGGGTGATTGTATCTAAACCGCGGTTCTTCGGTTTAATCGGATTTTGCAAGCCTTATGGTCTAAACTTTTAGATCGTATGGCTTTTTTATTTGTTAAAGGAGGAATGCACCGAATGCAAATGACCGGCGCAAAAATTTTAATGGAATGCCTCATTGAACAGGGCGTTGATACCGTTTTCGGATATCCGGGCGGAACGATACTGAATGTTTACGATGAGCTATATAAATATGACGGTGCAATCAAGCACATACTCACCTCACATGAGCAGGGGGCAGCACACGCTGCCGATGGCTATGCAAGAAGTACCGGAAAGGTCGGTGTCTGTTTTGCAACATCGGGTCCCGGTGCCACCAATCTTACGACCGGGATTGCTACTGCGCATATGGATTCCTCACCCGTAGTATTCATTTCCTGCAATGTTGCCGAAAATCTTATGGGCAAGGATTCATTTCAGGAGGTAGACATTACCGGAATCACTATGCCTATAACCAAATGCAATTATTTGGTAAGAGATGTTGCACAACTTGCTGATGTTCTGCGTGAGGCGTTTGCCATCGCACGCAGCGGTCGCCCAGGTCCAATATTTATTGATATTCTTAAAAATGTCACTGCTGAACAGGCAGAGTTTATACCCCTTCCGCGGGGCGAACATAAAAATTCGGGCAGGCTCGCTGCTTTGATGAAGCGCTCCTCATATGATTTTAAGCCTCCCGCCCCGAACGATGCCGATATCGATACGCTTGCTGAGATGATTCGCGCATCCGAAAAACCGTTTCTCATCTGCGGCGGCGGTGTCGTCCGTGGCAGAGCACAGCAGGAATTCACAGAATTTGCCGAGAAGATAGATGCTCCGGTGGCGATCACCGTCATGGGAGCAGGCGGATTCAGAGGAAGAAATCCGCTTGCAACCGGAATGGTGGGAATGCACGGAACACAGGCTTCCAATATGGCTTGTGACGGCTGTGACCTTCTTATAGCTGTGGGATGCCGTTTTTCTGACCGTGTTGCCCTTAACCCCGGAAGCTTTGCAAAGCAGGCCAAAATCGTTCAAATCGATATTGACCGTGCAGAAATCAATAAAAACGTAAAGACCGATCATCATATTGTTGGGGATGCAAAGCGTGTCCTTGCGATGCTGAACGAGCGTCTTGAAAAGTCCGAGCATTCCGAATGGAAAAAGTATGTTTTTTCCTTCAAGACCGAAACGGAGTATGATGAGGCCAGCAACACCTTAACACCCAAACAGATACTCAGTGCCATTGCCAAGATGATGCCGCAGGATACCATCGTCGCTACCGACGTAGGACAGCATCAGATGTGGGCAATACAGCACTTCCGTTTTGATTATCCGGGTCAACTCTTAACGTCGGGTGGTTTTGGTACGATGGGCTTCGGACTCGGCGCCGCAATCGGTGCAAAGGTCGGCAATCCGGACAAAACCGTAATACATATAACCGGTGACGGCAGCTTCCGCATGAACTGTAACGAGCTTGCGGTAGAACAGCACTATGATATCCCGGTCATTACCTTCATATTCAATAACAAGACCCTTGGAATGGTGCGTCAGTGGCAGAACCTTATATATGATAAGCATTTTTCACAGACGACACTTACCCACGGACCTGATTTTGTCAAACTGGCAGAGGCTTACGGCCTTAGGGGCAGAAGGGTCTGCACGGTGGAAGAACTTGAAGCAGCCATAAAGGATGCTCTCGAATTTGGACACGGGTATGTTATTGATTGCGCTATCGATACAGATGAAATGGTTCGTCCTATGGTAAGCGGCGGCGCACATATAACTCAGTTTATACTCAATTAGGAGGGACGCAATGAGTGAAGTAAAAAGACATACGCTTGCAGCCATTGTCGATAATGAGGCGGGTGTTCTCTCTCAGGTATCACGCTTGTTCTCCCGAAAAGGATACAATATTGAGTCGCTTGCGGTGGGGACCACCAATAATCCGGAAACCTCGCGCATTACCATTGAGGTAATGGCGGATGATGACCACATACGGTTGCTTGCCAATCAGTTGCGCAAGCTCTTTCCGGTCCATTCGGTAAAGCTGCTTACGCCTGAAAAATCCATTCGTCGGGAGCTTGTACTTTTCAAGGTACGCGCTCCATCGAGTCAAATTAGAAATGAGGTTATCCAGATAGCCAACATTTTCCGCGCGAACATTCTGGATGTTTCGATTGGCTCACTGACCCTTGCAATGATAGGGGACGAGTCAAAGACCGAGGCAATTGAAAAAATCTTGGAGGAGTTTGAGGTCTGTGAGCTTGTAAGAACAGGTATCATAGCGCTTGAACGGGGCCAGGAAACAATATATGATGAAACAAAAGAAAAAGGAGAATTCAATTATGGCAAAAATGTATTATGAAAAGGACTGTGACTTAAACAAACTTTCCGGAAAAACCATCGCTATCGTAGGCTATGGCTCTCAGGGACACGCACACGCACTTAACCTGCGTGATTCGGGTTGCGATGTTATCATCGGACTGCGTCAGGGCGGAAAATCCTGGCCGGTAGCAGAGCGCGACGGTTTCCAGGTTATGCCGGTTGCCGAAGCAACCAAAAAAGCAGATATCATCATGATTCTTATCAACGATGAGGCCCAGGCCGATATGTATAAGAAGGACATCGCTCCCAACCTTACCGCTGGTAAGGCTATCGCATTTGCACACGGTTTCAATATCCGTTATAAGCAAATCGTTCCGCCGGCAGATGTTGACGTATTTATGGCGGCTCCCAAGGGCCCCGGTCATACCGTAAGAAGTACATATGTTGCAGGCAAGGGCGTTCCGTGCCTTGTTGCTGTTGAGCAGAATGCGACCGGCAAGGCTTATGATATTGCACTTGCTTATATCGCAGGCATCGGCGGTGCACGTGCCGGAATTATGGAAACCACCATGCATGACGAGACCGAGACCGACCTCTTCGGTGAGCAGGCAGTTCTCTGCGGCGGCGTAGTTGACCTGATGAAATGCGGCTTTGAGACCCTTGTTGAGGCAGGCTATGAGCCCGAAAATGCTTACTTTGAGTGTATTCACGAAATGAAGCTCATTGTTGACCTTATCAACAAGGGCGGTATTGCTGCAATGAACTATTCCATTTCTGATACCGCAGAATACGGTGAGTATGTTTCCGGTCCGCGCGTTCTTCCTTATGAGCAGACCAAGGCCAATATGAAGGCAGTCCTCAGCGATATCCAAGACGGCACCTTTGCCGGCAAATGGATTGCTGAAAACAAGAATGGACGTTGCTTCTTCAACTCCAAGCGTGAGACCCTTGCAAAACACCAGATGGAAATCGTAGGCAAGCAGCTGCGTGAGCAGATGCTCTGGAAGAATGACTCTGACCTTGATACCGCTTCTAACTAATTCTATTTTATATCCCGGAGGTTATTATGAATTCCGATAACATTAAAAACGGCGTTGAACGCGCCCCCAACCGAAGTCTTCTTTACGCACTCGGCCTGACCGAAGAAGAGCTGTCCCGTCCTATCGTAGGAATCGTCAGCTCGCATAACGAGATTGTTCCCGGTCATATGCACCTTGATAAAATCACAGAGGCTGTCAAAGCAGGTGTAAGACTGGCGGGCGGTACGCCGATAATGTTCCCGGCCATTGCCGTTTGTGACGGTATTGCAATGGGACATGTCGGAATGAAATACTCTCTGGTCACGCGTGACCTTATCGCCGACTCGACCGAGGCAATGGTAACGGCACACCAGTTTGACGGCCTTGTAATGGTTCCAAACTGTGATAAAAATGTTCCCGGACTGCTGATGGCCGCTGCAAGACTGAATATTCCGACAATTTTCTGTTCCGGCGGCCCTATGCTTGCGGGTCATCTGAAAGACGGCAGACGCACATGCCTCAGCCATATGTTTGAGGCGGTCGGCGCTTACCACGCCGGAACGATGGACGAGTGCGAGGTTAACGATTATGTTGAAAATGCCTGCCCGTCCTGCGGCTCCTGTTCGGGTATGTATACCGCTAACTCTATGAATTGTCTGTCTGAGGCAATAGGAATGGCACTTCCCGGAAACGGAACCGTTCCGGCTCCGCTTTCTGCCCGTATCCGCCTTGCAAAAAAGGCAGGTATGCAGATTATGGAGCTCATAAAAAGGGATATTCGTCCGCGTGATATTATGACCGAAAAGGCGCTGCGCAATGCCGAAACGGTAGATATGGCGCTCGGTTGCTCTACAAATACGATGCTCCACCTTCCGGCAATCGCGCATGAGGCCGGTGTTGAGATAAGTCTCGATATGTCTAACGATATCAGCCGCAACACCCCGAATCTCTGCCATCTTGCTCCCGCGGGTGACACCTTTATGGAGGATTTGGACCGTGCAGGCGGCGTCTTTGCCGTAATGAAGGAGCTTACAAAGAAAAATCTTCTCAATCTCGATGTAATGACCGTAACGGGTAAGACGATGGCCGAGAATCTTCAAGGGGTTAAAAATCTTGACGAAACAATCATAAGACCGATTGATAACCCCTATTCGCAAAGCGGCGGAATTGCTGTTTTAAAGGGTAATGTTGCACCTGACGGCTGTGTTGTTAAGCAGTCTGCCGTTGCGGAGGAAATGATGCAACACCGCGGTCCCGCAAGGGTGTTTAATTCCGAAGAGGAGGCAATAACCGCCATTTATGGAAAGCAGATAAACCCGGGCGACGTAGTCGTCATCCGTTATGAGGGTCCCAAGGGAGGTCCCGGTATGCGTGAAATGCTGAATCCCACATCTGCAATCTGCGGAATGGGGCTGGGTGAAAGTGTTGCACTTATCACCGACGGACGCTTTTCCGGTGCCACACGCGGCGCCGCTATCGGTCACGTCAGTCCCGAGGCTGCCGCTGGTGGCAACATCGCACTTATTGAAGAGGGCGATATGATATCTATCGACATTAAGAATTTCTCTATCCATGTTGAAGTATCAGATGATGAACTTGCAAAACGCAGAGCAAATTGGGTATGTCCCGAGCCGAAGATAAATACCGGCTACATTGCTCGCTATGCCAAGCTCGTGTCCTCTGCCGATAAGGGAGCAGTTCTCACAGTTTGATATTTGTTTGGAGTTTTAAGATATGAACCAGATTAAAATTTTTGATACCACTCTGCGAGACGGTGAACAGTCCCCGGGTTGCAGTATGAATTTGCGCGAGAAAATCGAGGTAGCAAAGTGCCTTGAAAAGATGCGCGTGGATATCATTGAAGCCGGCTTTGCAATCTCCTCGCCGGGCGATTTCGAGTCGGTCAACACCATCGCAAAAACAATAAAGGATTGTACGGTGGCATCCCTTGCGCGCTCTACCGTTAAGGATATAGACGCCGCTTGGGAGGCAGTAAAGGTCGCTGTTGACCCGCGTATACATCTGTTCATCGCGACCAGTCCGCTGCATATGGAGTATAAGCTTAAAATGACGCCGCAGCAGGTCCTTGAAAAAACCAAGGATATGGTTACCTACGCCGCGAAATATTGCTCGAATATCGAGTTTTCGGCTGAGGATGCCACCCGTAGTGACCCTGCCTTTTTGGCACAGGTGGTCGATACCGCAATAAAATGCGGCGCTAAGGTTGTCAATATTCCCGACACGGTGGGATATACCACACCTGCGGAAATGCGCGCCCTTATTGAATACCTCATTTCAAATGTCGATAATGCCGATACAGTAGAGTTTTCGGTTCATTGCCATAACGACCTTGGAATGGCGGTTGCCAACTCGCTTGCCGGCGTGCTTGGCGGTGCAAGACAGATTGAATGTACCGTAAACGGCTTGGGCGAGCGTGCAGGAAACACCGCACTGGAAGAGGTGGTAATGGCAATGCGCACCCGTCCGGATGTATATAACGTCACAACCGGCATTGACACAACCCAAATCTATCGCACAAGTAAGACGGTATACAACATCATCGGTCAAAGCGCACCCATCAACAAACCTATCGTCGGAAAAAATGCCTTTGCGCATGAATCCGGCATACACCAGCACGGCGTTCTTGCCAACAAGCAGACCTATGAAATTCTTACGCCCGAGGCTGTCGGTATCCACACCAACAATATTGTCCTCGGCAAGCATTCAGGCAAACACGCGTTTGAAAGCCATCTTAAAGATATGGGATACAATCTTACCGCTGATGAATTGCTTCGCTGCTTTGAGGAGTTTAAGGCGCTTTGCGATAAGAAAAAGACCATCAACGATGCCGATATAGAGGCTATCGTAATGCATAAAACCAAAAGTGAACACACCACAGAGGTTGGTTATGCGCTGGATTGGTTTGCAGTACATACAAGCAATTTCACCACTTCTACAAGTACAGTGTGCTTGAAAAAAGACGGAGAAAAGATTGAAGGCGTAAGTCTCGGTGACGGTCCTATCGATGCTTCCTTTAAGGCTATTGATACCATCGTCAATCCCGGTGAACACACCTTCGATGTTTATACTATCAATTCCATCTCCGAAGGTAAGGATACCCTCGGCGATGTAACGGTCAAGCTCTCATCCGGTGGCAGAAGCTACTCGGGTAAAGGGCTTTCGACCGACATTATCGAAGCCAGTATTATCGCTTATCTGACTGCCCTTAACAAGCTTATGGCGGCAGACAATAAAACACAGGAGGTATAACCGATGGGAATGACAATGACGCAGAAGATTCTTGCAGCCCATGCAGGACTTGATTCGGTCAAGGCGGGTGACCTTATTGAAGCAAAACTTGATATCGTCCTCGGCAATGATGTTACAACACCGGTTGCTGTTTCAGTCTTTGATAAAGCAGGCTTTACGAGTGTTTTTGATAAGGATAAGATTGCAATCGTTCTCGACCACTATACCCCCTGTAAGGATATCAAATCCGCAGAGCTTTGCGCCACCGCAAGGGAGTTTGCAAAGCGTTTTGATATCACACATTTTTATGATGTAGGAACCGTAGGAATTGAGCATGCGCTTCTGCCTGAGCAGGGTGTTGTGTGTCCCGGTGACTGCATCATCGGTGCCGATTCGCACACCTGCACTTATGGTGCGCTCGGCGCATTTTCCACCGGTGTAGGTTCGACCGATATGGCTGCCGGAATGGCAGCGGGGGAGAACTGGTTTAAGGTGCCCTCTGCTATCAAGGTTACCCTCACCGGAAAATTACCCAAGTATGTAAGCGGTAAGGATGTTATCCTCCATCTCATCGGTCTAATCGGCGTGGACGGGGCTCTTTACAAGTCAATCGAGTTTACCGGACCCGGCGTTGCAGAACTTTCTATGGATGACCGCTTTACCATTGCAAATATGGCGATTGAAGCCGGCGGCAAGAGCGGCATCTTCCCGGTCGACGAAAAGACGATGGAATATGTAACCGGCCGCGTGAAACGTCCGATAAAGGTTTATGAAGCCGACGAGGACGCAGAGTATGAGCGTGAGGTCGTTATCGACCTTTCGTCCTTAAAACCCACAGTTTCTTTGCCGCACCTGCCCTCCAACACCAAGACGGTTGATGAGGTCAAGGGACTGCATATTGACCAGGTCGTTATCGGTTCATGCACTAACGGTCGCATTTCCGACCTTCGTGCCGCCGCCGAGATATTAAAGGGAAGACGTGTTGCAAACGGCGTTCGCTGTATCGTTATTCCTGCCACACAGGAAGTTTATATGCAGTGCATTATAGAAGGTCTGGCTGAAACCTTTATAAAAGCCGGCTGCGCGGTCTCTACGCCGACCTGCGGACCTTGTCTTGGAGGCCATATGGGTGTTATGAGCGCCGGAGAGCGCGCCGTAGCCACAACAAACAGAAATTTTGTAGGACGTATGGGTCATACCTTGAGTGAGGTCATTCTTGCAAGCCCGGCGGTTGCAGCAGCATCTGCCGTTGCCGGTTGCGTAGCCTCACCCTACGATTTAGCGGAGGTGTAGTGTAATGGCAAAGGGAGCAGTTTTCAAATACGGTGATAATGTCGATACCGACGTTATCATTCCTGCACGTTACCTCAATGCACCTTCTCCGGAGGAGCTTGCAAAGCATTGCATGGAGGATATCGATGCGGATTTTGTAAAGAAGGTAAAACCTGGAGATATTATGGTTGGCGGTGCGAATTTCGGCTGTGGCTCCTCGCGTGAGCACGCGCCTATTTCGATTCGTGCAAGCGGAATATCCTGCGTCATTGCAGCCAGCTTTGCCCGCATTTTCTACCGTAATGCAATCAACATCGGCTTCCCGATACTCGAATGTCCCGAAGCTGCCGAAAAAATACAGAACGGCGATACCGTTTCGGTGGATTTTAATACAGGTGTTATTGTTGACGAAACCACCGGCGAAAGCTGGCAGGCGGTTGCTTTTCCTGCCTTTATCAACGGAATTATCGAAAACGGCGGGTTGCTTGCCTATGTTAAGGCAAAACAGTCGGGAGGAAAAAACTGATGGAGTTCAAAATAGCACTTGTAAAGGGTGACGGCATCGGTCCGGAAATCGTTGACAGCGCCGTTGCCGTACTTGAAGAAATCGGAACCCGTTTTGGGCATAAGTTTAATTTTACATCTTACCTTGCGGGCGGTGCTGCGATCGACGCATACGGCATACCGCTTCCCGAGGAAACCGTTGAAGGCTGTAAACGCAGTGACAGTGTCCTTCTCGGCGCGGTCGGAGGACCCAAATGGGATACCCTCCCTGGAAATATCCGTCCCGAAAAGGCTCTGCTCGGCCTTCGCGCCGCACTTGGACTTTTTACAAATCTGCGTCCTGCAAAAATTTATCCGGCGCTTAAAGATGCCTGCACATTACGTCCCGATATTGTTGATAACGGATTTGACCTTGTTATTGTCCGTGAACTTACCGGCGGAATTTACTTCGGTGAGCGCGGCCGCCGCACCGGCAAATATGGTGAGGAGGCATATGACACCGAGGCTTACAGCGTTATGGAGGTTGAGCGTATTGCGCGTGTTGCCTTTGAAACCGCGAGAAAGCGCAGAAAGAATGTTGTCAGCATTGACAAGGCAAATGTTCTTGAAACCTCGCGTCTGTGGCGCGAGACGGTGCACAGAATAGGGGAGGAGTATCCCGATGTAACCTGTACCGATATGCTGGTCGATAACGCCGCAATGCAGCTCGTTCGTGACCCGTCAAAATTTGATGTTGTCGTGACTTCAAATATGTTCGGGGATATTCTTTCTGATGAGGCATCTCAAATTACCGGCTCAATAGGACTTCTTCCGTCTGCTTCCCTCGGTGAGGGTAAGTGTGGACTTTATGAGCCGATTCACGGCTCTGCGCCCGATATTGCCGGTCAGAATAAGGCAAACCCCATAGCAACCATCCTTTCGGCAGCCATGATGCTGCGGTATTCCTTCGGTCTTTCGGTTGAGGCAGATGCGATAGAAAATGCCGTTAATACCGCGCTGGAAGACGGATTGCGTACCGCTGATATTTTAGTTGGCGAGGGCAAAGCCCTTTCCTGTACAGAAATAACAAAGGAAATCATAAGCAGACTTTAATGTATTGGAGTGATGAAAATGCTGGATATTAAAATCACAAAAACAACTGCGCCGAAGGAAAAACCGCAGGGCGCGCTCGGCTTTGGAAAAATCTTTACCGACCATATGTTTGTAATGGATTATACCGAAGGACGCGGCTGGCACGATGCCAGGATTGTTCCTTTTGCCAATTTCAGTCTTTCTCCCGCCGCAATGGTTTTCCACTACGGTCAGGAAATGTTTGAGGGTCTTAAAGCATATAGAGGTGACGATGGAAAGAGTTACCTCTTCCGTCCCGATATGAATGCAAAGCGCACCAACGCTACAAATGAGCGTCTGTGTATTCCGCTTTTGCCGGAAGAGGACTTTGTCCAGGCGGTAAAAACGGTTGTCGCTGTCGATGCCGATTGGATACCGACCGACCCCGGAACATCGCTTTATGTTCGTCCGTTCATTATTGCGACCGATGCTTTCCTCGGTGTTGCCCCCTCAAAAACTTATAAGTTTATCATCATCTTATCACCCAGTGGAGCATATTATGCCAGCGGTCTTGAACCGGTAGGTATCTGGATAGAGGATGATTATGTTCGTGCGGTTCGCGGTGGTATGGGCTATGCCAAAACCGGCGGCAACTACGCTGCAAGCCTTGCCGCGCAGGTAAAGGCGCATGATGCCGGTTATTCCCAAGTCCTCTGGTTGGACGGTGTGGAACGTAAATATATTGAAGAAGTAGGCGCAATGAACATCTTCTTCAAAATCAACGGAACCGTTGTAACACCGATGCTCAACGGCAGTATTCTTCCCGGCATCACCCGCAATTCGGTATTGCAGCTTTGTAAAGCTTGGGGAATCTCTGTGGAAGAGAGAAAAATTTCGGTTGACGAACTTATCGCGGCGCAGAAAAACGGCACGCTTGAAGAGGTCTTTGGTACCGGTACAGCCGCTGTCATTTCTCCGGTTGGCAAGCTGCGTTACAAGGATGATGTAATGCAGATTGGTGACGGCACCATCGGGGCACTGAGCCAAAAACTTTACGATACCGTTACCGGAATTCAGACCGGCGCAGTCGAGGATCCCTTCGGCTGGCGAGTAACCGTAGAATAGGAAGTTGTTTATGTACAAAGAGGTTTCAAAGCTGTTGCTGTATAGTGACCTCGGCCAGGACAGCATAATCGCAGAGTTATGTCGTATTTTTGAGGCATGGGATAAAAAAAGTGAGGATAAGGATACCCTTACGCATAAGATTTATGTTCAAATCAAGCGTCTGCTTGACCTTTCAACACAGTACGGCTTTGATACCAATCTGTGGCAGAATTATCTTACATTTTTGCTTATTACAAACGAGAACTCTTTCACCCTCACCTGTGAGGGTAACGGTTCGACCGAGGGAGGTTCTGTAAACCGTCTTGCCAAGGCGGATTTTAAAATTTTCAAAAAACTTTTTGCATTTAATTTTTCTCCCATTGAGCAGGCTCTGGGAATCGACTGCTTCTCGGTCATAACCGATTATAAGGCCATTGCAAAAAGGGAGCGCCTTTACAATAAAAATGTGAGTGAAAAGGTTCGTACACTAAGTGCAAAAATTGCTGCCGCGCCCGATGAGGAAGAAGTTTTCAGCCTCCTTACGGAACACTATCGGGATTACGGTGTGGGAATGTTCGGTCTCAACCGAGCATTCCGGATAAAAAGCACTGCTGAGGGCATTGCATTTTGTCCGATAAATAATGCCGATACGATCCGCCTTTGCGACCTTGTTGGGTATGAGGTTCAAAAAAAGCAACTGATCGACAATACTCTTGCTTTCGTAGAAGGCAAGCCTGCTAACAATGCGTTGCTCTATGGCGATAGCGGAACCGGTAAGTCTTCAAGCATCAAGGCTGTGCTCAATGAGTTTTACGACCGGGGCTTGCGTATGATTGAAATATACAAGCATCAGTTTGGTGAGCTTTCAACCGTTATTTCGCAGATTAAAAACCGAAATTACCGTTTCATAATCTACATTGACGACCTTTCCTTTGAAGAGCATGAAATAGAATACAAATTTTTAAAAGCGGTCATCGAGGGCGGTGTTGAAACCAAGCCGGATAATATTCTCATCTATGCAACCTCAAACCGTCGCCATTTGATAAAAGAAACCTGGAACGACCGCAACGATATGGAGTATAACGGTGAGATACACCGTTCCGACACCATGGAGGAAAAATTATCTCTCTCTGCGCGTTTCGGCGTACTCATAAACTATTCCACACCCGACAGAGAAGCGTTTTACAATATTGTGCGTGTCCTTGCCGACCGTGAGGGAATAGACGTCGATGAAGAAACCCTTCGTCGTGAGGCCAATAAGTGGGAAATGCGCCACGGCGGCGTATCAGGCCGAACCGCACGGCAGTTTGTAAACTACCTTGCAGGCATGTAAAATCCAGAATAAAAAGAGGTTAAATAATGGTAACACTCGACATGGTTTATCAGGCTGCCTTCGCTTTGAAGGAAGTCGCAAGAACAACAGACCTTATCTATTCAAAAAACCTGTCAAATGATGCAAAGCTTTATCTTAAAACCGAAAATTTGCAGGTTACCGGCAGTTTTAAACTGCGCGGAGCATATTATAAAATCAGCAAGCTGAGCGACGAGCAAAAGGCTGCGGGTATTATTGCTTGCAGTGCCGGAAACCATGCACAGGGCGTAGCACTTGCCGCATCCCGTATGGGAATTAAAAGCGTTGTCTGCATGCCTGACGGCGCTCCCATCAGTAAGGTGGAGGCAACAAAAGCTCTCGGTGCCGAGGTAAGACTTGTTCCAGGAACCTATGACGATGCCTCCAATGAGGCGGAGCGTCTTCAACATGAGACCGGGGCTACCTTTATCCATCCCTTTGATGACGATGAGGTTATCGCAGGGCAAGGCACCATAGGACTTGAAATCCTCGAACAAATCCACGATATCGATGCGGTTGTCGTTCCCATCGGTGGAGGCGGCCTTATCTCGGGAGTTGCCTATGTTATAAAACAGCTTCGTCCCGATATCAAGGTTTACGGTGTTCAGGCCGAAAAGGCCGCGGGAATGCTTGAAAGTCGAATTGCTGGGGAACCCATAACGCTGGATAGCGTATCAACCTTTGCCGACGGTATTGCAGTTAAACATCCGGGTAGCAACACCTTCAAAATGATAGAACAATATGTTGATGAAATCGTAACCGTCAGTGAGGACGAAATCGCAACGGCAATACTCACCCTCATTGAAAAACAGAAGCTCATTGCCGAGGGTGCAGGTGCAGTCAGTGTCGCTGCGGCACTGTCCGGTAAACTGCCGATTAAAGGCAAAAAAGTAGTTTGCGTTGTTTCGGGCGGTAACATTGATGTAAACATACTCTCGCGCGTCATAACACGCGGCCTTGTCTCTACCGGAAGAAAAACAACCCTGCAAATTGCACTTGAAGATAAACCGGGGCAGCTTCTTGGTGTCAGCACGATTATCTCGAAGTGCGGCGGTAATGTTATCAGTGTTTATCATGAGCGTTCCGATGCCAATATGCCGATTTCAAGCTGCTTTTTAAAAATCGGTATGGAAACGCGCGATTTTGAACAAATTGAAGAAATCAAGCGTGCGCTTAAAAATGCCGGATTTAATATCGTTGAATAAAGGAGAAAATTATGAAAGTAATCGCAACAGATAAATCCCCCGCAGCAATCGGTCCCTATTCACAGGGACTGGACGCGGGAAACATCGTTTTTGTTTCGGGTCAGATACCCGTCAACCCCGCAACGGGTACAATGGCCGAGACCATTGAGGAGCAGACAGAACAGTCACTGAACAATGTAAAAAACATTCTTGCTGCCGCCGGACTGACAATGGCAAATGTAATCAAAACATCGGTGTTTCTTGCCGACCTATCAGATTTTGCCGCGATGAATAAGGTGTATGAGAGCTTTTTTGCCGCACCTTTCCCGGCACGCAGCTGTGTTCAAGTTGCAGCCATTCCAAAGGGTGCAAAGGTTGAAATTGAGTGCATAGCAGTAAGATAATCATTGCCGAGGGTGTATTGTACACCTTCGGCAGATTCTTTTTGTAAAATAGTATTGACTTTATCATAGCAGTGTGCTATCATAGTAAAGTAATTTGAAAAAGTGAGGATACTGCCCTATGCTGAATCTTAAAAATTCATCGACCGACAGACTTTTCGGTACAATATTGCGGCTTGGCTCGATAGAGGAATGCTATCGCTTTTTTGAAGACCTGTGTACCGTTAAGGAAATTCAGGATATGTCCCAACGTTTGGAAGTAGCAATGCTTTTAAAAGAGGGGAAAAGTTACTTGGAAATATCTTCTGCTACCGGAGTCAGTACAGCGACAATCAGCCGCGTTAATAAATGCCTGTCCTACGGAACAGGCGGTTACGATATGGCTATCAATAAAATGCCATCCTCGGAGGATTAGAATGAAGGATAAATTTATAACCCTTAAAAATGAAGAAAAAGCGGTTTTTGCTCTTCGTTCCCTTTATAGCGCTAATGGCTATTCGCAGTACAAAATGAGCAAATTCGAAGAATATGACCTTTATGTTCGCAACAAGGATTTTCTTATTTCGGACAGCATCATCACCTTCACCGATACAAACGGAAGGCTTATGGCGCTTAAACCCGACGTAACCCTGTCGATAATTAAAAACAGTGCCGACAATATAGGTTCAGTTGAAAAAGTTTATTATAACGAAAATGTTTACCGTGTATCAAAAGGCGCACAGTCCTTTAAAGAGATAATGCAGGTGGGCCTTGAATGCATTGGAAATATTGATGATTACTGTCTTTATGAGGTGCTGATGCTTGCTGCCAAAAGCCTTAAAAGCATCTCATCGGACTGCGTTCTTGACCTGTCCAATCTGGATATCGTGTCCGACGCGGTCGATGCTTTGGGTGTACCGGACGCGTGTCGTCAAAATATTTTAAAATGCATAGGGGAGAAGAATCTGCATGAGATAGCCGCGCTGTGTGACCGTTTCGGCGCAGATGAACAAGCTTTTGCCCGGTTAAAAGCGCTTCTTTCCATGTACGGTTCTGCCAATAAGGTTTTGCCGCAGTTACGTATACTTTTTGGCAATAATTCTCCCGCAGTAGAACAGCTTTCCCGCGTTATGGAGGCACTTGATGGTGCCGGCTTGGGGGATATGGTTCATATCGATTTCTCGGTAATGCATGATATGAATTATTATAACGGCATCGTCTTTAAAGGCTTTTTGAACGGTGTTCCATCGGGTGTGCTTTCGGGCGGTCAGTATGATAAACTGATGAAGAAGATGGGCAGAAAATCAGGTGCCGTAGGCTTTGCGGTATACCTTGACCTGCTCGAACGGATGACACGTGATGACCGTAGCTTTGATTTTGATGTTCTTCTGCTTTATGATGACGGGTGTGACCTGTCAGGACTGTCTGTCGCTGTCGGTCAGCTCGGCCGCGACGGAAAAACCGTAATGGTACAGCGCACCATCCCGAAAAAGCTGCGTTTCTGTGAGATATATAAATTTAATGGGGAAGGGGTAGAACGTCTTGAAAACAATGCTTAATGTGGCCCTTCCCAAAGGACGCCTTGGCGAAAAGGTTTATGCTATGTTTAAAAAAGCCGGTTTTCCTTGTCCTGAAATCGAGGAGGAAAGCCGTAAGCTTATTTTTGAAAATGAGGCGGTCGGTGTCCGTTATTTTTGGGTAAAGCCCTCTGACGTTGCCATCTATGTTGAACGCGGTGCGGCCGATATCGGTGTGGCCGGAAAAGATATTCTGCTTGAATATGCACCTGATGTTTATGAACTACTGGACCTTGCGATCGGTAAATGCCGAATGGCAGTTGCTGCAAAGAAGGATTTTCGTGACAATCCGCAGACCACCCTGCGTGTTGCGACAAAATTCACAAAAATCGCAAAGGATTATTACGCATCCAAAGGCCGCGACATTGATATTATTCATCTTAATGGCTCGATAGAAATCGCACCGATACTTGACTTGTCGGATGTCATAGTAGATATTGTCGAGACCGGTACCACTTTAAAAGAAAACAATCTTGAAGTGTTTGAAACGATAGTCGATATCAGCGCAAGGCTTATATCAAATAAGGCCGCTTTTAAGTTTAAAGGGGAACTTATCGAAAAAATAACCACAGAGATTGCAAAGCAGACGGAGGCAGCAAAATGATAAAGCTCTATAAATACGGCGAGGTTGCAAATAGCGAAATTTTTGCGCGTACTGAGCCCAAGGTGAATGTTGCGGATATCGTTGCTGATATCATTGATGATGTAAGAAAAAACGGTGATAGCGCACTTTATAAATATTGTGAGAAGTTCGACGGTGCTGTGCTTTCAAGTCTTCTTGTTACGCCTGAGGAAATCCAAGATGCGGTTGCGGCGGTTGAACCGAAATTTTTGGAGGTGCTCACCCGTGCCGCGGCAAATATCCGCAAATTCCACGAAAAACAGCTTCGCAACAGCTTTATAATCAATGACGAGGACGGTATAGTGATTGGTCAAAAGGTAATTCCCGTAGACCGCGCTGGTCTTTATGTGCCCGGCGGTACGGCAGCGTATCCTTCTACCGTGCTTATGGATTCCATCCCTGCAAAGATTGCCGGTTGTAAGGAAATCGTCATGGTAACACCACCAGGCAAGGACGGAAAGGTCAACCCGGTCATTCTTGCCGCGGCAAGCATAGCAGGCGTCGATAAAATATTCAAACTCGGCGGCGCACAGGCTATTGCCGCTTTGGCTTACGGAACCGAAAGTGTTCCAAAGGTCGATAAAATCGTAGGTCCGGGAAATGCATTTGTAGCAGAGGCAAAAAAACAGGTCTATGGTGTGACCTCCATCGATATGATTGCCGGTCCGAGTGAGATATTGGTCGTTGCCGATGCACCTTCCAACCCCAAACATATAGCCGCAGATTTGCTTTCGCAGGCTGAGCATGACAGAATGGCGAGTGCGGTACTTGTTACCGATAGTATGGAGCTTGCAAATGCCGTAAGCGCGGAGATTGAGCGTCAGATTCCGTTGCTCGAACGTGCTGATATAGCACGTGAGTCCATTGATGTCAACGGAAAAATCATCGTCGCCGAGGATTTGCGTGCCGTGATTGAAATCGCCAACGAAATTGCACCGGAGCATCTTGAACTTTGTGTGGACAATCCCTTTGATTATCTTGACGGTATTCGTCATGCCGGCTCGATATTTATGGGTCGCAACTGTCCCGAAGCCCTTGGTGATTATTTCGCAGGACCTAATCACACTCTTCCGACAAGCGGCACCGCGCGTTTTTCAAGTCCGCTTTCGGTAGATGATTTTGTAAAGAAAACCCAATATACATATTACACCGCTGACGCGCTCAAACGCGTTGCTGAGGATGTGGCCTACTTTGCGGAAAAAGAAGGACTTACGGCCCACGCGAAGAGCGCTGTTATCCGTATTGAGGATGAATTATGAGCAGATTTTTCAGCCCGAAATATAAGGAACTGATACCCTATACCCCAGGCGAGCAGCCGAAGGAAATGAAATATATAAAGCTGAATACAAATGAGTCACCCTTTCCTGCGTCCAAAAAGGCTGTGGCTGAGGCGGCAAAGGCGACCGGAATGCTGCAACTGTATTCCGACCCCGAAAGCCGTGCCCTTTGTGAAAAACTCGCCGAAACCTACGGGGTTTCATGTGATGAGGTCATTGCCACAAATGGCTCAGACGAGGTACTCAACTTTGCCTTTATGGCCTTTTGTGATGATGTACATCCCGCAGTGTTCCCGGATATTACTTATGGATTTTATACTGTGTTTGCCGATATAAACCGTGTACCGTATACGGAAATTCCTCTGCGTGATGATTTTACGGTTGACATAAACGATTATATCGGTGTGGGTAAAACGATTTTTTTGGCAAATCCTAACGCCCCGACGGGAATCGCGCTTTCTCGTGATGAGCTTGAAAAAATCATCGCCTCTAATCCGGACAATATCATTGTCATAGACGAAGCTTATGTTGATTTCGGTGCAGAATCCTGTATACCACTTATTCACAAGTATGACAATTTGTTGGTCACCGGAACATTTTCAAAATCCCGTTCCATGGCAGGTGCCCGTCTCGGCTTCGGAATTGCTTGCAAAGAACTTATACGTGACCTTAATACCATCAAGTATTCAACCAACCCCTATAATGTGAACCGTATGACTTGTGCGGCGGGAATAGGCGTCCTCTGTGATGAAGCCTATACACGCGCTAACTGCCGCACCATAATCCAAAACCGGGCGTATACAGAACGCGAACTCAGTAAACTCGGCTTTGAATATACCGATTCGCGTGCCAACTTTATTTTTGCAAAGCACCCGGATATTGACGGCACAAAGCTTTATCTTGAACTCAAAAAGCGCGGAATTTTAGTGCGCCACTTTGACAAACCGTCAATTGTGCAGTATAATCGCATAACGGTTGGTAGGTTAGACCAAATGCAATCGCTGATTGCCGCCATTAAAGAAATATTGGAGGACAAATAGATGAGAAATGCAGAAATCACAAGAAAAACAGCAGAAACCGATATCGTGTTGAAACTGGAACTTGACGGAAAGGGGAATTCCACAGTAGACAGCGGTTGCGGCTTTCTTGACCACATGCTGACGCTTTTTGCAAAGCACGGGCGTTTTGATTTGTACCTTTCCTGTAAGGGAGATACACAGGTTGATTATCATCACACGGCCGAGGATATCGGCATTTGTCTCGGTGATGCATTCAAGACAGCTGTTGGAGATAAGAAGGGCATCAACCGTTACGGTAATATGATATTGCCGATGGACGAAGCATTGGTTCTTTCTGCCATCGACCTTTCCGGAAGAAGTTTTCTTGCTTTTGATGCACCCATTCCGTCCCAAAAGGTGGGAGACTTTGATACCGAGCTTGTAAAGGAATTTTGGCTTGCTTTTGTGCGTAATGCCGATTGCACTCTCCACATAAAGGAGCTGGCAGGGGAAAATTCTCATCATATCATTGAGGGAATTTTCAAATCGGTCGCACGCAGTTTGCGTAGCGCTGCCATGGTGGATGCAACCTGCGTTAATGAAATTCCGTCTACTAAGGGAGTTTTATAATGGTTGCAATCGTTGATTACGGTGTGGGCAATCTTTTTTCACTCAAAAGCTCTCTGGATACCATCGGCGTAGAATCGGTCGTCACAAGCGACGCCGAGATGCTTCGTACAGCAGATAAGATATTTTTACCGGGTGTCGGTGCGTTTGAGGATGCGGCAAATAAGCTGCGTGCTCTCGGATTGGATATCCTCTTAAAAAAGCTTGCGGCTGAGGGTAAGCCGATTATGGGTATTTGTCTGGGTATGCAGATGCTTTTTGAAAAGAGTTATGAATACGGTGCGCATGACGGCCTCGGTCTTATACCGGGCAGTGTGCGTCCCATTGCCGATGTGGTTCCTGCTGACCTGAAAATTCCCCACATTGGCTGGAACGCGCTTTCTTTTGGCGGAAAAAATTCCTCCCTTTTCCGTTACATAAGCGAAGGAGATTGCGTTTATTTTGTCCATTCCTATTATGCGACGGAATGTGATGACTATGTCATCGCTACCGCCGAGTACGGCGTACCGCTAACCGCTGCGGTTCAGTGCGGCAATGTTTGCGGATGCCAGTTCCACCCCGAAAAAAGCGGCACAGTGGGACTGAATATTTTACGCGCATTTTGCGAGAACGAGGTTTAAAATGCTCATTTTTCCGGCAATTGATTTATATGACGGCAAGGCTGTGCGTCTTTACAAGGGCGACTATGCACAGATGACGGTTTACAGTGATAACCCCTGTGAAATCGCGCGCGATTTCGCGGACAGCGGTGCCAAGTGGATTCATATTGTTGACCTTGAAGGTGCTAAAAACGGCCAAACTCCTAATTTTGAAACCGTTTGTCGCATCAAGGAAACTTCCGGGCTTTTTTGTGAGGTCGGGGGAGGGGTGCGCAACCTTGCGGTGGTCGACCGTTATATCCAAGCAGGCATCGATCGCGTGATTTTGGGTACTGCCGCCGTCACCGACGAGGATTTTTTGACCGAAAGTGTAAAAAAGCACGGGGCGAAGATTGCTGTCGGTGTAGATATTAAGGACGGCTTCGTCGCTGTCAAGGGCTGGACCGAAAAATCTTCTCTCACCGCATTTGACTTTTGTGAAAAATTACAATCACTCGGTGTCAGTACAATCATTTGCACAGACATTTCAAAGGACGGTGCGATGCTGGGTACAAATCACGAGCTTTATAAAGAACTAAAAGACCGATTTGGAATGAACATCATAGCATCGGGCGGCGTATCGTCGATAGAGGATATTCAGCGTCTTCGCGCGCTTGAACTCTACGGTGCTATTGTCGGAAAGGCATATTATACCGGCGCTGTTTCGGTCGCAGAAGCGGTTGAGGTGGCAAAATGATAACGAAACGTATAATTCCGTGTCTTGATGTGAAAAACGGCAGGGTAGTAAAAGGTGTAAATTTCCAAGGCCTTAACGATGTATCCTCTCCGGTAGAACTTGCGTCATATTATAGCAATAGCGGCGCAGATGAGTTGGTTTTTTATGATATAACCGCATCCGCAGAGGGGCGGCGGCTTTTTACAGATATTTTGTGTGAGGTTGCAAAAACCATTTTCATCCCCCTTACCGTCGGCGGCGGTATCAATACGCTTGACGATTTTGACCGCGTGCTGAAATGCGGGGCCGATAAAGTGAGTGTAAACTCTGGCGCTATACGCGATCCAAAACTTGTGTATGATGCCGCCAAGCGTTATGGTGACCAGTGCGTTGTGCTTTCGGTGGACATAAAGCGTGTTGACGGCGTTTTCCGCGTCTTTTCAAAGGGCGGCAGGGAAAATACCGGAATGGAAGCCATCGAGTGGATAAAGCGCTGTGTCGCCTCCGGTGCAGGCGAGGTCGTTGTCAACTCCATAGATACCGACGGTGTTAAAAACGGATTTGATATCGAGATGCTTTCGGCCGTTTGCGATGCAGTTTCCGTGCCGGTAATTGCATCGGGCGGTGCCGGCTGTACACAGGATTTTGTAAACCTCTTTAAGGCACTTCCAAAGGTTGATGCCGGCCTTGCTGCCTCGGTTTTCCATTTCGGGGAGATAAAAATAAATGACCTTAAAAACACCCTTGCAGCCGAGGGCATACCGATGCGTATTGTGAAATAAAGGAGTAAAAAGATGTTGAATATTGACGAGCTTAAATTTGATGAAAAGGGCTTGATTCCTGCTATTGTTGTCGACTCGGTTACAAAACAGGTGCTCACTCTTGCATATATGAATAAGGAAAGTCTTAAAATATCAATGGAAAAAGGTCTTACCTGCTTTTTCAGTCGCTCCCGTAACGAGCTCTGGCTCAAAGGTGAAACCAGCGGGAACTATCAGCACATTGTATCCATAACTGCCGATTGCGATATGGATGCCCTTACCGTCGTGGTCGAGCCGGATGGCCCGGCCTGCCATAAGGGCACATTTTCCTGTTTCCACAATCCGGTTTATCAGAGCAAGGAGCGGAGCGAGTTTTCTCTCGGTGCACTTATGCATCTTATTGAAGGCCGCAAGACCGATAAAAAAGAGGGCTCCTATACAACATATCTTTTTGAAAAGGGAATCGATAAGATTTTGAAAAAGGTCGGTGAGGAATCGACCGAGGTTATTATCGCCGCAAAGGCTGACGATAAAAACGAAACGATTTACGAGGTTTCCGACCTCGCTTATCACATAATGGTAATGATGGTCGAAATGGGCATTTCACTTGAAGATATTCACCATGAGCTTGCCTCACGTCATGTCATTGACCACAAGATAAAACAGGAGAAAATGACAAAATGAGGTTGACCGACTACCACGTCCATACCACCTTTTGTGACGGAAAGAATACCCCTGCTGAAATGGCTGAGGCTGCCGCCAATCTCGGAATGGTTGAACTCGGCTTTTCGGCGCATTCCTATACCGATTTTGACGACAGATATTGTATTCCAAAGGAACGTATTTTAGAGTATAAAAATACGATAGCCGAACTTAAAGAGAGGTATAGAGGCAAACTGAATATACGCTGCGGTATCGAGCAAGACCTTTTTTCGTCCGAGCCTACCGATGGATTTGATTATGTCATCGGTTCGGTACACTATGTGAAAACTCATGATGGTTATATTGCGGTAGATGAGGATAAAGACGTCCTTTGCAGCGCGGTCAAAAAATACTTTTTCGGTGATTTTTATTCGTTGGCGGAAGCGTATTTTGAAAGTGTTGCGCGCGTGGCAGATATGAAAAATCTTGATATTATCGGCCATTTTGACCTGATAACCAAGTTTAATCAGGATTTCACTTTGTTTGATGAGAACCATCCGCGTTATGTTGCGGCCTGGAAGGCGGCCGCAAATCGGCTGTTGCAGACCGGCAAACCGTTTGAAATCAACTCCGGGGCCATCACCCGCGGTTATACCGACAGACCTTATCCGTCGGATGCGATACTGCGTTACTTATGTGAACACGGAGCTAACGTTATCATAAACAGCGACAGCCACTGTGTGGATACACTCGGTTTTGGGTTTTCAAGGTGGTATAAAAAAGCAAAGGACATCGGTTTCTCCGATGACCGTATAGTGACACTTTAAAAAGATGCAAACATTTTTTTGTTTGCATCTTTTATTATGAAGGTATTTGTGGTAAAATCTAATATAAAGTGGGGTGATATAAATTGGATTTCAAACTTGTATCGAAGTATAAGCCGACCGGCGACCAGCCACAAGCAATTGAGAAACTGGTTGACGGATTAAAAAATGGGTGCAAAGAGCAGAGCTTGTTGGGTGTTACCGGCTCGGGCAAGACCTTTACGATGGCAAATGTGATTGCACAAATAAACAAGCCGACCTTGGTTTTGGCACACAACAAAACACTTGCCGCACAGCTGTGTTCGGAGTTTCGCGAATTTTTCCCTGAAAATGCGGTGGAATATTTTGTTTCCTATTATGATTATTATCAGCCTGAGGCTTACATTCCCGGTACAGACACCTATATTGAAAAGGATTCGGCCATCAACGATGAAATTGATAAGCTGCGCCATTCGGCGACCTGTTCTCTATCCGAGCGGCAAGATGTTATCATTGTTGCCAGCGTTTCCTGTATTTACAGTTTGGGAAATCCAATTGATTATCGTAATATGGTCATTTCATTGCGTGAGGGAATGACCAAGACGCGGGAAGAATTGCTGTCGAAATTGGTGCAGTTACAGTATGAGCGAAACGATGTCAATTTTGTGCGCAATAAATTCCGCGTGCGTGGGGATATTGTTGAGATTTTTCCGGCCTATTCCGGTGAAAATGCAATTCGTGTCGAATTTTTTGATGATGAAATCGACCGAATCAGCACTATCACCCCTCTGACCGGCGAGGTAAAGGAACGGTTAGCTCACATTGCGATTTATCCGGCGTCACATTATATCGTGCCGGACGATAAAAAAGAGGAAGCGTTGGAAGAATTGCGCGAGGAGATGGAGGAACGGGTTCGCTTTTTCACCGAAAAAGGGCAACTCATTGAAGCACAGCGTATTCGGCAACGCACCGAGTATGATATAGAAATGCTTCGCGAAATCGGCACCTGTAAAGGTGTGGAAAACTATTCGCGCGTTTTGTCGCGCCGCCCAAAAGGGAGTGTGCCTTTTACGCTTCTCGATTATTTTCCGGATGACTTTCTTTTGTTTGTCGACGAATCTCATGTTACACTTCCGCAGGTACGCGGCATGTACGGTGGAGACCGTGCGCGCAAACAGAATTTGATTGATTACGGTTTTCGCTTACCCTCGGCTTATGATAACCGACCGTTGAATTTTGACGAATATTATAGTAAAATTCATCAAGTGGTCTTTGTTTCGGCAACGCCGGGAGAATTTGAAAAGGAAAAATCCGCGCAGATTGTTGAACAGGTGATTCGCCCCACAGGGCTTTTGGACCCGCAGGTCATCGTCAAACCGACCGAAGGCCAAATTGATGATTTGGTATCGGAGATTCATTTGCGGATTGAGCGGAAAGAACGGGTTCTTGTTACGACACTTACCAAAAAAATGGCCGAGGATTTAACCGATTATCTGGAAAACTTAGATTTAAAGGTGCGCTATATGCACTTTGATATTGATACCATTGAACGCATGGAAATTCTGCGTGATTTGCGGCTGGGCAATTTTGATATTTTGGTGGGTATCAATCTTTTGCGCGAGGGTTTGGATATTCCGGAGGTTTCATTGGTTGCCATTCTCGATGCAGACAAGGAAGGCTTCTTGCGCAGCGAAACCTCACTGATTCAAACGATAGGCCGCGCCGCACGTAATGCCGGCGGACAGGTTATCATGTATGCAGACAGCGTAACGCCTTCCATGGAACGCGCCATTCTGGAAACCGAGCGCCGCCGCGGCAAGCAAATGCAATACAATGCTGAGCACGGTATTGTACCGAAAACTATTGTCAAGGATGTACATGAAATTATTGAATTGACGCCAAAGGATAAGCAAAAGGACAAGCCGTACAAGCAAATGAGCAAGAACGAGCGAGAAAAACTGATTGCTCGTCTTACAGCCGAGATGCGAGAAGCCGCTAAGATGCTGGAATTTGAGCACGCGGCCTATCTGCGTGACCGTATACAAAAAATAAAAGCAGGGAAATAGGGGAAACAATGCAACGGGATAAAATTGTTATAAAGGGTGCAAAGGTACACAATTTAAAAAATATCAATTTGGAAATTCCGCGGGATAAGCTGGTGGTCTTCACCGGCCTTTCCGGCTCGGGCAAATCCTCTTTGGCTTTTGATACGCTCTATGCCGAAGGACAGCGCCGCTATGTGGAATCACTTTCCTCTTATGCGCGTATGTTTCTCGGTCAGATGGAAAAACCGAATGTGGAAAGCATAGAGGGCCTTTCGCCCGCCATCTCTATTGACCAGAAAACCACTTCAAAAAATCCGCGCTCTACCGTGGGTACCGTAACCGAAATTTATGATTATATCCGCCTGCTCTATGCCAGAGTGGGTATTCCGCATTGCCCGATTTGCCATCGGGAAATTCGGCATCAATCGGTCGACCAAATTGTTGATAAAATCATGGAATTGCCGGAGGGAACGCGAATCCAGATGCTGGCACCGGTGGTTCGCGGCCGTAAGGGGGAACACAAAAAGGAATTGGATGCTGCGCGTAAAAGCGGCTTTGTTCGTGTTCGGGTTGACGGCAATATTTATGATTTGTCTGAAACTATTCCTATGGACAAAAACAAAAAACATACCGTTGAGGTGGTTGTCGACCGTTTGGCGATTCGCGAGGGAATTGCCGGCCGCCTCGCCGATAGCATTGAAACGACTGCAAAGCTTTCGGGTGGGTTGATTTTGGTGGATAACGGTACAGAGGATATGATGTTCTCGGAAAATTATGCCTGCCCGGAACACAGTTTCAGTATGCCGGATTTAACACCGCGTATGTTTTCCTTTAACAATCCTTTCGGTGCCTGTCCGACCTGTTCGGGCTTGGGAATGTTTATGAAAATCAATCCGGAACTGATTGTGCCGGACAAAACCAAATCTTTGGCCGAGGGTTGTATCAAAGGCAGCGGTTGGAGCATGGTTGGCTGGAACGGTAAGGGTAATTCGATTGCCCAGATGTATTTTGAAGGATTGGCCGCACATTACGGATTTACCATGAATACACCCTTTAAAGACATTCCCGAAGCGGGACAAAGGGCCTTGCTTTACGGTACCGATGGCGAGGTTCTCACATTTCACCGTAGTGCAGATTGGGGCGGCGGTTTATATAAAACCGCGTTTGAGGGTGTCGTTGTGAACCTTGAACGCCGTTATAAAGAAACCACCAGTGATTTTGCCCGTACCGAAATTGAGGCCTGCATGACCGAATGTCCCTGTCCGGACTGTAAGGGAGCACGCTTGAAGCCGGAGTCGTTGAACGTAACGGTGGGAGAGCACAACATCAAAGAACTTTGCGACCTTTCGGTAAATGATGAGCTGGAATTCTTTTCAAAACTCCAACTTCCCGCACGAGAGGCTGAAATCGCAAAGGGAATTGTGAAAGAAATTAAGGAGCGGCTGACCTTTTTGCAGAGTGTCGGTCTGGATTATCTCTCCCTTTCCCGTAGTTCCGGTACGCTTTCGGGCGGTGAAAGTCAGCGCATCCGCTTGGCCACACAAATTGGTTCTTCGCTAATGGGTGTGCTTTATATTTTAGATGAACCGAGTATCGGTCTGCACCAGCGTGACAATCAAAAGCTGCTCGACACCCTGCGCCGTTTGCGCGATTTGGGTAACACCCTGATTGTGGTTGAGCATGACGAGGATACGATGCGCGCCGCCGATTATATTGTGGATATCGGGCCGGGTGCCGGTGTGCATGGCGGAGAAGTGGTCTGTGCCGGCACATTAAAAGAAATTGAGCAGAACACAGCTTCCATTACGGCCGATTATTTAACCGGTCGGCGTAAGATTCCGGTACCTTCGGTTCGCCGCAAGGGTAACGGTAAGTTTTTAACCGTACAAGGCGCGGCAGAAAACAACCTGAAAAATATTGATGTCCGCATTCCGTTGGGTTGCTTTGTGGCGGTTACCGGTGTTTCCGGTTCGGGTAAATCTTCGTTGGTGAATGATATTCTTTACCAGCGCCTTGCGACCGAACTAAACGGCGCAAAGCGTATTGCCGGCAAGCATAAGGGTATGCTGGGCTTGGAAAACTTGGACAAGGTAATCGATATTGACCAGGCGCCGATTGGCCGTACACCGCGCTCGAATCCGGCAACCTATACCGGTGTGTTTAATGATATCCGTGAACTTTTTGCCGCCACAAGGGACGCGAAAGCGCATGGTTATTCTGCCGGCCGTTTTTCCTTTAATGTAAAAGGCGGTCGCTGTGAGGCCTGCCAGGGCGACGGTATTTTAAAAATCGAAATGCATTTTCTGCCCGATATTTATGTGCCTTGTGAAGTTTGCGGCGGTACGCGGTACAATAGAGAAACCTTAGAAATCAAATATAAAGACAAAAACATTTATGAAGTTCTGGAAATGACGGTAGAGGAAGGGTTATACTTTTTTGAGAGTATCCCCAAAATCAAACGCAAACTGCAAACGCTTTATGATGTCGGCCTTGGTTATATCAAAATCGGTCAAAGTTCTACCACCCTTTCGGGCGGCGAAGCACAACGCGTAAAGCTGGCAACTGAGCTTTCCCGCCGTCCGACCGGAAAAACCCTGTATATTTTGGATGAGCCAACCACCGGTTTGCACACCGCCGATGTACACCGTTTGATTGAGGTGCTGCAACGCATTGTAGATTCCGGCAATACGGTGGTTGTGATTGAGCATAATCTCGACGTCATGAAAACCGCTGATTATATTATTGACCTCGGCCCGGAGGGCGGCTTCCGCGGCGGTCAGATTGTGGCAAAAGGCACACCGGAACAGGTGGCCGCCTGTCCGGATTCTTATACCGGTATGTTTTTAAAACCCCTGCTGTAAAATTCATATATTGTTAATCAATTTATAAGTTTTTGGTTGTAAAATAAAAAACGGTTAGAAAGGGGGAGTCGGCTTGTTTGGGTTTGTAAGGGCATATAAACCGCAACTGCGATTTTGTGAATACGATGTATATAAAGCGGTTTATTGTACCCTTTGCCGGCGGCAAGGTGAGCTGTATGGCCCGTTGGCCCGATTGGCACTCAGTTATGATGTTCAGTTTTTGGCTCTCCTCTGCGTCTCTCTTTCGAAACATTTTAACGGTTTGGAAACCAAAAAATGCAAGGCAAACCCTTTGAAAAAATGCATGTATTGCAAGGCGGAACAAAACGCGGTATTTGATTACCCTTCTGCTGTTGCCATGATTTTGACCTATTATAAGTTTTTGGATAATATTGCGGATGAAAAAGGAATTCGCCGTTTGGTATATCGCCTGGGGCACATACTCATGAAGAAAAATCATAAAAAAGCGGCAAATTCTTATCCAATGCTTGAAGAAATCTGTCAAAACTATTATAATGAGCAAAGTGCGTTAGAAAAGGCATCGTCTGCTTCGTTGGATTTGGCCGCCGAGCCGACTGCGAAGGCGTTGGCGTCGATTTTTGCCGCTTGTGATAAAAAGCAAGCAGAAACGCTTTCGGCTTTCGGATACAATCTCGGCAAATGGATTTATCTTTTGGATGCCGGTGCCGACCTGAAAAAAGATTTGAAAGACGGTGGTTTTAATCCGCTGCAAGGCTACTGTGCCGATATGCCCATTGCCGAAGTTTACGAAAAGGTGTTGGAGCCAAATTTAAATGTTTGCTCGGCCGTTTGCGCAGAACAATTAGAAAATTTGCAATTGCATCGTTTTCGCCCGATTATAGAAAATGTTGTTTATCTGGGCTTGGAAAACGCATATAAGCATATAAAAATGGAGGATATGAATGAAAAATCCGTATGAAGTTCTCGGTATTGACAAAAAGGCTACTGACGAACAGGTAAAAGAAGCTTATCGAGCGCTGGCAAAAAAATATCACCCCGACCATTATGTGGATAATGAGCTTGCCGACCTTGCTGCCGAAAAAATGAAAGAAATTAACGAGGCTTATGATACAATCATCAATAGCCGTCGCAAGCACGGAAAGCAGGGGAGTTATCCCGGTAACGGCGAATTTGCAGATATTCGCTCCATGATTGCCGCCGGTCGTTTGGATGATGCACAGGAACTGTTGGACGGTGTACCGGTGGAAATGCGTTCGGCAGAGTGGTATTTCCTTAACGGTACCGTTTCCTACCGCCGCGGTTGGTATGATGCGGCTTACACCAGTTTTGCCACAGCCTGCCGTATGGACAGTTCCAATCCCGAATATCGTGCGGCTTTTGCCAGAATACAGCATCAGCGTTCCGGTTTTGGCGGCTACCGCGGTGCCTCCAATCCGAATTATCGCGGTGGGTGCGATGGATGTGATGTTTGTTCCTCTTTGATTTGCGCCGATTGTTGCTGTGAATGTATGGGCGGCGATTTGATTCGTTGCTGTTAGTATCCTTCATGGAGGCAGAGTCATGAAAAAAACCAAAAAAATCACCTTTTGCGGTTTGATAGCGGCGCTCGCGGTTGTCTTTATGCTGTTGTCCTATATTCCGTATCTGACTTATACGGCACCGGCAATTGCAGGTGTCTTTATGATGATTATTGCCCTTGAACTTTCGCCAAAGTGGGCGTACGCTTCTTATGCTGTTTCCTCTTTGCTTATCTTTTTGCTTGCTGAGAATGAGGCAAAACTACTTTATATCCTCTTTTTCGGTTTGTATCCCATTGCAAAGGGGAATATTGAAGGCTTGCGCCGTCCCGTGTTAGAATATATTTTCAAATTTTTATTATTTAATGCCGCAATGTTGCTGGAACTTTTGGCTTCGGTTTATTTGTTGGGTATTCCGTTGGAAAGCGGCGGCTTTGCCGGCATATATTTCTATGTGATTTTCGCTGTTGTGGCCAATATTTTCTTTGTGGTCTATGATATTGCGCTTACCCGATTGATTATGCTGTACATGTACCGCTTGCACAATCGGATAAAAAAACTCTTGTAGAGGTTGTTTATGCCATATGATGTAATTGTTGTCGGTGCGGGTGCAGCCGGTTTAATGGCGGCAGGTACTGCTGTGAAAGCCAGAAAACAGGTGCTTTTGCTCGATAAAAATGAACGCCCGGCACGCAAGGTAATGATTACCGGTAAAGGGCGTTGTAATTTAACCAACCGTACCGATGTGAACGGTTTGATTGCCGCAGTTACGCGTAACGGTAAATTCTTATATTCTGCCTTTCACCGTTTTTCGGCAGAAGATACCATTTGTCTATTTGAAGAGTTGGGTGTTCCGTTGAAAACCGAACGGGGCAATCGCGTCTTTCCGGTTTCGGACAAAGCAGTTGATATTGTCGATGCGCTTGCGCGTTATGCTAAGGGTGCAATGTATGTGACCGGTCGCGCTGTGGAATTACTTATGGAAAACGGTGCTGTGCTCGGAGTAAAAACAGAGGATGGCCGTTCGTTTTTTGCAGAGAGTGTTATTTTGGCCACGGGCGGTATGTCCTATCCAACGACCGGCTCAACCGGGGACGGCTACGCTTTGGCGGAAGCCGCCGGGCACACTCTGCAACCGTCCTCTCCCTCGCTTGTGCCCTTAGAGGCGCATGATGGCTGGGTGACCGACTTGCAGGGTTTGGCCTTAAAAAATATTGGACTTTCGGTTTATGAAGAGGGGGTTGCCAAGCCGATTTATACCGATTTCGGTGAGTTGATGTTTGCCCATTTCGGTATTACCGGGCCGACGGTTTTGAGCGCTTCGGCGCATTTGCAACCCGAAAAAATCGCCAGGTATACTTTTTTTATTGATTTAAAACCGGCCTTGGATGAAAAGCAATTGGACGCCCGTGTCTTGCGCGACTTTTCTAAATATTCCAATAAAGATATAAAGAATGCCATGGCTGACCTGTTGCCACAACGCTTGATTCCGGTCATCATTAAAAAATCGGGGCTGAATGCCGCAATGAAGGTCAATCAACTGACCAAATCCGAGCGTACAGCGTTGGTGACGACTTTAAAATCGCTTCCGGTGCATGTGCATCGTTTTCGCCCGTTGGAGGAAGCCATCGTAACCCGTGGCGGTGTTAAAACCAATGAGATTTCGCCGACGACCATGGAATCCAAATGCTGTAAAGGCTTGTTTTTTGCCGGAGAGCTTATGGATGTAGATGCTTATACCGGCGGCTTTAATTTGCAGATTGCTTTTTCTACCGGATTTTTGGCCGGGGAGAATGCGTAACTTTCGTTTTGAGGAGTTTGTTTATGTTTTCAGTAGCGATTGACGGACCTGCCGGTGCAGGAAAAAGTACCATCGCGCGCCGTGCTGCGGAACAGCTTGGCTTTATTTATGTCGATACCGGTGCACTTTATCGTACAGTCGGTCTTGCAATGTCCCGTGCAAATACAGAACTTGCTTCGTCGGCCGAAGTGGAAACCTTATTATCACAAATCAAGGTTGAGCTGGTGTTTCACAAGGGTGAACAGAGAGTCCTGTTAAACGGAGAGGATGTTTCAGAGGAAATTCGTACACCACAGGCTTCCATGATGGCTTCTCGCTGTTCAGCACTGCCGGCGGTGCGGTCGTATCTCTTGGACCTGCAACGCAATATGGCCAAAACCCAGTGCGTAATTATGGATGGGAGAGATATCGGTACGGTGGTGCTACCGAATGCCGATGTAAAAATTTTTCTTACCGCTTCACCCGAAGTGCGCGCCAAGCGTCGATATGATGAATTGTTGGCAAAAGGCCAAGAAGTGGAATTTTCCGATGTGCTGGATGATATGCAAAAACGGGACTACGTTGATTCCCACCGCGAAACTGCGCCATTGAAACAGGCGCAGGATGCAGTGCTTTTGCTTACCGATTCTATGGATTTAGAGCAATCCATTGCAGCGGTTATAAAAATTATTGAGGAGCGTAAATAAATGTTTTATTCGGTTTTGCGCTGTATCGCATATCCTATTGTTCGGCTCTTGTATTGGTTTCGGGTAACAGGTGTTGAAAATATACCGAAGCAGGGAAAGGTGATTCTGTGCTGCAATCATATTCAAATGCTGGATGTCGTCTTGCTGATTATTGCCTGTCCGCGCCGAATTTCTTTCATGGCAAAAGAGGAATTGTTTCGTAATCCTCTGGTTGGTTGGCTTTTTCGCAAAATGGGTGCCTTTCCGGTGGTACGCGGTGCGGCCAGCCGTGAAGCGATAAACTATGCAGTTTCTTTGATTCAAGATGGTGGGGTTTTGGGTATTTTTCCGGAAGGTAAACGTTGTCGCGAAGGTAGGCCGACCAAAGCCAAATCCGGCATCGCTATGATTCTTTCGCAGGTCGATGCACCGGTCATTCCGGCGGCAATTTATTATAAGGACAATCGACGTGTTTTTGCTCGTGCCAATTTGCATTTCGGTGAACCGATTCCGCATGAAGTTCTTGAAATGAAGGATAATTCACGGGACGAGCTTCGCCGTGTTTCCTCTACGATAATGTCGCATATCACTTCGGAATGGGAGAAAATCAATGGCTGAAATCATTTTGGCGCAAAGCGCCGGTTTTTGTTTCGGCGTTAACCGAGCGGTGCAAACGGTTTATGATTTATTAGAGCAGGGGAAAAAGGTTTCCACTCTCGGACCGATTATCCATAATCCGCAGTTGGTTGAAGAACTTGCACAACGGGGTGTAACCATTGTACAAACCCCTTGTGAAGCCGACACGGGTCGAACCCTGGTTATTCGTTCGCACGGTGTTCCGGCCGGTGTAATCGAAGAGGCGGAAAACTGCGGACTTTCGGTTGTAGATGCAACCTGTCCTTTTGTAGCAAAAATACATTCTATTGTACGGGAAAAAAGCCGTCAGGGAAAAACGGTATTGGTTGCAGGGGATAAGGCGCATAAGGAGGTTGCCGGTATTGTTGGACATTGCAGCGGTCCCTGCTATGTTTTTGCCGACGAGCGAGAACTTGAAATTTTAAGAGAAAGCGGAAAAATCTCCTTGGAAACACCGCTTTGTGTGGTTTCCCAGACCACTTTTCATGCAAATTTATGGAAAAAATGTCAAAAATTTTTAAAAAGGGTATATACAAATGTTGAAATTTTTGATACAATATGTAATGCAACTGCGAAAAGACAGGCCGAAGCCGCCGCGCTTGCACAGCAATGTGATGTGATGGTCGTGGTGGGTGGCAGACACAGTTCCAATACTGCCAAGCTGAAAGAGGTTTGTTTTTCGTTCTGTGACAGAACGGTTTTTGTTGAAACCGCTGCGGATTTAAATATGCTGGATGTGCGCGGCGCCGATAAAATCGGAGTTGTGGCGGGTGCCTCAACACCCGCAGGTATAATTAAGGAGGTCATTCACACCATGTCGGAGATGGAAAATCAGGCAACAGAAAAAAATTTTGATGAAATGTCATTTGAGGAAGCTTTGGAAGCTTTTGAGGCTGAGGCGGAATCAAACAGTTTAGATAAGAGGGTGAAGGGTGTAGTCCTTTCGGTCAATCCGACTGAGATTCAAGTGGACATCGGAAGAAAGCACACAGGCTATGTATCCGCAGAAGAATACTCTGCAGATTCTTCTGTTAAACTGACAGACGAAGTTAAGGTTGGTGATGTACTGGAACTTATGATTCTGCGTACCAACGACCAAGAAGGTACCGTGGCGCTTTCCAAACGCCGTGTAGATGCAATCGCGGGCTGGGATGCGATTCATGCAGCACACGAGTCTGGTGAAGTTCTTACCGGTAAGGTAACTGAAATTGTAAAAGGTGGCGTTGTCACTAATTATAAAGGTGTGCGCGTATTTATTCCTGCATCGCAAGCCACCCTTTCCCGCAACGATTCTCTTGAAGAATTGAAGGACCAAGAAGTTAATTTCAAAATTATTGAAATCGGCCGAGGCCGTCGCGTTATCGGCTCTATTCGCACCTTGCTGTTGGAAAAGAAAAAAGAGCTGGAAGCCAAATTCTGGGACGGCGTTGCTGTGGGCGATAAATTTACCGGCAAGGTAAAATCGCTGACCGGTTACGGTGCATTTGTTGATTTGGGCGGCGTGGACGGAATGGTACATATTTCCGAACTGTCCTGGCAACGCATTAAAAATCCGGCGGAAGTTGTTAGCGTTGGGGATACAATTGAGGTTTATGTCAAGGGTATTGATGCAGAAAACAAGAAAATTTCTCTTGGCTACAAAAAAGCCGACGAAAATCCCTGGGTACTTTTTGAGAACAACTACAATGTTGGCGATGTGATTACGGTTAAAATCGTAAGCATGACCTCTTATGGTGCATTTGCTCGCATCATTCCAGGTATTGACGGCTTGATTCACATTTCTAAAATTGCCAACAAGCGTGTTGAAAAACCGCAAGACGAGTTGAAAATCGGTCAAGAAGTAGAGGTTAAAATCACCGAGATTGATTTGGAAAAGAAACGTATCAGCCTTTCTATCCGCGATTTGTTGGAGCCGGAAGAAGTAGCAGCCGAAGCTCCGGAAGTTGTAGAAGAAGCACCTGTTGTTGAAGCGACCGAAGAAGCAGCTGAATAAATAGTTGAACGAAAAGCGCCGTGTGCTACACGGCGCTTTTTTGTTTTATAAAAGAATGGAATGCTTCCGGAGATTAGGATTTTTTATGATGTGGAAATTTAACGAAACTTTCCGAACGCTGAAAATGCAGGTCGGTCACGCTGGCACGGCTTATACACGCATCACCGTATTTTTGGCGCAAACCAAAAATACGGCTTTCCAGTTGTTCTTTTTTTATGTCCTGTACCGGATTGTCAAACAAGCCGATTTGCAAACCGCTAATGTTAGGTGTTAGGTGAAGAGCGCGTATGCCGGCGGCACGCAAGGGAAGGTGCCAGTCAAAGCGTTGAATAAAAAGCTTAAAGCCTTCTTTGGCAAAGGTTTCGGTGAGCTGTGTCGGGTAGGGGAGCATGGCGGAAAACTCCGATACTTTCAAATCGTTTGTTCGCAGATGGATTTGCACACCGCCTGCATATAGCCGATGTTCCCGCAGCTGTCGCGTAATGTCTTCGGTGAGGTGCAAAAACAAACGCCAAACCTCCTGATTGGTTTGCATATCCTGTGCGGTGGTGACCGAACGCCCGATACTTTTTGGCGGTGTGTAGTTGTTGATATTGGAAACCGGGGTGTTATCCTTTCCGTTGGCATAAGTATGCAACATTTCGCCAATCACGCCGAAGCGGCTTTTCAGAGTTTTTGGGTTGGCGTTTGCCAGGTCTCCAATGGTATAAATTCCCAATTCGTGCAGGGCAGAAAGGGTTGCGCGGCCGATACAAAGCATATCTTCTGCCGGCTTATTCCATAAAATTTCTTTGAATTGCGCACGGGGAATCAGGGTGATGGCATCCGGTTTTTTCATATCTGAGCCGATTTTGGCAAAGACTTTATTGAAACTAATACCAACCGAAATGGTCAGCCCCAGCTCCGCTTTTATACTTTCCTTAATTTTAAAAGCAATCTCCTGTGCGGTGCCGAACAAGCGTAAACTGCCGGTAATATCCAACCAACACTCATCAATACCGAAGGGCTCAATCTGGTCGGTGTAACGGGCATAAATTTCCTGCGCTTTTTTTGAATAATATCGGTAGCTGGAAAAGTCTGTGCCGATAACTACGATATTCGCACATTTTTGTTTGGCCTGCCATATCGGTTCTCCGGTTTTTACGCCGAAGGCTTTGGCCACCTCGTTCTTGGCCAATACAATGCCGTGGCGCGCCTCCACATCACCACACACCGCCAAAGGTAATTCCTTAAATTCAGGGTGTAGCTTGCAGGCCACCGAAGCATAAAAATTATTCAAATCACAATGTAAAATTGTTCTTTCCATACGCACCACCGAACAGATGTTCTAAAATAAGTATACGCAAAAACACAAGAAAAGTAAAGGCTTTTTTTTAGGAAAAAATTTCATTATACGGTAGGGACTTGTACCATACGGCTTTTTATGTTAAAATAAGAATCAAATATGGAATTTTGAATTTTAATTGTGATTCACTATTGTTGTCACGTTAATCGAATTAAAGGGGATAGATATGGGAAAACTGACAAAAGAACAGCAACGCGCGTATCGTGCAGCTGAGTTGTTTGCATTGGAATATCCCGATGCAAAATGTTCGCTGGACAGCCGTTCGCCCCTGCAACTTCTGGTTGCCACACGCCTTTCGGCGCAATGCACCGATGCACGAGTGAATCTGGTTACACCGGCACTTTTTGCGCGCTTTCCCGACGCCGCTGCTTTCGCCGCTGCCGATGTGCAGGAGGTAGAAGCCTTGATTAAAAGCTGCGGTTTGTATAAAACCAAGGCCAAAGACCTGGTCGCGCTGGGGAAGATGCTGATGGAACAATACGAGGGTATTGTTCCGGATACGATAGAGGAACTGACCAAGCTGCCCGGTATCGGTCGAAAAACGGCCAATTTGATATGCGGCGATGTATACGGAAAGCCCGCGGTGGTAGCCGATACGCATTTCATCCGTTTATGCAATCGAATGGGATTCGTAAAAACCAAGGACCCGTACAAGGTAGAAATTGAAATGCGAAAATTGCTTCCGCCCGAAGGGTCGAATGATTTTTGCCACCGCGCTGTACTTCACGGTCGGGCGGTATGTACTGCGCGACGGGCAAATTGCGATGCCTGTTGTCTGCGTGAAGTCTGTAAACAAAACATATAAATTGAAGTTTTTTATGCGTTCAAAGGAGAAAATCCTTTGAACGCATATTTTTTATGCAAAATTGAAAAAAATACTTGCATTTTATAGGACTCCATTGTATAATAGGTGGTGTAAAGTGGTTTAAAAGTAAATTGAAATGTTTAAAAGTGGTTTAAAGACCCTAAAAATAGATAAAAAGGAGGGAGCCAAATGCTGTACGGCGAGTATAAACATACAATTGATAAAAAAGGCAGAATTTTTATTCCCGCCAAGTTACGTGACGCACTTGGTTCCTCTTTTGTACTTTGCCGCGGTATTGACGGAAACCGTTGCCTTTGTATCTATTCTGAGGAAGAGTGGAAAGAGCTGGACCAAAAAATCCGTCAATTTCCAACCGTAAAAGCCAATCGTTTGCAGCGCTTTTTGTATGCCGGCGCTACGAAATTGGAATGTGATGCGCAGGGGCGCGTTTTAATTCCGCAAAACCTGCGGGAATATGCCAATTTGGGAGAAGAGGCCTATGTGCTTGGAATGTCTACCCGATTGGAAATCTGGAATCAAGCGCTTTGGGAGGCCGAAGCCGTTTTGGATACGCCAGAATCTATTGGTGAAATTATGGCAGGGTTGGAATAATGGAATTTCAACACATTTCAGTTTTACTGCATGAAACGATAGAAGGTTTGCGTATTCGTCCCGAGGGAATTTATCTGGATGGCACTGCCGGTGGTGGCGGCCACTCCAAAGAGATTGCAAAACGGCTGACCTTAGGGCGGCTGATTGCGGTCGATCAAGACCCGGATGCGATTGCAGTGGTAAGTGAACGCTTGAACGGGTTACCGGCAACACCGGTAAAGGATAATTTTAGTCATATTAAGAAAATTGTAAAACGCTTGGAGATTCCGGCGTTGGATGGTGTTTTATTGGACCTTGGGGTATCCTCTCATCAGTTGGATGTGCCGGAGCGCGGATTTTCTTTTCACAGTGATGCGCCGTTGGACATGCGTATGAGTCAAAATGGTTTTTCAGCCGCTGACCTTGTAAATCAATATCCCGAAGAAGAAATCGCAAAAATTCTTTGGCTTTACGGAGAGGAAAAGTTTTCCCGTAAAATTGCCCAAGCAATTGTCCGGTATCGTGCGGAAAAACCGATTTCGACAACTGTCGAGTTGGCCGAAATTATTAAAAACAGCGTGCCGGCCGCGGTACGCAGGGAAGGGCATCCGGCCAGAAAAAGCTTTCAGGCCATACGCATTGCCGTGAACGGTGAATTGGATATTTTGCAACCTGCGTTACAGGATGCATTTGACACATTGAAATGCGGCGGACGGTTGGCGGTTATCACCTTCCATTCACTGGAAGATAGAATCGTAAAACAAACCTTTGCCGGTTTTTGTAAAGGCTGTGTCTGCCCGCCGGATTTTCCGGTTTGCAAATGCGGAAGAACACCGAAGGGTCGTTTGGTAAACACAAAACCGATTGTACCGTCTGCGGCCGAATTGGAGCAAAACCCGCGCAGTCGAAGTGCAAAATTAAGGATTGTAGAAAAAATAAAGGAGAATACAAATGGATAATTCCAGATATTACACAAGTGTGACGGCATATGATTACAGCTTGTTTACTGCGAGAGAATCCACAGCCAAAGCGTTGCCCAAAAAGAAACCGGTAATTAAAATTCCGGTAAAAAACAAAGCGTTGCGCCATTCGGTTTCCGGCGTTTTTTCTATCATCATGGTAGCGGTATTTATGCTTTCTATGATTTGCGCAGAAATTTATCTTCGCGCAGAAATTACAAGTGTGCGTTCGCAAACGGCGGCTGTGCAGAACGAAATTAAAGAGTTAGACAGCCGGGAAACCGCGTTACAAATTCAATTGGAACAAAAAATTTCTTATAGCAATTTAGAGGACGAAGCGAAAGAAATGGGTATGCAAAAGCCCCGTCGGGACCAAATTGTCTACCTTCCGGCGGAGGAGTAATACTTCCTGACGATTGCTCATATCATAAAAGACGGATACACGAGAGTTGAACAAGTTTTAACTCTCGTTTTGGCATAAAAAACGGCAGGCGAAAAGGCGTAAGGCGGTGATAAAATTGGCTAAGGGTGTAACCAAAACCATGTTCAGCAGAATGTTGGTTGTTATGCTGTGTCTTTGTATCGGCCTGGGCGGCATTTCGGCTGTCCGCTTGGCATATACAATGATTGTACAAAGTGAGTTTTATCAAAAAAAAGCCGCCGAACAACAGTTGTACGACACCGAAATTACTGCGGCAAGAGGCAACATATATGATAAAAATATGAAACTGCTTGCCACCAGTGCCACGGTTTGGACGCTGTATGCGATGCCGAACAGTTTTATCAACTCCAAGTTGACCGACAAAGAATTAAAAGAAATTAAAAATGAAATTTGCGATAATCTTTCCAAAATCCTTTCCATGGAAAGCGACACCATCTTGGAAAAGCTCGAAAAAAAGGTTAGCTATGTTATCATTAAAAAGAAAATAGAACAGGATAAAGCGGATGAAATCCGTAAATTTATATCCGAAAGTGAACATGGTCTTTCGCAATATATCGGTTTAGATGAGAGCACCAAACGCTATTATACCGATAACAATCTGGCTTCGGTCGTTTTAGGCTTTGTGGGAGACGACAACCAAGGTTTAAGTGGTATTGAATTACAGTATGATAATGAATTGACCGGTGTGCCGGGCAGAGTTGTGGCGGCCAAACAAGCTAACGGAACCGATATGCCGTTCAGTTATGAAAGCGTAATCGAGGCCAAACCGGGGAATTCTTTGGTGCTTACGATTGATTCCTATATTCAAAGCGTATGTGAAAAATATTTAAGTCAAGCAATCGTTGATAATAATGTAACCGAGCGAGCGGCTGCCGTTTGTATGAATGTAAATACAGGCGCGATCCTTTCCATGGCGGTAAAGGGTGACTTTAATTTAAATGATCCATTTGCCCTTTCCGAAACCGACCAAGCGCTCGTTGACGCATTGGAGGGGGAGGAACGGACCAAAAAACTATCAGAACTGCGCAACAAACAATGGCGCAATAAAGCGGTGTCAGATGTTTATGACCCTGGCTCGGTTTTTAAGGTAGTTACAGCATCGGCCGCGATTGAAGAAAATGTAACAGACCATAGCAAATCTTACTATTGTCCCGGTTACATTGTGGTGGCCGGCAACAGATACCATTGCCATAAACTGACCGGTCACGGTACGCAAAATCTTACCGAGTCGTTACAGAATTCCTGCAACCCGGTATTTATCACTTTCGGTCAATTGCTGGGTGTAGAAAAATTCTCCAAGTACTTTGAAGCGTTTGGTTTGACAGAAAAAACCGGCATTGATTTGCCGGGCGAATCCAGTCCGATTTATCACAAAGCGGAAAATATGGGCCTTACAGAGCTGGCTTCTTCTTCTTTCGGGCAAACCTTTAATATTACGCCGATTCAGCTTATCACAGCCGTTTCTGCTGTTGTGAACGGAGGAAAGCTGGTCCAACCTTATTTGGTAAGCGAAATATTAGATGAAAATCAAAAAACCGTAAGCAAAACTGAACCAACCGTAAAACGACAGGTTATTTCGGCCGAAACCTCAGCTGAAATGTGTCAACTAATGGAAAAGGTCGTCAATGGCGGCGGTGGAAAAAATGCTTATCTTGCCGGATACCGAATCGGCGGCAAAACCGGTACCTCGCAAAAGGTGGCCAAAATGAATGAAACAGGGGAGCAGGGACTCTATATTGCCTCCTTCTGCGGTGTGGCGCCGATGGATAATCCGGAAATTGCAATTTTGCTTATGTTTGATGAACCGCACGGCACCGCTTATTACGGCAGCTCGGTAGCTGCACCGGTAAGTGCGCAAATTATGTCCGAGGTATTGCCGTATTTGGGATATGAGCCGGCGTATGATAGTGATGATTTGAAAACCATGGCCGTGACCGTGCCTGATACGGTTGAAAAATCGGTTGCCGAAGCAAAGCAACTGCTTTCGGAAAAAGGGCTGAAATATAAGGTCGTCGGCAATGGAAATAAGATAGAACGGCAAAGCCCGGTTGCGGCACAAAATATTTATAAATCCGGTGTTGTGGTACTGTATACCGAGGCAGAGGTTGATTTCTCAATGGTAACCGTACCCAACTTTGAAGGTATGAGTATTTCACAGGTAAATGCCGCCGCAGCTTCGGCCGGCGTGAATGTATCCTTTATGGGTACAGGTCTCGGTGATTCGGGTGTGCGCGCCTACAAACAGAGCGTTGCACAGGGTCAATCGGTCGAGGGAGGCAGTATTGTTACAGTTTATTTCCGGAGCAATGAAAGTACAGATTAGGAGTAAAAAATGAAATTAAAGGAACTGCTACAAACAACGGTGTATGGGGATATGGATATTTGTGGAATTACCGATGATTCCAGAAAGGTAGAGCCGGGCTGTGTTTTTGTGTGTATTGACGGTGCGGCTGTTGACGGACACCGTTTCGCAGAGGAGGCTTTGAAAAAAGGGGCAGCAATTATCGTTTGCCAGCGAGATTTGGGTTTGCCGAATCAAATCGTGTTACAGGACACGAGAACAGTATATGCTGAGATGTGCGCCAAATGGTTTGATTATCCGTCCAAACGATTGAAGATTTTAGGAGTAACGGGCACCAACGGCAAAACCTCGGTTTCCTATATGCTTAAAGCAATCCTTGAAGAAGCAGGACACAAGGTCGGTTTGATTGGTACCATTCAAAATATGATTGGAGATGAAGTACTTTCGTCAAAAAACACCACGCCCGGTCCGTATCAGTTGAATGAATTGTTCAGCCAAATGCTGGATAAAGGCTGTGATTACGCGGTGATGGAGGTTTCCTCTCATGCATTGGACCAAAAACGCGTGCATGGTATACATTTTGCCGCCGCAATGTTCACCAATCTCACACAAGACCATCTGGATTACCATAAAACGATGGAAAATTATATGCTGGCGAAAAAGCGCCTTTTTGCCATGGCTGAAATTGCAATCCTGAACTATGATGACCCGTGGAGCGACAGAATAGCAGAGGGCTTGACCTGTCCGGTCAGCAGTTATTCTACGGTAGGCGACGATGCAAGTTATTCTGCAAAAAACATTGTCTACTCGCCCACTGGTGTGGACTTTGAATTTGTTGGATATTCAGTTATCGGGCGTATGCGCTTGCATACCGGAGGTAAATTTACGGTCTATAATGCAATGTGCGCCGCTACATGCGCTGTCGAAATGGGCGTGCCGATTCAAACGGTTTGCCGCGCATTGGACAATTTAAAGGGCGTAAAGGGAAGGGCAGAGGTGGTTCCCACCAATCGAGATTTTACAGTTATCATCGATTATGCGCATACGCCCGACGGTTTGGAAAACGTACTTTCTACATTTAAAGAGTGCAAAAAAAATCGCTTGGTTGTTTTGTTTGGTTGCGGCGGTGACCGCGACCGTACCAAACGCCCTTTGATGGCGAAGGCTTGTGCGGCTCTGGCTGATTTTCTCATTGTAACCAGTGACAATCCGCGCACCGAGGACCCCGAAAAAATCATTGATGATATTTTGGTAGGTCTTGCTGACACAAAAACAAAGTATGTTACCATTCCCAATCGCGTGGAAGCAATTCATTATGCAATTGAAAATGCACGCAAGGGAGATATTATTGTTCTTGCAGGCAAAGGACACGAAACCTATCAGATTTTGGAAAATCAAACGATTCATTTGGATGAGAGAGAAGTTGTAAAAGAGGCTTTGGAGAGGTTGAAATGAATACAATAACCTTGTTGTTTTCAGCAATTTGCGGATTTTTAGTCACCTACATTCTGGGCTATCCGGTTATTCCGTATTTAAAAAAATTAAAATTCGGGCAAACTATATTGGATATTGGGCCGGCGTGGCATAAATCTAAAGAGGGAACCCCCACAATGGGTGGCGTGATTTTAATTATCGCTTTTGTGGTAACGGCGGCTCTTTGTTTTGCCGTAGATGTAATCGGAGACGGCAGCTTAATTGCCGAAATGTCGAACGGACAGGAAGCGACCACATTCTTTTCCACTATTGGACTTGCGGTGGCAATGGGCTTGATTGGTTTTCTGGATGATTATATTAAGGTTGTTAAAAAACGCAACCTGGGCCTCACGGCAAAACAAAAAACTTTTTTACAGCTCCTTGCTTCATTTTTATATTTGTTTTCGATGCGGCTTGGCGGTTTGAGTTATACTTGGTTGCCTTTCGTCGGATTCATTGATGTTACCAAAGGCGCCGGACTGCTTTTTTGGCCGATTTCACTTATCTTTATTTATGGTTTTGTAAATGCTGTAAATCTAACCGACGGTATCGACGGTCTTGCCTCAGGTGTGACGATGGTTGTTTGCGCAATTTTTATGTTGCTGAGCGCATTGACCGGCAAAATCGGCATCAATATACTTTCGGTTGCAGCCGCAGGCTGTTGTGTTGGATTCTTGGTGTGGAATCTGAATCCGGCCAAGGTCTTTATGGGGGATACCGGTTCGCTCTTTTTGGGTGGTTTGGTTGTAGGGCTTGCTTTTGCTACCGGGCGTCCGATTTTGCTTATTTTTGTCGGTTTAGTCTATTTGCTTGAAGCACTTTCGGTTGTGCTGCAAGTTGCTTATTTCAAAAAAACAAAGAAACGCTTATTTAAAATGAGTCCAGTGCACCATCATTTTGAAATGTGTGGTTGGAAAGAAAATAAAATCGTTCTCGTGTTTTCCACTGTTTCACTCTTTGGCGGCTTGCTGGCACTGCTTTTGTTTGTCTACTGTTAATTTTAAGGAGGTAAGGTCTTGGCACGGGGAAAAGTGATTGATGTAAAATCCGCAAAGCAGCGCGGTTTTATTCAAAAAGGCAAAATGGATATTACCTTTCTGGCCTTAGTTGTTATTTTGCTTACCATTGGATTGGTAATGCTTTTTTCCGCGAGCTATGCCTATGCCTATGAAAAATACGACAACAGTTATAAATTTATTTTAAGACAGGCAATGTTTGCGCTGTTTGGCCTTGTGGTTATGTTCGGACTTTCCAAAGTGGATTGCCATGTCTATAAGAAGATTGCCTGGCCGCTGTATATCGGATCTCTTGGCGTTTTGGCACTCCTTCTTGTGCTTGACCCGATGATTGCGGGAATGGATGTTAAGCGCTGGATTGTTATAGGGCCAATTAACTTTCAACCCTCTGAAATCGCAAAGTTTGCCATTATTCTTTTGTTTTCCAGTCTAATCAGTGCAAACTACTCTAAAATGAAGACCTTTAAATTCGGTATCTTCTTCTTGGGTCTGCTTTTAGCTGCACCCTGCATTTTGGTTATTCTCGAACCGCATCTATCAGCTACCGTATTGATTTTTGCGATTGGTATTGTACTGATGATTGTGGGCGGAATCAAGGCGATTTATATTTTTTCCGGTGTCGGCGTTGTTGCCGGTTTGGGAGCACTCGTTCTTTTTACCGATGTTGTAAAATATGCTTCCAGCCGTATTCAGTACTGGCTTGACCCTTGGTCAGCACCTAAGGGCGAAGGATATCAAACAATTCAGTCTTTGCTCTCCATCGGCTCCGGCGGTTTGCTGGGAAGGGGACTCGGTCAATCCCGGCAAAAATATCTTTGGGTACCGGAACCGCACAACGATTTTATTTTTTCGACCATTTGTGAAGAATTAGGATTTATCGGTGCAATGATTATTGTTTTGATTTTTTGTCTTTTGGTTTGGCGTGGTTTTATTATTGCCATGCGCTCTCCCGATAAATATTCCGCTTTAATGGCAATGGGTCTGGTTTTCCAGGTTGGGTTGCAGGCAGCATTGAATATTATGGTTGTTACCAATACAATACCCAACACCGGTATTAGTCTGCCCTTTTTCAGCTATGGCGGTACCTCTTTGGTGATTTTGCTGGCTGAAATGGGAATTGTGCTTTCAATTTCACGAAGTAGCAGGGTAGAAAAACGTTAGATGACGGGGGTGTAGGATTTGAAAATTGTGTTTGCCGGCGGCGGTACTGCGGGCCATATCAATCCGGCATTGGCTGTTGCAGGATATATTAAAGAGCGGATTCCCGAGGCCGAAATCAGCTATATCGGAACCGAACGCGGATTGGAAAGTCGCCTTGTTCGAGCAGAGAATTACGCCTTTTATCCAATAGATATACGCGGATTTCAAAGAAAATTAACGGTAGGGAATATGAAAGAAAATGTGCGAAATGTTTATCGCGTTTTCAAGTCCTCCGCCGATGCAAAGAAGATATTGCGGCAACTGAATCCCGATGTGGTTGTCGGCACGGGCGGCTATGTCAGCGGCCCTGTTTTGCGTATGGCGGTTAAGCTTGGCATAAAAACGGCTATTCATGAGCAAAATGCCTTTCCGGGTGTTACAAGTAAAATGTTGGCGGGCAGTGTGGATAAAGTTATGCTTGCTATGCCCGAAGCAGAGGCATATTTGAAATGCAAGCAAGCCCCGGTTGTTACCGGAAATCCCGTGCGGGGTTCCCTGTTTCGTTATTCAAAAGAGGAAGCAAGAGAAATCCTCGGATTGGACCATCGTCCGATGGTTCTCTCCTTTGGCGGTAGCCTTGGAGCAAGACCTATCAACGAAGCGGTTGCCGGTATGCTGAAATGGGCGAACCATCAAAACAAATGCTATTTTTATCATGCAACCGGTAAGGCCGGGTTTGCACATATGCAAACACTACTGCGTGAAAAAGAGGTGGACTTGTCGGATGACGGCATCCGCCTTTCGGAGTATATTGACAACATGGATGTTCTTCTTCCGGCGGCCGATTTGGTTATCTGTCGTGCCGGAGCCATTACTTTAAGTGAAATAGAGTGTTGCGGAAAGGCCTCTATTTTGATTCCTTCTCCTTATGTGGCGGAAAATCATCAGTATCACAATGCAATGACACTGGTAAACAAAAAAGCAGCAGCCATTCTGGAAGAAAAGGATTTGAATGATGCATCCTTAATTTCCAAGGTGCAAACCATGCTGGAACATCCTCAAATACTGCGTGAAATGGAGCAAAATGCTCGTGCTTGTGCCATAGCGGACGCAAACAAACGTATTGCGGATGTAATACTTTCCATTGTATAGCCAGTAACCCGGAATAAGCACCAAATGATATTTTATGCATAGTATGAAATGAACATTCCTCGGTATGAAAGGATGAATACTGTGCAAAAAATATGGATAAACGGCGGAAACAGACTGTCGGGAGAACTTCCGGTTTCCGGAGCAAAAAACAGCATTTTACCATTGCTGTCTGCTACGGTTCTTTGCAAGGGCGAAAGCATTATACATAATTGTCCGGCCTTGTCGGATGTTGAGACTTCAATAAAAATTTTAAAAGCGCTTGGATGCAAATGCACGTTTGAGAATGCCACCGTTATAGTGAATACAGATAATCTATGTTGTCATGAAATTTCAGAGCAATTGATGCGCGAAATGCGCTCCTCAATTGTTTTTCTCGGCGCAATTGCCGGACGGTGTCATCAAGCGGTTTTAAGCAGCCCCGGCGGTTGCGAACTCGGCCCTCGCCCAATCGACTTACATTTGTCGTCCCTGCGTCGTATGGGCTTATCTATCACCGAAGACCATGGCGTTTTAGACTGTAAGACAGATGGACTCCATGGCGCGCAAATTGACCTTGCAATACCCAGTGTAGGTGCAACCGAAAATATTATTTTGGCCGCGGCACTTGCTGAGGGCAGAACCGTGATTCATAACGCTGCACGCGAACCGGAAATCATGGATTTGGCAGATTTTTTGAATAAGGCCGGCGCAAAGATTTGCGGTGCCGGAACAAACACCGTAACGATTGACGGGGTTCGAGAATTGCATGGTGTAGAGCATCGGGCGATACCAGACCGCATTGCAGCGGCAACCTATATGTCTGCGGCCGCAATTACAGGCGGAAATCTAACTTTGCACGCGGTTCAACCGGAGCATATAATGGCCATAGTTGCTGTTTTTAAAGAAGCCGGTTGTTCGGTAAAAATAGGCAATGATTTTGTTTCGGTGCAGGCACCGGAAAAGTTGCGGGCCGTTTCGGCAATAAAAACATTGGCATATCCCGGCTTTCCAACCGATGCACAGCCACCGCTTCTTTCCATGTTCACCCTTGCGCGCGGCACTTCGATTTTTGTTGAAACCATTTTTGCAAACCGCTTTAAATATGTCGATGAATTGAAACGCTTGGGCGCGGATATACATGTTGAGGGTAATGTTGCAGTCGTGCGCGGTGTTTCAAGACTGTGCAGTGCAACGGTCATGGCAACCGATTTACGCGGCGGTGCGGCGTTGGTTATCGCAGGATTGGCCGCCGCAGGACAAACTGAAATTGGAAATTTGCACCACATAGACCGTGGCTATGAGCATTTTGAGGAAAATCTTTCGGCGCTCGGTGCGGACATTAAACGCATTTGATTGCCGGTTGGCAGGAGGAAGTATTAAATGGCGGAAAGAAAAAAGAACATACCAAAAAAACGGCGCAAAAAAAGGCGGATAAAAAAGGGTGTTTTCTTTTTTGTTTTCACTCTTTTTGTTGTCCTTGTTTCGCTTTCACTTACGGTCTTTTTTCCAATAGGAAAAATTCAGGTTGAGGGGAAAAGTATTTATATCGAAACTGAAATCGTACACGCAACCGATATAAAAGAAGGCGATAATCTTTTTATGCCGCTTTTTAACGGTAGCAGGGGAAAGGCAAAGGCAGCCTTACCATATCTTCAAAGCGTTTCTTATCGCTTTGTTCTTCCGGATACAATTGTTATTTCGGTTAAGCCCTATATCGCTGCGTATCAGTTTAAAGTGAATGAAGAATATGTCGTTGTTGCGAAGGACGGCACAGCCTTGGAAATCCTTTCTGTACGGCGCGAAGGTGTTCCGGTCATTCTTGTGAATGGATTGGAGTATCAGATTCGTGAAAAAGTCAAAATTGCAGATACCGGGCGAGCCGAAAGCCTTGCTGTTATTCAGTCAGCAACCGAAGAGATAAAAGAATCGGTCGATACGATTGATTTGAGCGATGCGCTGAATATAAAAATGCAAATTGCGCAAACCGAAGTGATTTTAGGTTCTAATGTCTATTTGGAGAAGAAGATGCAGATGGTGAAAAAAATGCTCAGCCAAGTGCCTGAGGGAGAAAAAGGAACCATCAATATGTCTGCCTGGACACCGGAAAATAAGCAAGGGAGCTATATTAAAATCACCGAAGAATAAGGAGTTCGACAAAAAAATTCAAAAAAACCGAATAAATCTATTGAAATCCTTTATCTTTTGTGCTATTATATTTGTATATTATGCGAATATTATATAAAAAACGGATTTGAAATATATATGGAGGTAAAAATCATGCCATTTGAAGCAGGTACAGAAGCTAATGTAGTAACAATTAAAGTCATCGGTGTCGGTGGCGGCGGCGGTAATGCCGTAAATCGTATGGTGTCTGCCGGTGTGCGCGGCGCTGAGTTTGTCGCAATTAACACCGATAAGGCCGCGCTGACGAAATCTCAGGCCGGCGAAAAAATACAAATTGGCGAGAAGCTTACAAAAGGTCAAGGTGCCGGCGCCAGCCCGGACAGAGGCCATAAAGCCGCTGAGGAATCAAAAGAAGAAATTGCTGCCGCACTCCGCGGAACAGATATGGTATTTGTAACTGCCGGTATGGGCGGCGGAACAGGTACCGGTGCTGCCCCGATTGTTGCACAAATTGCAAAAGAAATGGGCATCTTAACCGTTGGTATCGTTACCAAACCTTTCGCTTTTGAAGGCAAGCGCAGAATGGAACAGGCCGAGGTCGGCATTGCCGCATTAAGAGAGCATGTTGATAGCTTGGTCGTTATTCCGAATGAACGCTTGAAATTTGTTTCAGAGCAAAAGATTACATTGATTAACGCTTTCCAAATTGCGGATGATGTTCTTCGCAAGGGTGTTCAAAGTATTGCGGAACTCATTAACACCACTGCGGTTATCAATCTTGACTTTGCAGATGTAACTTCTGTTATGAAGGATGCAGGCTATGCGCATATGGGCGTTGGTTCTGCTACCGGTAGAGATAAAGCTGAGTTGGCTGCAAATGAAGCTATCCACAGTCCGTTGATTGAAACCTCTATGGACAACGCAACTGGTGTTATCATCAGCATCACCGCTTCTCCGGACATTGGCTTGGAAGAAGCCGAACTGGCTTCCTCGATTATTGCGGACAAAGCCAATCTGGAAGCAAACATCATCTGGGGTGTTCAGTTCGATGATAAAATGGAGGATGAAATCCGCATAACCGTAATTGCTACCGGCCTTGGCCAGGAAAAAGCAAAATCCTCAAATTCGGAGTTGAATGATATTTTAGAAAGCTCCGGCGATTCGAATGATGACGATATTGACATCCTTGGAATCTTTAATAGAAACTAATTTTATAATGAAAATGGGGGTATCTGCATTTGCAGGCACCCCCATATTTTTATTGACTTTCCTTATGAGATTTCTTATAATATACTTGTGAATTTTCACTTAGGAGTTTAAAGGATGAAATCGTTTTTCAAAAACAAATTCAGGTCGATTTTGGCTTGTGTTTTTGCCGCAATCTTTCTCATTTCCGGTGGTTTGTTGCTCGCAGAACTGTTTAGCGGCAAATCAACCGAGAAAACATTAAGCCGTTTTGTCAACTCAATTGAAGAAACAGAAGAAAAGGAATTGCCGGAGAATCCGGTCGATTTTGCCGTTTTGCAAGAGACCAATGCTGATGTTTGTGCCTGGATTAAAATTCCTGAAACGCGGATTGACTATCCGATTTTGCAATCCTCTGACGGAGACGACAGTTATTATCTTACACATAATATGTATCATGAATATGAAAAGGTTGGTTCCATATTCATTGAATCCTTAAATTCCAATACTTTTACAGACCCGAACACAGTGATTTACGGGCACAATACAGTCAACGGTACGATGTTTCGCGACCTGCACAATTTTCGCGACAAAGAATATTTTGATGCGCGTACAACCATGTATGTTTACACACCCGGTCATATTTTGACCTATACAATTTTCGCCTGTCATCGTTATGATAACCGGCATATCTTAAAGTCCTTTGACTTTTCGGATAAAACCGTATTTGCTGAATATTTAAAAGATTCTCTTAACCCCAAAAGTGTAATTGCCAATGTAAGGCCGGTGGAAATATCGGTTGACGACCGCATCATCACCCTAAGCACTTGTATTGACCGCAAACATAATTATCGCCTGTTGTTACAAGGAGTTTTGATAAGCGATGTTGAAACCAAATAAGAGATTGCCCTTTCCAAAACGACGGCTTCGCTGTGCGCTGTGGGTAGGATTTATACCGTCTTTTGTCGCGATGGTTTTGGTATGTACCATTATGGTTCTGATGGCTTTGGGTAAAAGTGCTTTGTTACAAGTGGACAAGGATTCATTGCAAACACCATCCGATGTTTTTGACTATGCGGACGATGAAAATTTGGTCATATACAAAGGCAAAAGATATACTTTTAATGAAAATGTAACCAGCATTTTGTGTATTGGAGTAGACAAAGAAGAGTTCGCCGGTGCCAAGAAGGATACCAGTGAAAAAGGACAGGCCGACGCCCTGTTTTTAATATCGATTGATACGGTAACCGGACGAACGGTCATTCTTCCTATTTCACGCGAAACAATGACCGAGATTGCGCTTTATTCAAATGAGGGAAAAGCGCTTGGCAGTGCTACACGTCAAATCTGTATGGCCTATGCCTACGGTGACGGGAAAAAGACCAGCTGTGAAAATACGGTTTTATCGGTCTCTCGTTTACTGTACGGAATTCCCATAAATTCCTATTATGCGATTGATATCAGCGCGGTGGCCAAATTGAATGATAAACTGGGCGGCGTAACTTTAACTGCTTTGGAGGATATGCAGTTGGAAACGCAAAGGGTAAAAGCCGGTCAGTCGGTGACTTTAAAAGGAAAGAATGCATTGGCTTATATCCAGCAACGCGGTGATGATGTTAACGCAAACAATTTGCGTATGCAGCGCCAGATACAGTACTTGCGTGCCTTCTCGGAGAAAACACTGCAAAGAACCCGGTCGGATATATCGACGATTAACAAATTATATCAAACCGCCGCCAAATATTCCGTAAACAATATTTCTTTGGCAAATATTATTTATTTGGCCGGTTGCGTAATGAATAACGGCACATCGCTGGAATTCAAGAGTATTTCGGGTGAAACCAGAATGGGCGAAGAATATGTAGAATTTTATCCGGATGCCACGCTGCTTTATGAAACGGTATTGGACATATTTTATTTAGAACAGCAGAGCCATACCGCATCGGCAGCAAAGTAAATAATTTACAATTTGTTCTTGCTTTCTTTTAATAAATCGTCTATAATATCAATATATGTTAATAATTGGAGGAATTTTAAATGCAATTGGCCCTTTTGGAACAGAGCAACAGCGGTGGTAACACAACGATGGGAACGATTATGATGATAGGCTACATCGTCGTTATCGGTTTGGTTTTTTATTTTCTGATGATTCGTCCGCAAAAGAAAAAACAGAAAAAAGAGCAGGAGATGCGCAATAGCATCCAGATGGGAGACGAAATTTTGACCATCGGCGGTTTCTATTGCAAGGTTGTTTCCATTAAAGAGGATAGCTTTGTAGTTGAATCTCCGATTGACCATTCAAAAATGCGTGTTGCAAAATGGGCGGTTCAGTCCAACCAGACAATACATGAATAATTTGCCATAAAAAGTAATATTAAAACCTCTGTTCTAATATTTATGAATATAGAACGGGGGTTTGTTATATGGAAAAAAGAACGAATTGGGAGAATTTCAGCTTAATGCCTATTGTGAAGGGCACAATCTTCGGTATCGTTATTACGCTCGCGTCTGCTCTTGCTTTTTCCCTTTTGCTTTTGGTTCAGGATTTTCCGGCTTCGGTTTCCTTGATTCTTGCTCTGGCATCTCTGGGCATCGGTGTTTATTTTGCCGGTTATATTTCGGCAAAAACCAACGGAGAAAAAGGTTTACTTTATGGTGTTCTGTCCGGATTGTTGCAGTTCCTTCTCTTTGTTCTTTTGTCGGTTTTCATGGATTCTGACCGCTTTGGTTTGCTTTTTTTCATAAAACTTGCATTTGTTCTGGTACTCTCGGCTTTGGGCGGTATTATTGGCGTGAATCGTGCCGCAAAACGCAAAATTGTATAAATGGGTATTGGTTATGTCTCTAAAAAAACTGTCTTTGGTTTTTTCCGGAAGCTTACTTGTCTTGGCTGTTGTGCTCTTGGTGAATCTCACGGTAAGCGGAATTAAATTGAAAAATATTGAAGAAGCAAACAAAGTTTGTGTTGTAATTGATGCCGGTCACGGCGGGTTCGATGGCGGTGCGGTTGCGACTGACGGCACGTTGGAAAAGGATATCAATTTACAAATTGCAAGTAAATTGGATGAGGCATGCCGCATTTTCGGACTAAAAACACGCATGGTACGGACCACTGACGCTTCTACGGAGGATGCAGGCACAACGGCAAATAAAAAACGTAGTGACCTTAACAACCGGCTGAAAATCATGAAGGAAGAGGAAAACTGCGTTTTTGTCAGTATCCACCAAAATGAATTCAGTACATCACAGCCAAACGGTGCGCAGGTTTTTTATGCACCCAAGGTGACTGGAAGTGAGCAGCTTGCTGATTCGATACAGACGGCGCTTAAAAATCATATTCAAAACAATAATAAACGTGTGATTAAGGCGGGTACCAGCAGCGCCTTTCTTTTGTATTACGCTGTGCGTCCGGCTGTTATTGTTGAGTGCGGATTTATGAGCAATCCGCAGGATTTAAAAAATTTAAAGGATGCAGAATATCAACAGCGCTTGGCCTTTGCAATTGCAACAGGTATTTCAAACTATTGCTTTGCATAATTGATTTTTCACATATGGAAACAGAACAGAATGAAAGGAAGTGAAGGCGGCGGAGTAAATTCGGTATTGCTCTTGCCGGCTAAAAAGTATGGGTGGAAAAATAAAAACTGCATATATTTGCTCCGAGTGTGGCTATGAAAGCCCGAAATGGAGTGGCAAATGTCCAAATTGCAACGCATGGAATACATTAGAGGAAGAAATTATTGCCTCGGCACAAAAAGCCGGTACGCCTGTCTCGCTTCGTGGTGTGCGTGTTGAGAAAATAGCAGAAATCCAAGTTGACCGCGAATACCGCTATAAAACCGGAATTTCAGAATTGGATAGAGTTTTGGGAGGTGGCTTGGTAAAGGGCTCGGTTGTTCTTTTGAGCGGTGACCCCGGCATTGGAAAATCAACGTTGCTCATGCAATTGTGCCATCACCTGAAAGACCGCCGCATCCTTTATGTTTCGGGCGAGGAATCGGCAGGGCAGCTTAAATTGCGTGCGGCGCGGCTCGGTGTACAATCGGAAAATCTCTTAATTATGACCGAAACCGATGTGGCCGGTATCTGTGAATTTATTAAAACAAACCGGCCTGAAATTGTATTAATCGATTCGATTCAAACTATGAATTTGGATGAACTTACTTCTTCCAGCGGTACGGTAACGCAGGTGCGCGAATGTACAGCTTTTATTCAGCGTACCTGTAAAAGTATAGATGTTCCTGTAATTTTGGTTGGCCATGTAAACAAAGACGGTGCCGTTGCCGGACCAAAGGTCATGGAGCATATTGTGGATGCGGTGCTTTATTTTGAGGGCGAACGCAATCATTCCTACCGTATACTTCGTGCCATTAAAAATCGTTACGGTTCCACCAATGAAATCGGCGTTTTCGAAATGAACGATACCGGACTGACACCGGTGGAAAACCCATCCTCCTTTTTGTTATCGGAACGAAGTGCAGAGGTTTCCGGCTCCTGTATCTCCTGCGTGATGGAAGGCACCCGCCCGTTGCTGGCGGAAATCCAAAGTCTGGTTACAGCAACCGGTTATGGCAATGCGCGCCGAATGGCAACCGGATTTGATTACAATCGTATGAACCTTTTGCTTGCCGTTTTGGAAAAGAGGGTAGGGCTTGTTTTTGCAAATTTCGATGTTTATATCAATGTGGTCGGCGGTTTGAAACTGGATGAGCCGGCTTGTGACCTTTCGGTTGCATTGTCGCTTGTTTCGGGTGTGAAGGACAGGCCCTTACCGGCAGATTTAGTAGCCTTTGGCGAGGTCGGGCTTTCCGGGGAAATTCGGTCGGTGTCCCGTGTGGAAAGTCGAATCAAAGAGGCGGGACGCCTCGGCTTTAAACAATGTATGATTCCGTATTCTTGCCTACACAAAGTCGATAAATCGGTCTTTTCCGGTATGGAGTTAATCGGAGTACATTCTCTAAAAGAGGCGATATATCATTTGTTTTGATATTTTTATCGACATTTTTTGACAATTTAGCACAAAGTTTTGCACGGTTTTTGCATATTTTATTAAAATTTTATAATTTTTAGGCTTTTTATGCTTGACTTTATGGTTTTTTTCATGTATGCTATTATAAAAGGTGCGTGCAAACTATGTCAAAAGGCTTAACGCAGATGTATTATGGGGCTTCGGACGAAGAGCTGATTCAGCGAATTGCCGGAGGGGATGACGTTGCCTTAGCTTGCGTGCTTATGCGATATAAACCTCTGCTTAAAACGGCGGTTTATAAAGTGCATGTTCCTTCGCTTGATTATGATGACTTATATCAAGAAGCAACTTTGGGTTTGGTAAAAGCCATTAAAAACTACAATAATGAAAAGGGTCCCTTTTCTGCTTTCGCAAAGCTCTGTGTCGAATCTGAATTGGTCACCTATATTCGCTCTTGTTGGAAAAAATCAAATATACCGGCTATGAATCTCGTCGAATTTAATGATGAATTCCATATGCCGCTTTCTGATCCGCAAGACATTTATCTTCGTCGCGAAGAGATTGATCAGGTTCGAAGCAAAATAAAGAACAGCCTGTCTGATTTCGAGTTCAAAATTATTCATAGTTACATTATGGGTAAGAGCTATGATGAAATTGCAGGCGAACTAAACGTTTCTGTTAAATCGGTAGATAATGCAATGCAGCGAATTAGGCGAAAGTTAAAGTAGACTCTTTTATTTATATTTATATGCCCAAGTAGCTTAAATTAGTCAGAGCGTTGTTGTCAAAGATGGCGGTGCAATTCCGCCCTCGGGTAAAATAAAAAAACATAGTGAGGTAAAAAAATGTTTGAAGACAAGACCTTAACCTGCAAGGAATGCGGCGCTGAATTTGTTTTTACAGCCAGCGAGCAGGAATTCTATGAGTCCAAAGGATTCGTAAATGAACCGCAACGTTGCAAGCCGTGCCGTGATGCGCGCAAACAGGCTGCAAGAGGCCCCAGAGAAATGCATGAGGCAACTTGTGCTGCTTGTGGTGGTGTTGCAAAAGTTCCTTTTGTACCGCGTGATGACCGTCCGGTTTATTGCAGTGAGTGCTTCGCAAAAATGAAAGAAGAAGAAAATAACTAACGTATACTTGTTTTTTTCAGCGGTTCCGTGTGGAGCCGCTTTTTTTATATAAGAATATAACAGCCCTTGGTCTTTAAAGACCAAGGGCTGTTATTATTTCTGTAATAAAAGCCATGTATAGGCGGCATAAGGTGTGTAACCGTAAATCGGAATAGCCGAGGTAGAAAGAATTTGTGCTGTGGTGCCGTAAGGTATTTTCGGGGCCTCGGGGATAGCAAAATAAAAGGGTATGCCATGCCTTTGGCAATTCGCTATAAAGAAAAGCACCGAATGATTTTCTCCGGCACAGCAGGCGGTAAAGCTGTGGTATCCGCTGTGCAAGACACAATCAAAACTATCCGGTTGAAAGGCATTGTAATCCAGCATCGGGTAGGGCTCTATAAATAAAACTTTTTGAAATGCATTCGGCAAAGCAATAGAACGGCGGTTTATTTGCTCCGGACAACCATGCGGTTGCTTGCTCCAATGACCGTTACATATTCGATAGGCCGGTGTGCCGAAATAATCGTAAAACGCACCTTCATGTGTACAGGGTGCCATACGCATCGCATCGATTAGAAAAGCCGAGCCATCCGGGTTTTGGAAAGCAAACCAAACACCGGGAATGGGCTGGCGAATGGCTTGAAAGGCAAGGTGCAAATTGCGAAAGGCATCAGTGTTTGGGTTGTCCGGCGGCCGAACAGCACAGGTAAAAACAATGGGAATCTGCGTATCGGCAAAAAGGTGAGCCGCCAAAGCGGCCGTGAAATGCACCGTATCACTACCATGTGCAATCAAAATTCCGCTGTATGCCGTTTTGTCCAAGTCGGTTAAAAAGCGCATTAAGGTATGCAAGGAATCCGCTGTCATATTTTCGCTTAAAATTTGAATCGGGCAAAAGACGTCAACATCCAAAGTTTCTTGCCGATAAACCGCCTTGTATTTCTCTAATAAGGGATAAGGCCCGATAACTGGGAGGTCAATAGACTGGGCGGTTGTCTGGCTGCCTATGGTACCGCCAGTCAATACAAAAGCAATTTTTTTCTTCATATGCTAATTTCTCCGGCTTTTGTGAGAGAAATTTTGGTCACAGCCGGTCCGATGATTTCATAAATCAGCGTACCGCAGAGCACGACGGCGCGGATTTCTTCTGCAAATTGCGGCACAACGGATTGGGCAACAATTGTTAAGCCGATGGCAACACCGGCCTGCGGAATCAGGGTGGGACCAAGATATTTTTGTATTTTTTTGTCTGCTTTCATGATGACGGCGCCAAAAGTAGCACCGAGAATTTTACCAATCACACGCACAACGACATAAATAATACCGATAACTCCGATTTTGGGTAAAATACCTATGTTCAACTGCGCCCCTGAAACAACAAAAAAGAGCATAAAAATCGGCGGCGTAAATTGGTCGGTTAGATGGGCAATACTTTCACTTTCGCTGGAAAAATTGCAGAACACCGCACCGGTCATCATGCAGGAAAGTAGGGCGGAGGCATTGAATCCGGAAGCGACAGCGCTCGAAAGAAAAACGGTTCCGATAATGATTGCCATACGGTTGCCTTGTTTTTTGAAGAACCGAAGCGGAATAAGCATAATCAAGCCGAATATCGCACCAATAAGTAAAGAAAGGACAACCTCCCAAATCGGTTCGATAATGGATGACAGAAGGTTGCCGCTATTGGAAGTAATGGCTTTGGCAATTGTAACGCAAAAGCCAAAAGCAACCAGAGCCACAGCGTCATCAATCGCCACAACACTCATCAAGGTTTCGGTTACAGGTCCGCGGGCACGGTATTGCTTGATGACCATGATGGTAGCTGCCGGTGCGGTTGCGGCGGCAATTGCACCCAGAATGATAGATTCGGCCGTGTTAAAACCGAAAAGAATCAGAGCCAACTGCACCAATAAAACAGCACCGAAGGCTTCGGTGATGGCAATAACGACCGGGGTAAACCCAACACGTTGAAAATAACTTTTCTTAAAAGTGCAGCCAATGGTGAAGGCGATAAAAGCCAAGGCCATTTCGCTGACGACAGAGATGCTGTCAACTATATTGGAGGGCAGCAAATTGGTCACATAAGGTCCGAGAAAAAGACCGGCCACCAAATATCCGGTTACATTTGGCAACTTTACCAGCTTAGCCAACCGGCCGAAAAGCAAGCCGCCGAAGAATGCAAGCCCTAAATAAAACAATATATTTAACTCCATTTTAAACTACCTTTGCTTTAATTATCATTACCTTCAATATACAGTGCAGGAACGGTGAAAAACACACCTGCATGCGGCTGGTTCAAATCACCGACAACGCGGCGAATAACCTCTCTTGCTTTTTGCAGTTCCTCGTCATTATTGAGGATTACAAATATGGTTTTGTTCTCCTCGCGATGGCAGTGTAAAAAGGCACGGAAGGAACTGATGACATGGTTATCCTCATGGGAATGAGCGTGGTTGGACATACCGATTGAGTTGAGTACGGTGGCGCCGCTTAAACCGGCATTGTACAGTTCAAGCAACAGTTTGTCAACCAGTGTGATTTTGTTGAGGACATAAAATAAAATTTGTTTTTGACCCATTTGAAACTCTCCTTCAATATAATATGTTTTATTAATTTTGGTTGCATAGGTCGGCGTAACAAAAATCATGCTCCGCTTGCGTGATTTTTACGGGATGAATTTGTCCGCAAAGGTTATTCGGGGAATAAACCTTCACACGTGTATAGTTTTCACTGTAACCTTCATAAAATCCGTCTTTACAGAACTCAAATAATACACGGACGGTTTTTCCGACCTGTGAGGCCAAAAAGGCATTTTCGCTGGCGGCCGTGGCCTTTATTAAACGGCGGCACCGTTCCTGTTTTACAGCGGCGGTAATTTGCCCGGTCATGGTAGCGGCCTTTGTGCCTTCCCGACGCGAATAGGGAAAAATATGAGAACGGGCAAGTTGAAGTTGCTCTGCATAACGCAGGGTTTCTTGAAAATCCGCCTCACTCTCACCGGGAAAGCCGACAATAATATCGGTGGTGATAGAAGGGTTTTTGAACTGTCGGCGCAGTTTTTCAACAAACCCAGAATACTCCGCGGTTGTATAATGCCGGTTCATGGCTTTTAATATCTTATCAGAGCCGGATTGAAGTGAAAGATGAAATTGCGGACAGAATTTTTTGCATTTTGCAAGCCGTTCGAGTTGTGCGTCATCGATTTGGTCAAATTCCAAAGAACCAAGCCGAACACGCTCAATGCCCTGAACTGCGGCAGCGGCTTCCACCGCTTCGGATAAGGTGTTGCCGCTATCCTGCCCGTAGGCGGAAAGATTGATACCCACCAAAACAATTTCCTTGTAGCCGTTTTTTGCCAAGGCTTCGGTTTCAAGCGAAATCAATCCAAGCGGCTTAGAACGGATTCGGCCGCGGCTTTTCGGAATAATGCAGTAGGAGCAGAAGCGGTTGCAACCGTCCTGTATTTTAATTTCAGCGCGCGTTTTGTTTTGAAATTGTGTAATCGTCGGCGTGTCGAAAATTTCTGCCGGTTTGTGTTCGGGTATGTACACCCTGCGCTCCGGATGGGTGGCGTATCGGCGCAAGTGAGAAATGAAATCGGCATAGGTTGTGTTTCCGAGAACAATGTCTGCTGCGGTAAAGGATTGCATTTCGTCAGGAAAAGCTTGCGGATAGCAACCGGTCAGCACCAAACAGCTTTTTGGATTGCTGTTTTTTAATCGGCGTACAGCCTGCCGCGTTTTGCGATTGCTTTCAGCGGTAACGGTACAGGAGTTTACAATGATAAAATCCGGGCTTTCTTCCAAAGAAACCGCGGAAAAGCCGGCCGATTCCAATTGACCGGACAGCGCTTGTGTTTCGTATTGATTTACTTTGCATCCAAGTGTGTAAAAAGCAAAAGTCATAACCTACTCCAATACTATATTTGCCGGTTGCATATGCCCCACAAAACAATTATTTTTTATTATACAACAATATGTCAAAAATGCAAATGGTTTCCTCAAAAAATATTCCCTTTACCACCGCCTGATTTGACAAAATATATCTTTATTATTCGTTTATAATAAAAATCAAATCGGGAATAGGGCGGTTTCAGATGAAAATATATTTAGATTCGCTTTTTTTGCTGAATTTTGTTATGAGTTATTTTTTAATCGGCCTGACGGCACATTTCGGTGCAAAAAACACAAAAACAAAAAGACTTGTCCTTTCTGGTTTGGTTGGTGCCGCCTGTGCGTTTTATATTTTTCTTCCGGTGGATGTCATTTGGTTACATATAGCAGTAAAGCTTTTGTCGGCGGTTTTTATTTTGTTGACAGCATTTGGGTTCGGCAGTATGAAACGGTTTTTAAGACTCAGTGGCTTTTTTGTCGGTTTTACTTTTTTGTTCGGCGGCTTCTTTCTTGCAATGGCAAACCTGTTGCCCCAGGATATGCGGCAAATACAAAACGGTATTATTTACATTGATTTTTCACCGCTTGTTTTTTTAATCAGCGCAGCCGTATGTTATTTGTTGATTTATTTATTTAAAAATCTTTTTGGGCGCAAAGAGGCTTCGGGCTGTGCGACGGCATACATTCAAATTGGTCATCGCAAACATCGCTGCACCGTTTTGTTGGACAACGGGCACACTTTACGGGATGTTTTTACCGATTTGCCGGTCTTGGTGGTTTCGGTAAATCACCCCACACCCTTGTTGGATGAGGCAGAAAGGCGGTCAGTGATGGAGCACGATTACATAAGTTTAACGCAAGCCGGATTTCGTTTAATACCCTGTAAAACCGTGGCAAATAACGGGTTGTTAGCGGTGCGCAGGGCCGATAAAACGGTCTTGGAATTGCCGAAAGGCAAAAGAATTGCTTTCGCGGCCATCATTGGCTTCACCGGACAAAAATTAAGTGATGATTTTTCGGGCGTTGTAAGCCCGTGTATTTTGAATGAGGTGTAGAGGTATGCGTATTGTGGCAACAAAATTGCACATTATCATTGTAAATCTTTTGAAAAAATTCGGTTTTTTTAATGAAAGCTATTATATCAATGGACCCGAAACCCTGCCGGAACCCCTTACCGTAGACCAAGAACGGGAAATCATATTGCGATACGATGTGGATACCGAGGCGGTGAAGGAAAAACTTATTGTTCATAACCTACGCCTGGTGGTGTATATTGCACGTAAGTTTGAAAATACAGGCTCGAATGTTGAGGATTTAATCTCAATTGGTACCATTGGTTTGATTAAAGCGGTCAATACCTTTCGACCGGATAAAAACATCAAGCTGGCAACCTACGCTTCTCGTTGTATAGAAAACGAAATTTTAATGCATCTGCGCAAAACGACTGTGCTGAAAACCGAAATTTCCATTGATGAACCATTGAATATTGATTGGGACGGGAATGAACTTTTGCTCTCCGATATTTTAAGCAGTGAGGCAGATGAGGTGAGCCGGGGTGTAGAACAAGAAGACGAAAAGCGGATTCTCAATTTGTTGATTTCCCATCTAGCCGTACGGGAACAACAAATTATGAAAATGCGATTTGGTCTGCACGGCTACAAGGAACACACCCAAAAAGAGGTGGCAGATATTCTTGGGATTTCGCAATCCTACATATCCCGACTTGAAAAGAGAATTATTAAACGCTTGAAGAATGAGATAGAAAAGATAACTTGAACCTTTTTGTGTTCTGTGGTAAACTGCACACTAGAAAGGAAGTGCCATTGTGAAATATCTCTTTCTTTATCTGGCTGCGGTTTTGTTATTGGCCGTCTTTGTTACACAACTTGATAAGCGTAACGCCCGTTTGCATCGTCGGCGTGTTCCAGAACGTACCCTCTTTTTTATTGCACTTTGCGGGGGCGCGGCCGCCATGTTTGTTACAATGCGTGTAATACGGCACAAAACCCGTCACAAGCGCTTTATGATTGGTTTACCACTCATTGTACTTTTGCAGGGCGTTTTGCTGTTGTTTTTACAGCAAAATCAATGGATATAAGTAAAACCCGGATGTGCATAGCGACATCCGGATTTTCAAACTTAATCGAATGAGGGATTGATTGCATAAAAATTTTTGGAATTCATTTTATCCTGCGCAAGCCGTAAGCCTTCGCCGAATCTTTGGTAATGCACAATTTCTCGTTGGCGAAGGAATTTTATGACATCTGCAACATCGGGGTCATCGCAGAGACGTAGAATATTATCATAGGTTGTTCGCGCTTTTTGCTCTGCTGCCAAATTTTCATGCAGGTCGGTGATAACATCACCTTTTGATTGCATATAGGCTGCGGTATAGGGTACACCTGCGGCAGATGATGGGTAGACACCGCTGGTGTGGTCGACAAAGTAAGCGTCAAAGCCACATTTTTTAATGTCCTCTTCGCTTAAATTGCGGGTGAGCTGATAAACCAAAGCACCAATCATTTCCAAGTGCCCAAGTTCTTCGGTACCGATATCGGTCAAAAGACCTTTCAATTCTGCCCAAGGCATAGCAAAACGCTGGCTTAAATAGCGCAGGCTGGCACCCAATTCACCGTCGGGACCGCCGTACTGCGAAATAACATATTGTGCCAGTTTGGGATTGGTGTTTTTAATTCGAACAGGGTACTGTAATTTTTTTTCATACATCCACATTTAATTTGCCTCCTTTTCCCACGGCCAAGGGTTATTTATCCAAGTGAAACTCATATCATCAAGGGTATCTGATGCGGTGATGGGGCCGAATCTTTCTTCAAATTCTCGGGCAAGCTTTTCGGTTTCACGCTGATATTTTTGCATGGCTTGTAAAGCCTGTCGGTCCTGGGGATGCGTGTCCAGATAAATTTGCAACTCCCAAGCGGCAAACTGTACAGCAGAGAGTTCTCGTAATAAAGTTTTTCTGTCTTTCATACAATTACCTCCGGTCCACGAATTTGCCCATAAACGGCTTGTTCAATTCTGCAAATAAGGTTCCGTTGTCCAACGCTTCTTGCGGTGTATAAATATCGCAAAACCTTTGCATGGGAACATAGGCCATAGCCAAAGGCAATCGGTTGATACAATCGGCTTGTGTTGTGTTTTGAGGCGCCTGCGAATGTGTATCCATTTGCAGCAAATCCTCTAAATAACTTGTAATTTCTTGCATTTTTTTACCTCCAAAATAATTTGCGCGCCTATTTCATACTATTTTGTCCACGTGTGTTTTGACACAAACGGAGCGCAAAATGAGGAGGAGATGTATCAAATTTAATGAAAAATTAAAAATATTAAAAAAAGGTTTACAATTCAAAATCCTTGTGTTATAATACAAAAAGAAAATTATATTTTTTTGGAGGTATACCTTATGAAAAAGATAGTTACTCTTTTCGTTGCTGTAATGATGGTTGTTTCTATTGCAGTTTCAGCCAGCGCAGCAAATAGCCCCGTAGCTCCTACAATTTATTCAGTGCAAATTTTCAACGATGTTGATACAGTTAAAACCGCTGTAAAAGTTGCTCCGGTAACCGCAGGTGACACATTAGTCCTGACAGCAGATTCTAAAATTTCCGGTTTTCAAACTTGGGATATTGGTTCGGCGACTTTAATTTCCGGTGCCTTAACAGACACTACAATTACAATTCAGCCTACTGCTGACACAAAGGTTTATGCGGTATATTCAACCGGTGCAGCTGTTATAGAATGTAGTGAAACCGGGGTTGTGGTTATTGTGCCACAGGCATCTGCTCCCGATGTGGACGGAATCGATATCAATACGCTTGTTTTGAAAGTAGAAAAAGTTACGTCCGGTACGGAAAATAAGAAAATTGCCGATGTATTGAAAGATGTTGCAACCAACATTTTGCCCTATGACATCACTCTTTTGTATAACAATGTTCCGGTTCAGCCCACTGGTATGGTTAAGGTTAAATTGCCGATTCCTTCCACAATGAATCCTGCTAATGTAGTAGTTTACTATGTAGACGACAATAAAAAAACCCTTTTCCCGCACACCTTGTCTGATGATTTCGCTGTTATTGAAACAGACCATTTCAGCTATTATGTTTTGACCGAAAAGGTTGCGGATGACGGTAAAGCACCGCAAACCGGTGCTGCCGCAGCAACTCTGGGTGTTGTAATGATGCTTTCTGCTGTTGGTTTTGTAGTTTCTTCAAAAAAATAATTTTATATAATAAATGAAAGAAGAGAGTGGAGATTCCACTCTCTTTTTTGTTATATAAAAAATATGGCAAAACAAACGCAATGACGGCGATTGTTGTTTTTTAACACCAATTAAAGGTGTGCTGCTTATGAATTTCCTTTTTAAAATGCAAAGAAATACATAAAGTAATAATAATAAAGCGTAAAGGGGGAGAAAAGTGAAAAAATTTTTTAAAAGACTTTCGGTATTATTGTTTACCCTTTCTATGGCAGTATACGGAATGATAGGTTATTTTTCTTATCGTTTACCCAACCATATTATGGTAGATGAAAACTCGAATGAAATTCAAATTAGGGAATACGGGAATTTATCGGTCACTGCACTTCAATCGGTTGCCTCGGTTAACCGCACAGCAAACTCGCATTATAAAGCCAAAGTGAATTTGTTGGGTTTATTTCCGGTAGGAATTGTCGATGTCTATGTTACCAAAGAAAATGTTGTAACGGTATTGGGAGTGCCGTTTGGCATGAAAATTTATACCGATGGCGTCATGATTGTTGATTTTACCGATGTTCAAACCAAGACAAAAACAGTCAATCCCTGCAAGGAGGCAGGTATTTGTGCCGGAGATGTTATTGTCGCCGTAAATGGGGAAAAGGTTTATGAAAACCGAAGGGTTGTCGCGATAATCAAGGAAAACCAAAATAAACCAATTGATTTTTTGATTCGGCGCGGACAAACAGAAAAGCATTATACTGTCACTCCGGTAGCCGACCAACAGGGCGAATATAAAATCGGCATATGGATACGTGATAGCACAGCAGGTATCGGTACATTGACTTTTTGCGATAAACAGGGTGTAGCTGCCGGATTGGGGCATGGTATATGCGATGTTGACACCGGCGATTTGGTGGAGGTATTATCGGGTGAGTTTGTAGAAGCGGAGATTTTAAGTGTGCAAAAAGGGAATAAAGGATTCCCGGGTGAACTAAAAGGCGTTTTTCGCTCTCGCGAGCTCGGAAAAATTGTTTCAAATCAAACAACCGGAATTTACGGACTTGCCGGCAATATCAGTAGTCCGTATTCTTATGCGGTTGCACCTAAACAGGAAATTGAAAGCGGTAGCGCAAAAATTTTAACTACGGTTGACCAAAATGGCCCTTGCTTCTACGACTGCGAAATAAAAAGAATCAATTTTAATGATGAGAGCCTAACGCAGAATTTCATTGTTGAAATCACCGACCCACTGTTAATTGAAAAAACCGGCGGTATCGTGCAAGGAATGTCAGGCAGCCCAATTATCCAAAATGGCAAACTCATCGGCGCCGTAACCCACGTCCTTGTCGACGACCCGACAAAAGGTTATGGCATATTTGCCGAAAATATGTTAGAGACTGCTCAGTCAGTTTCTCAACAACAATTAAAGGATGCATCATAATATAACCCCTTCATTTGAAGGGGTTATATGTTGACAATCACATTACAAATGTAGTATAATATAAAATGTAGTTTTATATCAAAAGGAGAAGTATTATGTCGAAAGAAAAACTTGTTATTTCTTCAAAAAAATACAGGGGTGATTCTACTGTGATTTCTATTCGCCTTCCCGACGAACTCGTAAAGGAACTTGATAAGATTGCCGAAGAAACTGGAAGAACTAGAAACGAAGTTATTCAGAAGTGTCTTGCATTTGCGGTTGACAATTTGGAAATAAAAGAATACTAATTGAGGAGATATATTGATGGCAAGTTTTAAGTGTAAAATGTGCGGTGGCACACTTGAAATTAATAATGAAACGGTTGCTGTATGTCAATATTGTGGCACGAAACAGACTTTGCCTAAATTGGATGATGACCGCAAAGCGAACTTGTATGACCGTGCAAATCATTTTCGCCGTAATAATGAATTTGATAAGGCAATGGGCATTTATGAGCAAATACTTAATGAAGATAACACAGATGCTGAAAGTTATTGGTCATTAGTGTTATGCAGATATGGTATTGAATATGTAGAAGACCCGACTTCGCACAAAAGGATACCTACGATAAATCGTTCTCAGTTCACATCTGTTTTTGATGATGAGGACTATAAATCAGCCATTAAATATGCTGATGGTTCTCAAAAAGAAATATATGAGAGCGAAGCAAACACAATAAACGAAATACAAAAAAGAATTCTTGCTATATCTCAAAAAGAGGACCCTTTTGATGTCTTTATCTGCTACAAGGAAACAGATAATAGTGGTCTCAAATCTCCCGATTCTGTTCTTGCTGCTGAATTATATAATGAATTAACAAGAGAAGGTTTTAAGGTTTTCTTTGCTCGTATTACCCTTGAAGATAAGTTGGGACAGGAATATGAACCCTATATATTTGCGGCACTCAATTCCGCAAAGGTAATGGTTGTACTTGGTACTAAACCCGAATATTTTAATGCTGTATGGGTTAAAAATGAGTGGAGTCGATACCTCGCCCTAATTAAAAATGGCGCGAGAAAAATGCTGATTCCCGCATATAAGGATATGGACCCCTATGACCTACCAGAAGAGTTTTCTCACTTGCAGGCACAGGATATGTCCAAACTTGGCTTTATGCAGGATTTGATTCGCGGAATTAAGAAGATCGTTAATTCAAATGAATCAACCGAAAAAATAGTTCAACAAAAAGTTGTTATATCTGGTAAAAACGATTCCATAGAAGAAGCGTATAAAAAGCAAATACAAACTGCAAGATATTTCTTAAAGGCGCGAAAATGGTCAAAAGCAAGAAAATATTTTTCCGAAGCACTTAAAATTGATACAGATAGTTTTGAAGCAAATCTCGGAATTTTATTTTGTAAACTTAAAGTTTCTTCTTTTTCTCAAAAGCCCAAATGTACACAAATTGCAAAATTAAATGAATATAAATTTGCATTAGAAACGGCTGATTCAAAGGAAAAAGAGAAATTAACTATTTGGTTAAAAGAAAAAGACCAAAATTTTGAACAGTTGAAGCTAAAAAAACAAACAATAGTTAATAAAGTTGCTAAAATCACTTCTATAATAATTCTTACGCTTACAATTATAGTTTTTGTTTTTATACCTACTTCAAATTATATAAGATATTCAAGCTTATTAAAAAACGGAAATACGAAGGAAGCCTCCACAAGTTTTTACTCGAGTAAATCAATACAATTTAATTTTTTGACAAATAGATTGTTTGAAAAATACGGTAATTACTATTTTCAAAAAAGCGATTATGTTAACGCCTATAATTGTTATAGATATTTAAGTGAAGATGAACATGAAGAAACTTTATATACGGTTGGCTGCAACCTTGTAAAGAATAAAAAATATGATGTAGCTGCAGATTGCTTTTTGCAGATTTATGATTATAAGGATTCAAAAAATTACTATAATTACTGTAAAGGCAATCAATTATTGTTGGAAAAGGACATAGCGGCGTATCATTATTTGAATGATTGTAAAAATTTCCTCGATACAAATAATCTATTCAAAAATATATTGTGGCTTAATACTCTTGATCAAATTCAAGGTGAGTGGTATGAAATAAGAAATGTTTATGGTAGCCATTTAAAAGGTGTTAACGGCAGTCTTACATCTGTTATTGAATACTACGATAAAAAGCTATATATCGAAATTGATGGAACCATTGTTTTGGATTTGGACGATGAATATTCTCTACATGCAGAAGAAATTTTGACTTTCAAAATTTCAGAAGATAGGTTGGTCCTTTGTACACAAATGGCGGATCAATTGCAATGTAGGATAGAAAACAATACAACTTTATACATAGAAGATACTATGTATACAAAAGAAAGTAAATAACAAGAGGAACAAATGATATGAATACAAAATTTAATGTCAAATGGAAATACATATGCTTAATATTAATTTTTCTTTTGATTGTATTATTGTTAATATCTGCTTTGGTGTCTAAACAAAAAAGTAGGAATTACTGGTCTTATAATATAGGTAATACGGTTTTATTCGGTGAATTTGAACAAGACAATAATGTTCAAAACGGAAAGGAAAATATTGAATGGATTATAATTGATGAAAGCGATGGTAAAGTATTGCTTTTATCCAAAAATTGTTTGTATGCGCGCACTAGCAAAAATAACAAATCTGGTTGGAAAGCAAGTGCATTACGTGAGTGGCTTAATAATTCTTTTTACAAAAAAACATTTGATAATTATGAAAAAAATTTAATTATTAATACTTCATCAATTTGTTATGCAAAAGAGTTACATGATAGAGTTTTCATATTATCTAGTGAAGAATTAGAAAAATATGCTCACATATATCATGTACAAGAAACCATACCAACGCAGTACGTTTTAAATAATTTTAAAGATAATTTGAATTTTGCCGCTGAAAATTGTGAAACATGGCTTAGAAATGATAATGATTTTGGTTATGTTGAGGATTTTGATGAAATATATTACGGCGGCTATACTTGCGGTACCTCTAGTGGAGAAGTAGCTGGTGTTCGCCCTGCAATATGGGTTGACGCAAATAGATTGAATTAAGGAGGAAATAAAAATGGCAATATTTAAGTGCAAAATGTGCGGCGGCGCACTTGAAATAAATAACGAAACCGTTGCGGTATGTCAATATTGTGGCACGAAACAGACTTTGCCTAAATTGGATGATGACCGCAAAGCGAACTTGTATGACCGTGCAAATCATTTTCGCCGTAATAATGAATTTGATAAAGCGATGGGCATTTATGAGCAAATACTCAATGAAGATAACACTGATGCTGAAAGTTATTGGTCATTAGTGTTATGCAGATATGGTATTGAATATGTAGAAGACCCGACTTCGCACAAAAGGATACCTACGATAAATCGTTCGCAATTTACTTCTGTTTACGATGATGAGGACTATAAATCAGCCATTAAATATGCTGATGGTTCTCAAAAAGAAATATATGAGAGCGAAGCAAATGCAATAAATGAAATACATAAAAAGATTTTGGCCATTTCAAGCCAAGAGGAACCTTTTGATGTCTTTATCTGCTACAAGGAAAGTGATAATAGCGGTCGAAGAACCCCAGATAGTGTTCTTGCTACCGAGTTGTATCACGAACTTGTTAGAGAGGGGTTTAAAGTATTCTTCTCTCGCATAACCCTTGAGGATAAACTTGGGCAAGAGTATGAACCATACATATTCGCCGCTTTGAACAGCGCAAAGGTGATGGTAGTGCTCGGCACTAAACCCGAATACTTTAATGCAGTTTGGGTCAAAAACGAATGGAGTCGCTACCTTGCTCTTATTAAAAATGGCGAGAGAAAAATACTCATCCCTGCATACAAGGAAATGGACCCATATGACCTGCCTGAAGAGTTTTCTCATTTACAGGCACAGGATATGTCCAAACTTGGCTTTATGCAGGATTTGATTAGAGGTATTAAAAAGGTAAATAATGCAACTGAAGCTTCACATATAGAAGCCAAAACTCCGACCGATAACACTAATAATATATCCGCCATTTTAGATAGAGCCTTCATACACTTAGAAACAAAAGAATGGACAAAAGCTAATCGCCTTTTTGAAGAAGCATTAAAAATAAATCCCAGATTATCCGATGCTTATTTGGGTAAATGTATGGTTGATTTATATATTGAAAATAGAGAATTAATCATCAAAAAAGGCAAAAGCACTTTAAATAACAAAAACTTCAAATTAGCATTTCGGTTTGCGGGAGAGCAACAAAAAAAAGACCTTCAAAAAATAGTGACCGAAATACAAAATAACATAAAGCAACAAAAGGCTAAATCTAAAAAACGATTTAAAATAGTTGCAAAAATATGCCTGATTGTTGTAATTTGTATTTCTCTCGCTTTCGGTGGATATACAGGATATATTAACTTAATATATTTCCCAAATAAATATAACGAAGCAAAGGGTTATATCGCAAAGCAAGAATATGATAAAGCTATAGAATGCTTAAAAGAATGTGAAAATTATAAAGACTCTACGCTAATGTATAATTATTATAATGGTTTAAAATTATATAATAAGCAAGATTTCGAAAATGCTATACCATATTTCGCAAAATCAAAAAGTTATAAAGATGGCGAAGTTAAATGTTTGTATTCTAAAGCGTTTTTTGAATTTGAAGAGAAGAATTATTATGATGCATTAGGAAACTTTAATTTGATTCCAAAAGATGAAAGCATAGAAAATCTTAAAGAATATAATTTTTGTAAAGGTGTATACTCCAGTAATATTTCGGATGCTAAACATTATTTCAGTTTATGCGGTGATTATGAACTTGCTAAAAAAGCTTTAGAAAACTTAAGTATTGTCGAAAAAATACAAGGAAGTTGGAAAGGACAAGATTCGGGCTATGGAGTTTGGTATTCCAATATAACAATAACGGATATGGGTGGAGTTTATTCTGCAAGAACTGAAACAGAAAAAGGAACAATTAGTTTGCGTGTTGATGATCGTGATGGAATTTATATATTTTTCAAAAATCCCAACGATGAAGACTCTGTAGGAATTAATATGATAGAGTTTGTCAACGTAAATAAAATAAAACTTGGCATGTTGGAAGAAAAAGATATATTTGTAAGAATATCATAATTGTTTGAGTTAATTGTTAAATAACAATTTTTAAGTATATATAAGGAGGAAATGAAAATGGCAAAGATAGCAGACATAATTAAATATGAAGGTGATAATAGCACCTTTATTTGGAAACACCCCTGTGAGGATTTTAATTACCTCACTCAGTTAATTGTTCACGAGAGTCAAGAGGCGATATTCTTTATGAACGGTCAGGCACTCGATATGTTCGGTGCTGGTCGCTATACCCTTGAAACCCAGAATATTCCCCTTATCGGCAAGGTGCTCAATAAGGCAACCGACGATAAGACACCGTTCCATTGCGAGGTTTATTTCATCAACAAGACCGAGCAGATGAACATTAAATGGGGCACCGACTCCCGTGTTCAGTACATAGAGCCAACTTACGGTTTCCCGCTTTCTATCGGTGCATCTGGTGAAATGAGTCTCCGTGCTGAAGACAGCAGAAAATTGCTTTTGAAATTGGTTGGCACCGAGAATTATCTTGGTCAACAGCAGTTGGCAGGATATTTCCGTTCTTTCCTTATGACCCGTGTTAAGACCTACATTGCACAGGTAATGAAGACCAATAGCATTAACATTTTTGAGATTGATGAAAATCTCACTATGTTCTCTAATGCCATTAAAAATCTCCTTATTGGCGACTTTGCAGAATACGGTGTGGCACTTGAACAGTTCTTTGTAACTACCGTTTTGAAACCAGATGGAGACAGACAGTATGAGAAATTCAAGGAACTTCACTTCCGTCAATATGCAGATATTGCAGAAGCAAAGTTAAAGCAGCAAACAGACCTTATTTATGCTGAAACTGAAGCGCAGAAGACTATTATTGATTCTAAGGCACAAGCAACCAAACGAGCACAGGAAGGTTACACCTACCAGCAAGAGAGAGGCTTCGATGTTGCCGAAAAGGTTGCCCAGAACGAGGCGGTCGGCGAGTTCACCAATATGGGTGTCGGTTTCGGAACAATGGCAGGTGTCGGCGGTGCCGTTGGCGGTATGGTTGGCGGTATGATGAATGATGCAATGGGTTCGGCTATGAATCCTGTACCGACTACCCCCACTGATAGCATGGCAGATTTCAAAGCCAAAGTAGAAAAGCTTACTGTTATGAAAGAAGCAGGAATTCTTTCAGAAGAAGAGTTTAACAGTATGAAGGCAAAACTGCTTTCTGAGATTATGTAAGGAGGGGCAAGACAATGAATGCAAAAAAATTATCTGTAAGTATTTTTCTAATAATATTTATATTATTCGGCGCAGTATCTGCGATTGTTTACGATAAATCCGATAGCGTGGATATTATCTGCTATGACGGTTCCTATGCGGAAGAATATGCCGAAAAACATAATATCGATTATGAAATAATTTCGGATTCGGATGCTTATATCGGTATTTTGAATCTTGAAAACTTTGATTATAACAATGATGGCACTATAGTTGCATATAAGGGTGAAAGCGAAAAAATCGCTATCCCTACCGACATTGAAGGTACGAAAATCACTAAGATTGATGAAAAGGCATTTGAAAATGCTAAAAATTTAAAAACTATTTATCTGCCTAAATCGGTTACAGTTTTTGAAATAAAAGAGCTTAAAGATGTTACAGTTTATATGTATGAAGATACCGATTTGTATAAGAAACTTTCTGAAGATAAAGAGATAAAATTTGAAATCAAAACAATACCCGATTCATATTTTGTGGATTTCTATACAGCAAACATTCCATTCTCTTATGATAACATTTCTGATAAGAGCATTGATATCAATCGTTATCACGCGGAAAATGAGTTGGTTTTAATTCCCGAAAGTATTGACGGTAAAATTGTTACCACAATTTCATTCGACGCATTAAAAGACGGTGTTGAAACTTTGGTAATTCCAAAGAGTGTTACTAGCATTAAGGGTGAATTGCATAGCAACCGTTATGACCTCACATTCCTCATCGGTATGTTGATTGCCTTTGTTGGAACAGTTATTGCGATTGCTTTTGTTCTCACATTAAAGGTAGAGACAAAAGAGAAAATGTTCTTAACCGTGTCTCAGTTTGGAACTGCATATATAGTTACTATTCTTTCGGTAATTTTAAGTGGTGTCTACTTGTTTGTAGCAACCGTGCCCGATTTTATCATTTATATCGTTGCTATTTTGGTTTATGCTCTTGCTGTCATTTCAATAATTAAGGCAAAGATTGCTGTTTCTATTGTCGCGGGTATTGATGAAAAGATTAAAGTTCAAACCTTCTTCATTAAATCTTTAACTGTTGATGCTGAGCATTTGATGAGTACTTCCAAAACAACAGAACTTAAAACACTTGCTAAAAAGGTATATGAGGCTGTGCGTTATTCTGATCCAATGTCTAACGCTGTGCTTGTAGAGGTTGAAGAAAAAATTCAAAACGGTTTCTCCGACTTTGAAAATGCAGTTGAAGCGCAAGATTATGAACTGGCTTCTTCCATTGCTTATGAATTGCTTCATCTTGTTGATATTAGAAACAAGAAGTGTAAATTGTTAAAATAGGAGAGACAGGGGACGATTCTGCAGCTTAATATGTTGGTCCTATATTGACACACTTGCGAGAATAAGACAGGGGACGGTTCTGTGTCTTGGATTATAACAAAACAAACGATGTTATAGTGGCAGTACAATGTTACAAAAATCAGCCAAAATTAGGTTTATGGGTTGAGATTTACTTATTTTCAAGCTAAAATGAGCATTTTTTGGTAAAAATAGGCTGAAAATCGCCCAAAAACTGTGTTGTATCTGCCTTGACACACTAGTGTCGGGGTCTCCAATTCTCCAAAACGGCAAACTTATTGGTGCCGTGACCCATGTGCTGGTTGACAATCCTACCCGTGGCTATGGCATTTTTATCGAAAATATGCTAAAAACGGCGAAAACGGTTGGACAACAACAATCACAAGCGGCATCATAATCGGGTGTCAATCAAAAATCCCCCGTTTTACGGGGGATTTTTATAGATGTGCTATATTTTAAGGGTGCGGAAAATCGGTAAATTTGTCGGCTTCTGGCTAACCTCTGCCTTTCGACAACCTTTTCAAACAAAATTCCAATTTTTTCCAATTATACTATTGAAATATTTTAACATAAATGGTAAAATATACCATATCATAGAAAATTAGGAGGAAAAAAGATGGAAAGCAAGTTGAAAATTGTAATTGCAGATGATACCACCGAATTTGGTCAGAATTGCGCAAAAGTTCTGAAAAATATGAATATGGAGGTCGTTCTTTGTGCGAAAGACGGAAACCGTGTCATAGACAGCATCCGTGCCTTTAAACCGGACGCAGTACTGGTTGATGTTTTCATGGCAAACCTTGACGCCTTAGGTGTTATCAAATATGCCACTGAAACAGAAGGACAAAATCCGCTTGTGTTTGTCATGTCGAGTTTTGACAACCCTCAATTGGAAAGCCAAATGCTGAATGCCGGCGCGGCATATTATTTGCTAAAACCCTTTGATATTCATGTATTGGCAGAGCGAATTATTCAATTTTCCTCCTGTAAAAGCAGAAAAACGACCCATGCGGCCGATTTAGATAACTCGGATTTAGAGCTGATGGTTACTGAGATTATTCATCAAATCGGCGTTCCGGCTCATATCAAAGGTTATCATTATTTGCGAGAAGCAATTTGTTTGTCGGTGAAGAATGCGGAGATTATCAATTCCGTCACAAAGTTATTATATCCCACAGTCGCTAAAAAGTATCAAACCACAGCTTCACGGGTAGAAAGGGCAATTCGTCATGCGATTGAAGTGGCATGGGATAGAGGGAATGTCGATGTGCTCAATTCCTATTTCGGTTATACAATCGACAACAATCGCGGTAAACCGACCAACAGCGAGTTCATTGCAATGATTGCCGATAAATTACGTCTTAGACTAAAAATTGCGTAAAAAGAACCCCGGCGTAGTTTGAAATACGCCGGGATGTTTTATGTAAAACGTTACTTTGTAACTTCCAAGAGAGCAAGCAATTCTGATTTGGAAAGCAGACCAACCGACTGTTGCATAATTTTACCGCCGCGCAGCACAACCAAAGTCGGAATACTGGATATTTGAAAGGCCTGTGCCAGTGCAGGCTCATCATCTACATTTACTTTTCCAACACAAATCTGCGGATTCTCTTTTGCGATTTCATCCACAATAGGGGAAATCATGCGGCAGGGGCCGCACCAGGTTGCCCAAAAATCCAACAAGACAGTTTTTTCATTTTGCAAAACTTGGGTTTCAAAATTTTCATTTGTAATATTTAAAATCGGCATATTAAATTTTCCTTTCCCAAAATACACATCAGTCTTTGGTTTTATAGTATAACATACAGTGGCAATAGCCTTCAAAATCAGGGTCCTTGATTTGTTCTCTGAATTCTTTGCAAATACATTTATTATCTTCGGTTTTTTCCAGTCGGCAGGGGCAATAGCCACCTTTTTGCTTTAACCCTTTTTTTATGGCCTTGACAATCTCTTTGTTCTCATTAAGTGAAACAGCCGTTTTCAAACACCTCAATTCTTTTTTTCTCATAGTATACCATGTGCAGAAAATCTTTTCCATAAAATTCTCAAAAAATGGTAGTTTTTATTAAAAATAGAGAAAAATTTTAGACTTTTAATTATTATTATGTTGCAATTTCAACAGAATATGCTATAATTATATAAATATAATTGATAACATTGGCTTCTCATGGCCTTCATTAAATCAAGGTGGGAAAATCATATGAATATTTCCTTTTCGCCTCCCGACATTTCGGAGCTTGAAATTGCCGAAGTTGCCGAAGCAATGCGCTCCGGTTGGATTACGACCGGTCCGCGAACAAAGCAGTTTGAACGGGAAATTGCGGCCAATTGCCGTACCGACCGTGCGGTCGCTTTGAATTCAGCAACGGCAGCCTTGGAATTGGCTTTGCGTGTGCTGGGTGTCGGTCCCGGGGATGAGGTTATTGTTCCGGCGTATACATATACTGCTACGGCCAGCGTGGTTTGCCACGTTGGTGCGAAATTGATTTTAGTGGATACACAGCCCGGCGGGTTTGAAATGGACTATGCAAGGGCCGCTGCTGCAATCACCGAAAAAACAAAGGTTATCATTCCGGTGGATTTGGGCGGTGTACCTTGCGATTATGACCGCGTTTTTCAAATTGTCAATCAAAAGAAAGCAATATTTAAGCCGGCAAATAAAATACAGTCTGCCATCGGCCGTGTTGCGGTTTTAACCGATGCGGCACATGCTTTTGGTGCAACCCGGCAGGGCAAACCGGTCGGTTCCATTGCAGACTTTACCGCGTTTTCTTTTCATGCCGTTAAAAATTTAACCACCGCAGAGGGCGGGGCATTGACCTGGAAAACTCTCCCAGGTATTGACAACGAAGAAATATACCATGAATTGCAACTCCTTTCTTTACACGGTCAGTCAAAGGATGCTTTGGCAAAAACCAAGCTCGGTGCCTGGGAATATGATATTGTGTATCCGGCTTACAAGTGCAATATGACTGATATTATGGCGGCCATCGGATTGAAACAATTGGAACGCTATCCCGAAATGCTCGGTCGCCGCAGAGAAATTATTGAACGGTATGATGCGGAACTTATTCCGCTGGGTATACAAACTCTGTGCCACTATACCGATGTACATACTTCCAGCGGCCATTTGTATCTGACCCGCATTCCCGGTATTACAATCGAACAGAGAAATGAAATCATCACCGAAATGGCAGAGCAGGGAATTGCAACCAATGTGCATTACAAACCCTTGCCAATGCTCACAGCATACAAAAACATAGGTTTTGATATTAAAGATTATCCCAACGCTTATGCCCAATATGCCAATGAGATATCTCTGCCACTTCATACCAACCTTACCGATGAGCAGGTTGCGTATGTAGTTAACTCTTACAAAGAAATATTGTTGAAGGTGAATTAGATGTATCGGTTTTTTAAAAGATTTATTGACATCTTGGTTTCACTTGTCGCTCTGCCGTTTGTTTTGCTGGTTGTTTTATGTTCAGCTCCGGTAATTTATCTTACCGATAAAGGTCCGGTTTTTTACAATGCCGAGCGTAAAGGAAAAGACGGTAAAATTTTCAAGATGTATAAATTAAGAAGTATGTATGTCAATGCGCCAAACATAAAAAACAGTGACGGTTCAACCTTTAACAGCGCGAACGACCCTCGTGTAACACGTGTTGGCAAGTTTTTGCGCAAAACCAGTTTGGATGAATTTCCGCAGTTTTTCAATGTGCTTATAGGGGATATGAGTTTAATCGGTCCCCGCCCTACATTGCCGGGCAAAAGTATTCCGGTTAATGAAATGGATGAGATTAGAAGAAAACGTTATAGTGTGCGGCCCGGGATTACGGGATATGCGCAGGCTTATTACCGTAACTCAATAACGCAGGATGAAAAATTTATGCACGATGCCTATTATGTGGATAATCTAAGTTTTGTCCTTGATGTAAAAGTCATTTTCAAGACGGTTCTTTCGGTAATAGGGCAAAAAAATATTCATGTCAGCGATGCTCCCGTACCTATGTTGCAACAACCTGTAACCGTTACAAGCGTACAGGAAGAGCAGCGAGAGCCCGCACAGGTAAAGTAGTATGAAAAAACTTCTCATAGTCGGTGCCTCTATATTGCAACTCCCTGCAATACAAAAAGCCAAAGAGATGGGCTATTATGTCGGAGTAATAGATTTTAACCCTGCGGCAATTGGTATTCCATACGCCGACGAGTATTTTAACGTCAGCACAATAGATATTGACGGTGTATGCGAAGTAGCTTCACGTTTTAAGCCAGACGGTATTATGACTCTTGCCACCGATATGCCTATGCGTTCTATTGCGGCAGCAACCTCCGTTTGCCGACTTCCGGGCATAAGTATGGATACCGCGATTAAATCGACCGATAAGGGCGAAATGATAAAAGCTTTCCAACAATACGGGGTTGAACATCCTTGGTTTTATATACTGAAAGACAAGAAAGAACTCGAAACAGTAATAGATAATATAACATACCCCTGTATAAGTAAGCCTACCGATAATTCAGGTAGCCGCGGAGTTATGTTTATAAAAGATGCTGATGAGCTTAAAGCGGCGGTTGAGTACTCTTCTTCCTGTGGACGCGGCGGAAGTGTTATCGTCGAGGAATATTTAAGCGGTAATGAAGTGAGCGTTGAAATTATCGTTTTAAACGGTGTTGTGAATGTTTTACAGGTTACCGACAAGCTTACCACAGGCGCGCCGCACTTTGTTGAAACAGGACATACGCAGCCCTCGCGTTTGCCAAAAGAAGATGTTGAAAAAATCAAGGATTTGGCAAGCCGCGCCGTTAAGGCTGTCGGCATAGAAAACGGTCCTGCACACGTTGAAATTATGCTGACTGAAAACGGCCCAAAGATGATTGAGCTTGGAGCACGTATGGGCGGCGACTGTATAACCACCCATCTTGTGCCGCTGTCAACCGGGGTTAATATGATAAAAGCCGTAATTCAAATCGCCTGCGGCGAAACACCCGATTTGGAGCCTAAATTTCAAAAAGGAAGTGCAATACGGTTTATAGACGCACCATATGGTACAATTGCTAAAATTCAAGGGATAGAACACGCGAAAGAGATTCCCGGCGTAATTGAAATTGCCTTCACCAAGCAGGTTGGTGATAAGCTCGAAAAAATTAAAAGCAGTACCGACCGCGCGGGATTTGTTATCGCACAAGCGGATACAGCAGAAGAGGCAATAAGTGTTTGCAAACAAGCTATAAATATCATAAAAATAGAATAAATTTACCCTGGCAAGCAACAAAGGAGATCAGTTTATGAATGTTGATAAAATGATTAATGTTTATTTTAAACCCTATTTTTTCCTTAAAAGAAAAATTGTTCAAAAAAACGTCAGGAAAATCACAAAAAACCGCATAAACAACCAAAACTCGTTAACTGCCGAACAAAAGCACAAGGTAAAAGATTTTTATAAGCAATATACAAAAATCCACCATTTTTCACTCCTTTTACGCCGAAAAAACTGGTGTTTTTTCCGAGTTATTTATTCCTACAGATATTTTTTCTAATTATATAGACGAATATTACAATAAGAGATACGAAGCTAAAACGATGGACAATAAGTGCTATTATCCCACTATTTTTCGTGGAATTCCTCAAGCAGATTCCATCGCATTTCGTATAGGCGGTTTTTGGTATGATTCGAATATGCAAAATATCGATGAAATTAACCTTTCAAAACTTATAAATGCCGAGCCTGCTGCATTCATTAAAAAAGCAACGAATTCTTTCGGTGGTAAAGGTGTGCAATTTATTAGTGCAGAAAACAGCGAAATGTTTTCCGCTTTTGAGAAAGCAATAGAAAATATCGGGGGAGATATCGTTGTTCAGCGCCCGTTAAAACAACACCCCTCATTAAGCGCTATTAATGAAAGTTCCGTTAATACCATCCGTGTTTTGTCCCTATTGCGTGAAGATGGCGTAAAAATTTATTCTTCTGTTCTACGCATGGGAATTGCGGGATCTCGTGTTGACAATGCTTCAAGTGGTGGCATCACCTGTGGTATTACAGAAGATGGAACCCTTAAAGAAAAAGCATTTAAACCTTCCGGAGAGGTATACAATGTTCACCCGACCAGCGGATTAGAATTCGGCGGGTATTCAATCCCGAGCTTTGAAAAAATTAAGGAATTGGTCAATAAAGCCCATCCTATGGTTCCTCATTTCAAAATGGTTTCTTGGGATTTTGCCGTAAACGAACAAGGAAATCCGATTATGATAGAAGCCAATCTTTGTCTTGGAGAATTAGATTTTCATCAGCTTAATAATGGTCCTTTGTTTGGTGAAGACACCAAACAAATTTTAGATGAAGTATTCCATAAATAATAACATTAAAAATTTCACCAAATCGGGTATTTTCGCTTACAAAAACGCTATACTAAATATTTTTATATTTTCTAAATCAACAAAAAGAACAAAACTACGAATTTTGAACTAATTATAACCTCTTAAAATGTGGCGAATTAAGAACCGCTCTGTGAAAAGCCTTTAAAAACCATAATTATTAAAATAGCAATCGTATAAAACTTTCGTTTTTTAACATATGTCGAATAAAATACTTTTTGATTAAAGGAGTAAACCATAAAATGTCAATTATTTCTATAAAAGTTAAAAGCATTTTAAAATGTACAATGCTTGGTACATATTTAAGAAAACGGATGTGGAATAAAGGACTTATAAATTTGAATTCCATAAGTAAAACCATCGATAAGTATATGGGCGAAATTCCTTATGAAGAAAAGTCCAAAATTCAACAAGATATCTTGAATATGGCTAAAAGATATAGATTTTCTGCGGAAGAATATGTTTGTTACCACTTTAAAGATAAAGATGAATCCGAACGGAAAACCTTTATTTCAGATTTGAACAGAGTTGATTTTTGCGAAAGCTTAAATAAAGCTAAAAATTTAGCAATTTTCGACGATAAAATGTATACATACAAGGTTTTTGGAAAGTATTACGGCAGAGATTTATGCTATGTTAAAAATGAAAAGGATTTTATAAAATTCCAAGATTTTTTAAAAAAACACAAGAGAGTTATTTTAAAACCTGTTTTAGGAACTTGCGGACAGGGAATACAAATTGCAGATATTTCGAAAATAACAGATTTGAAAAAGTATTTTGAAGAACTAAAACAAAAATATTGCTACGGAATGAAAGATGGTTTTATCGCCGAGGAACTTATTATTCAAATTCCGGAGATGGCTCAATTTCATCCGTCTTCCCTTAATACAATTAGGGTCGCAACCGTAAAATTTGATGAGGGGGTTGAGGTAATTGCTGCCTACTTTCGTACAGGACGGGGCGGTAATATTGTTGACAATGCGGGTGCAGGTGGGGTCTTTGGAACCATCGATATAGCGACAGGGAAAATTGATGCCGTTGGAGATGAATACGGGAATACTTACGAGACTCATCCCGATACAGACTTGAAAATGATAGGATTTGAAATTCCTCATTGGCAAGAGGCCAAGGAAATGGCCCAAGAACTTGCTTCCATAGTAAAAGGAAATCGCTATGCAGGATGGGATTTAGCTCTCACAGAAAAAGGATGGGTAATGATCGAAGGAAATGCAAGAGGTCAGTTTGTGTGGCAGATGCCACGCCAAAAAGGATTTTTAAAAGAGGTAAACGATATACTGAAAAGACTCGGTTTACCTCAAATGAAAAAACTTTCCATTTAAAAAATACACTTAGGTGATAAATATGAATCTCAAAAACAAAACCCTGCTTTTGATGGGCGGCGGCGCCTATGCAAAGGGCATAAAAAAATACAAAGATGAAAAGGGGTTTCATATTGTTGCAGTAGGCAAAGATTCCAACACCCCTATTTCAAAAATAGCCGATGTATTCTATAATGTTGACACTCAAAATGTTGATGAAATAGTTGAAATTGTTAAAAAAGAAGGAATTGACGGTATTTTTGTAGGCTCATCCGAAGTGAATATTGCCCCCGCAATTACTGTTAGTGAAAGAACGGGTTGTAACTTTTACGCAAACCGTGAACAATGGGATATAATTTCCGATAAGGCAGAGTTTAAGAAGTTTGCAAGAAAATACGGAGTACCCGTACCTTGTGATTTTTATGTAACAGAAGAGTTTAAAAGGGAAGATATTGATAAAATCAAATATCCTGTTATTGTTAAACCCGTAGATTCAAGTGGCGCAAGGGGTATGAATGTTTGCAATAATGAAGAAGATTTGGAAAAGTATTATTTAGAAGCTTTGAAGTGGTCAAAAAAGAAAGAAGTAATCATTGAGGAATTGATTACAGATGCTGATGAAGTCTTTTTTCAATACACCTTGCAAGACGGAGAGGTTTCTCTGACCTCCTGCTTTACCAAAGTCTTTGTTGATACTGAAAACAAAAATTTAATCCTGCCCATTTTCCATATGTATCCAAGTAAATATATTGATTTATACTATGATATGGTTCATGAAGGTGTTAAAAAACTTTTTCAAGCAATGGGTATCAATAATGGTGTAATGACGTTGCAAAGCTTTTACAAAAACGACCGCTTTTATATTTTCGAGGCAGGTTTCCGTATGGGCGGAGCACAAAATTACATTCTTACTGAATACCAATGGGGAATCAATTCTCTGAATTGTATGATAAATTATGCCCTGACCGGCAGTATGAACGATGCGCCGATTATTGAGGCAGATAACGCTCGTTTTCGTCACCCCTGTTGCAATTACTATGTCGGGTTAAAGGCCGGTATCATAGCAAAGATGGGTGGAGTTGAGCAGGTGAAAGCTATGCCGGGTGTTCTCAACGTCACGGTGATGAGTCATGAAGGCGAAGAAATACTGGAAACAAACGCCTTAGAACGTATCTGTTTAAGAATTCACGTTGTCGGCGAAACTCCCGAAAAACTGGCTAAAACGCTGGTTGAAATCAGTAACACATTGGAAATTCTTTCAACCGATGGGGATGAAATGCAGTTGGAATATTTGAACTATGAGCGATGCCTTTCTGCAATACATAATACCACAATTTTTTAATAAAAAGGAGAATTTCTATCTGCAATTGTGGGACTTGTTACTATGTATGCTAAAATTGAGGATTTGTCACTGAAAAGTGTGTGAAAAGATAACAAGCAGTAATATTTGTATAAGAATGAGGTATTTATGAAAATTTTAAGATTTGGCTCCTATTGCTACCCAGAGGAGGTATCGAGTTCTCATCTCAGTCGAAATACCAATGAAGCATATCGTGACGCAGGTTTTGTTACCGAAAACTACGTTCCTACACCTACGCGGGGAATCGACAAGGAAACCCGTAGGAAATATAAGAAAATTAAATATGAAGAAATCTATGACGGAAGTTTTCATATCTATCGATTTTCTATGTTTCGAGAGAGAAAAAATCCTGTCTTGCGTGCAATTCGGTATATCCTTGTCAATATTAAGCAATATTTCAAAGGTATAAAAGCCAAAAAAATTGATTTGATACTTGGTTCAAGCACTCCGCCTACCCAAGGGATGTTATGTGCTTTGGTAAAAAAGAAATTATCAAAAAAGTACCAAAAAAACGTTCCTTTCATTTATAATTTACAGGATATTTTTCCTGATTCTCTTGTTCATACAGGACTTACAAAAAAGGGCTCTGTTTTATGGAAATTGGGTAGAAAAATCGAAAATTATACATACAATTCCGCCGATAAAATCGTTGTTATTTCCGAGAGTTTTAAACAGAATATTATGGAAAAAGGCGTACCGGAGGAAAAAATATGCATCATTGAAAATTGGATAGATACCGAAGAAGTTGTAAATATTCCAAGGGAAGAAAACAAACTTTTTAAAAAATACAACCTTGACCGAAATAAATTTTATATATGTTACAGCGGAAATATCGGACATACGCAAAATTTAGATATGCTTCTGGATACAGCAAAGCGTATTGCCGAAGCAAACAGTGATATATATTTTATCATTATTGGGGAAGGTGCGGCAAAGTCGCATATAGCTCTGCGCATAGAAGCCGAAAAAATCACAAATGTCATTATGCTTCCTTTTCAAGATTATACAGACATTTCCCACGTTTTCAGTCTTGGTGACCTTGGCTTGATTATATCAAAAAAGGGCATAGGGACAAACTCTGTGCCCAGCAAAACGTGGAGCATAATGTCTGCCGCTCGCCCCGTGCTTGCTTCCTTTGATAAGGGCGGCGATCTTGACCGTATAATTACAAAAAACAACTGCGGTATATGTATTTCTCCCGATAACACCGAAGCCTTTTATAATACGATTCTCTCCTGCTACGCAAATTCGGACAAGTTATATGAAATGGGCAAAAACGGCAGAAACTATGTAACAACATATTTGACAAAAGAAATCGGCACAAAAAAGTGGATAGAGCTTTTAAAATCGATTGTTGCAAAGGGAAAAGCCACATTTGATAATCAAAAACAAATTGAAAGAGAAAAAGAAACGGTAGAAGCGTGATAAAATGAAGTACTTATGGATAGGAATGGGTATTTCTCCTGAGCAAAAAGAACAAATAATTAAAAACGGTGGAAAAATACTGTCTGCCAATGTTTCACAGGACGCAATTTTAGATGGCTTGGAACAGAACGGTGTGTTTTGTGATACAATTAACACTTATGGTTTGTCCTCCTATCCGCGATACAAAGAAAAACACATACCGGAATATAATTGGACCCGTAACGGCATCACAGTAGATAAGAGTGTTGGCTATCCCAATTATAAATATATATCGCATTATTTCAAAAGCCGTGAAATTACAAAGGCATGTCGAGCTTGGGCGCAGGCTCATAAAAATGAACAAACAACCATTTTTATTTATTCTATGCATTCTCCTTTCTTAGATGGTGCCGTCGCAGCAAAAAAACATATGCAGAACGCAAAAATTGTTCTAATTGTTCCGGATTTACCGCAGTATATGGATTTAGCGATGTCACCCCTTAAAAAATTTTTAAAAGCATTGGATTGGCAAAAAATTAAGAGCAAAATCAAGCATGTTGATAAATTCATTTTGTATTCTAAGCACATGGCAGATTTCCTTGACCTTAAAGAGGGGACATGGACAGTCATGGAGGGTTCCTTCGATCTATCTTCTTTGGTCGAAGAAACGGTGGAGAAAAATGAAGATAAAATTTCTATAATGTATTCCGGTGTTGTTGATATGCGTTATGGAATACCGCAACTATTGGATGCGATGCAGTTGCTGGATGATCGCTTTGAACTTTGGCTGACCGGCGGCGGCAATGCAGCAGGGTTTATTAAAGAGCGTGCATTGCGTGACAAACGTATACGATACTTCGGATTTTTGCCATCGAGAAAAGACCTGCTTTTAAAACAAAAAGAAGCAACAATGTTAATCAGCACCCGACGCCCCGATGAACCGGCATCGGCATTTTGCTTTCCTTCTAAACTTTTTGAATATATGATTTCGGGAAATCCTGTGCTCTCATGCCGAATTAAGGGGATTCCGGAGGAATATTTTGATTATTTAATTGAGATGAAGTCTACTGAACCGGCCGAAATAGCCAAAGCCATTCAGCAGGTCGCCGATATGTCAAGTGCCGCTCGTAAAGAGCGCGGCGAAGCAGGCAAGCAATTTGTACTTAAAGAAAAAAACAATGTAGTACAAGCCGAAAAAATCCTTGCGTTTGTAAATGAGGTTATAGAATGATGAAACCATTTTTCAGTATTATTGTTGTATCCTTTAATGCCGAAAAACTAATTGAAGAAACGATACGCTCTGTTTTAATGCAGGATTTTGCAGATTTTGAGATTGTTGTTAAAGATGCTTGCTCTACGGATATGACCTTGGATAAAATACCGAAGGATGACCGAATTTTTACTTATGTATCAAAAGATAGTGGTATTTATTTTGGTATGAATGAGGCCATCTCCCATGCAAAAGGGAAATATCTTTTGTTTTTGAATTGCGGGGATGTCTTAGCGGCACCCGATATTCTTTCAACAATTTATGAAACGGCAAAAACCAAGGATGAGAAAATAACAGTTATTTATGGGGATTATTCTCGTGACGGAATACGTGCAAAACAACCCTCTGTTTTATCAAAATTTTACTTATATAGAACACCCTTGTGTCATCAAACTGTTTTTTTCAGCAACGCGCTTTTTAAACAGTTCGGTCTTTATGATACGCAATATCGGATTCTTGCCGATTATGATTTTACTTTGAAAACTTTTCTCGGCAATGCAGAATACATATACTGCCCCACAGTAGTATCTAATTATTTGGGGGGCGGTGTTTCCGAAAGCAAGCAAGGCATAGAAATTAAAACCCGAGAACGCAAAAAAATATGTCATATTTATTTTTCTAACAATGAGCAAAAAAAATACAGCTTTCTTTTAAAACTTTCCATGCGAAAATTTAGACAAAAAATAGTTGTGTCATCCCCGCAGTTAATTCGTCGTTTGTATCGAGGTCTGGTCAATATTATCAACCGATAGAAAGAGGATATAGGCATGAAGAAGAAAATCTTATTTGTGTATTACACAATGATGCTTGGTGGCAGTACTACAAGTTTGCTTTCTCTTTTAAATACCTTGGATTACGAAAAATATGATGTAGATTTATTGCTTTATCGTAATGAGGGACCGTATATTGATGCAATTCCCAAGCAGGTCAATCTCTTACCGCAAGCATTTATTCCGCAATCAAAAGCTGCAAAAATTTGCAAAACCATAATAAACGGCAGCTTGATTCGAGCGTATTGGCATGGGCTCCGGTATCGGCATAAATTTATGCCGATGTCGCAGAGTATGGCATACGCACAATTGACCTTTTGCCGTAAAATCAAACAAAAATATGATGTTGCAATTGGTTTTATGGAGTTATGGTCGGATGCGTTTGTTAATTTACGTGTTCAGGCAGACAAAAAAATATCATGGATACATGTTGATTACGAAAAGGCAAAATATTTGCCAGAGATTGACATGAAAATGTTGAGCCATTCAGATAATATTGTATGCGTTTCTGACGAATGCTTACAACTGTTTAAAAATTCTTTCCCGTCTCTTGCAGACAGATGTGTTTATATTCCTAACATATTAACTAAAAAGCTTCTTGAATATCGTTCAAAAGAAAAAGTTGAATTTTCAGAAAATGAAAATTCAAAATTAAATTTGCTTTCGGTTTGCCGTCTTTCTATCAATCATAAAGGACTTGATAGAGGCGTAGAAGTAATTAAGCAACTCAAAGAATGCGGTTATTCTGTTCGGTGGTCAGTCATTGGCGATGGTTTTGATAAAGAACCTTTAATAGAAATGATTCAAACAAATGGATTAGAGAATGATATAATTTTGCTGGGACAAAAGGAAAATCCATATCCGTATTTTCAATGTTTTGATGCTTTTTTCCTTCCTTCTCGTTATGAAGGTAAACCCATGGCGGTTACAGAAGCGCAAATGCTCGGGTTGCCAGTTCTGGTTTCTGAATACGCTTCGGCACGTGAGCAAATTCGAGATAATGAAGATGGTTTGATTGCAGAAAATTCGGTAGATGGCATTTTTTCAATGTTGAAAAATGTATGTGAAAACCCACAAATATTAGATAAAATGCGTTTTAATGTGCAAAATTCAAACTATGATAATGACCAAGATATCCAAAAATTTTACGATTTGTTAAATTAAGAGTTATACATACATAAAGAGAGGATTCCTAAAAATGAGCCAAGAGAAAATCAGTTCTTTATATGATTTTCAAGAACCAAAAATAAATGCTGAAAAAACAAATAAAAGCAAAACCATTCCAATACAGAAAATTTTATTATTTGCTGTTTTTGCCTTGGCTTTTTCATCTGCATTCATACCAGCCGGTATAGTGTCTGTTGTATTGCTGTTTTTACTTGTTTTATTGGTACCGTTTGATGAATTTTATTTAGCGTACCCGCCACTTTTATTCTTTTATAATTATTTAGTATTGCCGGTAGCAGGGCTTTCTCTTTTTCGTGCTTTTACTCTAATTTTATTAACAAAAATATTGTTAAAAGGAAATTTTTATTTCAAGTTACGCTTTATGCCGATTATCCTTGTTTTTGTCCTTTACAATGTTTTAGCGGTTTCTTTCGTCAATTTGAGAATGGCATTTTTTTCTTGTGTCGACTTTTTTACACTTATTCTATTGATTACAGAGTATATTGAGCAAGATGAAAAAAATCTAAAAAAAATCTTTACATCATTTGCTTTTTCAGCAATTATTTCTTATCCATATGGGTTATTAGTCGGCAATATTTTTAAATTAGCAACAATGGACGGCCGAAATCAAGTTACTTTGGACCGTGCAATGGCAACATTTAATGACCCCAACTATATGGGATTTTTCTTTTCCGTTGCAGTTTTTATGATAATATGTTTAAAGTTATTCTCTCCTAAAATAAGAACGCTAATTGTCATATATCTTGAAATTTGTTTGTTAGCTTCATTGAGTATGACGGCATTGTTGGGACAGATTGTGTTTTGGTTACTTTATTTGTTTATTGTTCATGGAATTAAATTAAAATATGTAATCTTAATTGCAGTTGTTGCTGTTGTTTGTGTATTTCTTTATCAATACAGTCTGAAAAACGATATGGGTTTTATATCGGACCTATCATTTCGTGTAGCAGAAAAAATAGACAGCACCCTTAATGGCGATATCGATGGTGTCACTACTAATAGAGCAGCTTTGTTGAAAAAACATTATGGTTTCTATAATGACCAAGACTCGATAGTTCGCAAACTTTTTGGTGGCAATGTTATTAACGCCAAAATTCGTCAAAAAGGATTAGCTATATCTAATAGTGTTTCGCATAACGAATACATAGCATTATTGGTGAATGTCGGAATAATCGGCGCGCTTATTTGGGTAGGGTATGTAGTGATTCGGTTTGTGCGTTTTGGCATTCTTTACCGAAAAGACAGAGAAGGAAATAACTTATCATTTTTTATGATGAAAGCGATATGGCTGTATTATGCTTTTACCTTGACCTTGTTTATGGATGAGCGCTTTTTCCTTTTCTTTGCTTTATAATATCAATTCTGTTGAATTTTTTTGGAGGCAAATATCTTGGCTATTTCAGTTTCTATTATTGTACCGGTTTTTCAAATAGAAGCGTATATTGGCAGGTGTATCGAGTCATTAATCAATCAAACCTATTCAAATTTTGAACTATTGTTAATCGATGACGGTTCCACCGATGCTTCCGGTGAAATATGTGACAATTATGCAAAAAAAGACCATCGAATCAAAGTTATTCATAAATCAAACGGTGGTTTGATTTCGGCATGGAAATGTGGTTTAAATGAAAGCCAATTTGATTTGGTTACCTTTGTTGATGGTGATGACTGGGTTGCGCCTAATATGTTAGAGGTGTTTATTCACTCTTACCAACAATATCATGCTGATGTTACAATTTGTTCCTTTATTTATGATAGTATTGTAAAACAGTTATTTGTTGATAACAAAATACCGGCAGGATTCTATGATAAAAACCGGATTCGTGAAGAAATTTTTCCGTCTTTGATTAGTGATGGTTCTTATTTCGGGAGAGGCATTTTTTTAAATCGTTGCGGCAAATTGATAAATAAGCAAATACTTTTAAATAACATTTGGCAGATTGACGAAAATGTTACTATGGGAGAAGATGTTTCAATAATCTTTCCTACCGTTGCTATGGCAGAAAGAATCGTTATTTTAGAAAAACAGTATTTATATCATTATTTTTGCAACACGTTGTCAATGACACATGAATACAACCCTAAAATGTATGAAAAAATCATTCTTTTATATCAAACATTAGATTCTATTTGTATTGATTTAAAGGAAATTTACGATTTTTCAAGTCAACTTAAAAACGATTATTGCGACCAATTTATCAATATTTTTTGTACGGAATATAGTGCGTATGGTTCTTTTTCCAATTACAAGGCGATGCAGCAACCTGAACAAGCGAAACACTTACAAAAATTGAAACAATATATGGATATTAAGCGCTACCGAAATAAAGCACATATTATATTTGCACTATTAATAAAAGCTAATTTTATCTTCAAATCTTTTATTCTCGGGTTTTTAAAACTATATAAAAAAAATAAATGATAAGGTGATTATATAAATGGGAAAGGAAATAAAGGTATCTGTTTTTTGCGTTTGTTATAATCATGAAAAGTTCATCCGAACTGCATTAGAGGGATTTGTAATGCAAAAAACGGATTTTCCTTTCGAGGTTTTCGTTCATGATGATGCATCTACCGATAGCAGTGCCGATATTATCAGGGAGTACGCCCAAAAATATCCGGATATAATCAAACCGGTTTATCAATCACAAAATCAATATTCAAAGAAAATCCCGATTATAAGAACCTTTCTTGTTCCAAAGGCAACCGGCAAATATTTTGCGTTTTGTGAGGGTGATGATTGCTGGACCGACCCCAATAAATTGCAGTTGCAAGTGGATTTTTTGGATTCTCATCCTGATTATGCTGCTTGTGTGCATAATACTGAAATCTTTGATGTTTCTCATAATTGTTATACCGGTTTAGTATCGTCTTATACGCAAGATAGAGATATTGCTTTTAAAGAAGCAGTTATGTGGAGCGGTGGGCAAAAATATCAAACCAGTTCACTTATGTATCGGAGGGAATACTTCTTTGACCGTCCGGATTATTTTCAAATTGCAAAAGATTTTGGAGATTATCCGTTGGCAATTTATTTAACTTCGGCATCCAAGATGCATTTTATTGCCAAAACGATGTCACTTTACCGACTCAACAGTTCTGCAATATCCTGGTCATCATGCAATGAAGGTAATGCAAAAAAACGGGCGCAACATTTAGCATGTGTTATTAAAATGTTGAATGCGGTTAAGGAAACGGTTTCGGATGATAAAAAAGCCGATGTGGACAAGTCGATTGTTCTGCGTGAGTATCAACTGTATATTAGTTTAGGTGATTATAAAAATATTAAACAACCACCATTTCAAAAATATTTTCAAAAAGAATCCAAATCTTTTCGCTTTAAATTTATCCTTCGCTATTATTTCCCGTTTGTTTCAACCGTCAGGCGGTATTTAAAAACAGTATTTAAAAAATAAATTTTTTGGAGAGATTTTATAAATGGAAAGTAAGAAAAATTCTGCCGGTGTGATGGTGAATTTTGCGTGGCGTTTTGCAGAACGCTGCGGAGCGCAAGGGGTTTCCTTTGCCGTTTCGATTATATTGGCACGGTTGCTGGCACCGGAAGCCTATGGAACGATTGCTCTGATTACGGTATTTACCTCTATTTTAAATGTTTTTATTGATAGCGGTCTGGGTAACGCACTGATACAAAAAAAAGATGCAGATGATACCGATTTTTCCACAGTGTTCTTTTTTAATATCGGCGTATGTATATTGCTTTACATACTTATGTTTTTTGCAGCGCCTTGGATAGCTGCATTCTATGAAGATGTTTCCTTGATTCCTCTTATAAGGGTTTTAAGTTTAACACTGGTGATTTCCGGAGTAAAAAACGTACAGCAAGCTTATATTTCTCGGCAGTTAATCTTTAAACGCTTTTTCTATGCAACAATTGGCGGAACCGTTGTTTCAGCGATTATAGGTATCTGGATGGCCTACGCCGGATATGGCGTTTGGGCATTGGTAGCACAACAGTTGGTGAATGCAGGAATTGGCACGGTTATATTATGGTTTACTGTAAAATGGAGGCCTAAGCTGCTGTTTTCTTTTGGGCGCTTAAAGGGGCTCTTTTCGTTCGGGTGGAAGCTATTATGCTCTGCTTTGTTAGAAACGGTTTATAACGACGCGCGGCAATTGATTATCGGAAAACTTTACTCATCCAGTGACCTTGCATTTTACAATAAAGGAAAACAATTTCCAAATTTGCTGATAAATAACGTAAATGCTTCAATTGACAGTGTTTTACTACCGGTTATGTCGAAGGAACAGGATAAAAAAGATAATGTTCGTGCAATAACCAGACGGGCGATGAAAACCAGCACATATATTATGGCGCCCATGATGATGGGTTTGGCCTTTACTTCGAATACGGTCGTTAAATTGCTGTTAACTGAAAAATGGTTGCCCTGTGTACCGTATCTTTGTGTGTTTTGTATAACTTCGATGTTTTATCCAATTCACACGGCAAATTTAAATGCCATCAAAGCCATGGGGCGTAGTGATTTGTTTCTTCGCCTCGAAGTCATAAAAAAGATTGTTGGTATTTTACTCTTATTGTCTTCCATGAACTTTGGTGTTATGGCAATGGCATACAGTCTGCTTGTCAGTTCGGTAATCAGTCAAATTCTTAATGCTTGGCCAAATCGTAAACTATTGCAGTATAACTATTTAGAACAATTAAAGGATATAATGCCAAATATCTTATTATCGGTTATTATGGGTGTTTGCGTATGGTTGATTTCGTTATTGCCGATTAATGGAATTTTACTGTTGTTAATTCAAGTTTTAACGGGTGCAGTATTTTATATTGGGGTTTCTTATTTGTTAAAGTTAGAAAGCTTTATGTATTTTTTACATATCATTATGGACAAATTTAAGAAAAAATAAATTCATTGTATTTTATCAAGGTGGTTATTAAATGAAAAAGTTTGAAGGCAAGGTCTTATTAGAACTTGGCACAAGTGTTGGTTCTGTCGAAATCGTAAAATATGCAAAATCTCAAGGTGCTTATGTAATTGTAACCGATTATCTGCCCACAGAAAAATCCAAAGCAAAACAAATTGCAGATGAAACAGCTATGATTAGCACAACAGATATTGAGTCTCTTTGTAAATTCGCCGAGGAAAAGAAAATTGACGGAGTTTTTTGCGGTGTTAGTGAACTCAATCTTCTATCGGTATATGCGATAGCAAAGTATTTGAATTTGCCCTGTTATTTTACAGAGGAACAGTGGAATATTTGTCAAGATAAAACAAACTTTAAAGAATATTGTCAAAAATTCAATGTGCCGGTTCCCCAAAAATATGATTTTTTAGGGTTTCCGACACACGATGAAATTAGTAAGGTTTCCTTTCCTGTCATTGTAAAACCGGTCGACCAGGGTGCGGGGATAGGAATACATATTTGTTCTAATCCAGAGGAATTGTTGGCAGCGTATCAAGATGCTTATGAAAAATCATTTTCCCATAAAGTTATAGTTGAAGATTATTTGGTTGGTGAAGAATTTAGCGCAGCATACACCGTTATTAACGGAGAGTATCGTCTATCAATGATAGGGGATAAACACCTAAACCGCGAACAGGAAGGGTTATTGCCTCTTCCGGAAGCGTATGTTTATCCATCTAAAAATATTGCGCTTTATATTAAACAATGCAACAATAATGTCATTAAAATGTTTAAATCCATGGGTATTGAAAACGGTACGTTTTTTGTCCAGGGAATTGTTGACGGAGAGAAAATCGCTGTTTTTGAGGCCGGACTTCGTATGGGTGGCACAGCACTGTTTAGGTTTATTGATAAAATTAACGGCATCAATATTCTTGAATTGTTGACCGATTATGCACTTACAGGAAAAATGGAAGGAGATATCAATAAAGAAGATGTCAATTTAAAGGGTAAAAAATGTTGCTTGCTGTCTTTGCTAAATAAGGGTGGAAAAATTTCTGAAATTATCGGTGTTAATGAAGCCGCGAAGGTTTCCGGAGTAAGGGAAACTATCGTTAGATATAATGTTGGGGAATGTATTGCGAGAAGCGGAACGTTAAAACAAAGTCATATTCGTTTCTTTGTCGTTAAAGATAGTATAGATGCTCTTGCCGAATCAATAAAGAAAATACAAGAACTAGTTTCCGTACGTGATGAATTTGACAATGAAATGTTGTTGTCGAATTTTGATACGCGCAAATTATATAAATAAAAGGTGATAGTTTATGCCAATTGATGTTTTATCGTTAATTATTTTTATTGCATGTATTGTTCTGTTTGTTTGGGACAAGCTTCCCATGGCAACAACAGCAATATTAGGGTGCGCGTTGATGGTGATTTCCGGTGTTTGCGAATTTAGTGATGCTTTTGGTTCTTTCGCTTCCAGTACAGTTGTACTGACCATCGGTGTCATGATAATCGGTGCAGCGATTGGTGAAACCGGTTTGGCGGCGACAATAGGTAATTGGATTGTAAAAGTGTCAAAGAATTCTCAAACAAAGTTGATTATCGGTACATATCTTGTTTCGGCAGCGCTATCTGCTTTTCTGACGAATTCTGCTGTGTTGGCAATTTTCATTCCAATTATTATGGGGCTCTCAGATACGAATAAAAATATAAAAACAAAGAATTTAATCATGCCGATTGCTTTTGGCTGCATTATTGGCGGTGCATCTACGCTGGTTGGTTCGACGCAACAAATGACAGCACAGGGACTTTTAGAAGAGGCCGGAGCACAGACTTTTAAAACCTTTGACTTTTCTTTGGTAGGCGGCGTATTAGTAATTCTGGGCCTGCTCTATTGTCTTTTTATCGGGGTAAAGCGCGGTGAAAAAATTTGGGGTGACAGACCGGATGAAAGTGAATATCAGGCAAACGCAAATACACAATCTTTCAGTAAAGTGAAAATGATTATTGTAGCCTGTATTTTTGCGGCAACGGTTGTGTTTTACATTACTGAATGGCTGCCTTTAGCTGTCACAAGCACGATAGCAGCTTTGCTATGTATTATTTGCGGTTGCATATCGCAGAAAAAAGCTATTTCAGCCGTTAACTGGAATATTATCGGCAGATTAGCCGGTTGTCTTGGTTTGGCAAAGGCACTAGAGATTGCCGGTGGTACAAAATTGATTGTCACTGGGTTTAAGGCCCTTGTGGGTAATTCTTTCAGTCCCTTTCTCTTGTTTTGCATCATCGTTTTACTCACGCAGCTTACCAGTGAATTAATTTCCAATTCAACTGCAATTTTGATGGTGTTACCAATTGTAATTTCTATTGCACCGGAAACCGGGTTGAATCCTTACAGCTTTGCATTGGGCGCAACACTTGCTTCAGGTATTGCGTTGAGTTGTCCCTTGGCCAGCTCAACACTGGGAATGTCCATGTGTGTAGGATATCGATTTAATGACTACTTTAAGTATTCGATTCTTTTTGATATTATTTCGTATTTAACCATTATTATTATGGTACCCGCCATTTACGGTTTAACAATCTAAAAATTTTGATGATAGAAGAAATGAACTAACGGCTATCAAAAAATGCACGAAAATAGATAAAGGAAGTTTTGTATGAATTACAAAAACTTATTTTTACAGCAATCCTATTTGGACAATTATGATACCTATGCAGCTACGCTGGGCGAGAATGCAAATCGGCCGGTTTTATGGGATTATGTGATTTTAACAGCTTCCAATGAAAGCCAGGCGGAGGCTTATCGTCAACAAATTGCATACCGGCTGAAAAAACACACTTTACCGGTCGCAACCCACTATGCTGTTTTGCCGGACCACGAGGGCAAGCGAATCGGTTCAGGAGGCGCTACGCTTGGTGTTCTTCGGTATATCCGTGAAAGGGAGGCGGATTTTACCGGTTTGCGCATTCTTGTTATTCATTCAGGTGGAGATTCCAAACGCGTTCCGCAGTATTCGGCTTGCGGCAAGCTCTTTTCGCCTGTGCCGCGCGAACTGCCTGACGGGCGGCGCTCTACGCTTTTTGATGAGTTTATTATCGGGATGAGTGGTGTTCCCGCAAGAATTGAATCGGGCATGTTGGTGCTTTCCGGCGATGTTTTGTTGCTGTTCAATCCTTTGCAGATTGATTTCTTCGGAAACGGCGCTGCTGCTTTGTCTATTAAAGAAAGCGCTACAACCGGAAAAAACCACGGTGTCTTTCTGCGGGATGCCACGGGAAATGTCGAACGATTCCTCCATAAGCAAACGGTGAAAACACTGGAAAGTATGGGCGCGGTTGATGCTTCCGGAAAGGTGAATATAGATACCGGGGCAATTCTGCTCAGCAGCGAGATTTTGCAGGATGTTTACACCTTAATTGATACCGACGAAAAATTTAATGCGTATGTAAATGATGTTGTTCGCCTTTCCTTTTATGCTGATTTCGTTTACCCACTGGCTTCCGGCTCGACTTTAAAAGAGTTTTACAACGAAAAGCCGGAGGGTGAACTGAATGAAGCTCTGCTGAATGCCCGAACAACCCTTTGGCAAATTTTACATAAATACACCTTGAAACTCATTTGCCTTTCGCCGGCTTCATTTCTGCATTTCGGTACATCAACCGAACTATTGTCCTTGGTGACTGAGAAAATCGGTGATTATCGTTTTTTGGATTGGTCGGAGAATGTTTGCTCTAATTTTGCAGGGGATTTTTCCGCCTACAACAGTTATTTTGCAAATGATGTCGTTGTCGGAAAAGGCTCCTATATTGAAAACAGTGATTTGCAGGAGGGCGCAAAAGTCGGTGCGGGTTGTATTTTGTCCGGCGTAACGCTGAAAAACGCTACCGTGCCAGATGGTGTAATTCTCCATGCGCTAAAATTAAATAACGGCAAATTTGTTGTCCGCATGCTGAATGTAACCGATAACCCGAAGGAAAATGTGTGGATGGGTCAAACCCTGCCGGTTCCACTTTGGGAAGCACCTTTGTTTGCTGCTTTTGATACCGAAATGGAGGCAATGCAGGCCACCCTTTCGGGCGTGCGTGGTCCTTATTCGTTGCAAAGCAGTTTTCAACAGGCTGATGTTACGCAGATTTTGCCCTGGTCGGATAAATTAAACGACAAGGTATGCGTAGACCGTTTTTTGGATGCCATCCAAAATAAGGTGCCGGTGACTGAATTGTCCGACCGCGATTTAACGCCCCGTATTTTTCGTTATTTGCGCAGAATTGCCGAAAAGAGCGATTTTTCACTCAAAATCCGCATCTATTACTATCTTGCCAAACTCACACAGGATGAAGAACTGATGCAGCTTTGTTTTGCAACCATATCCAATGAGGTTTTGCAAACCGCTCTGCAATCTATTTCTTATCAATCACAATTGCATATACAAAAGCAAGAAGTGATTGCGCGTCTGCCGGTCCGCGTCAACTGGGGCGGTGGTTGGTCCGATACCCCTCCTTACTGTTTAGAGCATGGCGGTATGGTTTTGAACGCGGCAATTACTTTAAACGGAAATTTGCCCATTATTGTTACGATTAAAAAGTTGGACGAGCATAAAATCATACTTTCCAGCACAGATAATGGCGCTTACAAAGAGTTTACTAAAACTGCCGACCTGCAAAATTGTAATAATCCGCACGATGCATTTGCACTGCATAAGGCGGCATTGCTTACCTGCGGTGTTATCCCGTCAACGGAAAATATTGCGTTGGAAGACATTTGCAGTCAAATCGGCGGTGGCATATATTTAAACACCGAGGTTGTTAATATCCCGCGCGGAAGCGGCTTGGGAACAAGTTCTATTTTGGCGGCGGCCTGTGTTAAAGGTTTACATGAATTTTTCGGTATAAATCTTTTGGAAAACGAACTTTATACTCGTGTGCTTTGCATGGAACAGATTATGTCTACCGGCGGCGGTTGGCAAGACCAGGTCGGCGGTCTGGCACCGGGAATCAAAATGGTTTCCTCGAAAGAAGGAATCGAACAAAAAATTCTTTGCCAGCCATTGAAGATTGCCGAGTCTACGGTAAGCGAGTTGGAAAACCGTTTTTGTCTGATTTATACCGGACAACGCCGTTTGGCGCGCAATTTATTGCGTGAGGTTGTAGGTAAATATATCGGTGCTGACCCGGTCGCCCTTGATGCACTTTATCAAATTCAGCGCCTTGCTGTTTTGATGCGCTTTGAGTTGGAAAGCGGCAATTTACAGGCTTTTTGCAAGCATTTAAGTGAGCATTGGAGCCAATCCCGTCGGCTGGACAAAGGCTGCACCAATACCTGCATAGACCAAATTTTCAATTCCATTGACGATTTGATTGACGGAAAAATGATTTGCGGTGCAGGCGGCGGCGGATTTTTACAGGTCTTATTAAAAAAAGGTGTCACTAAGGCGGATTTGCGCGAACGCCTATTCAGTGTTTTTGCCGATTCCGGCGTAGAGGTTTACGATTGTAAATTTATTTTTTAAAGTTGCGCATTTATTTTTTTGGATTGGATTTTGATTTAGCTATGCAAAATTATCATAACGATTTATCTGCAAATCAAAAAGCCTTGTTACAGTTGCTGACGGCTGCAATTCATGGGGAATCGGTGAAAAATTTACCGTTAGAAATCGATTGGGAAGTCATCTTCAACGAAAGCATAAACCAAACCGTATCGATTCTTGCTTTGGATGGAGCGGCTGCTTGCAAAGACCAAATACCGAAAGATATCTTGCAGTCGTGGTTTGAATTGGCAACGAAAAAGATGTCTGCTGGCATGCATGTCATGCGTTCACAACAGAACATGGTACATATTATGGAAAAAAATCACTTCTCCTATTTTATTTTAAAAGGTGCGGTTTCTGCTTCGTATTACCCAAAGCCACATCTGCGGTCCTTTGGAGATGTCGATTTCTTAATTGACCCTGTACAGCAAGAAGAGGTAGAGGAACAATTGGTATTGGCCGGTTATAAACGCTGGCATCATGAGCACGATTATCATGTCGTTTTTTCAAAGAAGGGCGAACATCTGGAAATGCATTTTGAAATTCTCGGAATTCCGTTCGATCCCGTTGGTTCAAAAATTCGTGATTTCGTGTCTGATGCAGTTGAGCACTATCAAATTTGTACGCAAGACGGTTTTTCTTTTCGTGCGCCGGAGCCGCTTTATCATGGTTTGACGCTTCTTCTTCATACACAACACCATCTGCTGGGTGAGGGTGTTGGATTGCGTCACCTATGTGATTGGGGATGCTTTGTTAAGCAGACAATAACCCAAGATTTTTGGTTAGACAGTTTTTTGCCTTTCTTAAAAGAAATCGGTCTCTTCATTTTTGCGCAGATTATGACAAAAACCTGTGCGTTATATTTGCATACGCCTTGCCCCGATTGGTGTTCTGATGCTTCGGATAATCTTTGTTATCAGTTGATACAGGATATTTTTGACGGTGGAAATTTTGGAAGAAAGAATATGAGGCGTTCGCAAGCGACGATGTTAATTTCACGTCAGGGTAAAAACGGCACAAATCAGTGCGTTTTCCGTAATATGTTACACACGATGGATAGAACCATTCGGTTTAAATATCCTATTATAAAGAAAATGCCGTTTTTATACGTGTTTTTTTTCCTGTATCGAAGCGTCTGTTTTCTTTTTAATCGAATTACCGGAAGGCGAATTTTGATAACAACACTTTTGGCTGATGCGAAAAAGCGTCGTGCTTTTTATAAACAACTGCATATTTTTGAAATTAATTCATAAGAAGCACCCGGTGCATGGTCACCGGGTGTTTCTTTGTCTAAACCAAGTGTTTTTTGACGATTGAAAAAATATTTAATTTTCCATCCTAAGGTTATTGAAAATTTAAGTGGCAATAATCTAAGTATAAAGATTAAGGAGTGCTTGAATTTGCAATACAACAAGGTGGAAATTTGCGGCGTAAACACCTCTAAATTGCCGGTATTAAGTGAAGCGGAAAAGGAGAGACTTTTGCGGGAGGCAAAAGATGGAAATAGCCGCGCCAGAACCGAACTTATTAACGGAAACCTGCGATTGGTTTTAAGTGTGATTCAGCGATTTATCAATCGGGGCGAAAACCCAGACGACCTTTTTCAAGTTGGTTGTATCGGCTTGATAAAATCGATTGACAATTTTGATATTGAGCAGAATGTACGCTTTTCTACCTATGCAGTCCCAATGATAATCGGCGAGATTCGACGCTATCTTCGCGACAATAATTTTATTCGCGTCAGCCGTTCAATTAAAGATGTTGCTTACCGCGCGATGCAGGCAAAGGAACAGCTCATCAATGAAAACAATCGTGAACCGCGCATTGAGGAAATTGCCGAGCGGTTAGAAATGAAAATGGAGGATGTGGTGATTGCCTTAGAAAGCGTTGTTGAGCCGGTGTCAATTTATGAACCAATTTATTCTGACGGCGGCGATACAATTTTTGTTTTAGATCAATTGGGGGACAAGCACGAAGATAAAAATTGGCTAGATGAGATTTCCTTTAAAGAGGCAATCCAAAACCTGAACGAAAGAGAAAAAACAATTTTAAATTTGCGTTTTATGCAAGGAAAAACACAGATGGAGGTTTCCCAAGAAATTGGAATCAGTCAGGCGCAGGTTTCACGTCTTGAAAAATGCGCAATGCATAAAATCAAAGGTGAATAACACCGGATGGTCAGGCAACACAGCTACGACGAGCGCATATAATATAGCGTGAATAGGAAAGGGCGGTTGTAGTATGTGTTGCAGAATTGTAGAAATGCGTGAAAAACAGGTGATATGTATAAAAACCGGCGAGCTGTTGGGCTGTGTTGGTGATATTGAAGTCGATACTTGTTGCGGCAAATTAGTTTCGATTATTGTTTTCGGCCAGCGCGGATGTCTCGGCTTTGGCCGCTGTGAGGAATTTAAAATACCGTGGGATTGTATTGAGGTCATAGGCTCGGATACGATTCTGGTGAATTTTGAGGTTCCGCATGGCAATATACGGCGTAGGCGGGGGATTTTTGGCGCGCTTTCGGGCGAATAGCAAAGTGTATAATGTACAGCGGATGCACAGTATCCGCTGTTTTCTTTTGTAGCACACCCCAAAAAAACCCATATATTAGTTATAGAATAGAAATATTGCAGGAGAGAAAGAAATGGATACATTAAACACGTTGAAAGACAACGAAAAAGCAGTTGTTCTGGAATTGACAGCAAGGGATGAAACCCGGCGTCGTTTGCAGGATATTGGTTTGATTAACGGCACACAAGTGGTTTGCCTATTGCACAGTCCGCTGGGCGACCCGGTGGCTTTTTATATTCGAGGCGCGGTCATCGCTCTTCGCAGTGAGGACGCAGCCGGGGTGATTGTTCGTAAAATTTAAAGGGAGTGTGTGTATGGGGTTAACCAAGCAATCGGTCGGAAAATATGCGGCCGATGATTTATTTGATATTCAAAAAAAACGCGATAACGATAAAGTCATCGCACTTGCAGGCAATCCTAATGTAGGCAAAAGTTCGATTTTTAATATTCTTACAGGCATGAATCAACATACCGGTAACTGGCCCGGCAAAACCGTAACCAATGCGCAGGGATATTGTGAGTACAAAGGGCAAGGGTTTGTTTTTGTGGATATACCGGGCTGCTATTCCTTGCTTGCGCATTCTGCCGAGGAGCAGGTCGCACGTGATTTTCTGTGTTTCGGCGGTATTGACGGTGCGGTTGTAGTCTGTGACGCAACCGCCCTGGAACGCAACCTGAATCTGGTTTTGCAAACGCTGGAAATTACACGGAATGTAGTTGTTTGTGTAAACATGATGGATGCCGCGCGCAAAAAAAACATATGCATTGATTTAAAAGAACTGGAAGAGCGCCTGGGGGTTCGTGTTGTGGGCACTTCGGCACGCGACAAAAAGGGGACAGAAGAATTGTTGGAAGCGCTTTTGGATATTGTTCACGAATCGACAAACAAAGGCCAAGAACCGATAGTAACCTATACGCCGCCGTTAGAGGCGGCGGTAACCCAATTAAGCGCATCGTTGGATGAAAAAAAATACAACATCGAAAAGCGCTGGCTGTCTCTGCGTCTTTTGGAAAATAGCGGTGAGTTGATTACCTCTTTTGAAAATTACCGTGGCATAAAAATCAAGGATGACTATGATTTAACAAGCGCATTGGAGGCAACGCAGCAGCACTTACGTGGGCAGGGGATTACGCAAGAAAATTTGCGGGACCGGATTGTGGGAGAAATTGTACATAGGGCTGAGGAGATGAACCGTGCTGTAACCGATTTATGTAGTCTTTCGCACAAAAAAACCGATCGACGGATTGATAAATTTTTAACCGGAAAGTTCACCGGCTTTTTGACCATGTTTTTACTCTTGGCCGCCATTTTATGGATTACCATTTCCGGTGCAAATTATCCCTCTGAACTATTAAGTACCGGCCTGTTTGCATTAGGGGATAAACTCTATGATTGGTTGTTGACCTTGCATATGCCCACGTGGATTTGTGATGCGTTGGTTCATGGTGTATACCGAGTTACAGCATGGGTGGTTTCAGTTATGTTACCACCGATGGCTATTTTTTTCCCGCTGTTTACATTGTTGGAGGACTTAGGTTATTTGCCGCGTATTGCCTTTAACCTGGATAAGGTTTTTAAAAAGTGCGGTGCTTGTGGAAAGCAGGCATTGACCTGTTGTATGGGCTTGGGTTGCAACGCAGCGGGAATTGTCGGCTGCCGCATTATTGATTCTCCGCGAGAGCGACTCATTGCCATGCTTACAAACAATTTTGTCCCTTGCAACGGCCGCTTTCCGACCTTGATTGCCATTCTTACCATGTTTTTTGTCGGTGTGTCGGGAGGATTTTCCGCTTCCTTGTCGTCGGCATTACTCCTGACCGCACTGATTATATTCAGCCTATTGGTTTCCTTTGGCATATCTAAACTCTTGTCTTCTACCGTTTTGAAAGGGCTGCCTTCCTCCTTTACTCTGGAATTGCCGCCCTACCGAAAACCGAAAATCATCAGCGTGATTTGCCGTTCGATATTTGACCGTACACTTTTCGTGCTTGGTCGGGCGGCGGCCGTTGCTGTGCCGGCAGGGTTGTTGATTTGGGTTTTGTCGAACACTTCGGTGAATGGGACAACACTGTTGCAATATATTACAGCATTTTTCGACCCGATAGGCAAACTTATGGGATTGGACGGCGTGATTCTTGTGGCCTTTTTATTAGGTTTGCCGGCCAATGAAATTGTTGTACCGATTATAATTATGACCTATATGGCAAGCGGCAGTTTAATGGAACTCAATGACCTTAGTGTGCTGAAAGAACTTTTGGTTGACAATGGCTGGACAGCAATTACCGCATTAAACACCATGCTCTTTTCTCTAATGCATTGGCCTTGTTCCACAACACTCATGACCATAAAAAAAGAGTCAGGCAGTTGGAAATGGACGGTAGCTGCTTTTCTAATTCCGACGGTTTGCGGCTTCGTATTGTGTACCGCCACGAATATAATTTCAAAAATATTTATATAATTTGTAATTTTTGCTTGCTTTTTCCAATAGGTTGTGTTATACTTTATTGGCTGTAAATATGCCAAATTTGCAGTAAATAAAATACGCACGCATTGCGATTGCCGATTTGGTGCCGTATAAACGGAAAAATCGTGCAAGCAGACCGGTGCGGAGGTAAAACCTTAGGAGGAAAAATTATGGCAGTCGTATCTATGAAACAATTGTTGGAGGCCGGTGTTCATTTCGGTCACCAAACCAGACGCTGGAACCCCAAAATGGCTCCGTATATTTTTACGGAACGCAACGGTATCTACATTATTGATTTGCAGAAAACCGTTAAAAAATTGAATGAGGCCTATATGTTTGTCCGCGATATTTCTGCGGAGGGAAAAGACATTCTCTTTGTCGGAACCAAAAAGCAGGCGCAGGAATCGGTTAAAGAGGAAGCCATCAATTGCGGTATGCCCTATGTTAACGCACGCTGGTTGGGTGGTATGCTTACCAACTTCCGTACCATTCGTCGTCGTATTGACCGTTTGAATCAGCTCCGTAAAATGAGCGAAGACGGAACCTTTGACCTTTTGCCTAAGAAAGAGGTTATCAAGCTCCGCTTAGAAATTGAAAAGTTAGAGAAATTCCTCGGCGGTATCCAGGATATGAAAAACATTCCGGGTGCAATGTTTATCGTCGACCCGAGAAAAGAAAGAATTGCTGTTGCCGAAGCGAAAAAGCTTGGTATTCCGATTGTTGCAATTGTTGATACCAACTGTGACCCGGATGAAATTGATGCCGTTATCCCCGGTAATGACGATGCCATTCGCGCAGTTAAATTGATTGCGCAAACCATTGCCGCTGCCGTCGTTGAAGGCAGACAGGGCGAGCAGGTTCTGCCGGTTGCAGAAGAAACAGCACCGGTTGAGGAAAAGGTAGAGGAACCGGTTACCGAAGAAAAACCGAAGCGCACCCGTAAAAAGGCCGTTGAGGAAGCCCCTGCCGCTGAAACCGCTACCGAAGAGGCGCCCAAAAAGAGGACCCGCGCCAAGAAAACTGAGGAAAAGGTTGAGGAAACAGCAGCCGAATAATTTTAAGCTTATTAAAACGCAAAAATGCTCGCTATGCGGGCATTTTTACAATCATTTTGGAAAGAGGATGTTAGCATGACTTTTACAGCAAAAGATGTACAAACGCTTCGTGAAAAAACCGGATGCGGTATGATGGATTGCAAAAAAGCATTGGTTGAATGCGAAGGAAATATGGACGCTGCGGTTGACTTTTTAAGAGAAAAAGGTCTTGCACAGGCAGCAAAAAAAGCAGGCAGAGTTGCGGCTGAGGGCGCAGTTTTGGTTGCCAGCGAAAACGGTGTAAGCGCTGTTGTTGAAATCAATGCAGAAACCGATTTCGTTGCCAATAGTGACGGATTTAAGGAACTGACCGAAAAGGTTGCTATGGTTGTGGTAAGAGAAAACCCGGCCGATGTTGACGCTTTAATGGAGTGTTCCTATGAAGGCACAAAGGTCTCCGATTTGATGCAGGAATTCTTCCTTGCAGTTCGTGAGAACATTAAAATCCGCCGTTTTGCCCGTTATGAAGGTGTCGTAGCCAGTTACGTGCATGGCGGCGGCCGTATCGGCGTTATGGTTGCTTTTGAAACAGACGCTGCGGACAACGCAGTATTCCAGGAGATGGCAAAGGATGTTGCGATGCAGGTAGCCGCTGCCAACCCCACGTATTTGGACATTGCCTCTGTTCCGGCAGATGTAATTGAAAAAGAAAAAGCCATTCTGGTTACACAAATGAAAGAAGACCCGAAAATGGCAAATAAACCCGAACAGGTTCTGGCAAAGATTGTTGAGGGTAAAATCGGTAAATATTATTCCGAAGTTTGCCTGACCGAGCAAACCTTTGTTAAGGATGGCGATTACACGGTTGGTAAGTACGTTGCTGCCAAGGCCAAAGAAATCGGCGCGGACATTAAAATCACTTCTTATGTTCGTTTTGAGAAGGGCGAAGGCATCCAAAAACGCGAAGACAACTTCGCAGACGAAGTTGCCAGCATGATTAAATAAGTTTTGCTGTTAAAACAGCCGTCACACAAATTGTGGCGGCTGTTTTTCTTGCAATTTGGATGGTATTATGTTACCATGAGTAAGTAATGTATAAGGAAAGGTAGAAACACAGCTGTTTATGGAAAATAACATCTTGATTGGCATGAGTGGCGGCGTGGACAGCTCGGTCGCCGTATATCTGTTGCAGTCTGCGGGTTTTTGCTGTACCGGAGCCACACTAAAACTTTACAGCCGCAATAATCCATATTATCAAAACGGGTTGCCTTATCCTGAAAATGATGATATGCAGCAGGCGGCGCAGGTGGCGGAAAAATTAAATATTCCTTTTGTTTTATTAGACCGAATTCCGGAGTTCCAATCCGCGGTAGTTGACCGTTTTGTTTCGGTTTATGAGTATGGTGGAACCCCGAATCCATGTCTTTATTGTAATCAGAGCATAAAATTTCCTATGTTGTTAGAAGAAGCGGACAAGCGTGGAATTTCTTATATTTCTACTGGGCATTACGCGCGCATCGAACAAAATACAAAATCCGGCCGATATATGCTTAAAAAGGCCGTAGATACGGCAAAAGACCAAAGCTATGTTTTGTATGGGCTGTCACAGGAGATTTTAAAACGGTTAAAACTTCCGTTGGGTATCTATACCAAACAGGAAATACGCGCCATTGCGGCAGAGCAAGGCTTTTCCAATTCGCAAAAAAACGACAGTCAGGATATTTGTTTTGTCCCGGATGGCGATTATTACAGATTTATGCTTGGATATACCGGTAAAACCTATCCATCCGGCTCTTTTGTTGACAGTAAGGGAAATGTGTTGGGGACCCACAAGGGCATCGTGGCCTATACAATAGGCCAGCGGCGCGGTTTGGGTCTGTCCTTAAAGCAACCGATGTATGTTGCCGAAAAAGATACAGAAAAGAATACTGTAATTCTTTGCGAAAACGCACAACTTTTCACAAAGACGTTGTATGCTGACTCTGTAAATTGGCTGTCGATTGAAAAACCGAAAAAGCCGATTTCTGTGCAGGCTAAGATACGTTATAATCAAAAAGAACAGCCGGCGGTGGTTTATGTGCAATCAGATGATATCGTTAAGGTTGTTTTTGATGCACCGCAAAGAGCCATCGCAAAGGGACAAGCTGTTGTCTTTTATGATGGTGATTTGGTTTTAGGGGGAGGAACAATTCTTTAAATGCTGAATCGACAATTTGAGCGAAATATCGCACTAATAGGTGAAGAAGGTCAAGGACTTCTTTCCCGTAGCCGCGTTGCGGTTTTTGGTTTGGGAGGCGTTGGCGGACATGCGGCCGAAACGCTGGCGCGTTGCGGAATTGGCGCATTGGACCTAATTGATAAGGATGTAGTGGAAATTACAAATTTAAACCGGCAAACCATCGCCTTGCACAGTACCTTGGGCCAACCAAAGGCAGAGGTTATGAAACGCCGTGTTTTGGATATTAACCCAAACTGCCGTGTAACGGCACGTTCCATATTTTTTCTGCCCGAAACGGCGGACGATTTTGATTTTACAGCCTATGATTATATTGTAGATGCGGTAGATAATGTGACTGCAAAAATTACGCTTTGCGAAAAAGCGGCTGCCGCAGGAACGCCGATAATTTCATCTATGGGAATGGGCAACAAGCTGGACCCGGAACAACTGCACCTTGCAGATATTTACGAAACCTCGGTTTGCCGATTGGCGCGGGTTATGCGTCGGGAATTGAAAAAACGGGGTGTTTCGGCTTTAAAGGTTGTTTATTCTACGGAGGAAACAGTACCTCGATTTGATGCAGAGGGGAGTCCGGTGGTTTCCAGCATGGCTTTTGTGCCTGCCGCGGCGGGGATTCTCTTGGCCTCGGCTGTTGTGCACGATTTAACAGCTTCGATAAACAATATTTAACCTTTCTCATGAGATTGTACTTGAATCTTGCCTTTGACGCGTGTATAATGATAATGTTCATTCAACCGAGATATTTGGAGGTTTTAGATTGAAAACCGATTTTCAAATTGCAAAAAATGTTTTTGCCCGTATGTTAACCAGTGGTGTATTAAACCTGCTGCTGTATTTAATTTTATCTTTCCTTGTAATGATGGTTTCCACAAAAGAGTATAAAGCACGTATATATCAGGTGGAAAACAATAAATACCAGCTCATTCGGGAAGAGGTATTTGATGATAAAGCTTCTTATGTTCCGCCGGAAGGTGAAGATATTCGTGTTGAATATCTTCGTACTGAAAGTCCGCTTTGGGTTAAAATTGTCAGTGGCACAATCATTCAAGCGATTTTGTTTTATCAACTTTTTAAAGCATTGGCGGAAGTGTTGGGCCAGCCGGGCTACCGTGCAAAAAAAGAGAGCAAGAGTCGGTTTCGCGGTTTTTGTATCGGGGTGTATGCGGCAATTCCTGCCTTTTGCTCCTATATTGCCTATGTAGCAGCTATTGCAATGAAGTGGCCATTTGCAAAAATGGTTTTCGGATTTCTTAATATTAGTTTTCGTCCCTTGGTTGATTTGGTTTTTTCTTTTTCCGGACACTTATATTCGATACCGAATGCATTGTGTATGATTGCGGTTGTAGCGGCAATCCCATTGATGACTCAACTGGCATTTATGTTTGGTCATCGTTTCTTGCAAACTGATTTTCGTAAATTCATGTATAAAAAGGAGAAATAAAAATGGGTTTGCTTTTCAACTACAATAAAGAAGGTCCGGGTGTTTCGAAAAATCAGCCGGAGAAAAAAGACTTTTGGCGGTTTTTTGAATTGCTGGGCCGTAATTTTAAAAATTTAGTTTTGGCCAATTTGTGGACGGCGCTTCTGTCCCTTCCGGTTGTTACGGTCGGTCTCGGCCAGGTGGGACTTACTTTCATAACACGCACCATTTCACATGACCGCCATCTTTTCTTAACCAGCGATTATTTTGAAACGGTTAAAAAGAACTGGAAACAGGGTTTGGCAATCAGCATCATTGATTTGATGTTTATTATCATTCTTGCATGTGATATATATTTCTTTTATCTACTTTCCGATTCTCTTGTAGGTGTTGTTGGACTGGTTTTTTCGCTTATCGTTGCGCTACTTTTCATTTTCTCTGGTTATTACCGTTATGTACTGGCGATTACCTTTAATTTCAGTATTGTGCAGATTTATAAAAATTCTTTTTTGCTTGCCATATGCGGTTTCGTCCGTAATTTGATAACAACGCTCTGCCTGCTTGTGCTGTATTTGATTGTATTCGGCATCGGTTGGATTATGGGAGGCCTCGGTTTCCTGGTTCTCTTTCTTCTATTTCTCTTTTTTGTTCCGGCTCTGCGTTCCTTTATTATTCAATTCACCATCTTTCCGGTTGTCTTAAAATATGTCATTGAACCATATTATGCAGAGCACCCCGATGAGGATATTGAAAAGCGCAGAGAATTAGGCTTGCTTCCTTATGCTTCGCCCGATGAAGACGTAGATTGGGGAGAATAAAGTCCGGAAAACAATAACAAATAAATGAGGAGATATAATGCATAAAAATTATTTACTTGAAAATAAAACAGCAAAAAAATTATATTCAGTAATTGGTTCTGCTCCGATTTATGATTATCACTGTCATCTTTCTCCCAAAGAAATTTATGAAGACAAGCCGTTTGAAAATATCGGCAAAATCTGGTTGGCAGGGGACCATTATAAATGGCGCTTGATGCGCACAGCCGGCATATCGGAAGAATACATAACCGGTTCGAGCTCGGATAAAGAAAAATTCACGGCTTATGCCGAAGCCATTTCTTTGGCGGCCGGCAATCCGCTGTATCATTGGAGTCATATGGAATTATCGCAATTTTTCGGCATTGACCTACCGATTAACAAACAAAATGCCGACCGCATTTGGGAACAGGCAAATAACTACATTGCCAAAACCGGACTTTCGCCCCGCAAATGTATTAAGGCGGCCAATGTAAACTATATTGCCACAACCGATGACCCGGCAGATTCTTTGGAATATCATGCAAAACTCCGGGAAGACAACAGCTTTCAAACCGTGGTTGCGCCCTCTTTCAGAACCGACAATTTGCTCTTGATTATGCGCGAGGGCTATGCGGATTATATAGTTGCATTATCCAAGGCAGCCAATACCAATATACATGACCTTGCTTCGCTTTGCTCGGCGTTGCTCTCCCGTTTGGATAGCTTTGTCGAAAACGGATGCACTTTTACGGATGTCGGCATCCCGTACTTCCCAACTTATGTTGCTTCTGATGCCGAGGCGGATGCTGCCTTTAAAAAGGCGCTTGTCGGAGAAACGATTACTTGGCCGGAATATAGTGGGTTTTTGGGTTATATGTATTGCTTCCTCGCAAAAGCCTATAAGGAACGAAATCTGGTCATGCAATGGCATCTGGCGGTTTACCGAAATGCCAATACAGGCCTTTTTGAACAACTGGGTGCAGATTGCGGTGTGGATTGTATCGGCAACGCAGTAAACGGGGACGACTTGATTCATATGCTCGACGCAATCGAAAACGCCTCCGGTCTGCCGGAAACCATTATTTATACATTGAATTCCGGTGCCGCCGAGCAGATTGCAACCATCGCAGGAGCATTTCGTAATGTGCACTGTGGTGCGGCATGGTGGTTCTGTGACCACAAGCGTGGCATTGCTGAGGAATTGCAAATTATTGCAGAAAATCGTGCCCTTGGCACTTTTTACGGCATGCTGACCGACAGTCGTAGTTTTCTCTCCTATGCACGGCACGACTATTTCCGCCGTATTTTGGCATCCTTTTTAGGGGATATGGCGCAAAAAGGAGAGGTTGATATGTCAGCGGCAACCGAAATCGCTGAACGCGTAGCTTATAAAAATATAGCAAAGAGAATTGGAGGAAAATAAATGAAACTGACATTCAGATGGTATGGTGAAAACGACCCGATAACGCTGGAAAAAATTCGGCAAATCCCTACGATGACAGGCATTGTGTCGGCCGTTTATGATGTTCCGGTAGGTGAGGTATGGAGTACCGAGAGCATAGAGAAAATCAAGCGACAGGCAGAGGAAAATGGCCTGGAATTTGAGGTTGTGGAAAGCGTACCTGTTTCAGAAGACATTAAACTCGGCAATGAAAACGCCGCGCGCCATATTGCCAACTATTGTGAAAACATTCGTCGGCTGGGAAAAGCCGGAGTGAAATGCGTTTGCTATAATTTCATGCCGGTTTTTGACTGGTTGCGCAGTGAACTGGAACACGCGCAGCCGGATGGTGCAAACGCTTTGGCTTATGATGAAAAAACGGTCCTGGAAATGAATCCGTTGACCAGCTCGCTTTCTTTGCCCGGCTGGGACGAAAGTTATAGCAAGGAGGATTTAAAGCAACTGTTGCAACAATATGCCGCCTTGTCTGAGGAGGATTTGTGGAAAAACTTGAAAACCTTCTTGGAAGCCGTTGTCCCGGTTGCAGAAGAAAGCGGCGTTAACCTTGCTGTTCATCCGGATGACCCGCCGTGGGGCATTTTCGGCTTGCCGCGTATTGTGACCTGCGAAAAGAATATTGAACGCTTTTTGAGCCTGGTTGACAGTAAGGCCAACGGATTAACCTTTTGTACCGGTTCGCTCGGCGCTTCTGAAAGCAATGATTTGGTACGTATGGCCGGTCGTTTTGCCGATAGAATTCATTTTGTGCATCTGCGCAATATCAAACATACAGGTGACCGCAAATTTGAGGAGGTCGGCCATCCAACCGCGTGCGGTTCTGTTGATATGTATGGTATTGCCAAAGCTTTGGTAAAGAATGGATTTGATGGCTATGTTCGTCCTGACCACGGCCGTATGATTTGGGGAGAAACCGGGAAATACGGTTACGGTTTGTATGACCGTGCTCTTGGTGCAACCTATCTGGCCGGTTTATTTGAAGCCATAGAAAAAGGAGAATAAAAGATGAGTTGTGTTGTAATTACCGGCGGCGGCGGTGTCCTTTGCGGTGCCTTTGCCAAAGAAATGGCGAAAAACGGTTATGCGGTTGCGATTTTGGATTTAAACGAAAAAGCTGCACAAGCGGTTGCTGATGAAATCTCTCAGCAGGGCGGTACAGCCAAGGCGTATAAAGCCAATGTACTAGATAAAGAGGACCTTAATGCTGTACACGCGCAAATTTTAAAAGACCTCGGCAAATGTAAAATTTTAATTAACGGTGCCGGCGGAAACAGTCCAAAATGCACAACGGTTCATGAAACATTTCAGCCCGGCGATGAAGAAGAAAAGGAACTTTTAACCTTCTTTAATTTGGATAAGTCCGGTTTTGATTTTGTTTTCAATCTTAACATTATGGGCACGTTACTGCCAACGCAAGTTTTTGCCAAAGACATGTTGAACGAAACCGGTTGCTGCATTCTGAATGTTTCTTCAATGAATGCCTATCGACCACTTACTAAAATTCCTGCATATAGCGCTGCAAAAGCGGCAATTTCTAATTTCACACAATGGCTGGCGGTGCATTTTGCAGAGCAAAATGTTCGTGTAAACGCCATTGCGCCCGGCTTCTTTGTAACAGGGCAGAACCGTGCTTTGTTGTTTGATGAAGCGGGAAATCCCACACCGCGCACCAAGAAGATTCTAAATGCCACTCCCATGAAGCGCTTCGGCGAGGCTGAGGAACTTTTAGGTACATTAAACTGGCTAACCGACAGTACAAAATCCAGTTTTGTAACCGGCATTGTTGTTCCGGTCGACGGCGGTTTTTCCGCATACTCCGGTGTATAATTTAATACGACAAAAAACGGAACCCGGTCGGGTTCCGTTTTTTTATTGTTGGGTTAAAGTTCTTTTAGTTCGGTTAAACAGTTCTCGCAAAAAAATTTATTTTTGTAATTTTTAATGCCGTCAAAACTACCGCAAATACAACAGCTGGGTTGGTATTTTTTGAGAATGATTGCATCATCCTCTACAAAAATTTCAAAAGAATCCTTGTCGTCTTCAATATAAAGTTTATTGCGTAGTTCTTTGGGGATGACAACGCGACCTAAGGAATCCACTTTACGAGTTATGCCTGTTGCGCGCATAAAAATCCCTCCTTAAAATTTTACAATATTATACCATTATTGACAAATTATGTCAATATATTTCAAAAATTTATGGTTGTAAAAGAAGGGATATATTCGTTACCGATACAAATGGTCGACCAATTGTTTTAATTCGTCTTCGCTTTGGACGGTTGCATTGCTCTGCAATATGCTTTCCTGTAACATTATTGGCAAACCATTAAAAAAGGGTGAGCTTTGCAACGAAAAACTGCCTTGTGCATCTGCACCGGCTGCGGATACCGGTGAAATCGGAATTTTGTTGCTCATAAAAAATCACCTCCTAATTTAGCATAACCAAATTTGCATAAAAAAGGAGGTGGAAATTTTTTAATTTTTTAAACTTTGCAGGGGAGCCGGAATTCGGCCGCCGCGCTGAATAAATTTTTGATTACCAAAGCGATTTACCGGCATAACCGGGCCGCCACCGAGTAATCCACCGAAAGATAAGGTGTCGCCGACTTTTTTACCAATAGCGGGAATCAAGCGAACAGCGGTGGTTTTGCTGTTGACCATACCGATTGCGGCTTCATCGGCTATAATACCGGAAATGATACAATCATCTGTATCACCGGGAATATTAATCATATCCAATCCAACCGAACAGACGGCGGTCATTGCTTCTAATTTTTCTAAGGTAAGCGAGCCGCGTGTGGCTGCATCTATCATACCTGCATCCTCTGTTACCGGAATAAAAGCACCCGACAAACCACCGACATAGGAGGATGCCATTACGCCTCCTTTTTTAACTGCGTCATTGAGTAAAGCCAGCGCTGCGGTTGTACCGTAAGCACCACAGGATTCCAGACCCATTTCCTCTAAAATATGTGCAACCGAATCACCGACGGCCGGCGTTGGAGCCAGGGAAAGGTCGACAATACCGAAGGGGACATACAGCTCTTTGGAAGCCTCCATAGCAACCAGTTGCCCCATGCGGGTGATTTTAAAAGCAGTTTTCTTAATCAGTTCTGCAACGCCACCCAAATCTAAGCCTTCTGATTTTGCAAGGGCCGCACGCACAACACCCGGTCCGGAAACACCGACATTGATTACGCAATCGGCTTCACCGACACCGTGAAAAGCGCCGGCCATAAACGGATTGTCTTCCGGAGCGTTGCAAAACACAACCAATTTCGCGGCACCGATGCAGTTTCTGTCTGCGGTGCGTTCGGCGGTTTGTTTGATTATGCTTCCCATCATGGCCACAGCGTCCATGTTGATACCGGCTTTGGTAGAACCGATATTCACCGAGGAACAAATATGCTCGGTTTCTGCCAAGGCTTCCGGAATGCTTTGAATCAGCGCATAATCTCCGCTTGCAAACCCTTTTTGCACCAAGGCAGAATATCCGCCGATGAAATTAACACCGATTTCTTTGGCCGCTTTTTCCAAAACCTTGGCAAAACGCACAGGGTTTGCACCGGAACAGGCAGCGCAAAGCATGGCGATGGGAGTTACCGAAATACGTTTGTTGATAATCGGTATACCGTACTTTTTTTCGATTTTTTCGCAAACCGAAACCAAACGCCCCGCGCTACGCACGATTTTATCATAAACTTTATCGCAGGCCTTGTTGATGTCGCTGTCAATGCAATCTAACAATGAAATGCCCATTGTTACGGTGCGGATATCCAGGTGCTCGTCCTGAATCATGCGTATAGTTTCCAGAATATCAAAAGTATTATACATTGCGCCCTCCGTTAAATGGTGTGCATGGAATTGAAAATATCCTCATGCATTACCGTGATGGATAAGGACATTTCTTTTCCGAGTGTGGTTAGGGCATCGGAAAATTCTGAAAGTGTAGTATTCATTTTTTCAATATCGCACATCATAATCATACAGAACAAATCCTGTAATACCGACTGTGTAACCTCATTGATATTTACATTAAATTGGGCACATTTGGCCGAAACGGCTGCCAGAATGCCTACGGTGTCTTTACCGATTACGGTTAAAACAGCTCTCATAATATCACCTCAAAACAATTTTCATTTATTGTAACACACCTAAAATTAAAAGTAAACACAAAAAAGAGTTGGAATTTACTTAATTTTGTGCTATGATTGAGTAAAATGAGTGTGTGAGGTTGAATTGATATGAATATCGAATTATTAAAGCGTTTGTCGGAAAATGCAAGATATGCAGTGCATGACCTTGCGGTGATGTGCAATTTAACCGAAGATGAGGTTCGGGCACAAACCAAGGAAATGGAAGAAAGCGGATTGATTCGCGGCTATAAAACCGTAATTGATTGGGATAAGCTGGACAGTGCTAAGGTATCTGCAATTATCGAACTGAAAGTCATTCCCGATGCAGACGATGGATTTGAAAAAATAGCAGATCGACTTTTACAATTTGAAGAAATTGAAAGCGTTTATTTAATGTCAGGCGCATATGATTTTAATGTTGTCGTAAAGGCGAAAACCTTTCAAGAGGTTTGTATGTTTGTTTCCAAATGCCTTGCACCGATGAAAGAAGTAACTTCAACAACGACCCATTTTGTACTTCGCCGGTATAAGGATTTTGACATTAATCTTTGCGATCTCTCCGACGACAGGGGGAAAATATCTTTATGATGGACTATACTCGCGTTTTAAATCAACGGGTAGTCAATATTAAGCCTTCGGGCATACGAAAATTTTTCGATATAGCCGAACAAATGGAGAATGTAATCTCCCTTGGTGTAGGTGAACCGGATTTTCATACGCCCTGGCATATTCGGCAAGCGGCTGTTGCATCGCTGGAACAAGGAAAAACGAGATACACCTCCAACGGGGGATTACTGGAACTTCGGCGTGCCATTTCGACATATGTGCGGGAATATGCCGGTGTGGACTATCGGCCGGAAACTGAAATTTTAGTTACGGTTGGCGGAAGCGAAGCCATTGATGCGGCTTTGCGTGCGCTGGTTGAACCGGGGGACGAGGTACTAATTCCGCAACCCAGCTTTGTTTGTTATGAACCGCTTACACTGCTTGCAGGCGGAACACCTGTCATCGTACCCACGCGGCAGGAAAACAACTTCCGCTTGACCCCGGAAGATATCTTGGATAAAATTACCGAACACACAAAGGTTTTAATCATGCCGTATCCCTGCAATCCTACCGGGGCCATTATGGAGAAGCAGGACCTGGAAAGAATCGCAGAAGTGATTGAAAAAACAAACATCATGATTCTTTCGGATGAAATTTACTCGGAATTGACCTTTTCCAATACTCGTCATCAGTCGATTGCCGGAATCAAAAATATGCAGGAACGCACAGTGCTGATTAACGGTTTTTCTAAAAGCTTTTCTATGACCGGTTGGCGTTTAGGTTATGCCTGTGGTCCCGAACCGATTTTGAAGCAGATGACCAAAATTCATCAATTCGGTATCATGAGCGCGCCGTCTACTTCGCAATATGCGGCAATTGATGCCTTAAAAAACGGAAAAGCCGATGTTGTTAAGATGCGAGAGGAATACAACAACAGGCGAAAAATCATTGTTGACGGTTTTAATCGTTTGGGGTTGACCTGTTTTGAACCCAAGGGCGCCTTTTATGCTTTCCCGAATATTACATCTACCGGCATGACCTCGGAGGAATTTTGCGAACGTTTGCTGTATGAACAAAGCGTGGCTTTGGTTCCGGGAAGTGCTTTCGGCGATAGCGGAGAGGGATTTGTTCGTGCCTCTTATTGCTATTCAATTCAACATATTAAAACCGCGCTTGCGCGTATTGAAGTCTTTTTAAAAACAATCCAACGCTAACGGAGAATGTTATGGTAAAAATTCTGGCCCATGCAAAACTAAATCTTCATTTGCGAATTATAGGTACTTTGCCGGATGGCTATCATGCCCTGGAAACGGTTATGCAAACCATTTCGCTTTCAGACCAATTGTGTATAACACCCAATCAAACCGGGCGAATTTCCTTTACCTGTAATGACAGTGCTTTGAATGGACCGGAAAATTTGGTAATCAAAGCGAGCAACCTTTTTTTAAGAGCCACCGGGCTCTCTGACGGATTTGATATTTACCTTACAAAGCAAATCCCGGTTGCCGCCGGACTTGGCGGTGGAAGTTCGGATGCGGCGGCTGCTTTGACCGCCCTAAATCATTATTATCATATGCCGATTACAACCTCGGCACTGGAAGAGATTGGATTACAGCTGGGGGCTGATGTTCCGTTCTTTATTCGCGGCGGTTGTTCCTTAGCAGAAAACAAAGGTGAGATTCTGACGCCGCTGAAAAAGACAAAAAAATACGCGTATGTAATTGTAAAGCATGGGGAGAAACCTTCTACGGGTGCAATGTATGCGGCATTGGATGCTGTCGGCTATACAACCAATGCACAACCGCTTGATTTTTGCCGCCTGGCAAATGATGCGGCTTATCTTCGCGCATATGCTGCAAATGATTTTGTATCGGTTTCACCTTTTGATAGGCAATTGCAGACCGATTTTCTTGCTTGTGGTGCCGAAAGAATTTATTTGAGCGGCAGCGGTCCAACCTGCTTTGCTGTTTTCGATAATTCAGCTGCGGCCGGTGCTGTTTTTGAAAAAATGCGCAAGAAATATCCGCTTTGTTTTTTGGCGGATGATACCGAAAGCGGCAGCTTACTTGTATAAAAAAACAACCTCCTGTTCATACTTTCTAACGAATGTTACCGCAGTTTGCGGTTGCATACAGAAAAATGAGCAGGAGGTTTCCTTATGTCAAGTTATAAACATATTTGTATTTCTGCGGTTTGCGGCCTATTGGTTGCTCTTTGTGTCGCCGTTGCCGGATTTCAAGCCGATTGTACCGCGATACGGGAAAATACATTCCGGTTGCATATTATTGCAAATTCCGACAGCGCAGACGACCAGAATATAAAACTGGCAGTTCGAGATGCCATACAGGTGCTAGCGGAAGATTTGTATGAAAAATGCGAAAATCAAGAGCAAGCAAAGAAACAAACTGTCCTGAATTTAAAAAACTTTGAAACCAAGGCCAATGAAGTACTACAAGCGGCCGGATTTGCATATACTGCTACCGCAATGGTCGGAACGGTTTCCTTTAATACACGCGAATATGAAGATTTTACATTGCCGGCAGGAGAATATGAGGCGTTGGAGATTGTTCTCGGCGCAGGGCAGGGGAAAAACTGGTGGTGCGTTATGTATCCGAAAGTATGCTTTTCGACCTGTTCAGAGGACTTTGATTCGGTTTTGGAAGAAAGGCAACAGGAAATCGTGACCGACAGGAAAAAATATCGGGTTGCCTTTCGTATGGTTGAAATTTTTGATGATGTGAAACGTTTTTTTAAAAAATATCTATAAATGAAAAATAACCCTTGCATTTTGTAAAAAAATGTGATAATATATCTGTTGTTAATGAGATTCGAGAGAGGTGACAAGAATGAAACAGGGAATTCATCCCGAGTATGAGAAGGTTGTTGTTAAATGTGCTTGTGGAGCCGAGTTTGAAACTCGTTCCACGAAAAAGGAAATTCGTTTGGATATTTGCTCAAAATGTCATCCCTTTTTCACCGGCAAACAGAAGCTGGTTGATACCGGCGGTCGAGTAGACAGATTTAAAAAACGCTTCAATATGGAAGAAAAATAAGTATGTTTGGGCCGCGCTGTAAAACAGTTGCGGCCTTTTCTGATTTTTTGGCGGTGTGTTTATGTCTTACAAAACGATTTTAGAACCATCGGTCGGTGAGCTTACCGAACAACGCTCGCGTTTCCTCTCTTTTCTTTATCCGGTTGCGAATGAGGAAGCGGCCTTGCAGCAAATACAAAGCCACAGGCAAAAATATTGGGATGCACGACATAATGTTTTTGCGTATCGCTTGTTTGATGAAAGTATCTCCCGTTTTTCGGATGACGGAGAGCCGCATTCCACCGCGGGTAAACCGATACTGGATACCCTGAACGGTGCAGAACTCAATAATTGCCTTTTAATTGTCACACGTTATTTTGGCGGTGTCCTTTTGGGCACCGGTGGTCTTGTGCGCGCCTATTCCGGTGCGGCACGTTTGGCAATTGCCGCAGCAAATATTGTTGAAATTCGCTCGGCGGTCAGGTATCGTCTGGTAACGCCGTACCCGATGTTTGATAAACTTTCAGCTTTTTTATCGGCACAGCCGGCCAAAATTTTAAGCACGCAATTTAACGAAACCGTACTGGTTGAGCTGGTGGTTCCGTCGGAAGAAAGCGAGCGTTTTTGTTCTGCTTTGCGTGACGCATTTTTTAATACAATTTTGCCGCAATTTGTTTCAGAAGAAGCGTTTGCGTTTTAAATGCAATTTTTTGTAAAAAAATTGTATTTTTTTAAAGGGTTTTTTTGTTTTTTGCCGTATATATGAATAGAAACGGTTTGGAGGTGTTTTTTTGGCACTGCGTGAAGATTTTTTGCTGGAACTAAAATACCGAAACAATATTGAATCGGTAGTTTCCGGTTATGTGTCGCTGAAAAAGCGCGGCAGCAACCTAATTGGACTTTGTCCTTTTCATAATGAAAAAACGCCTTCATTTACACTATACCCCGAAAATGGTTCGTTTTACTGTTTCGGCTGTGGAGTAGGCGGAGATGTCTTCTCTTTCATTATGCGTATGGAAAATCTGGATTATATGGATGCTGTCAAGCTTCTTGCCGAGAGGGTGTCTCTCCCCATGCCGGAAGAGAACACGTATGATGACCGCCTTTTCCGTTTAAAAACCGAAATGCTGAAAGCGAACAAGCTGGCGGCTCGGTTCTTTTGTGAAAAACTATTAGAGGATATTGGCAAGACTTCGCGTAATTATTTGACAGGGCGTGGGCTTTCGGTAAAAACCATTCGCAACTTCGGCATCGGCTACGCACCGGACAGTTGGGATGCGCTCTATCGTTATCTGCGCGAAAAAGGAATTTCGGATGAAGCGCTGTTGGAAGCCAACCTTTGCGGCATAGGAAAAAACGGTAAATACTATGACCGATTTCGTAACCGTGTTATGTTTCCGGTGATTGATGTTCGTGGGAATGTGGTCGCTTTTAGCGGGCGAAACCTGCCCGGTGTTGAGAGCGGAGGTAAATATGTAAATACGCGTGACACCCACATTTACAAAAAGGGCAATATGCTTTTCGGCCTGCATACGGCAAAAAACCATTGTTCAGAGCGTGCGATACTTGTCGAGGGTAATATGGATGTAATTGCATTACACCAAGCCGGTTTTTGCAATACGGTCGGTTCTCTGGGAACGGCCTTTACGCCGGAACAAGCGCGGCTGCTCAGCAAGTATACCAAAGAAGTCGTAATCATGTTAGATTCTGACGCGGCCGGCCAGAAAGCAACAGACAAAGTCATTTCCATCCTTTCGGAGGCCAATGTTTCAATTCGTATTCTTCGTCTGCCGGATTGTAAAGACCCGGATGAATATATAAAAAAACATTCGGCGGCAAAATTACAAGCCTTACTTGATGGGGCAAAAACAGATATTGAATATATGCTTTTGCGCGCGGCAGACGGTTTATCCATGGAGGATGATGATGCGAAAATCACCTATTTGAAGCGCGCGACCGAGTTGCTGGCAGGTGTAGATGATTCGATTGCCGTGGATTTGTATGCAGGTCGCCTGGCCGACAAATACGCGATTGCAAAAGAAACCTTAATGCTTTCGATTACCGAGGCGAAAAAAAAGAAAAGAAAACAGCAGTATCGGCAGGAATTAAAAGAAATCGTGCAAGTCAATCCTCGCACAGCCGTTAATCCGGAACGTGCGCTTCATAAAAAAGCAGCAGCGGCAGAAGAAACCATCAACAGTATTCTGATATATCATCCGGATTTGTTTGAGCGGCATCAGCCGAAACTGACAGAGGAAAGTTTTGTGACCGATTTCGGCCGAAGACTTTTTGCGGCAATTTCTTCGATGTACAGGAAAGGCTATACCTTTGATATTTCACTTTTGGGGGATGGCTTTACCGCAGAAGAAATTGGTTCGATTGTTGCATTGTATGCGACCAAGCGGTTTCATGAAACTCCCGAGCTTTTGTTGGAGGATTGCATAAATACTTTAAAATCGGAAAAGCTGAAAATTCAAACCGAAGAACAAGCCGATACAACCGATGGTTGGGAACAACAAATGGCATTTTTAGCAAAACAGAAAAAATAAAATGGAGAAGTTGAATATGGAAGAAAAGAAAATAGACATTATGCCGGAAAACAATAAAGAGCTGCTTGACCAGGTGAAAAGAGATATGGGCGAAGAGTTCGGCGAGGATAACATCGCAGAGATTTCCGAAAATTTTGATGATTTATCGGAAGAGGACGCTTTATTGGATGTTGATTATGAACCTTCTGACGAAGATTTAAAATTGGAAGATATTGAAAATGAAAATATTGACTTAGAAGATGCCCTGAACATTGAAAATGTTTCTCTGGATGACCCGGTAAAGGTGTATTTAAAAGAAATCGGCCGTGTCCCGTTGCTTTCTACCGAAGAGGAAATCGAACTGGCCAAGAAAATTCTCGATGGGGATGAATATGCGAAAAAACGCCTTACCGAAGCCAACCTTCGTCTGGTTGTCAGCATTGCCAAACGGTATGTTGGACGCGGTATGCATTTTCTCGATCTGATTCAGGAAGGTAATGTAGGTTTGATTAAGGCGGTTGAAAAATTCGACCATACCAAAGGCTTTAAATTCTCCACTTATGCTACTTGGTGGATTCGCCAGGCCATTACCCGCGCCATTGCTGACCAGGCTCGAACCATTCGTATACCGGTGCATATGGTAGAAACGATTAACCGTTTGAAAAAGGTGCAAAGCCAACTGTTGCATGAAAATGGTAAGGAACCAAATGAAGAACTGATTGCTGAGCGAATGGACATGTCGGTTGAGCGCGTGCGTGAAATTATGCGTGTCGCACAGGAACCGGTTTCTATGGAAACGCCGATTGGTCCCGAGGAAGACAGTCGCTTAATGGATTTCATTCGTGATGAAGAGGCGCTTGCACCCGACGAGGCGGCTTTCAAAACGATTACCAATGAAGACATTGACTCGGTGTTGAAAACATTAACCGAGCGCGAAGAGCAGGTTATCCGTCTGCGTTTTGGATTAAAGGATGGCCGTTGTCATACTTTGGAAGAAGTCGGCCTGGAATTTAATGTAACTCGTGAGCGCATTCGCCAGATAGAAGCCAAAGCACTCAGAAAACTGCGCCATCCGGTTCGCAGTAATAAATTCAAGGAAAAATAGAGGTTTAACCCTTATGTTGTTTAATTTGGAAACGGATTATGCAATTCGTATTATGGATTGTTTGGCGGCACAGAAGGGCATTATAGATGCAGAATCGATTTCTGCCGTAACCGGCGTAACCCAACGTTTCGCTTTGAAAATTCTCCGCAAATTGGTTGCCGGTGGGTTTGTCGTTTCGCAAAAAGGTGCAAAGGGCGGATACCGATTGGCCAAGCCTGCAAAAGAGATTTCTTTGTTGGATGTTATAGAGGCGGTGAATGGGGAAATTACTTTCAGTCGCTGTCAAACCGCCGAAGGATTTTGTTCTAATCCCAACAATCCGTGTAAATTTAAACGTGTGTTTGAACAAACCGGTAAAATGATAACAGAACAATTTCAAAATGTGCATTTTGAGGGGAAAGAATAAGATGGAAATGACATATATTACCAAGGGGACTTGCTCCCGGAAAATACATATTGAAGTCGAGGACGATGTGTTAAAATCGGTTTCCTTTGAAGGCGGATGTAATGGAAATCTAAAAGGTATTTCGGCCATCTGTGCGGGAATGCATATCGACGATATTATAGTTCGTTTTGATTCGATTACCTGCGGTTTTAAAAGCACCTCTTGTCCGGACCAACTCGCACAGGCATTAAAGGAATACAAAAAAAGAATTTTATAAAGACCGGGTGATTATATGTTTGAAGATCATGATATGAAAATTGCAGGCACAATGCCATCAAAGGATTTGAAATCTACAAGCAATTTTTTAAACATTTCCGAGGAATATAACCGGGAAAGAGAAAACGGTAATATTTTTAAAGCAAAGGAATTGGGACGAAAAATTGCCGGTTTATTAAATGATTCGGACAAAATTTTCCCGCACGACGAAGAAGATGTAAACGCAGAGTTAAAATCGCAAAAAGAAACCTTGCTGGCTTTTTCAACGGTGGCCACCTTGGAGATGGTTTGTCCGACCTCTGCGACCTCTTATGCCGCACAGAATAGTTTTTACTCTGCCCTGGAAATGACCGCGCCGGAAATTTATAAAAACACGCTGAATAGTGGCGCTTTTTCTTTTTATTATCTTGCATTTCGCCGCAGTGGTGAAATTGAGCGCCGCATCGGACAGACCTTTGCGATGCTTTGCTCTCATGACGGAGACCCGGTTTATCAGGAACTTGGAGAAGCAATCTATTGTTGGTTTGCTTCGATTGTAGAAGAAGAGGCTGCGAAAATTGACTTTATTTAATTTACACCGTATTACATCCGGCATACTTTTTCTTTGCATTTTTGTATCCCTATCCGGCTGTGCGCTTTCTGAAATCGATTGGGGTGACACGCCGCAGGATACTTCGGGTACAATTGCTTATCAAAGCAAAATTACGTTACGCTACCAGTATGCCATGCTTTCCGAAAAGGAAAAGGAGATTTACGGTCGAATATTTCATGCCGTATCTGATGGAAATCGGTTTGCTGATGTGGAGGAATATCAAGTTTCTTCTGCGGTATGCAAAAAAATTTTAAATGCGGTACTTTGTGATAGCCCCGATATTTTTTGGGTTTCGAGGGATTTTTTAATACTGCATGAATCAAACTTTGATTTTGTACAAAAAATCTACTTCCGGTATTTTGATGGCAGTGTTGTTGACGATTATGATGTGCAATCGGATGGTAGCATTGTGTACCGCTGCCAGGCAGAAGAAAGTCGCATACGCACAAGAATAGAACAATGCATGGCCAAGGTGGATTCCTGCCTTTCGGCATGGGATAATATGACACCGAGCGAGGTTGAAATCGCAATACATGATTGGGTAGCTGCGACAGTTCAGTATGATGAAGAAGTTGCATCTGCGATGGAAACCGACTCCACAGCGGAACAAACAGAGTATTTTGATAGGTTTACGGCCTATGGTGCCTTGATGGACGGATATGCCGTTTGTGAGGGCTATGCAAAGTTGTTTCAATATCTATGTTTACTTAAAGATATCAATTGTACGCAGGTCAGCGGTTATGCTGAAAACCAAGGCCATATGTGGAACGCGGTTTGCTTATCTGACGGTTGGTATTTTGTGGATGTCACATTTGATGATATGGATTCAGATGAACTTGACTGTATTTATACCTATTTAAATGTTGATTTGACGACGCTAAGTAATACACATACACTTTCCGAAGATGAATTGCTTGCAGTTCCGGAATGTTCCTCCGACCGGCAAACATATAACAAAAGGAATTTAATCAATATTGTTGACGGGCAGATTTCGTCATCATATGAAAGCATGATTGAGCAGGAAATTTCAAAAGGGAAAGACTGTATTTTAATTTATTTTCCCAATGGTGACTATTCCTATGATTTATTTGTAACAGCGATGTATGATATGGAGAATTCTCTTTCAGACTGCATTCTTCGATATGGTAGCTCGGTAGAAAAGATTATGGCTCTGGAACCGCATTACGCATTGATTTTTTTAAAGAGCAACGGGGTGTAATATTTGGGATTAAAGAAATGGGTCTTTCGCCCCACTGATAAGGCGCTGGCGAAAGAAATTGCAGAGGAATGTGCCTTAGACCCGGTGGTTACGATGATTGCCGTGGCGAGAGGTTACACAGACCCCTGGCTAATTGAGGAATTACTGTCAGATGAGTTGATGCTCAACAACCCGTACACACTTTGCGACCTCTCGATTGCAGTAGAACGCATAAGAATAGCGATGCAGTCAAAGGAAAAGATTTTAATTTTCGGTGATTATGATTGTGACGGTGTAACGGCAACAGTACTCTTGTATTCTTATCTGTCTAAAAAAGGTGCCGATGTGCAATATTTTCTCCCGCGGCGCGATATGGACGGGTATGGATTAAATACCGCAACGGTTGAAAAATATGCCAAAGAGGGTATTTCTTTAATCATTACCGTAGATAATGGAATCAGCGCTTTTGAAGCAATTGATACCGCCAATGCGCATAATGTGGATGTTATTGTTACCGATCACCATCTACCCCAAGATGCCTTGCCGAATGCGTATTGTGTTATTGACCCGCATCGAGAGGATGATGCTTCTGAATTCAAATCTCTTTCGGGTGTAGGTGTCGCGTTTAAACTGGTATGCGCTGTTGAAGGGGTTGCACCCGAAGAAATGTTGCCGCATTTTGCTGACCTTGTCGCATTAGGGACAATAGCAGATGTAATGCCGCTTTTAGACGAAAATCGCTCCATCGTTAAGGCTGGGTTATTTCATATGGCATCCACACCTCGCCCTGGCATTAAAGCACTGATAGATGTTTGCGGTCTTCGTGAAAAGCCCTTGACGGCAACTTCTGTTGCGTTTGCAATGGCACCCCGAATCAATGCGGCCGGGAGAATATGTGATGCGGACATTGCCGCGCAGCTTTTATTAAGCAATCATTACAACACGTCCTATCAATTGGCACATGAATTAAACGACTATAATTTTCAAAGGCAGGAAATCGAGCAGGAAATTCTTCGCGACGCTTTTTCACAAATCGAGGAAGGCGATATGGATGAAGATGCCGTTTTGGTACTTTCTGCCGGAGGATGGCAGTGCGGTGTTGTCGGAATTGCCGCCGCCCGTATTGCAGAACAGTATGGAAAACCCTGCATTCTTTTTTCGGTAGACGGTGAGGAAGCAACAGGCTCCGGGCGAAGTGTTCCCGGTTTTGATTTGTTTGCAGCACTGCAAAATACAGAAGAATTGCTGCTACGCTACGGCGGACATGCTCAGGCCGCCGGTGCAACCATTCAAACAGAAAATATTGCGAATTTTCGTGCAGCAATAAACCGCTATGCGCAAACGATTCCCACTGTATTTTCGCCGCTTACCCTCGATTGCAAACTGAACCCTGCCGCAGTAACGGTAGATTTTGTTAAAGCGCTCTCTGCAATGGAGCCTTACGGCACCGGTAACGTGATACCACTTTTTGCACTTACGGATATGATTATCTCCCGTATTGATATGGTAGGCAAAGACAAACAACATATGCGTATTACAGCAATAAAAGGGGGAACAAGCATTCATGCGATTGCTTTTTCTTCGTGTGCCGCGGATTTTGGTATCGCAATAAAGGATAAGGTTGATTTGGCAGTCACACTTTCCTTGCAGGAATACAACGGCCGTGATACGGTTAATATTGTAATACGGGATATTCGTGCCGCCGGGCGGAATGAGGATGATTTCTTTAAAGGTCTGTTGAATTACAAGTCTTTTCGGCGAGAATTGCCCGAAACGGATTACGCGTCATTGCATCCGAGCCGAAACGATTTTATCGCCGTTTTTCGGTATATACGAGATGTCGGAGAGGTCACATTGTCCGGCCTTCAAAATCGATTTTCCACCACATTCTCTCCGGATAAGGTCACGGTAATTGTTGATTGTTTGGAGGAATTGGGGATTTTTTCGGTTTGCAAACAGGGCGCTGAGATCAAGATAAAGAATCTGGACAATGGCCGTAAGGTTGCTTTGGAGCAATCTGTCATTTTACACAGTATTTCAGAAAAAAACAAATCAACAATCAAATAGATTCAAACGCACAGTGAAGGGAATGGTCATCAGTATGGCTTTTGAAATCGAAAGCTTTGACAAATTAAAAGAATCGCTGGAAGAACAAGGCGGTCAATATAACTACGCCTTGATTGAGCGCGCCTTTCACTTATGTTTTCAAGCACATAAAGAACAAAAACGCGCCTCCGGGGAGCCGTATTTTCTACACCCATTTTCTGTTACAAAAATCCTTATTTCTATGGGCATGGATTCGGAATCTATCTGTGCCGGATTATTACACGATGTGGTTGAAGATACCGACATAACTCTGACACAGATACAATCGCAGTTCAATAGAAATATCGCACTCTTAGTTGATGGCGTAACCAAGTTGGGTAAAATCTCTATTCCACGCGAGCAGCAACAATCGGAAAACATTCGCAAAATGCTGATTGCTATGTCCGAGGATATTCGAGTGATCATCATAAAACTTGCGGACCGTTTGCATAATATGCGTACGCTGGATTTTTTGCCCGAACAAAAGCAACGGGATATTTCGTTGGAAACCATTGAGGTTTATGCACCGATTGCCCATCGGCTTGGTATTCGTGCCGTAAAAGAAGAATTGGAAGATTTGGCGATTAAGCATCTGGACCCGATTGCTTACGGTGAAGTGGTTGAGTTATTAAATGCCCGTAAAATTCACCGTGATGATTTTTTACAAAGAATCCAAAACAAAATACGCGCACGGGTTTCAGAATATGTGCCGGATATTTATGTTGAGGGTAGAATTAAATCCATTCACGGTATTTATCGGAAAATGTATATGCAAAACAAGTCTTTCGATGAGATATACGATGTTTATGCCGTGCGTGTTATTACCGATTCTATTGTAAATTGTTATAATATTCTTGGTGTCGTACATGATATGTTTCGACCGATTCCAAATCGCTTTAAGGATTACATTTCTACACCTAAACCCAATATGTACCAATCTCTGCACACGACATTGATTGATAGGGAAGGGGTACCCTTTGAGGTTCAAATCCGTACATGGGATATGCATCATACGGCAGAATACGGCATCGCCGCGCACTGGAAATATAAAGCCGGTGTGGAGAAGAACGATGTGCACATGGAGGAGCGTCTTGCCTGGATTCGGCAAATTATAGAATCGCAAAAAGAGGCTGATAACGCTGAGGATATTGTTCAGACCATCAAGACCGACCTCTCACAAGAGGATGTTTTTGCCGTGACGCCCAAAGGGGATGTTATCAACCTGCCGGCCGGCGCAACGGTCATTGATTTTGCCTATGCGGTGCATACGCAGGTCGGGAATAAAATGATAGGGGCGAAGGCAGACGGTCGCATCGTGCCCTTTAACTATGAAATCAAAACCGGTGAAATTATTGAGATTCTCACATCTTCTGCACAGGGCCATGGACCCAGCCGTGATTGGCTGAAAATTGCAAAAAGCAGCCAAACACGCAGTAAAATTCGTGCATGGTTCAAAAAGGAGCGCCGCGCCGAAAATATCGAAACCGGAAAAACCGAATTAGAGCGTGAAATCAGCCGTAATGCAATTCGTTTGCCCGAAAAAGAAATGGAGAAATTCATTGAAGATACTGCGCGGCGGCAGAAGTGTGCAACGGTTGACGATTTTTATGCCGCAATCGGTTACGGCGGTATTTCGCTTTCGCGTATCATGCCGCACATGAAGGACGAATACGCAAAGCTTCTGAAATCCATTAAACCAACCAATCTCGAAGACCTTCTCAAACCCGAAACCAAGCGCACAAAATCGCATGATGGAATTGTGGTTGAAGGTATTGATAACTGTCTGATTAAATTGTCCAAATGCTGTACACCCTTGCCGGGTGATGAAATCATCGGCTTCATTACCCGCGGTCACGGGGTTTCTATTCACAAGCGTGATTGCAACAATGTTCCAAAGAATATTGCAAATGCCGAAGAACCGGAGCGTTGGGTTGCGGCCTATTGGGACAATATTAAAAACGAAACCTTTAAAGCCTCTCTACAAATCCTTGCTATCGACATTCCCGGTGTTTTTGCCAATATTACGATGGCAATATCCAACCTGCATGTTGCTTTGCACTCAATCAGCGGTAAGGAAACCAAAGACGGTAATTGCTTGGTGAATGTCACCCTAAGCGTAGAAAGCACCGAACATTTAAAAAGCATTTTTGCTAAAATAAGTAAGGTTCCGGGCGTGATTCATATAGAAAGGACGAATGCGTAAATGACCGGGATAGTACAAAGGGTTCAGCGCGCCGCTGTACAGGTTTCAGGAGAAACGGTCGGTGCTATTGAACACGGATTGATTCTTTATCTTGGCATTTTTGCTGACGACACGGATTTTGATGCCGAAATCCTGGCTCGCAAAGTTGCTAACCTTCGTATATTTTGTGACGAAAACGAAAAAATGAATCGGTCGGTTTTGGATGTAGGTGGAGGGGTATTGGTAATTTCCAACTTTACGCTTTGCGCCGATACAAAAAAGGGAAATCGCCCTTCATTTTCTCATGCCATGCTACCACAGCAGGCGAATGAAATGTACATGCGTTTTGCAGATAATTTGCGGAAAAACGGTATCATAGAAGTGGAAACCGGTGTCTTCGGCGCGGATATGAAGGTTAACGCCTTTTGTGACGGTCCGATTAACATAATTTTAAATACAGCAATTTGGAGATAACATGATGCAAATTACCACATTGCCATTAGGTCCTCTTGAAGCCAATTGTTATTTGGTTGAGAACGATGGAGCAGCACTTGTCATTGACCCCGGTTATCCCGACTTCACAATGGAAGAATGGGTTGAGGCACATAAAAATACAGTACGGTACATCCTATTAACACACGGTCATTTTGACCATATTTGCGCCGCAGAAAAACTACGACAGATTACGAGTGCGCCGGTTTGTATTGGTGCTGCTGATGCCGACGCTTATAACAATGACCGGCTTAATCTTTCCTCGCAAATGGCCGATGCATACCCATCAACTGCGCATTTTGCCGCACCGGATATTTTGTTGCATGATGGGAATAACCTTCCTTTTGGAAGCAATGAAATTCGCTGTATACACACGCCGGGTCATACGGTGGGCGGGTTTTGCTTTGCTATCGGTGATACGATTTTTTCGGGTGATACGCTTTTTGCTAATTCGGTAGGCAGAACCGACTTTTTCGGCGGAAGTTTCAGCGAATTAACCGGCTCATTGAAAAAAATTGTGGAGTATTGCGGCAATTTGGACTATCGCATATACAGTGGTCATGGCCCGGAAACCACAATGGCCCGCGAGAAAAAATACAACCCGTATTTGGTGAATCTATGATTTTTGCAACCATCGGTCATTCTTTTTTATATGAAACGGAAAAGCTCGCCAGAGCCTTTTTTCCTTTTGCTAAATTCCGCTTTTCCGACGCTTTGCCGCCGGAGGAGGACGGTATCAGCACAACCGTTGAAAACTTTACGGTATCGGCTCGTCTGCAAATTAACCATGTTAAAATGGAAGAAACGTCTGCTTTTTCACCCGACGCAGGTGAAAAAGAGCAGGAGTTGGTTGTCGCGCAAACCCTTTACCGCTTGCTTTGTGCTTATTCCGGTTACGAACAACCTTGGGGTATTCTTACCGGTGTTCGTCCCGCCAAACTCTTTTCGCGCTTGTGGGCTGAAAACGGGAAAGAGGCAACCGAACGCTATTTTAAGGACACCCTTCTGGTCGACCCGCAGAAAATTTCGCTTTGTGCCGTTTGCGCAGAGAGCGAACAATCTATTGTGAAACGCTCCGGTCGGCGTGCTTTCAGTTTGTATGTTTCGATTCCGTTTTGTCCCAGCCGGTGCGCTTACTGTTCTTTTGTTTCCCATTCGGTCGATAAGGCTGCCGTTTTGTTGCCACAATATTTGCAGCTGTTAGCAGAAGAATTGCGCCACACCGCGCAAATTGTGAAAGATTTAAATTTGCAGTTATCTACCGTTTATATCGGCGGCGGTACGCCTTCTGTACTTTCTGCTGAGCAAATTCGGGAGCTGCTTCGGGTAATTTATACCGAATTTGACCTTTCCTCTTGTGAGGAGTTTACGTTTGAGGCGGGCAGACCCGAAACCATCACGGCGGATAAGCTGCGTGCTCTTACCGATTATGGAGTGTCACGTATCAGCATCAATCCGCAAACTTTTCACGATAAAACCCTTGTGGCTATCGGTCGCCGTCACACGGTTGCTGATGTCTATAATGCTTTTGATATTGCTTCGGCTTGCGGTATTCAGCATATCAATATGGACTTGATTGCCGGTCTGTCAGGGGAAAATTTATCTAATTTTGAAAAAAGCATAGATGCCGCGATAAAATTGTCACCGCAAAGTATTACAGTACATACTTTGGCGATGAAACGTGCCTCAGAGTTAAATAAAAACCGAGAGTATGACAACTTTGCACAAGGGGAAACGGTAAAACAAATGGTGGATTATGCGCGCCAAAGTTTGACAAACGCATACTATTTGCCGTATTATATGTATAGGCAGAGTAAAACTGTTGGCAACTTGGAAAATGTCGGTTACGCAAAGTCGGGGTATAGCGGTCTGTATAATGTTTATATTATGGATGAAACCCATACGATATTGGCCTGCGGCGCTTCTGCGGTTACAAAATTGCGCGTACCGGAGAAGAATCTGATTGAGCGAACATTTAATTTCAAGTACCCTTATGAGTATATTCACCGTTTCTCGGAAATCCTCTCCCGAAAAGGGCAAATCAAAGCGTTTTACGAAAAATATAAAATTTTAGAATAAAGGAGTATTGTTATGGAATTCGATGAAATTTTAAACAAAACAAAGGATGCACTCAATCTTGCCGGAGAAAAAACCGGAAAATTTGTTAATCAGCAAAAAGTAAAGTTCGACCTTTCAATTTCAAAACACGAATTGGATAAGCTTTACAGAGACCTTGGGATAGCCTATTATAATGCTTTGCAAGAGGATTCAAAAAGTGATTTTGCTGCCGGGACCATCGAAAAAATCAAAGAAAAGTTAAAAGAAATTTCCGCCTTAAACGAAAAAATTGAAAATTTAAAATAGGCAGGCGTTGTATGGAAAAAACACTGAAAATCGGACTCGTTATTGCGGATGACGCAGAATTTGCACCCGTCTCGGCTTATTGTCAGGATAAGGGTGGCAAGGCTATTCGCATTTTAAATCGGCCGGCTGTGCGCTATATCCTTTCCGGCGAAGAGAGAAAGATGGAAATTATCGCCGTTTACTGTGGTATCGGTAAGGTGAATGCGGCAACCCTGTCTACCTATCTTTGTGCTGTTGAAAATGTGAACTTGATGGTGAATTGCGGCTTGTCCGGCGGGCTATCCGGCGTTTGCGTCGGCGAGATTGTAGTTGGAACCGGTTTTGTTGAGCATGATTTTGATTTGACAGCCATTGGCTACGCACCGGGCGAAAAACCGGGACAGGTAAGTTTTTATGAACCAGATGTCCGATTAACAAAGGATTTTCAAACAAAATATCCCTGCAAGGCCGGTGTTATGGTCAGCGGCGATTCTTTTGTGAGTGACAGCCGCAAGGCTGAAACTTTGGTTCGGCGCTGGAATGCCTTTTGCTGCGACATGGAAACGGCTGCCATTGCCTCGGTATGTCATGACTTTTCTGTGCCCTATATCAGTATACGTCGCATTTCGGACGGTGCCGATGACCAAGCCGCAAAAACATATCAAACTTCGGTTATGGACAAGCAAACATGGATGACATTATCGGTCAAATGGATTGAATCCTTGTTAAACAGTTGGGAAGTGTAAATTTAAAGCCATGGAAAATAAAAGACGACAACATACATTTTTACAAGGCGCGGCAATCCTTGTCTTTGCCACCGCTTTGGTTAAGGTATTGGGTGCAATTTTTCGTATACCACTGGCCAACCTTATCGGCGAAACCGGAATGGGGTATTATTCCACCGCCTACGATTTATATTTGCCGATATATTCCTTGTCAATGGCGGGTTTCCCGATTGCTATTTCTCGCATTGTGGCGGAATTTGCGGCACAAAAGCGTTTCAAGGATGTTCGTAAAACCTTACAGGTGGCCAAACGCGCCTTTTGGGTCACAGGACTTTTAGGCTTTGCTCTTATGCTTTTGTGTGCCTATCCTTTTGCACTGTACACCGGCGATATTAAGGATATTTACAGTATTTTTGCCATTGCGCCTTCTTTGCTCTTTTGCTGTATGCTTTCTTCTTATATGGGATATTATGAAGGCATGCGCAATATGAACCCCACAGCGCTTGCTTCGGTTTTGCAAGCAACTGCAAGGTTGGTTTTCGGTTATGGATTTGCCATTATAACCATTAAAATTTGCGGCAATTTAACTACATCGACAGCGGCTTTTGCAGCCGCAGCCGCCTTAGCTGGTGTTTCGATGAGCTGTTTTACCGGATTTTTCTTCTTATTTATTCGCCACAAAAAAGTCGGCGACGGTATTACAGCAGAGGAATTGGCGGAATCCCCGGAACCGATGGCAGGGAAAGAGCTATTTAAAAAGCTGCTTTTCATTTCTGTCCCGATTGTCATTGGTTCGCTTGTAACACAGGTTGCCAATCTGGTTGATGTTTTAATGGTTCGTATGCAACTAAAAACATTGGTTACGAATCACACGAGTTATATTTATTCTGTTTTCAGCGATTTAATCGCTTCGCGGGATTTGAAAACAAACGAAATACCAACCGCACTTTACGGATGCTATAAAGGCTTAGCATATTCAGTTTATAATCTTGTACCTTCGATTACATCGGTAATGGGGGTTAGTGCAATACCCGTGTTGGCAACGGCATGGACACAGAAGGATAAGACAGCACTGCGAACCAATCTCGAAACCATCATAAAAACGGCTTCGCTCATTGCGATGCCGGCAGGTTTTGGTATGCTTTTCCTTGCGAACGGAATTTTAAATGTTTTGTATCCGCAAAATCCGTATGGTGTTATTATTGCGACGCCGTCACTTCAAATACTGGGCTTAACAGCCATTTTTGCAGGTATTACCGGACCTTTGACCAATATCTTGCAGGGGATAGGGAAGCAAACTGTTCCGGTGAAAAACATGGCGATTGGTGTAATTTTAAAAATCGTTTTAAATTATATTCTGGTCGGCATACCGGATATTAATATTACGGGCGCCGCTATCGGGACGATTGCCTGTTATTCCTATATCTGTATTGCAAATTATATCTGTGTTCTGCGTTATACAAAGGTTAAGGTTCGTCTCTTTACCGTTGCCGTAAAGCCGATGATATGCGCATTGCTTTGCGGTTTATCTGCATTGTCGGTGTCTATACTTTTAAAAAACAGTGGTATTTCATTGCGATTGTCAACCCTCACTTCAATTGTCGTTGCGGTAATTGTTTATGCAATTTTAATAATTCTGACGCGTACAATTGATAAAAATGACATAATTTCACTCCCAAAAGGAAAAAAATTATTAAAAGTACTTGAAAAACTGAGAGTTATAAGGTAAAATATTCTTTGGATGATTGATAATTATGGAAAATTTTGTTTTAAAAGATAATTATACATTCGCTGATTTAATTTCAATTCTTAAAATTTTGCGTGCGCCCGGCGGTTGCCCTTGGGATAGGGAACAGACACACCAAAGCATTCGCAACAGTTTTATCGAAGAAACCTATGAAGCGGTCGATGCGATTGATAACGGCGATACAGCCGGTCTGTGTGAGGAATTGGGCGATGTCTTGCTCCAAGTAATTTTCCATGCACAGCTTGCAGAGGAAAGCGGCGCCTTTGATATTAACGCTGTTTGCGATGGCATTTGCAAAAAATTGATTTATCGCCATCCGCATGTTTTCAGTGATACGAAAGCCGATACCTCGGCGCAGGTTTTAGACAATTGGGACAAGCTTAAACGCAAGGAAAAGCATCAGGATTCTTTTACTGACACTTTATACAGTGTGCCGAAAGCCTTCCCAGCTCTTATACGGTCGCAAAAAGTCCAAAAACGGGCAGCCAAAGCTGGTTTTGATTGGCCCGACATAAACGGTTCTTTAAGCAAGCTTTCCGAAGAGTCAAAGGAGCTGCGTGAAGCAATTTCCAATCATACCAACACAGAAGAAGAATTGGGTGACCTGATGTTTTCTATTGTCAATATTGCTCGTTTTTTAAACATTGATGCCGAGCAGGCCCTCACAAAAGCGACGGACAAATTCATATCGCGGTTTGCGGCTGTGGAAGATTTGGTAACCAAAAGCGGAAAGACCATGAGTGAACTTTCTTTGGCAGAACTGGATTCGATATGGGATTCTGTGAAATCAACTCAGTAAAATTCAAGCGTTTTGCTTGGTTTTAATATAATATTTTGGAGGATAAAGAAATGAATAAGACAGAACTGATTTCAGCAATTGCTGAAAAAAGCGGACTCAGCAAAAAGGACGCCGATAAGGCATTGGCAGCATTCATCGAAACCGTTACCACCACATTGAAAGCCGGCGACAAAATTCAGTTGGTAGGCTTTGGTAACTTCGAAGTTCGTGAGCGCGGCGCCAGAACCGGCAGAAACCCCCAAACAAAAGAGACCATCCAAATCCCCGCTTCTAAGGCACCTGTTTTCAAAGCAGGCAAAGCACTTAAAGACGCAATTAAATAGTTTTTTGCAGCCACCGTATAAGGTGGCTGCACTTTTTAGGTGACAAGATGCGAATTGACAAATATTTAAAAGTTTCACGAATCATTAAGCGCCGAACAGTTGCAAACGAGGCTTGCGATAACGGTCGTGTATCAGTCAATGGTCGAGCGGTACGTGCTTCATATGAAATCAAAGAAAACGACATTGTTGAAATTTCTTTTGGAAGCCGTACGGTAAAATTCCGTGTCCGTTCGATACGCGATTTCGCAGGCAAAGAGGATTCGGCCTGTATGTATGAAATGATTGAATAATTTTTACTGCCTTCTCATAAGCATTTATGAGGAGGTTTTTTTATGAATGAAGATAAAAACACATATATGCCGCATAGCTTGATTATGGAAAACAGAAGTAAAATGGAAATCACCGGGGTAAAAAATGTAGAATCTTATGATGAGGAAACCATAGTTATGGACACCTGTAAAGGGGAAATGACAATCAAAGGGAATGGGTTGAACATAGAAAAATTCAGCGTGGAAAGCACCGAAATCGGGATTACCGGTGAAATCATTGCCGTGATTTATACAAATGACCGGCCGTCCGGCGGATTTTTCTCCAAAATATTTAAATAATGAGCGCAATAAATGTTTCTGTACAAACTTTAACCTTTTTTTATGCGGTGCTGTTCGGTGCGGTTCTGGCGCTTTTTTATGACATTATCAAACTGTTGCATCAAACGATACTCCGGTCGTTTATTGCAATTCAGGTGGCTGATGTTTGCTTTTGCCTCCTTAGCGCATTATTGACTTTTTGTTTTTTCATGCTGGCATCTAACGGTGCTATACGTTTTTATTTGCTTTTGGGAGAACTTTTCGGTTTTATTTTATGGAGCGTAATTTGTTCGGCATTTATGCAAAAAATATTATTGTTTATTGTTAAAACAATAGAAAAAATCGTTGCCTTAATATTAAAGCCTCTTCAATTTTTAATTCGCAAAGCAAAAAAAGGCATAATTTGGCTAAAAAACAAAAGAAACCATATAAAAAACTCTTGAAAATCGGTGGATGAATGTTGTATAATATTTGCAAATATATTGATTCTATCGATTTTGGAGTTGAATATGAAAAAAACTCGTACGAAAAGGCGCAGTGTGATTTTGCGTTTTGCCTTGTTGGTTTTTTCTGTTTACGTTTTGTTTTCAATCGGTAGCTTGCGGATGCAACTCAGTGAGAGTAAAAAAGAATTAAACCGATTAAATCAACTGAAAACTGAAAAAACACAAAAAATCAATGAGCTGGTCGACCTTCTTGAAAACGGAACAGAAGCGGATTTTATAGAAAAAGCGGCCAGAGAACGTTTGGGGTATGTCTTTTCTGATGAAAAGGTGTATATTGACCTATCAGGCAACTAATTTTTTGGAGGATAACTTAATTTTATGCAGCAGCTTACGGTTGGACAAATTGTTGAAGGAAAAATCACCGGCATTACCAATTTCGGCGTTTTTGTTGATTTGGGAGAAGGAAAATCGGGAATGGTACATATTTCCGAAGTGGCACTTACTTATGTCAGCAATATCCGAGACCATGTCAAAGAAGGGGACACGGTTCAGGTAAAGATTTTAAACATCGGCGAAGATGGAAAAATCGCATTGAGTATTAAAAAGGCGCTGGAACAGAATAACCGTGCCAAGGCCGCACCAAAAAAACCGAAACCTCGCTTCAATGATTCTTTTTCCAGCTTTGGAACACCGAAAAGCGAGCCGGAATCCTTTGAGGAAATGATGAACCGATTTAAACAAAACAGCGAAGAAAAATTCTCTGATTTAAAACGGAAAAATGCAGATATGCGCCGTTCCAAACGCGGCGCTATGTCGAGATAGTTTGCTTGGGAGCAGTTCTTCTGCTCCTATATTTATATTATATTGATTTAAATTTTTTGCAAAGGTGCTGGATAACTTTGAAGGAAATTACCTGCGCACAAATTACAGCAACGATTGCTGAAATGTGCATTGAAGCCAATAAGCATTTACCGAAAGATGTTGCCTCGGCTTTGGAGCGCGCTGCCACTTCCGAAACAACCGAGATTGCAACCTCGGTTCTTACTACGCTGCGCGATAATGTAGCCGCAGCTGCCGAGTGTGATATACCCATCTGCCAGGACACAGGAATGGCGGTCGTTTTTCTCGAAATCGGACAAGAGGTTCATATTACCGGCGGTTCTCTTGGTGCAGCAGTACAGGAGGGTGTTCGCCGCGGATATGTCGAGGGACTGCTTCGATTGTCGGTTGTTCGTGACCCATTACAGCGTGTGAACTCACAAGACAACACGCCGGCTATTTTGCATACGGAAATTGTTGACGGCGACGAAATTAAAATCACGGTGTGCCCCAAAGGTTTTGGCAGTGAAAACATGAGTGGTATCCGTATGCTGCTTCCTTCTGCGGGTGTAGAGGGTGTAAAAAAGGCAATATTGGATATTGTTCGAAACGCCAGTAGTAACCCATGTCCGCCTATGATTGTCGGCGTTGGTATCGGCGGTGATTTTGAAATGTGTGCTTTATTGGCAAAAAAAGCCCTTTGTCGCAGTTTGGACAAGCCCAATCCGAATCCGTTTTATCGTTCGCTTGAAGAATCGCTTTTGGCTGAGATAAATTTGCTTGGTATCGGGCCGCAGGGCTTTGGCGGTCAAACAACCGCTTTGGGTGTAAATATTGAATATATGGGAACCCATATTGCCGGTTTACCGGTAGCGGTGAATATCGGCTGTCATGTCAATCGGCATTTGGTTCGTGTTTTGAGGTAGTTATGAACATCTATAATTTTATTGCCCCCTGTATGTTCGGGGTAGAGGGAATTTTGGCGGATGAGTTGCGGCGATTGGGTGCCGCTGATGTTCGGGCTGAAAATGGTCGTGTTTTGTTTCGAGGGGATGATACAATTCTTGCCCGCACCAATCTCCAATCGCGATATGCAGAAAGAATAACAATTGCGATTGGTTGCTTTACAGCTACCACATTCACCGAGCTTTTTGACCAAGTAAAAAATCTGCCTTTTGAAAATTATATTTCTTCAAAGGATGCTTTTCCGGTTACTGGTTGGTCTTTAAATTCCCAATTGCACAGTGTCCCCGATTGTCAAGCCATTATCAAAAAGGCAATTGTTGAGCGTTTAAAAGGCATTTATCATATATCCTGGTTTGAGGAAAGCGGCCCCGAACATCGCATTCGTTTTTCGGTTATGAAAAATGAAGTAACGATTATGCTGGAAACAAGCGGTTTTGGTTTGCATAAACGAGGATACAGAAAAAATGCAAATGCCGCACCGATTAAGGAAACTCTTGCTGCGGCAATGTGTAATCTGGCGCATATCTATCCGGACACCTATTTGCTTGACCCGTTTTGCGGTTCCGGCACCATTTTGATTGAGGCCGCACTCATGGCGAAGCACATGGCTCCGGGCTTAAAAAATGCCTTTATTTCCGAGCGCTACGGCTTTATAAACAACGCAGTATGGCAGCAGGAGCGCGCCGCCGCCCGCGATGAAATTTTGGAAAATATAGATTTTCGTGCTGTTGGTTACGATATTGACCCTGCGGCAGTTGCACTTACCAATGCAAACGCAAAAAAAGCCGGCGTGGAGAAATATGTTGAAGCGCGCGTCGCTGATATATCTGAATTTTCTATGCCGGAAGAACGCGCATTGGTCATAACAAATCCGCCTTATGGTGAGCGCATGATGGATATAGCGGCAGCGGAGCGTCTTTACCAAACCATGGGAGCGCGAATGCCGCAGCGCAGCGGTAATAAATATTTTATTATCACGGCTGATGAAGATTTTGAAACCCATTTCGGCAGAAAAGCGGATAAACAACGCAAACTGTATAACGGTATGCTGAAATGCAATTATTATATGTATTTTAAATCAATGCGTTAAGGAATGATTTCTTATGTTGCACGCTTTTATTGTCAATCCTGCGGCCGGAAAAGGCAAAGAATCAAAAATTTTAATAGAAAAAATTGCTGCTTTTTTTAAAGAACATAGCGGCAATTACAAAATTTTAACTACCGATAAAGAAGGAGATGCAACTGTACTTACTCGGCAGGTTTGCCAAGAAAATAAGGAGGTAACGGTTTTTGCCTGCGGTGGTGACGGGACAACCTTTGAGGTGCTGAATGGTGTTGTTGGATGTAAAAACGCCCGACTCGGCATTATCCCTTGCGGTTCCGGTAACGACTTTATTAAGTATTTTGGCGACCGTGCGGCCTTCCTTGATTTGGACAATCAATTGCGGGGAGATACGGTTGCTTTGGATGCGATTAAAATAGGGGAGAGGTTCGCAATCAATTCCTGCTCCGTAGGAATGGATGCAATGGTGGCGGACAATGTGCGGTTTTTCAAAAAACTCCCCATTTCAGCCGGCTTGGCTTACATACTCTCATCGGTTTACACCGTTTTCAAGAAATTTAACAGTGAGTTGGAAATTACGATTGATGGCCAATATTTGGGTAAAACACCCTGTTTCTTTGCCGTGTGCGCTAATGCACCCTTCTATGGCGGCGGTTTTAAATGTGCACCTACTGCCTGCCCCGGTGACGGAAAGCTGGAATTTTCCATTCTGCAAAGTCATTCCAAGTTTCAAATTGTTAAAATATTGGGGCATTATCGTAAGGGTACACATATAACCCTTAACAATTGCCGTTACGGCAACTGCCACACAATGGAAATATCCGCTAATCAACCCTTTGCTATCAATCTTGACGGAGAGGTTTTCCACGGTGACCATGTGAAGTTCGAATTGCTGGAACGCGCAGTAAACTTTGTTTTACCAAAATCACTGGTGCCTACGTTCGGTTCAAAGCTCGGCAGAACAGCCGAATTCGCTTATTAAATCTTCAATAATTTCTTTTGCGATTTCCGGAGAAATGTTATAAGGTTTTAGTTTGCGTATAATATCTTTTACAATTCGGCGCTCGGTTGATATTTGCTCAACTTTTATCTTTTCGCCGTTGCCGCATATTTGCAAACCGTATTCTGTCTTTTTCTTTTGGTCAATTACTATTTTAATTCTTGTGATTTTGTAATGTGTACGCAATGCCATAGTAAGAGCCTCCAACTTGCGAATGGTTTATATGTGAAAATATATCACAAATCTACGCAATTGTCAACAAATTTCACAAAAATTTTGTAATGAATCAGAATAGGTTGTATTTTAGCTCATAATCGTGTATAATGATTATGTTAAGTCATGCTTGTCGAAATTGAGTGGATTTTCATTTTTTACTTATACTAAAACGAGGTGAACCAAATGCTGGATATGATACTCGGCAATCGCGTGAGTATTTTAAATTTGTTTATCTATTTTCTTTCCAGTTGTGCGGTTATATTCTTAACCATGCCGGTGCATGAATTTGCACACGCATTTGCGGCAACCAAACTGGGTGACCCAACGCCGAAATACCAGGGAAGACTTTCCTTAAATCCATTTCATCACATTGATTATTTTGGTGCACTGTGTATTCTTTTGTTTGGCTTTGGCTGGGCCAAGCCGGTTTCCATAAATTCTCGAAATTTTGATAATCCGAAGAGGGATATGGCTCTTACTGCTCTGGCCGGTCCGGTTTCCAATTTGATTGTTGCTTTTTTGGTTTTGTTTCTTACGAACTTTATCTTTTTCCTGTATAATATTTTACAGATTGGTTTTTTGGTTTATATTGCCTTCTTTTTCGGCTATATTGCCAGCATCAATATTCATCTGGCTGTTTTCAATCTCATTCCGATACCGCCGTTGGACGGTTCGCGATTGCTTTGTGCAATTCTTCCCGATTCTATATACTATCGCATTATGCAATATGAGCGTTTTCTCTTTTTGATTGTTTTGGTTTTATGTTACACCGGTGTTTTGGGTGGTCCTTTATCCACAATTTCGAATCTAATCTATAATTTTTTCAATACCGTAACCGGTTTTGTTTTCGGTTATTAGAAAGGATTTCATCAATGGAGAGTATATCCTACAAATTGGATTCTTTTGAAGGCCCGTTGGACTTGTTATTGCATTTGATAGCAAAAAACAAGTTGAATATTTTGGATATTCAGCTTTCAATACTGATAGAGCAATATTTGTCGCATATCCAAAAAATGCAGGAAAATCAAATGGATGTTGCCAGTTCTTTTCTTGAAATGGCTTCCCGTTTGATTTACTTAAAAACCATAAGCCTTCTGCCGCAGCATGAAGAAACCGAAATACTCAAAGAAGAGTTAACCGGAGAACTGATTGAATATAACACCTGCCGAAAGGTGGCGGCAATGTTGTCTGAACGAACCGACGGTTTTGATTCCTTTGTAAAGCCACCGGAAAATATTGATTTTGATAAAACCTATGAATTACAGCATGAAAAGGACAAGCTCCTTGAATACTATATTTCCGCAGTTGGGCGCGGGCAAAGAAAACTACCGCCTAAAACTACGGTATTTGGAAAAATCGTAGCCAAAAAGGTTGTTGCGGTTTCCACAAAAATTGTTTTTGTTTTGCGCAACCTGGTAAAAACACGCCGCAAAAAAATGCGTGAGCTTTTTACCGCAGCCGAAAGCCGTTCAGAACTGGTTGCTACCTTTTTAGCGGTTTTGGAGTTATGCAAAAATAATCGTGTACGCGTTGAAGGCGCTGGCGATGCATTAGAAGTTATCATGTTGGATAAATCACAAGAGCAAGAGGTAGACTATGAATAAGAACAGATTGATTTCAGCGGTGGAAGCCGTTCTTTTTGCCGGTGGCGAACCAATCAGCCTGACGCGATTATGTCAAATCTTTGATAAAACGCCGCAAGAAATTAAAACTGCAATTGACGGATTAGAATCCCGATTACAGGACACCGGTCTGCAATTGGTACGTATGGAAGACAGCTATCAACTTTCCAGCCAAAAGCTTTATGGTGATTATATAAAAATTGCTTTTGATTTAAAGCGTAAGCAACCGCTTTCACAAGCGGCTTTTGAGGTTCTGGCGGTTGTTGCATATAACCAACCGGTAACCAGAGCCTTTATTGAACAAGTACGCGGTGTCGATTGTTCCGGTGTCGTTTCCACTTTGGTCGAAAAAGGGCTCTTAGAAGAAAAAGGCCGTTTGGAATTGCCCGGCAGACCTTTGCTGTACGGCACAACCCTCCAATTTCTGCGGTGCTTTTCATTAAAAAGCCTTGAAGATTTGCCGCCACTTCCGGAAATCAAGAATGACGACGGTGATGTTGTGGTCTTTGATTCGGTAACCCAAATGAAAGAAACGGCAACGCAGTTGGAAATGTCGGTCGACCGGCAAGAATAATTTCCGTACACGGTGGGTGATTTCTTTGCTCTTTCTTTATATTCTTTTCGGGCTTTTACTTTTATGTTTGCTATGCCTTTGTTTTCCGATTACGGTAACTGCGGATTTCCATGAAACATTCCATATAAAGGCTTGTTATTTGTTTTTTTCTTATTCTCCAACCGCGGCTCGTAAGAAAAAGGAAAAAACGCAAAAAAAATCTGCAAACAAAAAGTCTGCAACACACATTTCGTATTTCAATGAACTCTTTCGGCAAAACACCTTACCGGATGCCATTAGTGAATTGTTTTCCGTTTTACGCATCGTAGCGGACAAGGCCGATAAAATACTTTGCCGTTCAACCATGTCTCGATTTTCTTTGCAGATTACGGCGTTTCACGCTGACGCGGCTGCGGCCGCCATTCAATACGGTGAAATTTGTGCGGCTGTATATCCTTTTCTCGGTTTTTTAAACAGTAAAATCTCTTTCAAACGGCAAAAGGTAGAAATTTTTTGTGATTATACCTGCGGAAAAAGCAGTTTTCAAATGGATTTGAAATGGCGGTTGGTTCCCTTGCTTTGCATCGGACCGCTTATTGCACTTCTGTTTGATTTAATTAAAAATAAAGGACGGTAATTTTATGAGCGAAAATATCAAAGGAATTATGGATAAAACGCTTGACAAGATTCGCGCCATGGTTGATGCGGATATTATTGTCGGCAAACCGATTGAGGTGGATAATGTAACGGTTGTTCCGGTTTCGAAGGTTTCCTTCGGTCTTGCAAGCGGCGGCTCTGATTTTCCCTCCAAAACGGCCGCTAAAACCGTTTTCGGCGGTGGTGGCGGTGCAGGTGTAAACATTACGCCGGTGACCTTTCTGGTCATAAAGAACGGCAATGTAAAGGCCATTCCGATTACAAGTGAACTTACAACGATTGATAAAGCCATTGACATGGTACCGGATATGGTTGATAAGGTTTCCGGTTTTGTCAGTCAATTAAAATCAAAGGATAAATAATACAAGCTCCCGGTTATTTTAAAAATACCTCTGCCATAAAAATAGTTATAACGGAATCTACCCATTGGGTTTTTCCCGTAACCTATGGCGGAGGATATGTATGGTTAGAAGAGTTTTTTCTGTTTGCTTGGTTTTATGTCTGAGCCTTATTATGTTTGGCAGAACCGAAGCGACAGCGCTTTCGGCAAAAAGTGCTGTCGCTATAAATGCGACAACAGGCGAAATTTTATTCGCAGTAAATCCCGAACAGCGGATGTCCATGGCGAGCACAACCAAAATTATGACGGCCTTACTGCTGGCTGAGGAGGCCGATTTAACTCAAACACTGGTTACCACCAAGGAAATGGTGACGGTGGAAGGTTCCTCCATGGGGCTTAGAGAAGGGGATACGGTATCGTATTATGCTTTGCTTGTAGGCATGCTCTTAGCTTCGGGCAATGATGCAGCCAATACGACCGCAATTGCTTTGTCGGGTAGCATAGACGCCTTTGTTGAAAAAATGAATGCGAAAGCCCGCCAAATCGGAATGAAAAATACAAATTTTGTCACTCCCTCCGGTTTGGATGATGAAGCACATTATTCAACGGCTTATGATATGGCACTTCTGGGTGCATACGCAATGAACAATCCAATCTTTTCCAAGGTCGCGGCAAGCAAAACAATGACGGTCGAATACGGAAATCCGCCCTATCGACGTACATTAACTAACCACAATCGCCTCTTATCTATGTATGATTCGGCAATCGGTGTAAAAACGGGATTTACCAAAAAATCCGGCCGGTGTCTAGTATCGGCGGCGGAAAATGAAAATGGACGAGTGATTGCTGTTACCTTGAATGCACCGGATGATTGGAATGACCATATCCAAATGTTAAATCAAGGCTTGTCCACTTTGAAAATGTCCACTTTGCAGTATCAGGAAACATTGCAAATGGATATTGTGGGAGGCATAGGTGACCGTGTGTCTTTAATCGTAGAATCGGTTACGGTTTCCTTAACAGAGGACAGCCAACGTAAAATAACGCAACAGATTTCTCTGCCGCGTTTCTGCTATGCTCCTGTACAAAAAGGGGCAACGGTGGGTGAGGTGACATATTTTTATGAGAATAAAAAAATTAAAACCGCTGCCATAAAAATTTCTGAATCCGTATCAGCGCAACCAACCGCAGGTTGTTTTGAACAATTTGCTGCCTGCTTTAAACTTCTGGTTGCCCAATTAGGAGTGTAAAAATAAATGAAGGACAATAAAATCAGGCTGCAAAAATTTCTTTCGCAAAACGGCATCGCTTCGCGCAGAAAAGCCGAAGAATGGATTGCAGACGGAAGGGTTAAAATCAATGGCCGTAAGGCAACATTAGGTGACAAGGTTGACCCTGTACGCGATAAGGTGGCCGTGGCAGGGAAGCGTGTGGTACATGATTCTAAAAAAATGTATGTAATGTTGCATAAACCGAGAGGTTTTGTAACGACTTTAAATGATGAGCAGGATAGAAAGTGTGTTGCCATGTTGGTTGAGGATGCCGGGCAGCGTCTCTTTCCGGTCGGTCGGTTGGACCGTAATTCCGAAGGTCTTTTGCTCATGACAAACGACGGTGATTTTGCAAATATGTTGACTCATCCGTCACGCCATGTAAATAAGGTTTATCGCGTGACGGTTCGGGAAAAGGCGGAGGAAGAGCAGCTGTTTCGTATGCGTGAAGGTATAGTGCTGGACGGTCGGAGAACTTTGCCCTGTGAAATCACCCTGTTGGAACGCTATGAAGACCGCACGGTTTTGCGCTTTGTCATTACTGAGGGTAGAAATCGGCAAATTCGCCGAATGTGCGAAGCGGTTGGGTTAACAGTCATCCGACTAAAACGGACCGAGATAGCCGGTGTTAAATTGGGAATGCTGCCGCAGGGAAAATGGCGGGAGCTCAATGAAAAAGAAATGAAACACTTAACCAATATCAGCATGTCGAAAGGAAATGCAAATGATACAAATTCAGCCGGAAAATAATGCACTTACAATCCAAGCACTTTGTCGTACTGCAAATATTCCGTACCGAGATACTATGACCGGGGCAATTATGCATGACGGTGATGTACGCTTGGGTTATTCTCTCTTTGAAATGCAAGACGGATATGCTGTCATTCATGCAATGGAGCCGGTTGATGATGTTTCGTTGGCCGATGGAATGCTGCGCAGCACAATTCATATGGCCTTGCAGGGAAATTGTTTTGCAGTTTATTATACCGATTCCGCACCCGAAGCAATTTTTATAAAGCTTGGGTTTGTTATGAACTGTGAAAAAAAACAATTGAATACGCATAAACTTTTTGAGGGTTGTAGCGGTTGCAAATAATGATTTTAATTGTGTTTTTTCACTTGCAATCGTTATTTTTTGTGTTATAATCTATTATTGGAATAGTAGGAAATTTTAGGAGTGAGGACATTCAATGAAAGATAGGTTGGAGTTGTTCAATGCCAAACAGGCATTGCTTACGCAAACAAAGGCAAGACAAAGGCTTGCGGCTCTTTTTGACGAAGGCTCTTTTCGTGAGTTAGACCGATTTGCTTTCAGCGCGGACAAACCTTGTGAGGTTGTTTGCGGCTATGGTTTATGTAATGGCGCGCCGCTCTATGCTTTTGCACAGGATATTGAGGTGCATTTCGGTGCCATGGGAAAAGCGCAAGGCGCAAAAATTAAACGTTTGTATGATTTGGCGGCAAAAACCGGAACACCGATTGTCGGAATATTTGATTCCCAAGGTGCCCATGTCGAGGAAGAATTGGATGCCTTGAATGCATATGGTGAATTGATTGCGGCCGCAAGTGCAGTTTCCGGCGTCATTCCGCAAATTGCTTTGGTGCTGGGTAGTTGCGTTGGCTCACAAGCTGTTTTAGCATCTTTGTTTGATATTGTCATCATGTCCCAAAGCGCTGAACTTTCCCTTTCATCGGCATTTCTTTTAGGTGACTCGGTCGGCTCGGCCGAAACTGCGGCCAAAAACGGAACAGCGGCTTTGGTCACCGAAACGGAAGAAGAAGCAATTTCCAAGGCGATTGCTCTCCTTTCATATTTGCCTTCCAATAATTTATCTACGCCTTTTATTGCAGACTATGTTCCATCCACAAGTACAGATGCTTCGGTAGAAACCCTTGTAGATGGCGACTCGTTTTTTGCTCTTTCTTCGGACTACGGCCGCTGTGTCGTTACCGGCTTGGCACGTGTTGGAGGAACCTCGGTTGGCATTATTGCCACCGGTGCGGAATATAACGACAAAAAGCTTTGCGGAGCCGGTGCTGTAAAAATTGCTCGCTTTGTCCGTTTCTGTGATGCCTTTTCGCTTCCTGTTATCACATTACTTGACTGCAACGGCTTTGATGTTGACGCTGCGGCCGAGCAAAACGGAGATATGAAATATATTGCTATGTTGACTCATGCGTACGCTGAGGCTACTACGGCAAAAATTACGGTGATTACCGGAAAGGCTTACGGTTCGGTGTATACTGCGTTTGCCGGCAAAGCCGCCGGTACCGATGCGGTATTTGCTTTACACAATGCCGAAATCGCCGCATTGGCCCCAGAAACGGCAGTGCAATTCCTGTATAAAGAACGCTTGGATGGCGAAAATAGAGGCGCACTGATTAATGAATATTTGGAAACCGTTGCTTCTCCCTTCCGCGCCGCTGAGCAAGGACTCATTGATGATGTCATCACCGTTGATTCTATGGCCGGCAGTGTCATTTCCGCGTTAGAAATGTTGGAATCCAAACGCGTTTCCACTATGAATAAAAAGCACTCAAATATTCCGCTTTAATTTTTGGAGGATTGAATAATGAAACAGTTGAAAATTACAGTTAATGGCAAAGCTTATGATGTTCAGGTGGAAGAAATCGGCGCATCGGCTGCGCCTGTCGTAGCCGCACCGGTTGTTGCTGCGCCGGTTGCATCGACACCAGCTGCACCTATTGCGGATACGGCACCGGTTGAGGCACCCGCTCCGGCGGCTGCACCGACTGCCGGCGAAGGCGAAGCAATTACCGCACCAATGCCCGGCAATATTTTAAAGGTGCTTGTTTCTGCCGGCACGGCTGTAAAGAAGGGCGATGTATTGCTTATTCTTGAAGCTATGAAAATGGAAAACGAAATTTGCGCACCGGCCGACGGTGTTGTTACAGCCGTTATGGTAACGACCGGCGAAACCGTTGATTCCGGAAAAGCAATGTTGACTTTAAAATAAACTGTAAAGGATAATTTATATGGCCCGAATTGGTATTACTGAAACCGTGCTTCGTGACGCACACCAATCTTTGATTGCCACACGAATGACTACCGAAGAAATGTTGCCGATGCTACCGGCGCTGGACAAAATTGGTTTTCATTCATTAGAATGTTGGGGTGGCGCCACCTTTGACTCTTGTCTTCGCTTTTTGGATGAAGACCCGTGGGAACGTTTGCGCACCATTCGCGAGAACTGTCCGAACACAAAGTTGCAAATGCTTTTCCGCGGTCAAAATATGTTAGGATACCGTCACTATGCAGATGATGTTGTCGCTTACTTTGTTGAAAAATCTGTGGCAAACGGCATAAACATTCTCCGCATTTTTGACGCGTTGAATGATATTCGCAACTTAGAAACGGCGATGAAGGCCGCTAAGAAGGAAAAGGCGCATTTACAGGCAGCTATTTCTTATACAACCGGCCCGGTTTTCACAACAGAGTATTATACAGATTATGCAAAGCGTTTGGAAGATAACGGTGCAGATTCAATTTGCTTAAAAGATATGGCCGGCCTGCTCACGCCGTATGGCACATATGAGTTGGTTAAGGCGCTGAAAGAAACGGTCAAAATCCCGGTGCAGGTGCATACACATTATACTTCCGGACTCGGTTCCATGGTTCTAATGAAGGCCATTGAAGCTGGTGCAGATGTAATTGATACAGCGATGTCGCCGTTGGCGATGGGAACTTCTCATCCGGCAACCGAATCTATGGTTGCGGCTTTGCAAGGCACCGAATATGATACCGGTTTGGACTTAGAAGCCTTGGATGATATTGCCAAATATGTAGACACCTTACGTGAAAAATATCTCCAAAACGGTCTTTTAACACCCAAAATGCTTAAATCAGATGCAAAGGCTTTGATTTACCAAGTGCCGGGTGGCATGCTTTCTAATCTATTTTCACAATTAAAGCAGGCAGGCAAAGAGGACAAACTCTTGGATGTTTTGGCTGAGGTTCCGCGTGTACGCGCGGATTGCGGCTATCCTCCGCTGGTTACACCTTCCTCGCAAATTGTAGGCACACAAGCGGTGTTTAATATTATCAGCGGTGAGCGCTACAAAACAGTCACCAAAGAATTCAAGGGAATTGTCCGCGGCGATTACGGTAAAACTCCGGTGCCGATTGACCCCGAATTTCGCAAAAAAATCATTGGGGACGAAGCGCCTGTTGATTGCCGTCCCGCCGATTTGTTGAAGCCTGAGTTGGATACCTTACGTGCAGAGTGTGCAAAGTGGATCGAGCAAGAGGAAGATGTTCTTTCTTATGCGCAGTTCGGGCAAGTAGCAGAAAAATTCTTTGAAAAGCGTGCCAATCGCAAATACGGTGTGGATGCAGACCATGCAAATGCAGCCGAGCGCGTTCATCCATTATAAGCGGTATATTCATTATAAAACTCTTGCTTTTTATTTTAGTTTATGTTATTATATATTCAACATTAGATGAAAATAAAATACAAAACTATTCTGGTATTTTATGTTACTTTTAGGAGGTCAAATAATGACTGCATTAGAGATTATTATTGGTGTACTCATGCTTATTATTTCAATAGTAATTATTGCTGTGGTACTTTTGCAGGAAGGTCGCCGCGCCGGTATTAACGGAGCAATATCCGGTGGTGCAGATACATTTTTATCTAAAAATAAAGCGCGTACCTTTGATGCCTTTTTGGGCCGTTGGACAAAGTACATTGCAATTGCATTTTTTGTGCTTGCCGTTGTGGCAAATATTATTGCACTAAAAAAATAAAATGTGCGCTCAAAAACCGGTATCAGGCGATACCGGTTTTTTGCATATCGTCAGACCTTATATCATAATATAAAACATAGGAATAATCATTATTATGTTTGAGGTGCAAAATTAACGATGGAAATATTAAAATGGGTTTTGGTTACTGTGGGTGTTTTATTTGTGCTTTTATTTTTAATTTTTGCCAGAAAAACCAAGAGTGCATTCAAAACCATACTGCTTTTTGCGTGTAGCGGTGTGTCGATTCTGTTCCTTTTGTTCTTTCTTAAACCATATATCGGCCTTCAACTTTCGGTTAATCCCTTCACGGTCGGCATCAGTGCCGCTTTGGGAATTCCGGGTGTGATTGGCATCATCGTAGCGCCTATGCTGTTTTAAACTGTCGCGCATCAGTGCGAATATGCTTGTGAGGATGTTGAATAATGCTGCATTTAATTTTAGGCTCTGTACATAGCGGAAAAAGCCGATACTTGCAGTCGGTTGTAGCCGATATGCTGCAATGTAAAAAGGAAATTTTCTATATTGTACCGGAACAGCTTTCGTACGAAACTGAAAAAAGCTTTTTAGACGAGTTCGGTATTGCTGACGCGAATCGAATTCACGTTTTGTCCTTCACAAAGCTCTGTGAGACAATCACCGCCATTACCGGAGGGCAACAAGCACCGGTTGTTGATGATAGTTTAAAATCTGTATGCATGATGTCGGCTCTGCAAAATCTTGCGGGAAATCTGCGCTATTACAAAAGAGGAACACAAACGCTTAATTTTGCAAATTCGATGCGTACGGTTATTGATGAATTAAAACAAAATGACATCTCTCCCAAAGCTTTACATCAAGCAATTTCTATGCTTAATTCTTCCAATTTATCGGACAAGCTATACGATATACATTTGATTTTTGAAACCTATAACGCAATTCTGCAAAACCGATTTACAGACCCAAATGACCGCTTGCGTTTTTGTGCCGAGCAATTGGTTTCGCGCCCAATTTTTAAAGATAGCATATTTATTTTTGATGCTTTTGACGGTTATATGGCAAACCAACACCTGCTCTTGAATACCATTATGGTGCAGGCGAGTGCCGTCTATATATCCCTTCCTTGTGATGGGGGAATTTACACCGAAAATGATTTGTCGGTTTTCGCAAACATACGCGCCGAGGCAAGAAAACTGATTGCAGCCGCCAAACGCAACGGCGTTGCAGTAGCAGAGCCGGTCGTACTTACACAAACTGATTATGCATACCAAGATTTACAACATTTAGAACAAGTGCTTTCCGAGCGTAGTGAAGCAACCTTTTCCGACCCGGCGGAGCATATTTCTCTGGTGCAAGCGCCACACATTTTTGACGCATTGGACTATATTGCCTTTGAAATCAAACGATTGGTCGTTCGGGAAAATTATCGTTTTCGAGATTTTGCAATTGTCGCAAGAGATTGTACGAACTATTCGGGTGCGTTAGAAAATATTGCGGAAAAATATAATCTGCCGATATTTTTTGACCAACGGCATTCGCTGGTACATACGCCCCTGTTTCGCTTGCTTGTATCTGTTTTATCGGCCGCGGATAATATCCAGAGCGAAACAATTTTCAATTTGTTAAAAACCGGTCTTCTTCCTTTTTCTGACGCCGAAATATCTGCGCTGGAAAACTATTGTTATATTTGGGATATTGATAGGCTGGCTTGGTATGAAATCTGGACCAAAAACCCAACCGGGTTAGAAAAAACAGATGCACGCACAATAGAGAAATTGGACAATCTTAACCAACTTCGCGAACGGGTGGTTTCCATAATTGCTCCCTTGCGTGACAACCGCGGCGATACGCTTTCGGATATTACAAAAGCCTTATATCGTTTTATGATTGCAAATCGTATACCGGAAGCTTTGCAAAAATTCTGTGCCGAGTTAAAATCCGCAAGTGCATTTGATAAAGCGCAAAACCAAATTTCCGCTTATGAAAAGATGATTTCGGTATTCAACAAACTCATACAATGTGACGACGGAAGAAAGATTTCCGCAGAAGCCTATCTGGATTTGCTTTTTGCCTGTGCTGACGGAGAGAGTATAGGAACAGTACCGCATCATCTTGATACGGTTATGTTTTGTTCTTCGGAACGTGCGCGCGTTACCAATGCAAAGGCTGTCTTTATGTTAGGAGTAAACCAGGGTGAACTGCCTCGATTGGGCGCACCGGCCGGATTGCTTTCAAGTCGCGAACGACAGATGATGATTTCTGCTGGAATCGACATTAAAGACAATCTTATAACGCAAGCCATCGATGAAAAGTTTAAATTTTACGCCTGTGCCTGTGCTGCAACAGAAAGGGTCTATTTTTGTTATAGTCTTTCTGATTTTGCGATGCAAAGTCAAGAGCCGTCTTATATTATTTCGCAAACCGAATCGGTTTTTCCCGTATGCAATCGAATAGAGTATTCTGTGGCACAAAACACCGAGTTTGCAGATATGTTTGACCGGAAACCGGCTTTTGAAAAATCTATTTTTTTACAAAGTGAAGCGCAAAAGGAACGCGAAACTGCAAAAGCCTTTTTTGCAGATGACCCTCTCTTTTCCAAGCAATTGTTTGCCGTTTCGCGGCAAGATTCGCAGGCGTTTTCTCTTTCACCCAAGACGGCAAAAGCGTTATACGGCGCGCGGTTAAATTTATCCTCTACGCAAATCGAAACCTTTCATAAGTGTCCGTTTGCATATTTTTGCCGATACGGAATTGCCGCAAAACCGATACAAAAAGCCGACATTGACGCATTACGCCGCGGAACACTGGTGCATTATTATCTGGAAAAATTTATTCAGCGGCACAGCCAAGATTACGCTGCACTTGATGACACCGAAATTTCCGAGGAAATCGAACATATTGCTGCTGACTATTTGCAGGAAACCGGTTTACAGGAATCTGACCTAAATGAGCAACTGAAATATATTTTTATCGATTTAAAAAACCAGATGTTTCTCATGATTCGGGATATCGTTGCGGAACTCTGCAACAGTCAATTTGAACCGATGGCTTGTGAATTGCAAATTGGTAAAGGCGCAGAAGTACCGCCTTTGGAAATTTCTTTTTCCGGCGGCGTTATTTCAGTTTCCGGTATTGTAGACCGTGTTGATGTAGCGCAAATCGATACAGAAAGCTATATCCGTATTGTTGATTATAAAACCAATTCTAAAAAATTTCGAATCAATGATATATTATATGGCCTGAATATGCAAATGTTGATTTATTTGTATGCTATTGTAAAACATCACCCTTATAAAATCGGCGGAATTCTTTACAAGCCGGCAAAGGTCAGCCTGACAGAAGTCACGAGCTCCAATCATAAAGAACCTCCGGTAATTCAATCCAACGGCCTTTTATTGCGTGACGCTCAGGTGATTCAAGCGATGGACTCGACCGGTCGGTATATCAATGCCGAAATCAAAAATGATAAAGTCAGCGAAAAAGGCACGGCGACGGCGCGGGAATTTGAAAATATTTTCAGTACAATTGAAACTGTATTGGCGAAAATGGGGGATGCGCTTCATTCCGGTTTGGCTTATGCGCGTCCTTTAAAAGAGGATACGCTGCCCTGTACTTATTGTCAATACAAACCGGTGTGTTTGACAGAAAATGAAAACAACTGTCGCTACACGGAATCCAGAAGTGATAAGGAAGCCTTAGCCGAATTAGAGGGGAGAATGCGCGATGGCCTTTAAACCAACCCAAGACCAGCAAAAAGCCATTGAAGCCAGAGGGAATGTTTTGGTTTCAGCCGCTGCCGGTTCGGGCAAAACAGCGGTTCTCGTTGAACGGGTTATCCGTCTCCTTTCTGATGAGGACAACCCCATAGACGCCAATCGTCTTTTAATTGTTACTTTTACAAACGCGGCCGCGAGCGAAATGCGTACGCGGATTGAAAAACGTCTTTTTGATGAAATAAAGAAAACCGGTAACCGTCGTTTGGCAAAACAACGATTACTGATTTACAGTGCAAAAATTTGTACCATTGATGCCTTTTGCATTGATTTTGTCAAAAACCATTTTGCCTTATTGGGTATTGCGCCGGATTTTCGTGTTGCCGACGTAGCACAGGAACGCAAAGCAAAGGAAACCGCATTTCGCCAAACCTTCGCTGAATTATCGGCAAAACTATCAGTAGATTTTACCGGTATGATGGCTTGTCTTTCTTCCACTTTTGGTGTAGAAGAACTCAAAGCCCATCTGTTTAAAATTTGGGAGCATAGCCGCAGTATGCCTTTTCCTGAACGCTGGCTGATTTCGGTAAAAGACATGTATGAAAATACAGCGAATGAGCAATGGTTACGCACAATTTTTAATTATGCCTCCGAAACAATTTCTGCCCAACAGGCTTTGCTCACACAATGCCTTGCAACCTTGCATTTGTATCCCGATACAGAAAAATATGTTCCGGTATTGGAAAATATCCGTACCCAACTTATGGTTTTAGAAGATGCCGTTTTTGATGGTGAGTGGGACAAAGTGCGCTCTGCTTTAAACAAATGTGCCTTTCCGGTTTTGCCGAAAACCAAGGCGGATATTTCGGTTCGAGAAAAAATTAAAACCTGCAAAGCAGAATTATCCCAAAGCATAAAAACTTTACAAAAATTGTTTTACTGTCCCTTTTCAGAGATTTGTAAATTTACGCAGCAATCCGGTGCCGCGGTCTGTGGCGCAATTGATTTTATTTTGCAAATGTCGCTGTATTTTGAAGAATATATGCGCCGAATTTCAGCCTATCCGTTTGATATGATTGAACGAATGGCACTGCGCCTTTTGTGCCATCCTAAGGAAGATGGAACAATTTTACTCAATCCGGATGCAGCCGCGCTTTGTGATTCATTTGATGAGATTCTGGTCGATGAATACCAGGATACAAATGATTTGCAGGATACCCTTTTTAAAATGTTAGCTTCTCAAAGCGGAAATCTCTTTACGGTTGGCGATGTTAAGCAAAGTATTTATAAATTCCGGCATGCAAACCCCAATAATTTTTTACTTCGTAAATCAGAGCTTCCCCAATATACAGAAGGGGAGAGAGACGGCTCAATTACACTATCCAATAATTTTCGCAGTCGGTCGGATATTTGTGATTTTGTTAATTTTACCTTTTCTGCTCTCATGCATAAGGAAACCGCAAATATATCCTACGATTTGGCTGAAAGTTTGGTTTATTCAGCGGATTTTTCGCCCGATGAAGACGGAGGCGTAGAGTATCACATAATTGAAAAAAACGACGATTTGCGCAGCAGAAAAGAAATGGAAGCGGATTATATAGCCCGCTATATTCGCAATATTGTTGAGGGTGAGAAGACGCTTTGCTTAAACGGACAGACGCGCAAAGCAAGATATGGTGATTTTGCTGTTTTGATGCAATCGCCTTCGGGTCGTGCGCCTGTTTATGCCCAAGCTTTGCAAAAATTGGGTATACCGGTAGTTGTCGAATCAAAAGCCTTTTATGAAACCGCCGAAATCTCGCTGGCACTTTCGATGTTAAAAATTATCAACAACCCGACAAATGATGTCGCACTCCTTGCGGTTTTAATGTCTGGCTTGTTTGGTTTCAGTGCAGAGCAAATTGCTGAAATAAAAATGCACTACACTGGGGAAAGCTTGATTGGCAAAATTACGGCGGCGGCTGAATCCGGCCAGCAACTTTGCGCGGAATTTATTTCTAAACTTTCTAAATTGCGATTGGCTGCTTCTACTGTACCCTTGGGCAATTTGGTTGGTCAAGTCTATGAGGAAACTGGACTGCTGATTTTAATGAGTTCTAAGGAAAACGGAGAAAAACGCCGGGAGAATCTGCTTAAACTTTTAAATATGGCAGACGGATTTGTTTCGCAAACCCATACAGCAACCCTTTCCTCTTTTTTAAGGTCAATTGAAAACAGCCAGGGTATGTCGGTGAAATCAACTGCCGGCGCAGAGGGGAATGCGGTGCGGATAATGAGTATTCATGCCGCAAAAGGTTTACAATTTCCATACTGTATTCTTGCTGACAACGCAACAAAGTTTAATATAACCGACCAAATCGGCCGCATGCTGGTGGATGAAGAGTTGGGTATTGGATTAAAATATGTAGATGCAAAAACGCGTTTTGTTTATGATACCCTTGCGCGCAAGGCATTGTCTATTAAGCTGCGAACCGATATGATTGCGGAAAAGATTCGGTTGCTCTATGTGGCGATGACACGTGCGGAATACAAATTGGACATTCTGATTTGCGAAAATAATTTGCCTGGAATGTTGAACGCATTATGCGCCGAGATTTCACAGGAGGGAAAAATTCGCAATTCAGCAATTTCCTCTGCGCCGGGTTATTCATCGTGGTTGCTTTCCTGCGCCCTAATCCATCCTTCCGGCTACAATGCCTTTGAAAAATTTGGCATAAGGGGAATAGCGATGGCAGAAACAACCGATGCGCCCTTAAAAATAACCTTTGTTGCACCGTCGGATTCCTGCGAAATAAACCTTTTTTCTGCTGCGGAAGCATCGGTTTCTGATGATTTGTTAGCGCAAATGAAAGAAAACTTTTCTTATGTTTACCCCTACAAAGCCTTGCAAACCATTCCTTCAAAACTGTCGGTTTCTGAATTGACAAAACAACAGGATGCACAGGAGTTTGCATTTACCGCAAGGCCGGTATTTGCTCAAGAAAGCGGTTTGACTTCGGCTGAAAAGGGTACAGCGACCCACAAATTTATGCAACATTGTGACTTTGCATCGGCACGTAATGCCTTATTGGAAGAAATCGAACGGCTGTACGAATATGAATTTTTAAGCGCACCGGAACGAAAAGCGTTAAATGTAGAAGGACTGCGGGCTTTTTTTGCGTCCGATATCTGTGCGCGTATTTTGAAAGCAGAAAAGGTATATAAAGAGTTTCCCTTTATGTTGCCAGTTCAGCTTTCGGAAGAATTACCCGAAACCTCTGTGGTACAGGGTGTTGTGGACTGTGTGGCTGTAACGGCAGACGGTGTTCGTATTATCGATTATAAAACCGACAATGTTACCGAATTGCAAACATTGATTACACGCTACGCCGGACAAGTTTCTTTCTATGCAGATGCGATAAGCAGAATTTTCCATCTACCGGTCTTGGAAAAAGGAATATACTCTTTCACATTAAATGAATATATTCCAATTGAATAATTATATAATAAAAAACCGCCTTATTCTGTTTAGAATTGGGCGGTTTTTTTCACTTGTTCAAAATTATTTTAATAGCCGGATATAGTGGTTTGCTTCGCGCAATACATGGTCTGCAAGCAACGGCAGTATTATGGAACGGATGTCGCAATTTTCTATTCCCTTAACACCTGCGGTTTTGAAATCTCTGAATTTGACAGTCTGTTCCAAGGAATCGGAAGAAATCGTTTGTTCGTGGGCTTTGTGGCATTTTTCAAGTAATTGGGCATAGTCTTTTGCAAAACCATCTGCAACGTTTATTAACTCTGCTTCGGATGGGTCGAGCAACCCGCGTATAAACATTGCGTGCTCCATCATTATGCGGTTGCAAAAACACTCGATATCACGCATAGATTCATTTGACAAATTACCGTTTCGTTCAAGCAATTCTATATATTGACGGTACAATTTTGCTTCTCTGATGATATGCTCAATAAGCAATGGGTAATTCATAGTAAACATATTGCAATTTAAAACATTTCTTAAAATACTTTCTTTAAAGGAAATCAGACCGTCCAAAAGCCGAAGCGCTCTTTGGTTTAGTTGACCGACTCGGTTGCTTAAATTGTTTCTAAAACCGAATAGGCGTCCGCTTTGCAAACGCATTTCTCTCTGGGTTATACCCTTATTAATAGCAATACCGGTAAAGGCTTCGCTCTGCCTTTCTGCCAGGGAAGTAAATTCGGTAACCAATTCTCCGGAATTTAATACTTCACTGCTTATATTGCCATTGCTTAAAGTTACTGCCTGTGACAGCAAATTTTCAAATTCCGATTTAAAATATTCTGCTTTGTTTGAAAATGATTGGTTAGCGGGAGTAAAGCCTGCCTTTAAAAAGAAGGAATGTTCCTTCATTATGCGCCCAAAAAACAGGTGTAATTCTAAGGAATTCCTTATATAATCGTCATTATACATATTTGTCCTCCGTAAAACAAAAATTCACATCAGTACAGTATATGTAAAATAAAACAATTGGTTTAAAAATTTAACCGGGTTTGCTTTTATAAATATTTTACATAAGTTGCGTATGCAATCAAGCCGAAGAAATGCACGCTGATGCGTGATGCCATACGCCTGACGGCGATTACATACCAAGCTTTCGGCTTGGATAAAAATAAGACAGTCCGAAGACTGTCTTGTTTTTTGGCCCGCCCGGAGGGATTCGAACCCCCGGCCTTCAGAATCGGAATCTGCTGCGATATCCAGCTTCGCTACGGGCGGATAGATAAGGCAATAGGATTGCCTTAATTTTGTGTTTGGTTGTTTAGTTCGGTTAAAATTTGTCGTGCTGCTGTGGCGGCTGCTTTGCCGCGTTTGCTTTCGGCAATGGCACCTCCGGTTTTACGCATACAAAGATAGATGTCTTCGGTAAATCCAATACCGCCGGTTTGCTTTTTATAAAGCGTTTCGAACTCGGTGCCATTCAGCTTAATTGCTTTTCCATTATACTCTTTTAATTGCAAATCGTCAACCCACAAACCACCATCTGTTTCATTATCAAGCCGTGCCATTGTATCGTAATTGAGGATAAACAATTGTGCGTATTCTACACTGAATTGCGACTGAAATTTCATGAAGTGTGCGCTCAGTGCTTGTGCATCTGTCGCATCTTCGTCATAGGAGCAGTCGATAACCGAGGCCAGAGCCGCACCGTCACCGTTTGCGTCGGGACAAAGTTCGGTGAAAATTTTTGCATAGTCGTTCGCCGTTTCTTGCAGGGTGATTGCTCCGGTATTCACAACGACCATACAATCCGGCTTTTTCATGGTAATCCTTGAATAAATCAAATGAATAGAAATTGCCAAAATAATAATGGCAACAAGAATGCAAATTCCATTGTAGCGCAAAAAATTTACAACAGCAGGCCAACCGGTCAATTTTTTGGATTCCGGTTGTTTGTCGGTCGTTGTTTCGACAAGGCCTTGTTTCATTTTTTTTAGCTCAATTAAATCACGGTTTCGAACATTGTGAGACTGCTTATTCATGGTTTCATTTTCCATCCTTTGCCCTGTTAATCGGTGTAAAAAGTATAACAAATTTCACTTTGTTCTGCAAGCATCCCAATGAGAGTTTACAAACTGGACATAGAACCGAAATAAAGTGTTTCAAAAAAACGACAACTTACTCGGACAACGGCTTCATGGTGGGGAAGAGCAGGACATCGCGGATGGAAGCGCTATCGGTCAACAACATAACCAGTCGGTCAATACCAAAACCGAGACCGCCTGTCGGCGGCAGTCCGTATTCAAGCGCTACAATATAATCATAATCGACTTCTGCTTTGCAGTCGGAGTCCTCAGCCTTTTTGGCAGCGACCTGTTTTTCAAAACGCTCTTTTTGGTCGATGGGGTCGTTTAACTCACTAAAAGCGTTACCGAATTCGGTGGCATTGATAAAGTATTCAAAACGCTCGGTAAAGGCGGGGTCCTCCGGTTTTCTTTTGGCCAGCGGACTGTTTTCAACCGGATAATCATAGATAATCGTCGGTTGAATTAACTTTTCTTCAACGAAAGCATCGAACAATTCAATTAAAACGGTACCTTTGCTTGCGTTTTCATCAACTTCAACATGCATTTCCTTGGCACAGGCACGCGCATCGGCATCAGATGTCCAGGTATAATAATCACATCCGGAATATTTTTTAACAGCCTCAACCATGGTCAGGCGCTCCCAATGCCCCATATCGATTTCTTTGCCTTGATAGGTAATGACCTTGCTGCCGCAAATTTTTTCTGCCAGCATGGTATTCATTTCTTCAACAAGGTCCATCATTCCGAAATAATCGGTAAAGGCCTGGTAAAGTTCAATGGTGGTGAATTCAGGATTATGTTTGGTATCCATACCTTCATTACGGAAGATTCGGCCGACCTCATATACACGGTGCATACCGCCGACAATCAAGCGTTTTAAATACAGCTCGGTTTCAATACGCAGATACATATCCATATCCAAAGTATTGTGATGCGTTTTAAAGGGACGAGCCGCCGCACCGATTTCCAGCGGAACCAGAATAGGGGTGTCAACCTCTAAAAAGCCCTTGTCATCCAGAAAACGGCGGATTTCTTTCAGAATCTGTGAACGCTTGTAAAAGGTGTCGCGAACCTCGGGGTTAACAATAAGGTCAACATAGCGTTGGCGATAACGCGTATCGGTATCACGCAGGCCGTGAAATTTTTCCGGTAAGGGACGAAGGGATTTGGACAAAAGGATTACAGAGGTAGCATGCAGGGAAATCTCCTCTGTTTTTGTTTTGAAAACGAAGCCTTCAACGCCGATAATGTCACCAATATCCCATTTTTTAAACGCAGCATAGGTATCCTCACCAACATCATCGCGGCGAACATACAATTGTATTGAGCCGCTACAATCACTGATGCCGACAAAGCTCGCTTTTCCCATAATACGGCGGGACATAATGCGTCCGGCCAAACGAACGGTTTTTCCTTCATATTCTGCATAAGCATTTTTAATTGATGCAGAATCGCTGTTAAAATCGTATTTGGTAATCTGAAACGGATCCATGCCTTCCTGTTGCAAAGCAGAAAGTTTATCACGGCGGATTTGCAAAATTTCGTTTAAATTTTGTTCAGTTTGCATTTCCTGCTCAGGCAAGTTTTGTTCAACCATCGTTATACATCCTTTCATACAAAGTCGGCAGGGAAGACCCCTGCCGAAAAAACTATTTTATAATATCGAGAATTTTAAAGGTTAAATGACCGCCGGGTGCTTCGGCAATTACCTCATCTCCGATCGCATGGCCCAGTAGAGCCTTGCCGACGGGTGATTCATCAGAAATGGAGCCGTTGCTTGGGTCGGCTTCGGCAGAACCGACAATTTTGTACTCCAATTCTTCATTAAATTCAACATCAAGGATTTTCACCTTAGAGCCAATAACGACATGGCCGGAATTGATTTCGTCATCACTGATGATTTCAACATTTTTCAACAGCGCATCCAACTCAATGATTCTTGCCTCAATTTTAGCCTGCTCGTTTTTGGCCTCATCATATTCGCTGTTTTCTGAAAGGTCACCAAATCCACGAGCCGTTTTAATTTTTTCGGCAATTTCTTTGCGAGCAGTTGTTTTGAGATATTCAAGTTCCGACTCAAGTTTTTTCAAGCCGTCATCCGTTAAAATGATAGGTTTTGCCATAGTAGAACCAACCTCTCTTTTAAATAATTTTCAAAAAGATAGTGTACCCGATAGGGATAAAATATTCCTATCGGGTAAACACTCAAATTATTATACAAAAAAACATTGCATATGTCAACTAAAATTTAGATATTTACAATTTTTTAAATACTGTGTCGCTGGGTAAAATTGTTTCGGCCTTTAAACCGCCAAACTTCCATAATAAATTCATGAAGGCCAGCTCCGAAATCCCGTTTGGCATCATTTCGGCAACATCTATCGGTAAAAGGTAACCGTTTTCCGGCAGGACTACCTCTTTTCCGCGATAGTAAAGCTTGCCTTGCATATATTTGTAAATGATTTCCTGTGTTCCGTAGAACTGCATCTGCACGGGCGCACAGCCGAATTTTTCCAAATAATAACTTTCATCGATTTTGCCCGATTGAATCATGTGTATTTCTTTACTGAAAGGTGCAATACGTTTCAGTAAGCAGTCGGGTTCGGGATGCTCAACCAACGCTACTCGGATACCGGCATACTTTTTTGAAAGCATGTAAATCATATTTTCTAACAAAAGCAACCGAAACTGGGAAGTATCAATAGAATCATAAAATACAATGGGGCAACCGAGTTTCTTTTGCAACCGCCTTTCGGTTTTCTTTGTAAGTTTTTTGCAAAATAATTCGTAATATACATACGTATCATTTTCATATTTGATTAGTCTTTTCTTTCGGTAGGCAAAAGATTGATAAACTATGCAAAACATATTCACGATGCTCTTTTCTATCTTTATGGAAGGTTACTTGACAAAATTACGCGTTTAGAGTATTCTATATTAGTAGTTTTATATACTGAGGTGATTCTTTGTTAAGCGGAATTCGTTTTACAAAAATGCACGGTTTGGGCAATGACTACATTTATTTTGATTGTACAAAAACCGAATTACCCGAACCTGAAAAAACAGCCGAAATTCTCAGTCATCGCAATTTTGGTGTTGGGGGAGACGGCATTGTGCTGATTATGCGCTCTGATATTGCCGATTTCAAAATGCGCATGTTTAATATGGACGGCAGTGAAGGGAAAATGTGCGGCAATGCGACCCGATGCATCGGAAAATATGTCTACGAAAAAGGCCTAACAAGTAAGACTGACCTTGCACTGGAAACTTTGAGTGGAATAAAAAAACTCAAACTTACAATTAAGGATAATAAGGTTTCTCTTGTCAGTGTAGATATGGGCAAAGCAGAATTGCGCTGTGACCAAATACCTGTCATCTATCATAAAGAAAAACTGATAGGCGAATCTGTCGAAATTGGCGCAAGCACAGAAAAAATCACCTGTGTTTCCATGGGCAACCCGCACTGTGTGCTTTTCAAGCCGGAGATTAACTCTCTTGATTTGGAAAAAATTGGACCTATCTTTGAAAATCATGCGATTTTCCCTGACAGAACCAATACCGAATTTGTCCAAGTTGTAGATGCCCGGCATATTCGTATGCGTGTTTGGGAGCGCGGAAGTGGGGAAACCATGGCCTGCGGAACCGGAGCATGTGCTGCCGTAGTTGCCGCAATTGAAAACGGATTTTGCCCAAGAGACACTGAAATTACGGTTTCGCTCTTGGGCGGTGAATTGCAGGTTTGCTATTCCACAAACGGTACGGTGACTATGACCGGTTCGGCGTCATTTGTTTTTGACGGCGAACTGCATAAGGAGATTTTAGAATGGTAACAACCAATCAAAATTATCAAAATTTAAAAGAAAGCTATCTTTTTTCTGAAATTGCGCATCGTGTAAACCGGTATGCAGAAGAACATCCGGATGCAAAAATTATCCGTCTTGGTATTGGCGATGTAACCTTGCCGCTTTGTCCGGCGGTAATCGAAGCAATGCACAATGCGGTTGACGATATGGCTGCTGCTGAAACTTTCCACGGTTACGGCCCGGAGCAGGGCTACGGTTTTTTACGCGATGCCATTCGTAATTATTATGCAAAAAAAGGTCTTTCACTGGAAAGCAACGAGATTTTTGTAAGTGATGGCGCCAAAAGCGATGTCGGTAATATTTTAGATATTTTTTCAAAAGAAAATACCGTACTGGTTACCGACCCGGTATATCCTGTTTATGTTGACACCAACACGATGGACGGAAGGAAAATTCTCTTTGCCGATTCGGATGCATCCAACGGCTTTTTGCCTATGCCTTCGCTCAAACAAAAAGCAGATATCATTTATCTCTGTTCGCCAAATAATCCAACCGGTGCCGCCTATAATCGCATACAGTTGAAAGAATGGGTAAATTTTGCAAAAGAAAACCATGCAGTTATTCTTTATGACGCGGCATACGAAGCATTTATTTCCGATTCTGATTTACCGACAAGCATCTATGAAATTGAAGGCGCAAAGAGTTGTGCAATTGAATTTTGTTCACTTTCTAAAACCGCTGGCTTTACCGGCACTCGTTGCGGCTACACGGTTGTTCCGCAGGAATTACTGGTTGGAAACATCCAACTCAACAAACTATGGTTTCGTCGCCAAACAACAAAATTTAACGGCGTATCTTATGTTGTTCAACGCGGTGCGGAAGCAGTTTTTAGCGAAAGTGGCATGAAACAGATTAAGGAAAACATTGATATTTACAAAAAAAATGCAGAAATTATAACCGATGCATTAGATACTTTGGGGATTTGGTATACCGGCGGAAAAAATTCGCCGTATGTTTGGCTGAAATGTCCCGACGGACTCGACTCGTGGGCTTTCTTTGATTTGCTTTTGCAAAAGGCAAATGTTGTTGGAACGCCCGGTGCCGGATTCGGTAAAAACGGGGAGGGCTTTTTTCGACTGACGGCATTTAACAATGAAAAAAATACTCGGGAAGCCATGAAGAGAATAAAAGAATTGCTAAAAAAATAGCATGGATTTTATGAGGAATATGGAATGGAAATTTTAAAGAAGTTTAGAAAGAGTATAATGTTTCTCTTAAAAGCAGTAATTGTACTCAGTTTACTGGTTGTGTTTACTTATACTTGGGAAAAATACTATCCGGACACGTATTTAAATAATGGTAATTATGTCATTATTTTCACCTATCTCTTGTCTTTCATTGCATTTACGGTTTTATACGGCGGTTTTAAGATCGGTGTCTTCCGCACGACTGAAATTGTATATAGTATGTCACTCGGTGCCGTGTTTGCAAATGTTATTGTCTTTGGTGAACTCTGTCTTGTTGTTCGAAAAGTTGTTTCACCGTTGCCTATTTTAGCTGTAACCTGCATTGATGTGTTGTTAATTATGTTACTCGCTTTTATCAGCAACAAAATCTATCGTTCACTTTTTGACACCAAAAAAATACTGGCAATTTATGATGGAACAAAAGATAATATTGAAACGATCCGGAAAATTCACAGCATGCGTTCACGCTACCGTATCGAGCATGCAATTACCATTGATAAAGGTTTGGATGCTGTCAAAAATGAGATTGATGAAAGTGATAAGGTCTTTATCGGTGATATAGATAAGGAATTAAAAGGGGAAATCATTAAATACGCCTACATCCATCAAAAGCGCATGTACATTCTTCCATCTATTGACGAAATTATTTACAGTTGCAGTGAAATAATACAGGTGCGCGATTGTCCGATCATTTATTGTCGCAATAACGGCTTAACAATAGAACAAAAAATATTAAAGCGTGCAATGGATCTAATTGTTTCTTCGTTTGCTTTACTCATCTTTTCACCCGTTATGCTGATTATTTCACTTGCAATCAAGCTTTATGACGGTGGTCCGGTCTTTTTTAAACAAAAACGTATTACCGAGGGAAATCGCGAATTTGATGTTTTAAAATTCCGCTCCATGGTTGTCAACGCAGATGAAATCGCGGCGAGAAAAGCAGTTGAAGATGATGACCGCATAACAGCGGTCGGTAAATTTATTCGTCCTCTTCGTCTGGATGAACTACCGCAGTTGATTAATATTTTAAAAGGTGATATGTCACTTGTAGGTCCTCGCCCTGAGCGTGTCGAAAATGTGATAGAATACACTGAAATGATTCCAGAGTTTCCAAAGCGTCATATGGTCAAGGGTGGCTTGACCGGCTACGCACAAATCTATGGAAAATACAACACCAGCCCCAAGGACAAACTGAATATGGACTTAATTTATATTGAGCGCTATTCTTTGCTCATGGATATCAAGTTGATTATTCTAACCTTAAAGATTCTGTTTATGCGTGAAAGCACAGAGGGATTTAAGGAAAGTAATAGTGCTGTCATTTCAATTGATGATAAAAAATAGTATTAAAAGCCAAAAAGCTTTTGCTTTTTGGCTTTTAATACATTTCTGTGCTTGAAATACGCGTGTGTTTATGGTAAACTATTGTATAGTAATAAAAGTGGTTGGGAGATTACTATGGATATTCAGTATAAACGAATTATGTTAAAACTCAGCGGGGAAGCACTTTCCGGAGAAAAAGGATTCGGCATCGATTTTGACACAACGGTTTTGCGTGTTTGCAAAAGCATAAAAAAGTGCGTTGACTTAGGTGCAGAAGTTGCGATTGTTGTCGGTGGCGGTAACTTTTGGAGAGGCCGTTCCAGCGGTAAAATGGACCGTACGCGCGCTGACCACATGGGTATGTTGGCAACCGTTATCAATTCTCTCGGTCTTGCAGATGGTTTAGAGCATGTCGGGTTGGATGTCCGTGTTCAGACAGCCATTCATATGCAGGAAATTGCTGAGCCCTACATTCGCAACAAAGCAGTTACCCATTTGAACAAAGGTCGTGTGGTTATTTTTGGTTGTGGCTCGGGCAATCCTTTCTTTTCTACCGATACAGCCGCCGCTTTACGCGCAGCTGAAATTAACGCAGACATTATCTTCAAAGCTACAAATGTAGACGGGGTTTACGACTGCGACCCGAAAAAGAATCCCAACGCCAAAAAATTCGATACACTTACGCATCTGGATGTACTAAACAAAGGCCTGCATGTTATGGACAGTACGGCCGCATCGATGTGTATGGACAATAAAATACCGATTCTTGTTTTCAGCATGGCAGACCCCGACAACATTGTAGATGCGCTGTGCGGGAAGCAAATCGGAACCATTATTAAATAATCATCGGAGGTTTTTTATGCAAGCTTTGATTAAATCCATGGAAGAAAAAATGAACAAATCCATTGCTGCCTTGGAAAGAGAATTTGCAGCTGTTCGTGCCGGCCGTGCAACCCCTGCAATATTAGATAAGGTTGCTGTTGATTATTACGGCACACCGACACCAATAAATCAAATGGCTGCCGTTTCGGTTCCGGAGGGCCGAATGCTGCAAATCCAACCCTGGGATATTTCCACGCTCAGTAGCATTGAAAAAGCCATCCAGGCTTCGGATATCGGCATCAACCCAACAAACGACGGCAGAGTCATCCGTCTTGTTTTCCCGCCGTTAACTGAGGAACGTCGTAAAGAATTGGTAAAAGATATCAAAAAAATGGCAGAGGATACAAAGGTTGCAATTCGTTCCATTCGCCGTGATGCAATTGAGAAGCTGAAAGCTATGAAAAAGAATAATGAAATCACAGAAGACGACCAATCTAACGGCGAAAAAAAGATTCAAAATATTACCGACGGTTTTTGCAAAGATGTGGATTCCGTAACGGCTGCCAAAGAAAAAGAAATTATGGAAATTTAATCCATAGTAAATTTACAACGCCACCCATCGGGGAAAATCCTCGATGGGTTTTTGAGAGAGAGTCATGTTATTAAATAAACACAAAACAAACAAATTGATTTTACCGAAGCATATCGGCATTATTATGGACGGAAACGGTCGCTGGGCGAAAAAGCGTCATCTGCCGCGTTCTGCCGGGCATGCCGCGGGCTCAAAAAACTTTAAAGATATTGCGCGCTATGCCAATAAAATTGGATTAAAACACCTTACGGTGTATGCCTTTTCAACTGAAAACTGGAAACGCCCGAAGGATGAAGTAGATAATATCTTAAATATTCTGCGCGACTATTTAAAGGATGCCAAAAATTTCAAGGATGAAAATATCAAAGTGAAGTTTATCGGTGACTTATCGCCGCTGGCCGATGATATTGTTGAACTGATTCATGATGCTGAGCTAAATTCGGCTGATGCAACCGGGCTTCATCTCAATATTGCACTCAATTACGGCGGACGCGATGAAATTGTTCATGCTGTGCGCGAGATTGCCAGAGAGGTTGTGTCCGGCAAAATTATGCCTGCGGAAATCGAGGAGGCAACCATTGAAAGTCACCTTTATACCGCCGGTCAACCCGACCCGGACTTTATCATTCGCCCCAGTGGCGAATATCGAATTTCAAATTTCTTAATATGGCAATCTTCCTACGCGGAATTTTGGTATTCCAATGTGCTCTGGCCGGAATTTAAGCCGAAGCATCTTATGGATGCCATTGAAGATTATAATAAGCGAAATCGTCGGTTCGGCGGTATCTAAAAGGAATGGTCATAAATATGAAAACGCGAATTATTTCGGCTACAATTGCAATTTTTATTTTTATTTCGGTTCTATACACGCGCCAATTTACGGATATTCCTCTGATTTTGGCCGTTCTTTGCCTTTCTGCTATTGCAACTCTTGAAGTCTTGTACAATACAACAATCAACCGCTACAAACCGGCCGTTTGGGTCGCTGTAATTTATTCTGCACTTGCACCCCTTTCTTTTACGCAATATTTCAATATGCAGTCTTATTTTTTGCTTTCGGTTGTATTTGTATGTATTATGTTTTCTTTCGGTGTTTTTGCACATAATAAACTATCTGTGCAGCAGTGTGTGATGTCCTTTGCATTACCGACTGTGCTTTCCTTTGCATTCGGTTCGTTACTCGCTGTTTTATCGCCGACCAACAAGCAAGGTCTGTTGCAGATTTTGTTGCTTTGCGGATTTGCATGGGGTACAGATACCGGTGCTTATTTTACCGGTGTGTTTTTCGGCAAACACAAAATTGCTCCTGAAATCAGTCCCAAAAAAACAGCGGAAGGATGTATCGGCGGCATTTTGTTTTGTGCTGTTTATACCTTTTTGGTTTCCTTCTTTATGTTGCACAACCTTAGTTATTCCATATGGATTACAGCACTTTCTCCCTTGTTTGCGGTTGCCGGAATGATAGGCGATTTATCGGCATCCCTTTTAAAGCGTGCGTATAACATTAAGGATTACGGGAATATCATGCCCGGACACGGCGGCATAATGGACAGGTTTGACAGCATATTGTTTATATCACCCTGCTTCTTATGCGTACTGGAAATGTTTTAGGTGAAAAATATGAGAGAGCAAATTTCTGTTTTAGGCTCTACCGGCTCTATTGGCAAACAAACCTTGGAGGTTGCGCGCCAGGAAAATATCAATATATGTGCACTTGCTGCGCACCGAAGCATTGATATTTTAGAGACACAAATCCGCGAATTTAAACCGCAGATTGCCGCTGTTGCTGACCAAGAGGCAGCTAAAATTTTAAAAACTCGTGTTGCCGATACAAACACCAAAGTTCTTTCCGGATTCAACGGAGTTTGTGAAGCTGCAACCTTGGCAAAAAGCGATTTGGTTATAAATGCGCTTGTTGGAATTGCCGGACTCAAACCAACGATGGCTGCAATCGAGGCCGGAAAGGATATTGCACTTGCCAACAAAGAAACCTTAGTCACCGGCGGTAAACTTGTCACCGAAGCGGTAAAAAAACGGAATCTGCAACTTTTGCCGGTTGACAGCGAACATTCGGCTATTTTCCAATGTTTGCAAGGTGTACCCTCCGGCAGTTTAAGGAAAATTCTTTTGACCTGCTCCGGTGGTCCCTTTTACGGTAAGACACGTGCAGAACTTGAAAACATCACTCCGTCCGATGCTTTAAGACATCCAAACTGGGACATGGGGGCAAAAATCACCATTGATTCTGCTACCCTCATGAATAAAGGATTGGAAATCATTGAAGCGGTACATCTTTTTTCGGTTCAGCCCCAGGATATTGAAGTTCTGGTTCATCGCCAAAGTATTATACACTCAGCAATTGAACTATCGGATGGTGCTGTCCTTGCGCAAATGGGGACACCGGATATGCGTTTACCGATACAATACGCAATAACCTATCCCACACGAAGCAATGCTTGCTGCAAACCATTAGATCTTGCCGAAATCGGGATGCTTACTTTTTCCAAACCGGATGTACAAACCTTTGACTGTTTACAGGTCTGTATTGATGCAATTTCGCAGGGTGGGTTAAAGCCTACGGCTGCAAACGGAGCAAATGAACAAGCAGTTGCGCTGTTTTTATCAGGCAAAATTCGCTTCTTGCAAATTGCCGAGTTGGTTCGTGCAGCTATGGAAGCCCAACCACCCGTAAAAAGTTTCTCTATGGATGATATCTGTGCGGCAGATGCGGCCGCGCGTCAATTTGTATTAAACAGAATTTAGGTGATTCTTATCAAAGCGGTACTGGATTTTTTAAATACAATCTGGCCTTTTCTGCTTGCCATCCTGGCCTTTCTAATCATGATTGTTATCCATGAGTTTGGCCATTTTATTGCTGCTCGCTTAACCGGAGTAAGGGTCAATGAATTTTCTGTCGGTTTCGGTCCTGCGCTTTTTAAAAAGCAGGGGAGAGAAACCCTTTACGCCGTTCGCGCCGTACCGTTTGGCGGTTACTGCGCAATGGAAGGGGAAGACAGTAAAAGTGATGATTCTGCCGCTTTCTGTAACAAAAAGCCATGGAAACGTTTTTTGATTATTATAATGGGAGCTCTTTTTAATTTAATTTTTGGTTTTATTCTGATAATGATTACTCTTGCTCCCGTAAAAGTTTATACCACCACAACGATTGATGGCTTTCATGAAAACGCCGTCAGCGTACAATCCGGGTTACAAGAGGGTGACACCATTCTTGAAGTCGACGGAAGACGAATTTATACCACTTATGATTTAAGTTATAATTTTACGGGAATTAAAGGCAATTCGGTAGATATGATAGTGTCCCGTGATGGGGAAGAGGTCGTCTTAAAAGATGTTGTCTTTCAAACGAAGGAAAGCGATGGCGTAAATTATATTGCGGTTGATTTTTATGTTCGCGGTGAAAACCGTAGCTTTGTATCCTATTTTAGCCAGTCTTTTAAAACCGCCTTTTCCTATGCGCGAGTCGTCCTTTTTTCACTCGTTGATTTAATTACAGGAAAATTCGGCATCAGCGCAGTATCCGGCCCGGTTGGTGTAACTGTGGCCATCAGCGAAGTTGCACGCATAGGCATTATGGAACTTTTGCCTTTGATTGCATTGATTTCAATTAATCTCGGTCTCTTCAATCTTTTGCCGATACCGGCTTTGGATGGAAGCCGCGCAATATTCATTCTAATTGAAATGATTTCAGGCAAACCGGTGCCGCAAAAATATGAAGCGTTTATTCATGCGGCTGGCTTTATTTTGCTCATTGCTTTGATGTTGTTGGTTACAGCGAAAGATATTTTTTCACTATTTTGAGGTGACTGTGTTGACAGAGCGTTTTCACACAAAAAAAATTCGAATTGCGAACAAAATGATCGGTGGCGGTTCGCCCGTTGCCATTCAGTCTATGCTAAATGCTCCGGCGGATGATGTTAAAAAAAATATTGCGCAGGCGATTGCTTTGGAGAAGGCCGGATGCGATATTATTCGGGTTGCCATTCCGGATAAAAATGCGGTTGGATTGGTTGAAAGCATCAAATCTGCCGTGTCGATTCCCCTTGTGGCAGATATTCATTTTGATTATCGGCTGGCTTTGGATTGTGTGGCGGCAGGTGTAGATAAAATCCGTATCAACCCCGGTAACATTGGCGATGACCAACGCGTTGCGCAGGTTGTGCGCGCTTGCCATACTCATAATGTTCCCATCCGTATCGGTGTAAACTCCGGTTCGGTTGAAAAACATATCCTTGAAAAGCACGGTGCTCCAACGGCAGAAGCACTGGTCGAAAGCGGTTTATACCATATTCATTTACTCGAAAAATTTGATTTTGAAAATATTGTTCTCTCGATTAAGTCTTCTGACACAAAAACCATGTATGCTGCTTATCTTCTCGCCGCAGAACGGTGCACATATCCTTTGCATCTTGGCGTTACCGAAGCGGGCACAGAGCGCGCCGGTATAATTAAATCGGCTGTTGGCATCGGGGGCTTGTTGCTTCGCGGTATTGGCGATACCATTCGTGTTTCACTTACAGCCGACCCTGTAAAAGAGGTCTATGCCGCAAAGGATATTTTGCGTTCCTGTGGCTTATACAATAAGGGTATTCGCTTTGTTTCCTGCCCAACCTGCGGCCGCACCAAAATCAATTTAATTGACCTCGCACAAAAGGCGGAGGAAATGTTGCAAGACTGTGACAAAAATATCACGGTGGCCATAATGGGTTGTGTTGTAAACGGACCGGGGGAGGCCAAGGAAGCAGATATTGGTATTGCCGGCGGAGACGAGTGCGGACTCCTTTTTAAAAAAGGGGAAATCATTCGAAAACTGCCGGAAGATCAGCTTTTGCCTGCACTGCTTGAAGAAATAAAGAAATTATAAAGGAATATAAATCATGTCAGCAACCATTGAACAATTATTTTGCAATTACATATCGGGTTTTGATGATTTGGCCGATGCGCAAGTAACCTCCTGCTCGGTGGACAAGCCGCGCCGTACGATGGCCTTAGAGCTTGTTTTTAATTCATATGTTTGCTTTGCACGTATTGCTAAATTTAAATCCGCACTTGCTGACGCACTTCGCCTCACCTCAGTATCTGTAAAGTATCATTTTCAAAAGGTTGTTCCGAATACCGAAATTCTTGCCGATATTGTGGAATTTTTAAAATTGCGCAATCCAACGCTAAACGGTTATTTTAACAATGCAAAATATCACTTACAAGAGAATCAACTGGAAATTGAGCTGGCTTTCGGCGGTTTAAACACCATAAAGAATTCTTCTTTTGAAACCGATTTATGTTCCGCAGTCAAAGCCTTTTTCGGCATGGAGCTCGGCATCACATACTCCGGCGTAACCGAAACGGTTGAAATGGTACGCCCGGCACCAGAAATACCGGTTCAAACGCCGACAGCGCCCAATCCGGTCTCGAAAAATACTGCTCCGAAATCTACAACTCGTCATGATAAACCCGAGGACGGCTCACAAATTTATCTTGATTCCGCACAGTTGTTTTACGGGCGTCCAATTACAGGTAAACCTGTACCCATGCATACAGTTACAACCGAAGTACCCGGACTTGTGGTTTGGGGTGAAGTTTTTTCAAAAGAGGTCAAGCCAACCAAAAAAGGCGATAAAATATTCATCAATTTTTCTTTTTCTGATAAGACCAACTCGCTTTTTGCCAAGCTGATAGTCAACAAAGATAAAGAAGGGCAGTTTGACCCGATTCAACCGGGGAACTGTTTGCTGGTTCGCGGTAATTATGAGTTTGATGATTGGGAAAAAGGCTACATATTGCGTCCGCTTTCTATTGCCGTTTTAGATACCTATGAAAAGATGGACGAGGCCGAAGAGAAACGCGTAGAATTGCATGCGCACACCAGTATGTCAGCTATGGATGCTGTTGTGCCCGCAAGCGCTCTAATTCAGCAAGCATTTAAATGGGGACATAAGGCCATTGCCATTACCGACCACGGTGTAGTGCAATCCTTTCCGGAAGCCATGAATACCCTAAACGCCATTCGAAAAAAAGATGAAAATTTCAAGGTGATTTACGGCGTAGAGGCCTATTTTGTTGATGATGTTTATAATCAAGGCGGTAAAACCATTGATACCGGTGTCGACTCTGAAAAATTGACCCGTTATCACATGATTATCCTGGTACAAAATCAAACCGGACTTCAAAATCTGTACCGGTTGGTTTCTTATGCACATTTGAATTATTTCCGCAAAACCTACAACAAAAACAATCCACAAAAACCGCGCCCGGCTAAACCGCTCTATCCGCGCAGCGTTATTGAAAAATACCGAGAAGGTCTGATTATCGGCAGCGCTTGCGAGCAGGGCGATTTATACCAAGCGGTTCTCGATAATCTCCCGGAAGAGCGTATAGAAGAAATTGCACGCTTTTATGATTATATTGAAATTCAGCCGAACGGAAACAACGCTTTCATGTTACGTAACGGCATAGTGCATTCCGAAGAAGATTTAAACGAAATAAATCGTAAAATTATCGCGGTTGCAGACAAAATCGGTAAACCGGTGGTGGCTACGGGTGACGTGCATTTTCTTTATAAAGAGGATGCAAAACTACGCACCATATTGATGGCCGGACAAGGTTTTAAAGATGCCGAAACGCAGCCGCCGCTTTACTTAAAAACCACAGCGGAAATGTTGGAAGATTTCGCTTTTTTAGGTGCGCGTGCGAAAGAAATTGTAATTGACAATCCGCAAAAAATTGCAGACAGCATCGATGGCAGCGTTAAGGCCATACCGGACGGAAACTATCCGCCGAAAATTGAAGGGTCGGACGATATTTTAACCGAAATCACCCGCAGTCGTGCAAAAGAGTTGTATGGTGACCCCTTACCGGAGATTGTAAATGACCGGTTAGAACGCGAACTTTCTTCGATTATTCGGCACGGATTCTCGGTCATGTATGTTACCGCACAAAAACTTGTGGCCGAATCGGAAAAACGCGGCTATCTTGTCGGGTCGCGAGGCTCGGTAGGTTCCTCCTTTGTTGCAACCATGGCCGGTATTTCCGAAGTCAATCCATTGGTGCCTCATTATGTTTGTCCCAACTGCAAACACAGTGAATGGATTACCGATGGAAGCATCGGTTCGGGATTTGATTTGCCGGCGAAAAAATGCCCGAAATGCAATGCAGACTATAACCGTGACGGTCACGATATTCCGTTTGAAACTTTCCTTGGGTTTGACGGTGATAAGGTCCCTGATATTGACCAAAACTTTTCGGGTGAGGTACAGCCTTTTATTCACCGTTTTACCGAAGAATTATTTGGTGAGCAAAACGTATTTAAAGCCGGCACCATCGCTACGGTTGCCGAAAAAACAGCTTATGGATTTGTAAAGCATTATGCTGAGGATTACGGTATGATGTTAAGCAAGAGTGAAGAAGAACGTCTTGCAGTTTCCATCAACAAGAGTAAAATCAAGCGTACCACCGGTCAACATCCCGGCGGTATGGTTGTTGTTCCGGCTGATATGGAAATTTATGATTTTTGTCCGGTGCAGCGCCCGGCAAATGATGTTGATTCGGATATGATAACTACGCACTTTGATTTCCATTCGATTCACGATAATATTCTCAAACTGGACGAATTAGGCCATGATGTGCCGACGATTTACAAATATCTTGAAGAATATACTGGTATCCCCGTAAACTCTGTTTGTATGAGTGACCCGGATGTTATGAGTCTGTTTGGCTCCACAGCAGCACTGGGTGTAACCTCAGAGGATATAGATTCGCTGACCGGTACCTATACCTTACCGGAGCTGGGGACAAAATTTGTTCGGGATATGTTGGTCGAAACAAAGCCGAAAACCTTTTCTGACCTTTTACAGATATCCGGTCTTTCACACGGCACCGATGTTTGGCTTGGCAACGCGCAGGATTTGATTCGCTCCGGTACCTGTACGATTTCTGATGTAATTGGAACGCGTGATAACATTATGACCTATTTGATTTATAAAGGCGTACCGAAAAAGGATGCTTTTAAAATCATGGAAATCGTTCGTAAAGGGAAAGCCAAGAAACTACTGACCGAGGAGCATATTCGTTTAATGAAGGAGAACAATGTGCCGCAATGGTATATTGATTCTTGTTTTAAAATTAAGTATATGTTCCCAAAAGCCCATGCCGCGGCCTATATGATTGCCGCATTGCGTTTGGGTTGGTATAAGGTTCACAGACCCGTTGAATACTACTGTGCTTATTTCACAGTGCGCTCCGAAGATGTTGAACTTTCTACGATTCTCAAAGGCAGGGAAGCCATTAAGCGCCGTATCAATGAAATTCGGCTCAAAGACAAGGAAGCCAGTAAAAAAGAAAAAGATGCTTGTGATACTTTGCTTGTCTTTAATGAGATTCTTTGTCGCGGAATTGAGATTTTACCCATTGATTTGAAAAAATCGCATGCAACGAAATATTTGGTAGAAGACGGTAAAATGCGCGTGCCTTTCGCAGCACTGGACGGTGTTGGAGAAAAAGCGGCGGTTTCTTTATATGAAGCGGCACAACACGGCAGTTTCATCTCTAAGGATGAATTTCAAAGTGTAGCCGGTGTTTCAAAATCGGTTATTGAATCGCTGAACCAAATGGGTGTTTTGGACGCGCTTCCGGATTCAAATCAAATGACAATGTTTTAATTTTGACGCAAAAAAAAGAACCCTGTTTCATACAGGGTTCTTTTGCTTATCACGCTTATGTCAATAAATGGTCTATGGCCTCAATGTATCCGGCAAAACCTTTGCCGCAAATTGTCTTTTGACAGACAGCACTGATGTAGGAGTGTTTGCGAAAGGTATCACGGCTGTTGATATCCGAAATATGTACCTCCACAGTCGGAATTCCAACTGCCTTTAAAGCATCTAAAATCGCAACACTTGTATGGGTATAAGCAGCCGGATTGATAACGATACCATCTATCTTATCGAAATAGGCTTTTTGAATTGCATCAACGATGGCACCTTCATAGTTCGATTGAAAAAAGGAAACATCGACCTGCTTTGCCGCGCAATGCGCTTTGATTTGCCTGCAAAGTGCATCATATGTGTCTTTACCGTAAATATCTGGTTCTCTTATGCCGAGCATATTGATGTTCGGCCCGTTAATCACTAAAATCTTCATTTTTTATGGCCTCCAATATTTTTTTGCAGGTAACCTCGGGATTTTTGTCTACCGCAACCTCAAAATCGCTTACAGCGCGATATAGAGGCAAACGCTGGGCCAAGAGCTCACACACTGCCTTTCGATCTTTGGATAAGGGTCGACCGGCCGTTGCAAGCTCATCCACAGGGCGGCTTAAAAAAACAACCTTTGCGTTTTGTCGTAAAGCCAGGCAGTTGATTTCTTTTAAAACCACTCCGCCGCCGGTAGCAATCACTGCACCAAGTTGCTTGGTTGCCTGTAATACCGCATCGGTTTCCAGTTTGCGGAACACAGCCTCGCCCTGGGTTGCAAACAAAGTGGGAATATCTGTGCCTGTGGCAGACACCACCATATCATCTGTATCCATAAAAATTTTGCCGCTGTACTCGGCCAACCGTTTTCCCACCGTACTTTTTCCGCATCCAGGCATTCCAACCAAAACCAAACTGCAAAATTCTTGCTGCATGGCGGCAACTGTTTTTTTAATTTCATTGTTTGAAATGTCCGTTCCCGTAAAAAGTTCTGCTGCGCGCTTAGCCTGTGCAACAAGCATGGTTAATCCATTTACCGACCGCATACCCAAACGCTCTGCGTCGAGCAAGAGTTTTGTGCGAAGGGGATTATAAATCAAATCGACTACCGTGCGGCAGTTCTTGAATTCTTGCAATTCAATCGGGCTTTGCAGATTGTTTGGATACATGCCTACGGGTGTCGTATTTACAATCATATCTGCATCATAGTGTTGGGAAATGTTTTCGTAGTTATCTTTTCCCGAACGGGAAATAACCACAATTTCACCCACCTGTAAATCTCCTAAAACAGCGCGTACCGTAAGACTCGCACCGCCGCTGCCGAGGACAAGGACTTTACAGCCGGAAACCGAAATACCGTTTTGCTCTAACAAATACCGAAAACCGAAATAATCTGTATTATAACCGACCGTTTTCCCGTTTTTAAAGTAAACCGTATTTACACTCCCCATACGCGCAGAAAGCGCATCCAATTCGTCACAATAGGGGATAATGGCTGTTTTGTAGGGGATGGTAACATTAAACCCTTGATATAAACCGTCAGCAAAAAGACCGGCAAGCGCATCGGGTTCTCTTTCAATTAACTCATAAGGATAATCACCGAAGTATGCATGAATTTGCGGAGATAGGCTGTGTGAAAGCCGTCTTCCTAACAAACCAAACTTTTTCATTATATTACCTCAGTGTAACTACCAAGATATTGGAATCTATCGGATTCCGCTTGCAATTGGGAAAGTAAATTGATAAATTTATCCGAATAAACCGGAACATCAATATCAAAGTAGAACATAAATTCAAAATCCTTACCTTGAATCGGTCGGCTTTCCAATTTAATTAAATTGATACCCAAGGAATAAAATTTAGAAATGATATTGTATAAAGAACCGGGTTTATGCGGCAAAACTAGCATTAAACTTGTCCGGTTTGCGCCGGGATAAATCTCCAATTTTTTAGAAATACAAATAAAGCGCGTGTAATTGTTGTCCACATTTGGAATAGAGTCTTGGAGAACCTCTAAATTGTAGAGATCTGCGCATGACGCGGAGGAAATTGCGGCTATATCGTCACGGTCACTTTCTGCAATTGCTTTTGCCGCCATGGCAGTATTCTCGCAGACATGAACCTTTACATTTTTAAGACTTTGCAAAAACTCACTGCATTGATTGATGGCCTGTTCGTGCGAATAGATTTCCTTTATTTCATCCAGTTGAACGCCTTTTTTCGCCAAGAGGGCATGACAAATATGGACGCGCGTACTGCGAACAATGTTAAACTTATATTTCAGCATCAAATCGTAAATCTGGTTTACAGAACCTGCGGAACTATTCTCCAACGGAAGAATACCGTAACGGCATAATCCTTTGTCAACAGCACTAAAAACCCCGTCAAAAGTATTCATGAACATAATGTTCGGTGCATTAAAGAGTTTTTCACAAGCCGACTGCGAATAAGCACCTTCAACACCCTGGCAGGCGACAAAGGCACGCTCAGGAAAAATCTTTTCGGTATTTTCAACAGCGGTTTGAATTTGGTCAATCAATGCGCTGTCAAACCCAAGCAAATGACTTTGATAAGAACGGCTTAAACCCATAATCAAATTATACAAAATCCGCGTTTGGGATTCAAATTCTTCACCGGCAATCTCAGAAACTCGATTTAACAGTTTACGTTCCCTCTGGGAATCACTTACCGACCTGCCGGCTTCTTTTTTATAGGCTGCTATTTCGGCAGAAACATCCATTCTTTTTACAAAGAGGGAGACAAGTTCCTGGTCAATCGAATCAATTTTTTCGCGTAATTCATCAATTTTCATTTTTTCACCTCATTAGAATAAATAATCACATAAAGCAATCGCACAAGCGGCTTCAACACACGGAACCGCACGCGGAACGATACATGGGTCATGTCGGCCTTTAATGAGAAGCTTTCCGTTTTCACCGGTTTTTAAATTAACCGATAACTGCTCTTTGGCAATGGAAGGAGTCGGCTTTACAGCCACACGGAAAAGAATCGGCATACCTGTACTGATACCGCCTAAAATACCACCGTGGTTATTTGTTTTGGTTTGCACCTTTTGGTCAACGTAGTAATAGGGGTCGTTATTTTGTGACCCGTATAAACGTGTTCCGGCAAAGCCGCTGCCGAATTCTATGCCCTTAATTGCAGGGATACCGAAAACCGCCGCAGAAAGCTTGTTTTCAATTCCATCAAACATCGGGTCACCGATACCGGCTTGCAATCCCAAAACTGCACATTCAATGGTTCCGCCGACCGAATCGCCGTCCTTGCGTGCTTCTTCAATCGCAGACAGCATCTTCTGCTTGGCTTCCTGGTTGTATACCGGAAAAGTATCCTTTAAAAATATATCAGGATCCAGCTCCATTTCTGCATAATGATTATCATCAAACTGACCGATTGAGGAAATATGCGCTCCGACAGAAATGCCTTGTGTTTTTAAATATTGCAAACATAATCCGCCAGCAATGCACAAAGCCGCAGTCAAGCGGCCGGAAAAATGACCGCCGCCCCGCACATCCTGAAAGCCGTTAAACTTAATTTGTGCCGGATAATCTGCGTGTGACGGCCGGGGAGAGTCAAACAAATTGCTATAATCGCCCGAGCGAAGATTAGTGTTTTCAATAACGGCGCAAATCGGAGCACCACAGGTGACGCCGTCAACCACACCGGTTAAAAATTTGGGAATGTCGGCCTCTTTACGTTTTGTAGAAAAAGCGGCGTTTCCGGGTGCACGTCTTGCAAGGAAAGCTTGTAGGGCTTCAAAATCAATCGGGAAGCCGGCAGGAAAACCGTCAATCACAACACCGATAACATCCGCGTGTGATTGCCCGAATATTGATATTTTCAATTTTGTTCCGAAAGCGGAGGACATACAATCATTCCCTTCGATTCAAATTCTTTATAAAAATCAGGATAGGATTTTTTTACAGCTTGCGCATCAATAATGGTGACTGGCTCCTCGCAAATAAAAGAGGCAACGGCAGCCGACATGGCAATACGGTGGTCATTATAAGAATTCACTGTGCCGCCATGCAGCCTTCCGGTTCCGTCAATAATCAAGCCGTCATCGGTCATGCGGATTTTGCCTCCCAAGGCAGTAATCATTTCAAAAACCGTTTGCAGGCGATTGCTTTCTTTGTACAATAAGCGTTGCGCATGGCGAATTACCGTCTGCCCTTGAATCGCACAAGAAAATACCGCCAGAATCGGTACCAAATCAGGGATTTGCGCGGCATTGATTTGCAATGGACGAAGATATGCCGCATCGGTAATTTTTACCGCTCCGTCAGCAGCATTCAAGGTAACACCGGCCTCGCGCAAAAGGTTCAATATTTGCATATCACCTTGAAGAGAAGCGAGATTCAAATTGGTCAAAGTAAAGCCATAACTCTTGGATATTACAGCTGCAACCAACCAAAAAGCTGCATTTGACCAATCGCCTTCCGCCGTGACCGTTGCAGGGGATAGATAGGCGCTGTTGCCCGAAATACGAAATGTACAAGGTGTTTCAAAACCGGTTTGAATTCCAAATTTTTGCATTGCCGCACAGGTCATTTGTATATAAGGATAGGATTCCACTGTGCCGGTCACTTTTATTTCGCTGTCCTGGTTTAAAAACGGTGCAGCAAACAGCAGACCACTGATAAATTGGGAACTCACACCGCCATCAATTGCAAATGATGTATGGTTCAAGCAACCATCTACGCTTAAAGGAAATTTTCCTTGCGGTGACAAGTAACAACCATTCTCCTGCAATAATTCATATAAAGGGGAAAGCGGACGCTCTGCTAATCGTCCGCGACCGGTAAATCTGCCGCCAATGCCCAGTGCGGCTATAACCGGCAGAAGAAATCGTAAGGTTGAACCACTCTCATTGCAATCCAAAAGTGGATTGCGTTTATACTGCGCATATGGGTGTATAATCATGCGGTTCGTTTCAATTTGTATGTCTGCTGCAAAAGTTCGCAGACAATCGATTGTGGCAGTAATGTCTTGCGATAAAGATGCGCCGTAGATTACGGTTGGTGACTTGCTCAATGCGGCGCAAATCAGCAGGCGGTGCAAATCAGATTTTGAAGCGATTACGGCCGCTTCTCCGGATAAGGATTTTCCGGTTACGGTAATATTCATTCCGCTAAACCTGCCTCTATGTAAGTTTTAAATTTAGAAATCGGAATTTTACGAATTTCATATTTTCCAATATCGGGTACAAGAATTACATCAAGTGCATCTGCCTTGCGTTTTTTATCAGACAAAGCGGCTGCATAAAGCGCCTCTGCGTCAAAATCACAAAATATAGGCAAACCGGCAATTCGTAAAGTATGGAGCAAGCGCTCATATATTTGCGGGTTTAAGCCTTCGATAGAAACCAAGGCACGCGTGAGTGTCGCCATGCCGATCGCAACTGCGCTACCGTGCGATATTGAGAAATTACTGCATTTCTCAATGGCATGACCTATTGTATGCCCAAAATTTAAAATTTGACGTAATCCTTTATCGGTTTCATCTTTGCCGACAATTTCACTTTTTATGGTAACACAACGCCGAATAATTTCAGCATTGCGGATTGTTCCTTCTTCGAGAGCAGAAAAAAGCGAAGCATCCCAAATCATTCCGTATTTAATAACCTCGGCCATTCCATCTGCATAAATGGCAGGGGAGAGGGTTTGCAACGTGTCCGGGTCACAAATGACCAAATCGGGCTGGTAAAAGGCACCGAACAGGTTTTTCCCTTCGGGAAGATTTACCGCCGTTTTACCGCCGACAGATGAATCAACACAAGCAAGCAAAGTGGTCGGGATTTGTATAAAACTAATGCCACGTAGATAGGTTGCCGCACAAAAACCACCCAAATCGCCGACGACACCGCCGCCCAATGCAACAAGTGCATCCGCTCGCGTGAAATGGTTTTCAGCAAGAAGAGAAACGATTTCCAATAAATACCGCGTGCTTTTGGAATTTTCTCCGGCGGGAACGGTAAAGGTGTAAACTGTAAATCCACTTGACTCCAAAGATTTTTTTACAGTCGAAGCATATAGAGGTTCCACATGATGGTCGGTCAGTAAAAGGAGCTTTTTGCCCGACACAACGGTTGAACACAGCGAACCACAGCGTGAAATAAGCCCCGATTCAATATGAATTTGGTAACGCTTTGAGGCGTTGACCGTAACACATTCCATTCTACGAATCAATCCTTTCTTTGCGGTCGCTGCCGTCTTTCAGCAAAGTTTGCAGCATTTTTATATCTTTTTGCTGTAAAGCTTCTCTATACGCTTGCAGGGATTCTACAATTGTATCAATTTCAAATAATAAATTGTCACGGTTTTCCATAAACAATTCGGCCCACATAACTTCATTCAACCGAGCAACACGTGTTAAATCCTTATAGCTTCCGGCGGAAAATCCACGATGAATCTGTGCTTGCGGACTTTTGACATAAGCGTTGGAAACAACATGCGCCAACTGAGAGGTAAAAGCGATAATTTTATCATGTTCTTCCGGCGTTGTCACAGTAACAGAAGAAAAGCCTATGGATTTTATCAACGCGGTGACCCGTTCTAAAAGCAAAATATCCTGTGTGTTTTGCGGCGTCAAAATCATTGAGGCATCTTTGTACAAATCGGCAGAGGCATATTTTAACCCGGAACGGTGCAGTCCGGCCATGGGGTGGCCGCCGATAAAGACAAACCCATGCTTTTCTGCCAATGGATTGCAGGCGGTACAGATGGCACGTTTAATGCCGCCGCAGTCAACAACGACACAGTTTTTCTTAATCTTCGGTCCGTTGTCGGTCAAATATTCGACGGTTGCACCCGGATATACGGCCAGAAAAAGATAATCACAGCCGGAAAGGGTCTCATCGGTTAATTCTCCGTCAACTGTATCGGTCAGCAGCGCATATTGCAACGTTGCGGCATTACAGTCGAACCCGTAGATTGTATGTTTTGTGTTTGCTTTAAACGCTTTGGCTAACGAACCACCAATCAGTCCGAGACCGACGATGCCAATCTGCATTAACGAACAACCTCCAAAATCCTGCGAACCTGAACGGCCACATCATCAAACTGCTCCGGCGTGAGCGACTGTGCGCCGTCACACAAAGCTTTGCGCGGATTGTTATGCACTTCAATCATTAAACCATCTACTCCGGCGGCTGCGGCGGCCATTGCCATCGGCTTTACCAAACGATTAATGCCGCTTGCGTGACTGGGGTCTACAACGACCGGCAAGTGCGAAAGCTCTTTCAACATAGGCACAGCCGCGAGGTCCAGCGTGTTTCGCGTGTAGGTTTCAAATGTCCGTATACCACGCTCACACAAAATAATATTTTCATTTCCGCCGGCCATGATATATTCCGCACTCATTAACAATTCTTTCATTGTATTGGCAAGTCCGCGTTTAAGCAAAATTGGCTTTTTCGTCTTTCCCAGCTCTTTTAGCAAATCAAAATTCTGCATATTGCGCGCACCAACTTGAATTAAATCAACATCTGCAAAGAGGGGAATGTGATTGGCATTCATAATTTCGGTGACAATCGGCATACCGGTTTCTTGCTTGGCAATTTTCAACAGTTCGAGACCGTCTGCCTGCAAGCCTTGAAAATCATAAGGCGATGTTCTCGGCTTAAAAGCACCACCGCGCAACAAATTCGCACCGGAGGCCTTTACCTTGTGTGCCACCTCGGTAATTTGTGTTTCGGATTCAACTGAACACGGTCCGGCAATCAAGGCGAAATTTCCACCGCCGATTTTCACGCCGCTGATGTCAACGATGGTATCATCCGGATGAAATTTACGGTTGGCACTTTTGAACGGTTCGGTAATTCTTGTTACATTTTCTACAATCTCTAAATTTTGTAAGAGTTCCATATCTACCTTTGTGGTATCGCCAACCAATCCAAGAACGGTATTATATTCACCCTTAGAAACGTGAACAATCAAATTTTGCGCTTCTAACCATTGAATTAGGTTTTCGACTTGATTTTCCGGCACATCGGATTTAATTACTGCTATCATAAATTTACCTCCAAAAATAAAAGTCCGCAGTTTTTTACTGCGGACTCTGTTCAGAATCACTAATTAAGGTGTGGTCGCACGATAATTATTTGCAGCAAAAAACGCTTTTACAATTGTCAGAAAAACAAAAGTAAAAGTAAAAATAATATACAGCTGCAAAAAGTAATGTTTTCATACATAACACCTGAACAAAAATTTTAATAAATATAACATATTTAAAGAAAAATGTCAACACATATACAGCAAAATAAAAGACAATTAAATTCTAAAAATCAAGTCGCCATAACTTGGCACCGGCCAATAGTCTTCCGCAGTAATTGTTTCAGCTGTGTCTACATAGCTGCGAAGCTCGTTCATAAGCGCAAACACCTCATCGCGATATAAACGCGCCTGAGCATAAGCATCTTTTGTTGCAGAGGCTGCCGTTTCACTTTCTGCCAAACGATTTACCGTGTGATAAATTTTTGCAGATAAGTCCGAAAGACGAGAAATCAAAGCGGTTTCGGTTTCGCAGGAAATGTTGTCACTTACCGACTTTTTAGCAATTACCGTATTTGCCAAATCGGATGTGTAGGCAGAAATTGCAGGCAAATAATCCTTGTTGACCATATCAATCATGGTCAAGGCTTCAATATTGATGATTTTTGAGTAATTTTCAAGCAGGATTTCATATTTGGAAACCAGCTCGGATTCGGAATATACTTTGTGGTCTTTGAAAAGCTTAATGTTCTTCTCATTCACCAGGGTCGGCAGGGCGTCAACTGTGGATTTCAAATTCAGAAGACCGCGTTTTTCCGCCTCAGCTTCCCATTCGTCTGAATATCCATTGCCGTTAAAGATGATTCTCTTGTGTTCCAAGATGGTTCTCTTTACAAGCGCATTGATTGCTTCGTTAAAATTATCAGCGCCTTCCAAAGCGTCTGCAAACTGTTTTAACTCTTCGGCAACAATTGTATTAAGAACAATATTCGGGTCGGCGACCGAAGCAGTAGAGCCTAACATACGGAATTCAAATTTATTGCCGGTAAAAGCAAAAGGCGAAGTCCGGTTGCGGTCGGTGTTATCTTTGGGGAAAGAGGGGAGAACATCTACGCCCAATTCCATTTTGGATGCCTTTGCACTTGCATAATGCTCTCCGCTTACAATTGCATCCAGGATAGCGCTCAAATCGTCACCAACAAACATGGAAACGATCGCAGGCGGTGCTTCGTTCGCTCCTAAACGATGGTCATTGCCGGCAGAGGCAACCGAAGCACGAAGCAAATCTTGATATTCGTCAACCGCTTTGATCACCGCAGCTAAAAAGAGCAGGAACTGCGCATTTTCAGCAGGGGTTTTTCCCGGATCTAAAAGATTTACGCCGGTATCGGTTGACATTGACCAGTTATTATGTTTACCGCTTCCGTTAACGCCGGCAAACGGTTTTTCATGCAACAGACAGGACAAATTATGTTTTTGTGCAACCTTTTTCATGAGTTCCATTGTCAACTGATTGTGATCGGTTGCAATGTTTGTGGTTGAATAGATGGGCGCTAATTCATGCTGCGCCGGTGCGGCTTCATTATGCTTTGTTTTAGCCAAAATGCTGAGCTTCCAAAGTTCTGTATCCAGATCCTTCATATATTCAACAATACGTGGCTTGATCGCGCCGAAATAATGGTCTTCAAGTTCTTGTCCCTTCGGAGCCGGGGCGCCGAACAAGGTTCTGCCACAGTAAATTAAATCCTTGCGCTGATCAAAATAATCCTTATCAATTAAAAAATACTCCTGTTCTGGACCAACAGTAGTTATAATCCGCTTTGCTGATGTATTTCCAAACAGTCTTAGAATTCGAAGGCCTTGTTCGCTGATGGCCTCCATGGAACGAAGCAAGGGCGTTTTTTTGTCTAAAACTTCACCGGTGTAAGAACAAAAGGCGGTCGGAATACAAAGAGTTCCGTCTTTAATAAAAGCGTAGGAGGTAGGGTCCCAAGCGGTATAACCTCTGGCCTCAAAGGTTGCGCGCAAGCCTCCCGAAGGAAAGCTGGAAGCATCCGGTTCGCCTTTAATGAGTTCTTTGCCCGAAAACTCCATGATAATACGGCCGTCCTCAGTAGGGGAAATAAAGCTGTCATGCTTTTCGGCGGTGATACCGGTCATGGGTTGAAACCAATGCGTATAGTGGGTTGCTCCCTTTTCCAGAGCCCAATCTTTCATGGCATTGGCAACTGTATTCGCAACGCTCAAATCCAACGGTTTGCCGTCATGAATGGTTTTTTTGAGTGCTTTGTAGGTTTCTTTCGGCAAACGTTCCTTCATAGATACATCATCAAAGACATTGCAACCGAAAAGCTCAATTACTGTACTCATTTTTTTACCTCCATGTTATAAACAAAAAGCACCGCAGATGAGTATTGAATCCACCATCCACAGCACTGCTACTGTTATTATATGGTTAATTTTGCAAACTGTCAATACCGATTTGTTATTTTTTTCAGCCGAGTTTTTTAAGTTTTTAAGGATTTAAGAAAAGGAAACCTAATTTTATAATTATTGGCATAAAATGACCTTTTTGTGCGTGAAAAATCATTTTTATGAACAGAAAAAATAAAAGGTTTTAAGGGATTTTGTGTTTACTTTTGATGATTTGTGTTGTATAATATTTTTGCATTTCTGATGATAAAATTATGGAATAGGTGAAACCATGACGAACAAAAGAAAAAAACGCCGGCTGAAACCGGAATTCAAGCTTTTCTGTGCTGTACTGGCGGTTTTGGTCATCGGCATTTCTGTATTTGCTGTTAATAAAAAATGGAATCAAACTCCTTCCGCCGGTGTTGCTTCTTCCTCAGGCACATCGCAAGAATCGGTTACTTCGAAGGAAAAAGAACCGATAACCGTAACGCTTGGTTGCACCGGTGATATTTTAATTCATAATCCGATTCTTAAAGCATATGCGGCTTCCGGATATGATTTTAATGATATGTTTCGTTATGTCCAACCCTACTTTACAAAATACGATTATATGGTGGCCAATTTAGAGGTTACGCTCGGCGGAGAAAGCAAGTCTTACCGCGGCTATCCTACCTTTAACACGCCAGATACCATTGTTGAAGCTGCAAAACAGAGCGGCATAGATATGCTGCTTACCGCCAACAACCATTCATACGACACCGGTAAAGATGGTTTTTTCCGTACATTGGAAGTCCTTGACCAAAAACAAATTGAACATATTGGAACGCGTACCGAAACGGATTCACCGTATTTTGTAAAGGATATTAACGGTATAAAGTTCGGCATGGTCAATTATACCTACGAAACGCAACAATCTAACGGAAGAAAAACCTTAAACGGAATTGCCATGCATTCCGATACCGAAAACCTAATCAATTCTTTTAATTACAGCAATTTAGATGCCTTTTATTCTGAATTATCAGACCATATTTCGGCTATGAAATCAGAAGGGGCAGAGGCAATCATTCTCTATATTCATTGGGGCAATGAGTACAAATTGGAGCCAAGCAGTTATCAAAAGACCATGGCAAAACGCATTGCCGATTTAGGCGTGGATGTAATTGTCGGTGGACACCCGCATGTTGTAGAACCTATTGAGATTCTGCAATCCGAAGTTACGGGTAAACAAACCGTTTGTCTTTATTCACTCGGCAATGCTGTATCTAACCAACGTATTTCCTTTATGAATATGAAAACCGGCCATACGGAAGACGGTATGATTTTTGAAACGACCTTTGTTAAAAAACCGGATGGAAGCGTCATTTTGGATAAAATCAATGTCGTGCCCATTTGGGTAAATATGCATACAGATTCTTCCAAGCACTACCACATGCTGCCGCTGGATAAAGCATTAAATTGGCAAACCGACTTTGGCATCAGCCAACAAACGGCAGCAACAGCACAAAAATCTTATGAACGAACCATGGCACTTGTGAATGCCGGATTATCTCAATTTGACGGTGAATATAAAAAGATTGGTTTAAATTCTTCTGGAAACGGCGGTGCGGCAGAATGATTGGAGTTATTGTTAATACGCTGTCCGTATTGCTGGGTAGCGCTTTCGGTTTACTTTTAAAAAAGGGGATTCCCCAAAAATTTTCCGGTGCTGTAATGACTGCAATTGGTTTGTGTACGGTCTGCATTGGAATTGATGGAATGCTCCAAGGCGAAAATACATTGGTTTTGATTTTTTCGGTAGTTTTCGGCGTTTTCATCGGTACCTTGTTGAATATTGACGGTGGTATATCTGCATTAAGCGATTTTTGCCTCAAAAAAGCTTCAACCCAGCAAGGTAATGTAACAGAGGGGTTTATAACCGCCACTTTGCTTTTTTGCGTCGGTGCAATGGCCATTGTGGGTTCGCTGAATTCTGGCCTTACAGGTGACCATAAGTTAATTTTTACAAAATCTTTTCTTGATTTAATTTCGGCAACCATGCTCAGCGCTACACTGGGGATAGGGGTTCTATTTTCAGCTGTTTTTGTTTTTCTTTACCAAGGCGCTCTGGTTCTGCTGGCCAATAGCCTGCAAACTGTTTTAACCACCGCTGTCATCAATGAAATCACTTGTGTCGGCTCGCTTATTGTTTTCGCTTTGGGCTTAAATTTAATCGGGCTCACGAAAATTAAGGTTGCCAATTTTTTACCGGCTATTCTTCTTACTCCTTTTGCTTATTATGGACTCCAATGGCTAATGAACCTTCTAAATTTTTAAATTTTCCAATAAAAATGATTGACATAAATTTTGAATATGCTATAATGGATAAGTCATCCGCCGCTGTGGTGGAATAGGCAGACACAAGGGACTTAAAATCCCTCGTTGGCGACAACGTACCGGTTCAAGTCCGGTCAGCGGCACCAAAAAAATCCCATGAACTATCGTGTTCATGGGATTTTTTTATTTATCCTTTGTATCACGCCGCATCCTATCTTTGTTCCTGCATTACCTGCCGGTTGAGAAGTAAAATCATCGGGCATATTATGAATAACAACAGTACGTCCAAGGATATCCATGACCGAAAAACGGTCGGTTGTAACCGCGAAATATGCACCACCGTTGGAGTACATAAGCGGCGGAAGGTCTCCTGCGTGATGGGGATGTGGAGCATTTGCCGGATTGTAGTGGCTTTTTGTGTCTGCGAAATCCTCTCCCGAACAGCTATTTCCTTCGTGAATATGAAAACCAAAAAAGCCCGTATCGGACTGCGGCAATCCGCTTACATTTGCAACAATCAATACATGGTCCTTTTTTTGATAAAATTTTATTTCACCTGATAATTGCAGTGCTTCATTTCCGCCTTTAATATATGCTATTGCGCTGGGCATAGAAGAACAATTCCTCACGATATCACCTCATGTTTATATTATGAGAAATTTATATTTCTGTGAACAAGCATCAAAATATTATTGTTGACGGCATTTACTTGACAAACTAATAAACTACTTTAAAAATCCCGACTGCGTTTGCAATCGGGATTTTGCTTATTATTTTAATAATATATGTCTTGGCAAGCCATCAACAAACATAGGTGTCAATTCGGCTTGAATTAGGGGACGCGCATATTGGTGAAAGGCCGGTAACATATCGGTGTGCGTTTCATTAATCCAATCGACCGGTACTTTCTTTTCCTTGTTTGCCACCTCATGTACATCATGGGGTTCGGTCGTACATTGATAGGGGTCATTTGAAATTCGCTTTAACGCTATCATTTCGCCGGTATGGCCCTCAAAAGCTGCTTTTACCGCCGCACCGCCGACTTGGTAGGCTTCGGTAATATCCACCCGGCTGCTTACATGCCCGGCGCAACGCTGTAAGGTTGAAAGCTCAATAGAACGCGTTTTTATACCCAATTGTTTGGCAACTTGGTTGCTTAAATACCTCGCCGTACCGGTTAAATTCTTATGGCCAAATGGGTCAATAAAACGAGCATCATCAGAAATTTCACACACATATCTGCCGTCCGGAAGCTTAACGCCTTCCGAAACAGCAATGATGGTTGACGCCTTTTCTTTTTGCATTTGTTCAACTTTTTTGATAAATCCGTCAACAGTGAAAGGGATTTCGGGCAAACAAATCATATCCACGCCTTCGCAATCTTCGGACCGCGCGAGTGAGGCCGCAGCGGTTAGCCAACCTGCATTTCTACCCATGATTTCAACAATGGTAACATACGGCGTACCGTAAACCGTTGCATCGCGCACCAATTCCTTCATAACCACGCCGATATATTTGGCCGCCGAACCGTAGCCCGGTGTATGGTCGGTAACCAACAAGTCATTGTCTATTGTTTTGGGAACACCGATAAAACGAATGGAACTGCCGATTTTCTTTGCGTAGTCTGATAGTTTCATAATGGTATCCATACTGTCATTACCGCCTATGTAGAAAAACCATTCGATTTCCAATTCTTTCAGAATCATAAAGATTTTTTCATACGGTTCCGTATTTATGTTAAAATCCGGAAGTTTGTAACGGCAGGAGCCTAAATAAGAGGAGGGGGTCCGCTTTAAAAGTTCGATTTCCAGCGATGTTGCCAAGGTTTTAGATAAATTGACAACCCTTTTTTTATCATCCAGCAATCCGGCAATACCGTTTCGCATGCCGTACACCATGTCCGCACCGCGATTCATGCAGGCTTGTACTACACCCGCTAAACTTGCATTGATTACAGCAGTAGGACCGCCGCTTTGTCCGACAATTGCATTTTTGGCCAAATTCAACACCGTTCCCTTCATATGTTTTCAATTTAATATTATACGCTTTTTATAACATTATCAAGTGCAAAATGCGAGTTTTTAAAAAATTGCAATTGACAAGCACCTATGCTATACTATCTATATGCTATACAAAATCCAAAAAAGTAATCCTATAAAAAGGAGAAATTATGCGATGCGATACAATACGGTTTTGTTTGATTTGGACGGAACCTTGACCGACCCGGCAGAAGGGATTGTCAATTCTGTTCTTTATGCACTGAATAAAGTCGGCATTATAGAAAGAAATCGGGAAAAACTTTTAAAGTTTATAGGCCCTCCGCTAACCGAATCTTTTTCTGATTATTATGGTTTTTCTTCGGCAGAGGCAGTACGTGCGGTAGACGATTATCGTGAATATTATTCTGATAAGGGTATCTTTCAAAATCAACTGTATCCCGGTATACCGGAGCTGCTAACCACATTAAAAAATAACGGCAAAACAATTGCCCTGGCTACCTCAAAGCCGGAAGTGTATGCAAAGCAAATTTTAAAGCACTTTGATATTGATGCCTATTTTGATTTTGTAGGCGGTTGTTTACTTGATGGAACACGTGTGAAAAAAGGTGATGTTATCCGTTACACTTGTCAAGCTTTAAAAATTTCAAAGCCGGATGCTGTAATCATGGTTGGTGACCGCGAACACGATGTTCTTGGTGCTAAGGCAAATGGGTTGCCTTGCATCGGTGTTTTGTTTGGGTATGGCAGCAGGGAAGAACTGGAAAACGCCGGTGCCTCCTTTTTAGTAAGCACGGTTAAAGAATTGGGCTCAATTCTTTAATGCATTTACAGCAAACAGACGCAAGCGAATGCTTGCGTCTGTTTTACAATAGCACTGGTTGTAATTGTATTTCATTCAATGCCGCCCGTGCCGCTTCGGGAATTTTGTTGAAATCGCATACGCAGGAAGTGCATTTTGAGTTTGGTGCATCCTGCGAAAACGGAACAAAATAGATGTTTTTTGTGTTCATTAACAATCCTATGTTTTTAGCGCTTGTGCTTAACGCATCGTTGCTGGATACAGCAATCAATACCGGCTTGTTATTGCGTAAATGTGCTTTCGCCGCCATGGTTACGGATGTGTCCGTAATACCGCATGCCAATTTGCCTAATGTGTTGCCTGTGCAGGGAGCAACAATAAGTATATCCAACAAATTTTTCGGCCCAATTGGCTCGGCTTGCCAAATTTCATGAATAATCTTTTTATCGCATAAATTTTCAATTTTATCAATGAAGCTTTTGGCTGTTCCGAATCTGGTATCAATGCTGTAAGTGATGGGGGACATGATGGGGAAAATTTCAGCACCGAGTTCTTTTAATTTTTCTATTTGAATTACCGCTTTGGACAGAGTACAAAAACTACCGCACAAAGCGAAACCGACTTTAACCGAATTCATTCTGTTGTTCCTCTCTTTTCCAAGATTTGTTCCAGGGTTTCATAAATGGCTTCCGCCGCCCGAACAGGGAAGTATTTTCCGGGAATACCGGGGGCGGTATCGTAATGGATGTTGTGCGCATCACAATACTTGAAATCGGTGCCGTACGGTGCAGAGGCAAGGTCTAAAATCCGACAAGTCGGAGCGCATCGGGCCAGTTCATTTATGCCTAGCACCGGATACGGCACAGTGTTGATAATTACATTGTATTCGCTTATGATTTCTTTAACTTTACCGGTTTCATACCGCCGGTATCCCAAAGCGTCCATTTCCAGAAAATCGCTTTCTTTTCTCGCTGTAACACAAAAAGAAACGCCACTGTTTTTTAACCGACTACATAGAGCTTTACCGATTCTTCCAAAACCGACAATCAATACATTGGGTCGTTGTAGCAGTGTTTGCTCCAACATAATGAGTGCACCCTCTGCGGTAAGTGCCGCATTCTTTTTCAACAACACTTCTTCCAAATAATAATCTTCTACGAATGTGTTGCATTGTGCGGCAAGCGCTTGGACAGAATTGCTTACACTGCCGCCGATAATTCGTGTTTCAGAGTATCGGCAAAACAATGCATACAAGTCTACTTTTTCCTTTGCATACGGTGCAAATAAATGAACTTGGTCTTTTGAAACCGGCAAGGGTAGGAGAATGATATCATAGACTTCATTTCCGTTTTGCTCTTCCATATGATTGTAACGTATATCCACTTGCCTGTATTTCTTCTTTAACAGTTCAAATAGGTGGATTTGGCGCAAATCTCCACCGAAAACACCAATATGCATACCAAAACAGCCCCTTAGCAAAAAACTCATAGAATGATTATATTTCATTCTATGAGTTAATTCGTTTTTTTGCTAACTTCAATAAGGAATCTTTTTTGTTTAATGCGGGATTTTTAATTACGGCTTCCAGAAGCAACTGTAAGGTATCACCGATTGCCTTTCCTTGCATACCCAACGCACACAAATCATTACCATCAACCGCAAGCATTTCGATAGCGTAAGGCTCTTTATTTTTTATAATTTCTGTAAGATGAAATTTTATGCCATCTACACTACATTGCCGCAGTAAAGCGTAAGCTGATATAATATTATTCCAATCTGTTTGCGGAAACGGCCGCATTTGCTCTTTTAGCAGCGCTTTTTCAGGCAACAATTCAGAGCAAAATAGGTTGTAAACAGCTTGTGTGTATTCGATTTGGCGCTTTGGAGCCCGTAAATTTAAAAGTAGTTGTTTTGGCTCGCATTGACACAGAAAGCAAAACGCTGCATACCGTATTGCCGCTGCTGACGGCAGTTTCGCAACCACAGAAATATCGGCATTATTTAAATTTAAAAATGACAATCCACCGCATTCCAATAATGGGTGTAATGTTTGTGGAAATTGGCCGCATAGCACTTTTGTCAATTCCGTATAAATACGCTCACGACTTATTTTTTGTAATAAAGGAAACTTATTTATACAGGCGGACAATGTACGCGGCTCGATTGAAAAATGCAAGACAGAGGAAAAGCGAAAGGCTCGTAAAATACGTAATGCGTCTTCGGAAAAACGCATGTCCGGGTTCCCCACAGTTTGAATAACACCGTTTTGCAAGTCTGCTTGGCCGCCAAAGTCGTCAATTAAAGTTTCACCGTCGTAAGCCATGGCGTTGATTGTAAAGTCACGCCGGCTTAAATCATCATGTATTGAGGTGGAAAAAGCGACCGTATCCGGATGCCGGGCATCGATATAGGAGCCGTCAATCCGATAGGTTGTAATTTCCAGGGGTTGGCCGTCAACGATGACCGTTACGGTTCCGTGTCTTTCGCCGGTGGGAATACATTTTTCAAAAATTGACTGAACTTGCGACGGCAATGCATTGGTTGCAATATCATAGTCTGTGGGGATGCGACCGGAAAGCAGGTCGCGCACAGCGCCGCCGACAATATAAGCCTCATAACCTTGACTTTTTAATTTTTTTAATGTCTTTTTTGCATGGATTGCGACAGCAAATTGCATTTTTTCACCAACTTTGGAAAATAATTGTTTATTTCTGTTGCAAAAAGTAATATAATAATATTGTTATATAGAAGGGGAGGTATTCACTTTGAAGCTCATCAAAGCGGAAGATGCGGTCTTGAATCGGGTGAAACGGATTCATATGATAGGAATCGGCGGTTCGGGTATGTGCCCGATTGCTGAAATATTACACGCTAAGGGTTATCAGTTGACCGGTTCAGATAACAATGAAGGTGACCCGTTAAAACGAATCAGAGCGCTGGGAATCCCGGTAGTTATGGGGCATAAGGCGGAAAACGTACATGGTGCGGAGCTGGTGATTTATTCTGCGGCCATTCACTCGGATAATCCGGAAATTGTCGAAGCAAAGCGTCTGCAAATTCCGGTGATTGAACGCTCGCATATTCTCGGCATGATTACCCGAAAATTTGATAAAGTTATCGGTGTTTGCGGTACCCACGGAAAAACCACTGTTTCTTCTATGATAACACAAATTTTAATACAAAACAACTATAATCCTACGGCTGTTATCGGCGGTCGGCTTCCGTTAATCAATGCAAACGGTCTGGCAGGGGAGAGCGAATATATGGTTTGCGAATCCTGCGAATTTGTTGATACCTTTTTACAGCTTTCACCTGATATGGCTGTTCTGTTAAATATTGATAATGACCATTTGGATTATTTTAAAACCATGGAGAATCTTTGTGCCTCATTCCGAAAATTTGTGGACATGGCTCCGGTGGCGGTGGTAAACGGAGATGACGCACTGGTTTTGCAAGCCTTAAACGGTTACAGCGGTAAACAAATTACCTTTGGCTTGAAGGAAAGCAACGATTATTATGCAAAAGAGGTAAAAGACACCGCCTGTGGCAAGACTTTTATGCTTTCCCACAGGGGAGAGCCTGTAACAGAAATCCGGTTAAATGTTCCGGGTGCACATAATATATACAATGCGTTGGCGGCCTTTGCAGCAGCAGAATATTACGGTGTAACTGCCAGCGGAATACGAGATTCATTGGCACAATTTGGCGGCGCAGGCCGTCGATTTGAGCGTCTTGGCTCATTTAACGGCATAGACCTTGCCGACGATTACGCCCATCATCCAACCGAAATTAAAGCCACACTCACCGCAGCAAAACAACTCGGCTATACCAACGTAATTGCGGTTTTTCAGCCCTTTACCTTTTCAAGAACCGCTTTATTAAAAGAGGAATTTATCGAGGCTTTATCTATTGCAGACAAGGTAATTCTAACCGAAATTATGGGTTCGCGTGAGGTTAACGAAAGTGGTATCACATCTGCCGATTTGGCAGCAGGCTTAAAGGACTGCGTTTGCGTAAAAAATTTTGATGAAATTGCCGCACATATTCTGCAAATCGCACATAGCGGTGATTTAATCATTACCATGGGTGGGGGAGACATATACAAGGCCGCGGTTAAAATCCGAGAAGCATTGGAAAAATAGAAGAGACCTTTTTGGCGCTATCTGCTTGCGGCATCGTACGCATACTTTTTCTATTCCACTATTAAATAATTTCGGTAAGCACGAATCACCCGAAAAACAAATACCTTTCTGAACTGTCATAACTTATCCGTTTTTTGCATAGTCATATACAAACGAATGTGTAATAAATACGGAGGAGTTTTTATGACGAGCAGTAATATTTACAAAGACATTGCCACCAGAACCGGGGGAGATATATATATCGGTGTCGTCGGTCCTGTGCGTACGGGCAAATCTACCTTTATTAAGCGCTTTATGGACACGGCCGTGATACCGAATATTAACGGTGATTTTGCAAAAGAGCGTGCAAAGGATGAATTGCCGCAATCGGCGGCAGGGCGCACCATTATGACAACCGAGCCGAAATTCATTCCGGAAAATGCAATTGAAATTCAGCTTGATGAGGCTTCCTCCTTTAAAGTACGGATGATTGATTGTGTCGGCTATATTGTTCCCAGCTCTTATGGCTATATTGAAGATGACGGTCCGCGCATGGTTATGACGCCATGGTACGACGAGCCCGTACCGTTTAATATGGCTGCCGAGGTTGGTACAAAAAAAGTTATCAACGAACATTCAAGCATTGGTCTTGTTATCACTACCGACGGAACCATCAGTGATATTCCGCGCGAAGAATATGCAGAAGCGGAAGAACGGGTGATTTCCGAATTGAAGGAGATTCAGAAACCGTTTATTGTTTTGTTAAACAGTATGTATCCGCAATCCGAGGCTACGCAAGCGCTTGCGGCAGAACTGACCCAACAGTACGGTACGACAGTACTTCCGGTAAGCTGCGTGGATTTGACCGAAGATGATATAAAAAATATTCTTTCTCAAATTCTTTTTGAATTTCCGATTCGCAAGGTTGAATTTACACTACCGTTATGGATTAACGCTTTGGAAAAGGACCATTGGCTTCGTAAAGAGCTCTACGGATACTTAAAAACTTGTTGTAACGGTATTGAAAAAATCAAAGATGTTCGTTCGCTCGCAAAAGCACTTTCCGAATGCGATAAAATAATGAATAGCAATGTGCAATCGATTAATTTAGGATGCGGCACATCAAGAATTGCTCTTGATATTGACCGTGCATGGTTTTATAAAATTCTTACCGAAGCAACCGGTCTCACCATTGAAAATGAACAGGAACTTATGTCCGCCTTGATTTCGCTCTCAAAAATCAAAAGTGAGTACGAGAGAATTAAAAATGCATTGGACGAGGTTGAGGCTACCGGATACGGTATCGTTATGCCATCAATTGAGGAGCTTACCCTGCAAGAACCCGAAATTGTCAAGCAGGGGGGAAGGTATGGTGTACGCCTGCGTGCCTCTGCTCCGTCCATACATATGATGAAGGCGAATATCACCACCGAGGTCAGCCCAATTGTCGGCAGCGAGAAACAAAGCGAAGATTTGGTTATGTATCTTCTTAAAGAGTTTGAGTCTGACCCGATTAAGATTTGGGACTCCAATATTTTCGGAAAATCCTTAAATGAATTGGTTAACGAAGGTTTACATACAAAACTCGCCAGAATGCCGGCTGATGCCCGCATGCGTTTACAGGAAACATTGGAACGTGTAATCAATGAGGGTTGCAGTGGATTGATTTGTATTATTCTATAAAATAAAAAAAGCGCCATTTGGCGCTTTTTTTGCATTTTTGCCTACCAAGGGGAGAAATAACGATATATATCTATTGGATAAATATATGTTTTGCGTATAGATATTGACATTTTTTAGGATATATGCTATAATCTATATAAATCAAAGGATTTCTTTTGGAGGTGTTCTTTTTTGGCAAATACTTATGATGATGAATTAAATCGCAAAAATTTAATTAAAATTAAAAACATACTTTCTGAATTGCCGATTTATGCAAACGATTATTTTATCGCTCGTAAATCCAATACAACTTCAAAAACTCGATTATCCTATGCATACGATTTAAAAAAATTTTTTGTTTGGTTACAATACTCTGTACCGGAGCTTTCAGATGTTTCTATTCGGGATATTTCCATTCAAACCCTTGCAAATGTTACCGCCCGTGATATTGAGGAATATTTAGATTATCTGCAAACCCTCGTTGAAAATATTAATAATCAGGTTACGATTGCGCGCAAGCTGTCTTGTCTGAATTCATTTTTCAGTTATCTTGTCCGGCATGATTATTTGGTTGCCAATCCCTGTGATAAGGTCATGAAACCCAAGTTAAAGAAAGATAACCGTATTATCAAGCTCTCTCCGGATGAAATTGTACGCTTTTTAGATGCAATTGAATTTGGTTGTGAAAAAATGTCACAAAGGCAGAAAAAGTACCTCGAAACGACCCGTCAACGCGATTTGGCAATTGCGACACTGCTTTTAGGTACCGGAATTCGGGTATCCGAATGTGTCGGCTTAAACCGCAAAGACTTAGATTTTGATAACTGTAAAATCAATTTACTCCGCAAAGGTCACAAACGCCAGTTTATCGCCATGGGAGATGAAGTCATGGATGCCTTGCAAGCCTATCTCCCGATTCGAAATTTACTCACTGCGCGTGATGCAAAGGACGAAGACGCCTTGTTTCTTTCTACACAAAAAACGCGGTTGGGTGTCCAAGCCATAGAAAATATGATAACAAAGTACGCTGACATGGTAGGAACTCGCGAACATATCACACCGCACAAGCTGCGCAAAACCTATGGCACGGAGCTTTACGGCGAAACCGGCGATATTTATCTTGTTGCCCGAGCTTTGGGACACGAAAGCGTAAATACAACAAAGGACCATTACATCGCAGATGACGAAGACAGTCTGTTAAATGCCAGGAATAAGGTCAAATTACGCTGATAAGCATTGTATCGGGTTCTGTTTTGCTGCCGAAATTGCCGGCGTTACGCCGAATACACAGCCAATGCTTACTGATAATAAAATTGCATAGACAAACAGGCGCATATCTATCATTAGTTTTAAACCAAAGGCAAGATTTAAGACCGTAAATGCATATGCGGTAAAAGCAATTCCGACCAAGCTGCCGATAAAGGTAATAACAATGGCTTCCAACAGAAATTCATATAAAATGTCGCTGAAAGTTGCACCAATGGCTTTCTTGATACCCAATTCGCGCTTTCGTTCGTGAATCGAAGAAAACATGGTTGTCATCACCGCAATGCCCGCCACCAACAAGGTTATGCTTCCTATAATAAATAAGATGACCGACGCATATTCCAAGATATGATTAAAATTTTGTCTTTGGTCGGTAAGATTCGTGTATTTGACATAATTTGCACCTTTGGCCGCATTTAGTTTGTTTACTAAAATTTCCGCATCTTCTTCCAAATGCTTTGTGTCTTTGAGTTTTAAACTGATTTGGCTAATTTTTTCACTTTTTAAGCATTTCTGCATAGTCGTGTACGGAATATAAATGATTTCAGGTATAAATTCTCCGGCTACATTTTCCAAAATACCGCTGGTATGCTCCATAACACCCGTCACGGTATAGCTGTCTGTATTTTTCTTTAATGTAAGCGTTATTGTTTTACCGACGGCATTTTCTGCATTCCCGAAATATTTACATGCCACTTCGCGAGAAACCAAGCAGGATTTGGATTTTTCGTCAATCTCCCCTACCCCGATTTCTGAACCGGCCAGCATTTTAATATTCAACACGCTTTCGCAATCGTTGCCAATCCCCCAAATGAGGGCACTGTCCGGGTTTTCATCAACGCTAATGGTGCCAAATTCCACTATGGTCGGCGAAGCATAAACTACTGCGTCACTATTTTCCAGCATTTCAAGGTCTTCACTGTTTAAAAAAGCGTTTTCGCTGTTTGCAGTGCAGCTAATTGTAATTCCGTCCATTCCCAATGCGTTTAATTCACTTTCAAGATAATTTTGCGCAATTTCCGATGCCTTCATTATGCTAATGACAGAAGAAACACCGATGGCCACACTTAAAATAATCAATATGCAACGCAAGGGTTTGCGAAACATATTTTGGAAAGCAACCTTTATTTTCATAATATCACCTAAACAGTAGTATTATCGGCGAGCAGAAATTTATAATCGGTAAATTTAATCAAAACAATACAAAAAATGACGCAATATAATTGCGTCATTTTCGCTGTTTCGCTACGGAAAATCCGGTATATAAGTTGTGCTGGCACTTCTAAAATCCTGAAAATAAACATTTTTAAGGTTAAGTTCAAAAATATGATTTGTGACCTTTTCATATTCGCGCCGAGTTACCTTGCGTTGCAGGTTTTTCGGCAAATGCTCACCGCAAGGTGTGAATTGGCTCATTAGGCTAAAATATGCGTTGCGCGCATTTGCAGCAACCCAATCGGTTACTTGAATGGCATTTTTAGTTGCCATTGGCAAAAGCAAGTGGCGAATAATAACGCCCGAAAGCATTTTTCCGTTTTTAAGCACCGGTACAGGTTTCTGGCGAAGACATTCCAAAATTGCCGCAGATGCGATTTCCGGATAATCTGCGGCATTGGAATAGCTTTGAGCCAGAAATGCATCTGCATATTTAAAATCCATTAAATAGATGTCAATATAAAGCTCTAACTGCCGCAGAGTTTCTATGGTTTCATAACCGGAAGAGTTATAAACGATGGGTATCGAAGGCCGGTAGAGGTTAAGTGCGTTCAATATAGTCGGTACAAAATGTGTCGGTGTCACCAAATTGATATTTTCGGCACCCTGCGCCTCTAAATTCTTAAAAGCATCGGCAAGTTGCTCGGCTGAATAGGTTTCGCCTATTTGAGTACCGCGTGAAATTTCCCGGTTTTGACAGAAAACGCATTGTAACGAGCAACCGCTGAAAAAAATGGTGCCGGAGCCGTTTTTGAAGCTGATACAAGGCTCCTCCCACCGATGCATCATTATTTTTGCGACAACCGCTTGCGTTCCTGCACGGCAAAACCCGGGCTTAGATGAACGGTCTGTGGCGCAATGACGCGGACATAACGAACATGGATTACTTTTCATTGTTTTTTTGCCCGCTTTTTAAAATAATACGTGAATATCGCTTTACGCTGACATGGTCATAATGCTTTTTAAAGGTAATTCTTCCCGTAAAATACAGTCCGCAGTTTTTACAGCGAAAATTCGCAAAAAAGTAAGGGCTTTTGAAAACCCAAGGACTGATTCGTTTGGCATAATTACCGCAGGATTTACAACGAAATTGCAATTCTTTGCCGTCAATTAAAGGGCTTTTAATATCGGTTATAATATACGCCTTATAAGTAAGACGGTCAAAATAATCATCTTTTTCCGTATCAATAATAAATGTCGCAAAGCGTTCCGGATGATAGCACCGTTTTAAAATTTCAACACAAACCATGCTATCATCTAATGCCCTGTGAAAAGCAAAGCTTTCGGTGTTCAGACCAAATTCCATCGCAGCATTCAACAAGGAAATTTGATTCGTGATTTCCTTGCCGGAGATGCGTAATTCATTTTGTACATACTTTTGAAAATCGACATATTTGGAAATACGCAGCATTCCGCAATTGGAAAACAGCCTACAATTTTCAATTAAGGCGTAAATATCCGAATTGCTCCATGTGAGTAATATAAAATCATCGCCGCACCAATCGCGAAAGGCCGATAGCGCTTCACTGAAAGAAATCCCCTGCCGCATTTCAAGATTTGATATATTGGTAAGGTTTTTAAAACGCGATGCCAGACGCTTGGTTAACTGAGATTTGACCGTTTGTGCAAAGGTATCCTCGACCTGTAAGCGGTTATCTAACTTTACTGCACCGATTTCAATGATTTCATTTACAAATTTTTCTTTGCGCTTACAATAGGCACTGTTCCATTCTAAATCAAGAAAAATGTATTTCATATACTTACTTTCTGCTGGCCATTTTCATTCGCAATTCTTTGGCTAAAATGCGTTTGCGCAAGCGAATGTTTTCCGGCGTAATTTCTACCAGCTCATCCTCTTTAATAAATTCTAAGGACTGTTCCAGGCTTAGAACCGAGTGCGGCGTAAGTTTGAGCGCATCATCAGAGCCGGCAGCACGCATATTCGTCGCCTGTTTCTTCTTGCAAACATTACAGACAATATCCTCATTCTTCGGATTTTCTCCGACAATCATGCCCTCATAAACCGGAACACCGGGGCCGATAAACAAGCGACCGCGGGATTGCGTATTAAAAAGTCCGTATCCGGTACTCTCTCCGGTTTCATGTACCACGATAGAACCAGTGGAACGGTTTTCGATTTCACCTTTAAATGGCTCATAACTGTTAAAAATGTGGTTCATAATACCATTACCGTTTGTATCGGTCAAAAACATCGAACGGTAACCCATCAGTCCGCGTGCGGGAATTAAAAATTCCAGATGTGAATAACCGGTTTCGCGGCTTCCCATGTTCTGCAATTCTGCACGTCGGGTGCCCAACTTTTCCATGACGGCACCAACATATTCCTCAGGAACCTCAATCATTAACAATTCAATCGGTTCAAGAATTTTCCCGTTCTCTTCTTTATAAATTACCGTTGGCGGCGAAACCTGGAACTCATAGCCTTGGCGGCGCATGGTTTCAATCAGGATGGAAAGATGCAATTCTCCCCTGCCGGATACCTTAAAAGTGTCGGCAGAGTCGGTTTCCTCAACCTTTAAGCTGATATTGGTTTCCATTTCTTTAAACAAGCGGTCACGCAGATTGCGTGAGGTCACAAATTTCCCTTCTCGACCGGCAAACGGCGAATTGTTTACCATGAAATTCATAGAAATGGTAGGTTCGTCAATTTTAACAAACGGAAGAGGCTCAATGCAATCCGGTGCACAAGCGGTTTCTCCTATGGTAAGGTCTTGAATACCCGAAACACAAATAATCTCACCGATTTTTGCCGAAGCTACCTCTGTACGTTTTAACCCTTCGTAAACATATAACTTTGCAATTTTTGCATTGCTGGTACGACCGTCTGTATGGCAAATAGTCACCGTTTGGCCGGCTTTAACACTGCCCCGTTCTACCCTGCCAATACCGATTCTGCCGACATATTCGTCGTAATCAATATTGGAAAACAGAATTTGCAGCGGCGCGTTTTCATCGCCTTCCGGCGGCTTAATTTCGTTAATAATTGTTTCAAAAAGCGGTTGCAAATCCCTACCGGACTCCGCTGAATCGAGCGAAGCATATCCTTCTCGTCCCGAAGCATAAACAACTGGGAATTCCAGTTGGTCATCGTCGGCCCCAAGCTCAATAAAGAGATCTAAAACCTCGTCGATTACTTCCACGGGGCGTGCTGTCGGCCGATCAATTTTATTGACAACAACAATTGGTTTTTTACCTAATTGTAGCGCTTTTTTCAGTACAAAACGAGTTTGCGGCATACAACCTTCAAATGCATCAACCAAAAGCAAAACGCCGTCAACCATCATTAAAATGCGCTCTACTTCTCCACCGAAGTCTGCATGTCCGGGCGTGTCAACAATATTGATTTTAATATCCCCGTACATTACGCTTGTGGTTTTGGATAAAATAGTGATACCGCGCTCACGTTCAAGGTCATTTGAGTCCATTACGCGCTCCGCGACTTGCTCATTTGTGCGAAAAGTACCGCTTTGTTTTAAAAGTTGGTCAACCAATGTTGTTTTTCCGTGGTCAACATGGGCAATAATCGCAATATTTCTTAATTTTTCATTTTTACTCATTTTATTGTTCCTTTTTAACTTTACTAATGCCTTATTATATCAAATTTTTCACTTGGTTACAACATTTTTTGCTATTTTCTTAATTTAATATAAATTTTTATCTTTAAAATTGATTTTTTCATAATATATGTTAAAATATAAAATAATTATTATAAGGTGGATTTTCTATGTTTGGTGTATATTCATACGGTTATTTTAATTACATTATCTATATGCTGCCTGCGCTTCTGCTCACGGTGTATGCGCAAATCAAGGTGAAAACTTCCTTTTCAAAATATCAAGCGGTTTCTTCTACACGCGGCTTTTCTGCCGCTGATATTGCCCGACAAATACTTGCTGATTTTGGACTGTCGAATGTAAAAGTAGAACGTGTTTCCGGCTCATTATCCGATCATTTTGACCCGCGAACCAATGTAGTGCGCTTATCCGAAACAGTCCATGATTCTACATCAATCAGTGCCATAGGTGTCGCCGCGCACGAGGTCGGTCATGCCATCCAATACGCGTCCGGTTATTTTCCAATCAAATTGCGTAGTTTTATACTTCCGGTTTGCAATTTTGGTTCCGGCATATCCCCTTTTCTCCTTCTCTTCGGCCTTCTGTTCAATATGCCTGCACTATATTTTTTAGGAATCGCTACCTTTTCCTTGGTTGCACTTTTTCAGTTGGTTACTTTACCGGTAGAATTCAATGCTTCTAACCGTGCATTGGCAATTTTATCACAAAATAAAATTTTATATGATGAAGAATTAAAGGGTGCTAAAAAGGTCTTACGCGCCGCCGCTTTGACTTATGTTGCTGCTTTGCTGACTTCACTTCTGCAAATCTTCTATTATTTGTCGCGATTTCAAAAAAATTCACGAAGATAGCAAATTTTGTATTGACATTTACTGTTTTTTTTACTATACTAATTAAGTTGAAATTTTAAATCGTATTTTTACGGCAAAATTCAACTTTGTCGAGATGTGGCTCAGTTTGGTAGAGCGCTGCGTTCGGGATACCATACCGAACGGAGACCGATTTTCTTTCCAAACGGCACAACCCCTTGTAAACAGCCACTTTATCGGTGGCACAGTATTTGAGAATTAGCGGTAAATACCGCTACGACCACATAAAATCCCACAGATACGATATTTTCGTGAAACTTCGGGAACAAAAAAATTGAATATCGAGGTGTGGCTCAGTTTGGTAGAGCACTACGTTCGGGACGTAGGGGCCGCAAGTTCGAATCTTGTCACCTCGACCAAATTTTGACCGAAATTGAAGGCTTATCCTCCACTTTCGGTCATTTTTTATACCTTTTTAAAGTATCTTCGCGCCACTTTTAAGAAATTTTATTTTTCAGAGACCACATAACAATTGTGGGAAAGCAAAGTCCTCCGAAATCTCTTCTCTTTGGTTAATGCGTAGTAAAATTTTCACTGTATTTGTATTGCTTTTTTGTAAGAAAATCTTAATATACTTATTTTGCATGTATGGTATAATAGAATAAAATATTTGTTTTAAGGTGAGGGAAATGTGCATTATCATTGTTGATGATGAGAAAGAAATTGCCGATTTGGTTGACGTTATTTTAAAGAATGAGGGGTATGAAACCCTTAAGTTTTATAATTCAGTTGAAGCTTTTAAAGAAATACAGAATAACAGAAACATCGATTTAGCTGTTCTTGATGTTATGATGCCAGGGATGGATGGGTTTGAATTGTGTGCTAAAATCCGTGAAAGTCACACATATCCAATTATTATGCTAACAGCTCGCGTAGAAGATGTCGATAAAATAACCGGACTTAGCATTGGAGCCGATGATTATGTAACAAAACCATTTAATCCGCTTGAATTATTAGCCCGTGTTAAAGCACAGCTGCGTCGTTATAAAAAGTATGATGCTATCATAACACCTCAAGCAGAAGTGTTCGAAAGTAACGGCCTTGTTATTAACAAGCAAGAGCACACAGTATCACTCTTTGAAGAAAATATAAATTTGACACCGACCGAATTTGACATATTGTGGCTGCTTTGTGAAAATGCGGGCAATGTTGTTTCAAGCGAGAGCATATTTGAAGCGGTTTGGAAAGAAGATTATCTTGACAGCAACAATACGGTAATGGTTCATATACGCAGAATTAGGGAAAAACTGAAAGAACCACCGCGCAATCCTAAAATTATAAAAACAGTATGGGGAGTAGGTTATAAAATTGAAAAATAGTGCTATAAAACGATATATAACGCAGGTTTTGATATACACAGTTGCGTTTGTTTTATTTCTAATCATAATGGATAATGTTTTTAACGGTACGGTGGTTGATTATCTTTATAATAATTTACCGTACAACTTGTTTTATATGATTAATGACAATCGTACATTCACTTCTTTTTTTGTATATGTATTAGGTTTGGTAATAATATCTGTTATTTATGTTTTCAAGCTAAGCAAATTGCTTAAATTGGCAAGCACTTCAATATCAGAAGAAGAACCTAAAATTTTTGGAACCGATTGTCCGGAAGAACTTAAAGACTTCAGTCAAAAACTAAAAGATTTCAAGTTTGAACTTAAAGAAAATGAACGGGCGAGATCGCTTGCAGAACAACAAAAAAATGACTTAATAGTATATTTAGCTCATGATTTAAAAACGCCCTTAACGTCGGTAATAGGTTATTTGAGTTTATTAGAGGAAGCGCAGGATTTGCCAATAGAACAACGAGCAAAATATACCGGAATTGCTCTTGATAAAGCTTACAGATTAGAACAACTTATAAATGAATTTTTTGATATAACTCGTTTAAATCTTCAAACCATCGAAGCGCAAAAATCAAGGGTTAATCTAACAATTCTATTAGTGCAGATTTTGAATGAGTTCTTTCCAATGTTTGAAGAAAAAAAGCTTAATATAGTGCAAAAAATTGAACCGGAAATAGTTTTATTTGCTGATGCCGATAAGTTGGCTCGTGTTTTTGATAACCTATTCCGTAATGCAGTTAATTACAGTCATAATGGGACGGATATAATTTGTTCTGCCGCAAAAACAGAAAACCAAGTAGTAATACGAGTCAAAAACAAAGGTGATGATATCCCCAAAGAAAAACTCGAGCGCATCTTTGATAAGTTTTATCGTGTTGATAATTCGAGAAGAACAGCTACCGGCGGTTCGGGATTGGGCCTTGCTATAGCAAAACAAATTATAGAACTTCACAATGGTACAATTACCGTTTCTTGCAATGATGGCATAACAGAATTTGAGGTAATTTTGCCTTTGTAAGAAAAAGTTAAGAAAGCCTTAAAAGAGAAGTAAAACAAAATATTTTTCATTACGCTAAAATACTCCTATCAAGCCAAGATAGGAGTATTTTTTATGAAAAGACACAGGAAGAGCAACCGCAAAATAGGATGTTTGGTTATTCTAATTTTAATTGTGCTGATGATAACTTTTACAGTATCAAAATGTAGCAAAGAAAATACTAAGCCGCTCGAAACAACTTCTAATTATAACTCCTCTAATGTTAATACTATGATAGAAGAGTTTGCAGAAAATCATAATTTGCAAACAAATGCGTGGCCTGATAATCTGATTGAATTGTTAGAGAAAAATCCTGAAACGAAGGATTTTGTTTTAAATTATCCGCTTAAAAAAGATAAAAAATTCGAAATTAATTTAAGTGAGTATAAAAACAGCAAAAAAGTTCCGTTGTTTATGCAGTGGGATGAGCGTTGGGGATATAATCAGTATGCAGGAGATTTGATGGGCCTTACAGGTTGCGGTCCGACCTGTCTTTCTATGGTTAGTATTTATCTTTTAAATGATGATAAATGTACTCCTAAGTATGTTGCTGAATTTTCCGAAAGAAATGGATATAGCGTATCTGGAAATGGCAGTTCTTGGAGTTTGATTTCGGATGGCGGAAAAGAACTTGGATTAGATGTAATAGAAATTCCGCTTGATGAAAACAGGATTATAAGGAATTTAGAGGTCGGGAATCCTATCATTTGCATAATGGGCCCCGGTGATTTTACTACAACCGGACATTTTATAGTAATGACAGAATATGTTGATGGTAAAATTAAAGTTAATGATCCCAATAGCAAATCTCGTTCCGAAAAACTTTGGGAATTATCTGATATTAAACATCAAATTCGTAATTTATGGGTATGTAGAAAATGAATTTTTTATAACCACATATTTTTACACCTCCAAAAAGCATCACCGCCACAGATTTCTCTATGGCGGTGTGTTCGTTTATGCTGACTGTGATGCTTTCAGCTTAGCCTTGGCTTCTTGAATCTCGGCTTTCATTTTTAGAATCATCTCTGCGAGGAGTATTTCACATTCCTCTCTCGTTTTTGCATAGATATTTTTGGATATACGTTTGCCGTCTGCACCTCTCGGAGAGTATCTGCCTTCGTAGAGATTGTCATTTATTTTTGTTATACATCCTGTACCCGCCCTTCGTATTTTGCCTTGTACGGCTTCAAATTTCGGCTTACACGGCTCGTTTGTGTCTTGGTCGGGTGTTTGCTCATCTTCGGTGCTAACGCCGTCATTCTTGGCAATACCGCTGTCAATTTTCCTTGCTGCTTGTCTTTGCATTTCAAGAGTGCTGTGCAGGTATATATCAAGGGTGGTTTGGGATGATACATGACCTATAATGGAGGACAGGGTTTTCACATCCATGCCGTTAGCGAGTGCTGTTGTAGCGAAGGTATGCCGCAGGTCGTGGAATCGGATATCCTTGCAACCTGCCCTTTCAAGTATGCTTTTGAACTTTTTATAGACTGACTGCGGATTCCTTGGCATATCCTCTATCATCGGTGATGGGAACATCCACCGTGAGTTGACCGTCTTTTTATACTCGGCTAATACATTTAATACAACTTTCGGTAGTATTATCGTCCGTATTGAGCTTTTGGTTTTCGGCTCAGATATCTGCATACTGCCTTTTACATGATATACTTGTCGGCATATACGCAATTCACCGGTGTCATGGTTTAGGTCTTCCCACTGCAGAGCGAGGAGTTCACCTCGGCGCATTCCTGTCGTCAGTTCAAGAAGGAGCATTTCGAAGTACCCTTCGTACTTGGCTTGTATAAGGAAGCGTTGCATTTCTTCGGGAGTGAGCACCTGCATCTCACGGGATTTCTTTGGCGGCAGATTACAACCGATTGCAGGGTTTACCGTTATCAGCGATTCGCTTACCGCCTTTTCGAGCGCCTGTCTGCATACAGCGTGTATTGAACGAATCATTCGGTCAGATAAGCCTTCGCCCAAACATTCCGCATATTGCAATCGACCGCCTTTCTTTGCGTTTGCATAGAACTGTTGCAGATCATTTTGCGTTAGTTTGTTTAATTTAATGCTACCAATTTGAGGGATGATGTGCTTGTAGATGCGGTTTTCATAAGAGGCTTGTGTAGATTGCCGTATGGTCATCTGACAATAATGTCTGTACCAGAAGTCAATCCACTCGCCGAAAGGCATATCCGCTTTTACGGTATCACGCTGTACGGGGCCGACTTCTTGTTTAAGTTTTTCTAATTTTTCAAGGCACTTTGCTTTTTGGTTGGCAGTTACATTCTTGGTGATAGGCTGACCTTTTTCATCGTAGCCGATGACTACTCTTGCTTCCCATCGACCGTCTGCTCGTTTGCGGAGCGTACCTGCACCTTTCTTTCTCTTTTTGCTCATATTAAATTCAACTCCTTTCCGAACATATCCTCGACAAAGTTTTCTACTATGTCGGATGCTCTTTTCTGCATATCTGTTGTGACGTGAGTGTAGGTGTCGAGCGTGAAACTCGCATTGGTGTGACCAAGGATTCCCGACAGTGTTTTGGCATCAACTCCGCTTGTGAGAGCATGGGTAGCAAAGGTGTGTCGCAGGTCATGGAAGCGAATGCTTGGCAGGTCTGCACTTTTAAGGATAGCTTTCATTTTATTGTATACCGAGCAAGGTGACACAGGTTTTGTAGGATCAATCGGATTTTCAAATATCCATTCGCTTCGGCTTTTACGCTTACGCTCTTTTAATACATCTACCGTACTAAGCGGTAGGAGTATAGTACGCTTACCTTGACCTGTTTTGGTTTCGCCCTCAACGAGACCGCCTTTTCTATCGTGGGATATACTTCGGTTGATTTTAAGTGTTCCTTCGGTTTCGTCAAAGTCTATCCATTTAAGACCACACAGCTCACCTCTGCGAAGTCCCGTTGTCATTTCCGTATAGAATATATCGTGCCATATAATATCGTTTTCTATCGCATCCATAAACTTTTGTAGCTGTTCTTCGTTTAATATTTGAAGCTCTGGCTTTTTCTTTTTCGGAGGATTTGTACCAACCGTAGGGTTCTTCGGTATGAGGTGTTCCTTTACTGCATCGTCCATCGCTTTGTGAAGCATATTGTGGATGCGGACGATAGATGAATCGGCAAGGATCTTACCGAATTTAGGATGGTAGTTCCGTCTGCCTTCCTTTTTGAGCTTGACATACATTTTTTGTATATCGTTGGCAGTTACGAAGGCGATGGTTTTATTACCAAGGTTAGGCTTGATATAATCATCGACTATATACTTGTAGCTATCGAAGGTGCTTTGACGGATGGTGTTTCGCATATATTTTTCGAGCCACACATCCAGCCACTCGCCGAGTGTCATTTTGCTGTCCTCGGTAAGCTCGACACCTTCATACTCATTTAATTTGCGGTGCATCTTTTCGGTTAGTTCTTTTTGTGTTTTGCCGTACACATAACGGAAGATGGGAGAGCCGTTATCTTTATGACCGACTATGATTCTGCCTTCCCATTTTCCTTTGACCTTTCTAACCATTCCGTCACCGTTAGGTCTGCGTTTTGCCATATTATCACTTCCTTTCTTCAGCACAACACAATACCACATAACCTTTTCAATATCCAGACAATATTGACCGTAGGTTCGAATAAAATTTAGGTTGCGCATAAAATGTATGCGCAACCTCTTTTACATGCTCTGTTCATAGCTGTTTTCATAATCACTTTGTTCGGGACGAATGCCGAGAGCCAACTTCTTCTGTGCAATTTTCGAACGAAGTTTGCCGTCCACCTGAGAGCGAAGTTTTTTATCCCTGTTATCATAACTCTGACTGATTGCGCGGAGTAGCTGACAAAGGATTCTGCCGAAAGCAGAGGCGGTATGATGCTGGGGAGTATAACTTTCACTGTGCTGTGTGTTATTAAACTCCACCGCCGCTTTTACGATAACATTTTTAATACTGCGAAACTCTTTATTATCCTCAAGCGGAATATCCGGCAGTTTCTTTTCGTGATACAAAGATAATTTTTCACGGTTGATTTCATTCCATTTGGAATAAAGTTTGGCGATGTCACTGTCCTTTGCAAGTTCAGCAACAATTTTATCTACTGTATCCTTAACCTCTTTCGGCAGGTATCCGTAAACCTTTTTACCTTTTACCGATTTTAACTGCTTAGCGAGATTAAAGAATAAAAACTCAAGCTGAGGTGTTAAGGTATAACCGTTATCTTCAAAGTGTTTTATTCTTTCTTTGAACCTTTCCTTCACCATCTGCCGTTGTTTTGTTTGCATTTCAAAGAGACGGTACTGCTCACCGCGGAATATTTCATTACCGAACATACTTCGCATATCATCAATAGCTCGTTCCGTCAACCAACCTTGTTTGGAATCGGCGGCGTAGACCATCAGATGCACATGGGGATGATGATCTTTATTGTGGAACGCTGCATACCAACGCAGGTTATCCAAATCAATATTGTGAGCATCAGCAATCTCAGCAACATTACTGCGAATTAAATCACGCCATCGGGACGGATTATTATATCTTAGTCGCTCGGCATCCTCACGGCGAAGACTGATAACATGAGTCCATATAATTCCCTTGTGATTTGAAACTTCTTCGGCCAACTTTTCAAGGTCAATCTTATCATCAGTCTGAGAAAATAAACCGTGTCTGCCGAACTTCTCAACGCCGGGGCGCTCTGCATAATACTTCACAAGATTTTTAACACCGTCAAGCCTGTCGACGTTTCTATCAATCACCGCATCAATAAATTCTGTTGCGTTAGATTTGCACGGCTCTTTAAGATAATCTTCATATTCGAGATAGTCTTTCGTTTCGGGGAAGGCTTCAAGAATATTTTTTATTAAACGCTGTTGGCGAACTGTAGACGGTGAGCGGTCGAGACCAACCGCCACCCTTTCTACGCTCTCGCGCGTTGCCATATACCGTAAGAGTTTTCCTGAGTTCGATGCTTTAGGATTGCGCGTATACCGACTTGTGAATATAATTTTCGGCATTAATAATCACCTCCGCCGCTATTAAAATAATCGTAGTCGGTATAAACATTTTCCCTCTGCTGCATATCTTCAAGAGAAATAATACCGTTGGTCGATGCAACCTTTTCAGCACTCCAACGGTAAAGTTCTTCAAGATATTCAGACCGAAATTCATGATCATCCGCAACCACTTGCGTGAGCATTGTGATTTGCACCGCCATTTTGTAAACCATTTCCGAGAGGTTATGCTCGGTATTTTTTATTTCACTCTTGATACTTGAGGCAAGTATCGGTGAAATATAATTCAGGTTTTTGCCTTGCCTGAGGTAGCCAAGATAAAAATCTATCGCTTTCAAGACGAATGCATTAAGTGAGCGCACGTGTGCTTCTCCCAATCTTTCTTGCATTTCATCTCTGATTTTTTCGTCCATACGGACGGTTAAGGTGTAATTATTATCCATTTTCTTCATCCTTTCTAAAGATAGCATAATTTTGCGTTTACAGCGCCTATTAAAAGTCCCAAACGGTCGGCTCTGCCGTCCGACGTGGTGCCGTGCGTGATAGCGCACTTTAACCCGCTTCAAATAATGACGACCGATTTCCGTCTATAATACCGTGTTTTCGGTCGTATTCTTCGAGTTTACGGATGACGTTCAGCCGTGCCAATTCTCGTTCTGCTTTCCGTAGCTGCTGTGCATTAAAATAGTCGACCGCTTCTTGTATGGGACGGATGGTATAGAGCAAATTTCCGTTTTGCTTTTTACCGGATTTCAGCGTTACCGTTGTTGGTTCGGTTGAGATAAGGCATTTATCTTCAAGGCTTCTCACGTGCTTCATAACAGTTTTACGGGTGAGACCTAAAGCCTCACCCATTTTTCTGTAGCTCGGATAACATTGATAGGTGTTATGATCTTCGCAATACATAAGGTAGTTGTATACTGCGATTTCACCAACCGATAAACCGAGGCGCATTATTTCATTCGGTATCATATAAAAACTTTTACACGGATCTCGTTTCTGTGAACCAAAAATCATTTAAGCACCTCTCCCGAAATCATACTCAACCATAAGTCCATACAATTCATCTTCGGTTAGATGCTCACGCAAAATCAACCATGCCAACAATTTTGCACCTTTGGAATGGTATTGATTTTTGAAAAGCTCATAGGCATCTATCACGGTGCTTGAATCCAATTCATCACAAACAATACGGCGCAAATCATTTTGATAATAAATTTTACCGAACACAATAATTTCTTCGCTGTAGGTAAGTTCGGCAAACGCCTGTATTAACACTCTGTATTCTTCGGCGTTATTAAAAAGTTCTTGCACCTCTTTTGTGAGGATGCGTTCACGCAACGCCTCGAACACATCTTCTTCCTTGTACCAATAAATTAAATTTTTAGTCATTGCATTTACCTCCGATCTTCTTTTTTATCCATGCCTGAAATTCTTCCTTTGGTACTACGAAACGGTTTCCGATTCTCACCGCAGGGAAGTCCTTTTCATGCATGAGTTCATAGGCGGTGGACGATGCCACACCAAGTGTTTTTGCTACCAAGTCTGCGTTTAGAAACAGCGGTAGCTCGTCATACGATTTAATTTGGGAATTCTTCATTCTGCATTACCTGCTTTCTAAAATTTATTTGACTCTCTTATTTGAAAACGCAGAGCCTGCGTTTTGTTTTCTACCGCTGTATTTAAATTTACAGCGGAGTATTGTCTGCAATGAGCACCTGTCATCACTCCTTTCCTGAATATAAAATTTGCCCCCACCTTAAAAAGTGGGGGCAGTATTCATATTGCGTTTTATTATGTTTTGTGATATACTGAAAACAAATCGAGGTGAAACAGATGCAAGTTAAATATCAGATTTACAGATTGTCTGCAAAAAGTATGATGGGATATGCACAGAAAAGCGGTAGCATTACTCATGACTATAAATATGAACTCAACAAAGCGCAGACAGATAAATGCAAAATATATACCGCAACGCATGAGCAAGATGATAACGCTTTGTTCTACCAGATTATGTGTCAGCTGCACGGTGAAGATTTTAAAACGCCTACCGATAAAAAATTAATTGCTGACCTTTCGGATATTATTTGCATCGTAGATTTTGAAGGCATCTTCGACCGTAATGCTTCTTTTGAAAAATATGCCGACCGACAGGAGAAGGCAAAAAGTATGTTCTATCCCCAAGGCATAGGTTTAGATTTGGGCGGTGGATATGATTTTTATTTTCCTTTTGAGCGTTCGGCGAGTATGAGCCGCAAATGTCAGCTCACCTTCATTCGTCATGATTTTTATTTTCCTGTTCGCAAACGAATTATGATGGATATGGAACTCAAGTCGTGTCAATTGTCTAAGCTATATGCATACAACGGCTTGATGCTTTCAAGCGGTACACGTGTAGATAATATAGAGATTGACAAGCCGCACCGTGTTATTGTCATCGACAATCCTGAGTATGTTGAGAAAGATATTCCTGTGATAACTGTTAAAGATACAACAGGCGAAGGCAGTGTACGCAAATACGAACGAGTGGAAATGGTTGAGGATATAACCATCACCGCCTTTGACGGCGAAGGTTTGATTTCAAAAGAATATGCCAAGATAATGGATAAAGCATACTGCGGTGAACATGTTCACACCTCATTTCAGATACGTATGCCGTATGTGAAAGGTATGCTACATCAAGTTGATTTTAAGCGTTTTGTAACCAATACCGGTGTTGAATCTATAACCGATATTTATGGTAAAGTGCATCGTATTGATGATGTGGATATTATTCTTACCAAGAGTATGTTTAAGGGATACGGTTGGCTTAAGGACTGTGATATGACTTGGGAGGATTATTGGGAAGCCTTCCGCAAATATAATCACGCTTTGTATATCACAAACGTCAGCCATGTAATTCCGCAGGAATACACAGACCTTAATTATCAGTTTATAAGCACCCTTGCTGTAACTGATGAAGAATTCCGTCCTAAAGATTTGCCTGACGGATGGGATCATTCACCCAATGATGATCAGCGCCATTGGCTTACCAAACTCACCGAAACGGAATACTATAATCTTTGTTGCGATAAAGAATATCGCCTTGACTATTTCCTTAAAGTATTAAAAATAAAAGGGTACGATAAGGAAAGTAAGCGTTATAAACTTGCGCGTATATTAAAGAAAAACCCATTATTTATAAACGAGTCGGTATATCATGATGAACTGAAAACAAGAGCCGAGAAAATATTTGAGGACTATTCCGTTGGTACTATATTGGTTGAGGGTGACAATCGTTTTCTGTCGGGTGACTTAATAGAATTTTTGCGATGGCTTTTAAGTGACGAACGCAAAAAGAAAAAGAGACAGCGCACCTTTGATGAGGTAGCTAAGGAAAACAAATTACAACCTTTTTCTTTTCATGCACCAATGTCTAAATATAAAAACGGACAGGTCTGTACACTTCTTAGAAATCCACATATTGCTCGTAATGAAGAAGTACAATTGCGTGTTCATACTGAATTTGTAAAAAGGGATAATATGCGCAATTTTTTCTTAAAACACCTTACCGATGTAGTTATGATAGACCCTCGTATTTTAGCTGCCGAGCGTTTGGGCGGTGCTGACTATGACGGTGATATGATTCGCACGGTTTCCGATCCGCTTGTCAACGAATGTGTCAGCCGTAATTATTCAAATGCTGACCTTGACCACCGTAGTAATATACCGCTGTTAAAAATCCCATCAGCCGAACCGCAGATTCGCAATGCTAATGACTGGATTGCACAGTTTGAAACCATACGCAATACATTTTCCTCTCGCATCGGTCAGATTTCTAACGCTGCACTCGACAGAAGCATTATTGCTTATAACGAAAACTCCACCGCTGAGGAGCGTGAGCGTTGCCGTAAGGAAGTTGAGACTTTGGCTATCCTTACCGGTCTTGAAATCGACTCGGGCAAAAGCGGTGTAAAGCCTGACCTTTCAGAGTATTTAGGAAGCGGACGAGCAGAAAGAAGCATATTCTTAAAATATAAAAATCTACAAGAGAAAAAGGAAGTTGCAACGGCTTGGTATCAACCCTCAAATAAAAAACAACTGAAAGAGCTATTGTCAACTACTGATTGGAACAGCATTACATCCAATGTAGAGCGTATGCCGATTCTTGCACACAAATTAAAGGATAATACCGTTCCTGTTAAGCAACAAAAAATCCCCGACAGCAAATTATTTTCCTTTGCGGTGCAACCTGCTTGGAAAGATATGCTTGACGGAGAATTGCTTTCTTGGATGAAGGGACTGATTGCGGATTATAAAGAAACGCTTAACCGCATCCGCAGAAGTCGAGTTACTATCAACAATAGAAGCCGTCAAAACGATGTTAACCGTATTCTCTATTCAAGAGGGCAAGAAATAAAGTATGATTCTGATTCACTTTATTCTCTTTTTGCAGGTATTGAGCCGGAGTATATTTCTATTGTTCGTGAGTCAATCGTCAATGAAAAGTGGCACTTGATGGAGCGTGAGGAACGCTATGATTTTGTAAAGCGGCATTTCCCTAATGCTGATTTTTATAGGTATTACGATCTGCTTTGCGATTTCCGTCACGGCGGTTTCCGTTTGCTCGGCGATATTATTTGCGATATTGATGATGAAAATAAATCTGAGAAACGCAAAAAACTTTTCAAAGATGGAGACAGTCAAGAACTTGATTATATGCTTAACGGTTATCTCAACAAACCGCCTGCCGAGTCATTCCGTGATGCTGTTATCCGCACATGTCTTGAGCTTATTGAAAATACAATGGAGCCGGGCGAGGCTGTTATGTATGCAGTGGCTCTTGATGAACGCAATTTTATGTGGGACGTGCTTTGCGATTATGTTGAAGAGAATGTTTTAAAGGAGGAGAAGAGCCGTGCTTAACGAACAGCAAGAATTTTTATCTTATACAGGCATTCCTGTATATTCTTCAGCGAACAAGCAGGACTACTCCTATCTTGGCAGAATTGCATTTGCCACCATCCTCGATTTTGAAGGATTTCCGCGCATACTTTCAATCATTGCTCGCGGTTATATGTACGGCGGTAATTCTCCCGATATTGACCGAGCATACAGAGCGCTGTGTGCTTGGTGCAGTATTCCCGATAAAAAAGAAACTGCCACCCGTGAAGAGTGGCAGTATAAAAGTGATTTTCGTGAGCTGCATTCAGAGTACCCCGAACTTGTAACGGAGGATGGTCAAGGTTGGTTTTACCGTCACATTCACGGTATTGCGGATTATATTTTAAACAACCCCAATAAAACAAGCAAAGGTGCATACGATAATGCGATTGCCATCGAAAGCGGCTTTGATAAAAAATGGCGCAACAAGGTTATTCAATTTCAAATCACTATCTTTTCTGAAAAAACAAAAGGTGCGTGGATTGTTCGATTTGACGATATAATTGCTGATGCCTTGGAACTCGGCAAATTAAAGATTTATCCCGAAACATTGCCGGAGAATATATTAAAAAAATTATCTGCTGTTGATGATGCAATACGGGATAAAGTTTCTTATCTTGTAGCCTATTATCTTGCAAATATTGATGATGAGATAGAGTGGGTGGTTCTACCTGTAGTTTCCTTTGATGCCTTTTTTGGTGGTACAACTTTTAGTAAGAAAATATTAAGCAAGCTGCCGAAGGATATTATTATCCGTGATCGCACAAGCTACGGTGTCAGCAGATATAAGGTATCCGAAAAATTAATATATAAGGAATTGGAACGGCGAAAAATAGCAAAGCTAAGAAAATAAAATCCTTTTTCTTTGGTTCATGCGTAGTAATTTTTACCCATCAAAAAAGAGGTTTCTATTACATTTTGGCTTTAACCACTTTTGCAAAAATTTCGATTGATTTTCACCTCAAAAACCCAGTGTTTATGCGGTTTTTGGTTTGTGCAACAATTTGGTACAAACCACCTGTTTTTTGATAAAAATTTAGAGTATAAATTCTCCTGTTATATTGCACAGGTAACGGCAGAATTTTCGCAGATTTAGCATTGCTTTTCGGAGAGGAAACGGTTATATGATAGATTCTCCTGTGCAGATTGCCGAAGGATGCCGTACAATCGAATGGAAATCCCTTCATCGATGCCCACCCTTATCCGCACAAAACAAATCGCTACAAAGGCAAATACATATGAAAACCTCAAAAATACATATGAATTGGCGCTAAATACATATGAATTGCTCTGAAATACATATGAAATGCTTTGTATCATTTCATATGTATAAGCAAAATCTCCGAGCCGGTGATTTCTCACTTGCTCGGAGATTTTATGTTATCCGCCGTAATTTTCCTCGCTCATACAGATGCAGACATACCATTTTCCGTTTGCTTTGGTTACGCCTACAGCGATGTAGGGATACTTGGAGTTGCCGACATACGACCAGTGTCCTTTGCTGTGATGGAAGCCGTCTGCAATACGATCCGACATGCTTTCCGCAGTGCCGAACCAGTCACCCATACCGATGGCTTCTCGGTTGAAGCCTTGGTAATAACTGTCCTCGGCGGTGAGCCCGTATAATGTCATGTTTACGAATTCGCCGTATTTTAGAACACCGCACGCATCACGGGGACTTGTGTGGGAGAAGTTTGTTGTCAGCTCATTTGCTCTGTACCGCGCCACCTCTGTTAGTCCGGGGAGCATCATAGCTGCCGTATCGCCTTGTGCTATGCGATATGCGTTAACCTTTTCTATAACAAGCCTTTCGATATCCGCAGGATCAACTTCCGGCCACTGTATTCCCACATATATTTCTTCCTCTTTTAGAGGTTCTTCAACCTTCGGTTCGGTATTTTCCGCCGCCGGTGGTTTTGTTATTTCAGTAGGCTTTGTTTCCTCTTTCAGCTTTTCTATTGTTGGAGGCTCTGTGGCGGTCGTAGTTGACTCTGTTGCCTGAGCTTTGCTCTCAGTCGGGGGAGGTTCTTTTTCTTTCTCTGTCGGCTCTACCGCCGTTATGGGCGGTGTTGTTTCGGTAGGTGTTTCTGTTATTATCGTTTCCGATGCTGTTGGCGGACTTTCCGTAGGCGGAGGTGCGGTGGTGCCACCGCATCCTACCATACTCACGAGCAATCCACAGCAGAGAAGAAGGATTATGATTTTCCTCATATATCCTCGACCTCCTCCAATCCTTGCATCACTTCCACCATTATGCGTGTTGCGAGGATAAATCCCGAACTGAACGCCTCACGCTCGGTGATGCAGGACAGTTCACTTGCGCAGTCTTTGAACTTTTCAAAGGTTTCTTTTTGTTTCTCTGTGAGGGAAGAGTTCAGTTCTTCTTCGTTCTTGCATATCAGCTTGACGAGTTTGTCTACCCTCGTTCCTCGCTTGATGTACCTTTCGTGCGGACTGATGTTGCCATAATACAAATCTTCAAGTGTTGTCATGTGCGTTGCACCTCCTTTTTGCAACACAAACACATACCACAACACCTTTCACAAGTCCAGCGTTTTTTGATATAAAAAGCAAAAGTGCCGCAATAAAGCGACACTTTTTAGGGTTGTTATTTTTCGTTTGTTAAATCTCCATTACCACTTACATGGATTACTTCGCCAAGATATGTCGGTTTGGGTTTGAAGATACACATTGCAAAGTCTTTGCATCTTGCTAACACCTCTCTGAAATCTCTCATTGACTGACCTGCGTATGTGTTAAGGTCAGAGGAAACACCATAGGCTTCTACACCGAGTTGTTCGGCGATATATAACGCACGGTACAGATGATATCCTTGCGTTACTATTATCACTTTATCGGCCTCGAATATCTCCTTGGCTCGATAAACGGTTTCGTAGGTTGAAAAACCTGCATGATCCATAAACACATCCTCGGACGGTACTCCGTTGTCAGTAGCATATTTTTTCATAGCGCCGACTTCATCGTAGTCTTCTCGTCCGTGATCACCACTCATAAGAAGTTTTGGAGCTGCACCTGCCTCATAGAGTTCAAGTCCTCGCATCAAACGGTCACGAAGCATATGGCTAAGACTACCGTCATCTTTGACCTGACAGCCGAGAACGATAATGCAATCCACATCCTCAAGTTCTGACGATTGTTCTACCGTGATTATTTTATCTTTGCCAACGGATTTTACATGTCCGTTAACAATAAGGAGAGTTGCTACTCCAACTATAGCAAGACAAAGGAATACAACAATTAGATTTTTCATTATTTTTTTCTTTGCTTTCATCCTTGTTTCTCCGGCTTTGTTTTGGCTTTTCTACCTCTGCTGAAAACACAGAGGCAGACTGTTATTAAAGAGGCGATTGCAACAACCGAAGGAACAATATACTTTTTCATTTTGCAGTCCTTCTTTCATTACAGATTTTCGTTCTTTAGAGCATCAATAGGATTATCTTTTTTAACTTTGCTCATAGAATACATCATTGTCACAAACACAACAAGGAATACGCTAAGCACTGCAATACCGATTGCAACCCAAGGCAGAGTAAAGTCTTTCTGATATCCTTCGGATACTGCTAAGTGGATAAGGTAACTTATACCAATAGATACGGGCAGTCCGAAGAGCAATGCCCTTGTTCCGTACAAGATACACTCAAAGTTCATCATCCTGTTAAAGCCTTTTGCTGTCATAGCATACTTGGTCTAATAAAACAATGTAAGTGACATTTTAGTCACAAAAATAAAGTGCCGCATAAAGCGACACTTTATAAAAATATTATTTGTAGATTTCTGTGCCGCCCCATTCAACAACTATAAATCCGTTTCTTTCGGGAGCGGAGAGCTGCTGTTTGGGAAGGTCTACATACTTATCTGCCGACTGATATGTCATAAATACACGGATTAATGTGTCGGGCGATGGATTGATGTTCAGATTGGCTGCATCGGTATAGATATCCGTTTGGAAAGAGATTATATTATACGGATTATCTTGCATTAAAGGTAGCCAATAAACTATAAATTCATTTGCTTCTTTGCGGTTAAGACCGAGCTTTTCGAGTGCATCTTCAAGGAATTTTGCTGTGTCTTTGCCCTTAACACAGAATCCTTCTGAGAGGTCATAGTTAGTATTTGTTTTGCCCTCCCAATACAGATAGTTATATATCTGTCCGTTTGCATCGGTGAGTGTTCCGTCCGGTGCCGCAGTTACTTTCCAACCGTCTTTATATTCGGGATAGGTGCAGGTTAGCTTTCCGTTAAGGTCAAGTTTAACGGATATTTCTGTTTCTTCTTCGGGGTAGAGATAGATTACAGGTTTGTATGCTTTTCCTTCTTCAAGTTGGAAGGTGCTGACTTTTATATCTGTAAAATCTGCCTCAACTTTATGAGTTTCCTCATCATAGTATGTATTTTCGTATGAGCAGATTACTTGGTCACCAACGCACCATTCATCCGACAATTTACCGTTAAGTTTAATTTCATAAGGAAATGGGATTACTGTTCTTGCGAAGAAGCAATTTGAATATATCTCGGTTATCCTTATGTCTGAGAATAATTCATAGTTGCCAGTCCATTTATTTTCATCGGTTTTTTCTACCCATTGCTCTGTATATTCGGCACTACGCACTTCTTTGGCTTTTTCCCAACTGATTGCATCGATTTGAGCAGGATATGTTGTCATTATTTCGCCTGTATATGTTACTTTAATATAATCTCCAACCTTAATCTCCATTATCGGAAGCTTGGATGTATCAAAAGATATTTTGTCACTACTTCCGGCATTTGCTTCGCTTGGAAGTGGCTCTACAATTACGGTATTATTGTTAATCTCCAAAATTTTAGCGTTAAAAGAATACCGCACATCTTCTTCAATTTCATCTTTCTCGTAATACCAAAGGCTGCTAACTGATTTGAAATTATAAGGGAAGAAATACACCTTTGTTTTTTCGTATATGCCTCCACCGTCAGTTAAACGATTCCAGTCTACAATCTTATATGTGAGTGCAGTATATTCTCTTGTGCCGCCGTCCTTGTATGCACCTGATGGGATCGGCACAAACAAAATCGCTAAAATAACTACTACTAATATCGGTATCCATATTTTCTTTTTCATAAAAGCACCTCCTTAGTCGCCATAAGCTGCATCTAAAACTTTGCCTTCATGCGTAATTCTGTAACTATGCACACCATCACCATTTGATGCTTTCTTAAAAGATAACGTAACCGTCCAAATACCTTTTTCTGTATCGAATCTTGCGCTTACATCATCATAATTTGCTGTAGTTTGCTTTTTGGCAAGTTCAATGGCCTGTTCTTCATTTATGATGTTTTCAGCAATCTTAACAGTAGAGAGTATTTCCATTGCTTCATCACCGTACTGATTCCACCATTTGTCAGCACCCTCGTTCATTACTACATAAGAGCCGGGCATACCTCTGAAACTGATAAAATCCCAAACCTTTTTATTATCATAAGTTCCTTGCCAAGCTTTGTATTTGCCAACGGTGATTTCCTTTTCTTCAAGACCTGTTCCGCATACACCAAAGGCGGTATAATACCACATTTTTATTTTACCTTCGGTTTGGTCTTCCGGCCAAAAAGCGATACAGTATTCGCCGTCACTGTTTCCTTTTTCTGTTTCGTATTCCCAATCATGCGGTATGGTCAGAGAAATATTCGAAAAGTTTCCCGACTCGTAAACGGTGGTCGGTTGTGTCTTAGGATTTACACCATCTAAATATACAACTATATCAGACTCACTTGCTACTGTGATATCCTTCTCCGGCTCAATTAAGATATGCCATTCAGCCATATCACATGTACCAACTTCAGGCACATCCCTTTTTATGCTGACATAGAGTTTTCCGTCAGAGCCGTGCTTTACATTGTCTACATTGTGACGGTTTGAACCGCTGCCTTCTTCAAGCAGAATCATTACAAGAATTTGTTTCTCAAAATATTCTGCGGTGTATTTATCAACTGCATCAAGGAAGCCGATTGTACTATCGGAGGCTGGATTACTTCTGCGTTCAAGATTGTACTTATCCTTATTTGCATTATAATACGCATTCAACTCATCAACAGAGCGAATAACTTTAACTACGGGATATTTCACATCTTCATGATATCCGTTTGTTCTGATATATTGGGCATCAAAATCAATAAAGGATTTCTTAATATCCTTATCGGCATCGTTAGTTCTTGATACGGTGAAAGCTGCCCACATCTCACATTTCGTACTTTCGCCGCCACGACCTTTATCATACACATGGCAATAGGTTGTAAAACGGTATTCGCCGTTCTCTGAAATATCAAACATATCTGTCAAATTATATGTTTGTTTCTGTGAGGATTTCGCTTTTAATTCATAGCCTATATCATTGAAAGCAAGGTTGTCGAGGGTTACACAGCTTTTCCATTCACCATTGGTTTGTTTTTCAATATCAAAACTCTCTCCATAAACTACATCATAAGTAGTATCGTTATTCCATTTGACTTCGAGCTTGATTTCCTCGGCTGTCCAAATAGCATTGACAATTTGGATGTTCATACCTTCAAAATCTGTATGTGCCACAGCGATTTTAATAGAGCCTGTGTCAAAGTCTATTTTGTCTGCGCCGTCTTTTTGGCAAGCACAGAGGGACAAAACAAGCACAAGGGAGATTAAAACTGATATTATTCGTTTCATCAAGATTCCTCCTCTCACAAAGAGTTAAAAGGATTTATTCACTATAATTAAATGTTAAGTTCCCCAAATATTTACCAAGTTCTTCCGATGCAATACCTCTTTGGTATTCAAGGGAAGAATAATCAGCCCTTTCATTAAATTTGCTGTTTAATTCTGCTGTAGCGATGTAATAAGTATCACTATCCTTGGTGAAATGAATTGCGATTATTAAGCAGGTGTCATCTGTGAACTCAATAGCAAGAGCATATTCATTTGGACGGCTCGGTCTAAACTTTACCCACTCGTTTTCGCTCTTACTTGCAAAGTTCGGTGCCGCAAGAAGATTTTCTATAATGCCATTCGCCTTATCGTTCAATGTGCGTATAACAGTGAAGTTGCTAAGGTCTTTGGGATGTTCTGTTGAAAGCACATAGGTATTCTTTATCGTCTTTTCAGAGAGAACATAGATAAACTTATCTTTTACTGTAGAGACCACATCATCAGCTTGACTTGAAGAACTTTCAGCAGGTGTGGATGAAACAGAATCTTCGGGGCCTATATCATCACTTTCGTTAATTCCTTCATCTTCATTATCTTTATTTGTTACTTGACCTGCGCCCGAAGAGATACCTTTTTCTTCCCATAATTCACTCATATTTTTGAAATTGTCGGGCAATAAATAAAAGTCTGTACCTGTATAGGTTTCATCGGCATCCACAATGTGATTCCATTTGATAATTTTATATGTTAATGCTGTAAACTCTCTTGAGCCACCATCATCTGCTGTGCCGGATGGAATAGGAATCAAAAGAATCAAGAGTAAAACCGCCACTATGATTATTGCAATTCGAGTTTTCTTCATTTTGATTACTCCTTTCCGTAGGTTACGGTGAAGACCTTGGTATATAAGTCTTTTAATTGGTCTTCGGTAACAGTTACACTTTCATTTGTTGTTTCGTTTGTTAAAATGTTATCGCATAAGATGTATACTATTTTTTGTCCGTTATCAGCAGTAAAGGTAAGGGTATATGCTACTCCTTTGCTAAAAGATTCAACTAAACCCGTGGAGTAATTATCTTCGCCTTTGAGTGTGCTTTCGCCTTTTTGTGTTGATGGTTTCTGTTCTTGAGGAAATTCGCTTTTATCCGTTGTTGTTTCCTGTTCGACATCGTCACTATAATCGTTAACCGTGAATGCCGATTGGATGATGTTATAGATATTTTCAATGTTCTGTTTGTCAGTATCGCTCTTTGCTACTTTAGTGCTTGTGATTTCAAATGAAGTATAGATAAATCCTGATGAATTTTCTACACCACCTGCCATATTTATATCATCGGCGGTATTGCTTTTATCGGGTGAAATCATCATTTCGGGCAGATATATCACAGATAAGATTGCGATACACAAGCAAAGCGGAACACACAAAGCAAGGATGCGATTGCGGTTTCTTTTACGCTCTTTAATTCTGTTTTCGCTTCTGCGGAATATTTCCGCTTTTCTTTCATCAAAGTTTCTCATAATAACAGCTCACCATCCTTCCCAAGAATGATGCGAAGTTCCTTTTTGGCACGATATAAAAGGTTATCAACCTGTTTGCGATTCTTCTTCATAACCTTGGCCGCCTCATCATAGGACAAGTCTTCAAAATAGATTAAGTGTACAACAACACGCATATCATCCGTCAGAGAGTTAAGAGCGTTGTTTACAATACGCTTTCTCTCATCTGCGAGGATGATTTCTTCAAGTGTTTCTTGCTCGGCTGATATATTATCCGCTTCCGTAAGCTCTACAAAATTTATTACCTTGCGGTGTTTTATGTAATTAAGAGCACGGCTGCGACCGAGCATAAACAAATATGTTTTAAGCGTTACCTTGAAATTGTACCGATGTTTATTAACCACCAGATCCGAAAAGGCATCGATGGCAATATCTTCGGCTGCGTGGATGTCATGCACATAACGGTCAACGAAGAACACAAGGTTATCGAACAACTCCTTCATTATTTCGTCAAAGGCACTCTCATCACCATTAAGGAAACGGCGGTAGCTACTTGCACCGTTATCCATAGGATTTCCTCCTGACTAAGAGTTCACGTCTGAACCCTTTCACTTATTATACAACTGAGGTGTATATAATTCCTTATAAAAATTATAACATATTTTCTTTTGATGTTCTATATAAAAAGGGATATCCTTTCAGATGGCAAGGATATCCCTAAATTTATTTGTTTATACATTCTTTTGCAAATTCAAAATCTTTTCTTGCGACAAACACTTTATCTTCATGAAGGACACTACTATCTATGAGGGGTACACCACGATATCTCGATGGGTTTGTTGGAGAATTCATAACAGTAATATATTTAATTCCGTTTTTTGACAATACAGAAACAATATTATTGTATTGCTTCATATCACGAGTTATAAATAATTCTTTTTTAAATAGCATCTTTGATTTCTCCTTGTCGTTAATTAATGTTTGTATTTGCAAAGAGTGTGATATGAGTTTAGTGTGATTGGTTAAAAGTGGATATCAGTTTCCCGTATTTATTGCAATATTCCTTAACCATTTTCTCGGCTTCATTATATATTGGTGAACCAATTTTTCTTAATGCCATTTTATCTTTTCTTTCTTCGGACATTTCCAATATATCAAAAGAAAGTTCTTCAAGGTCAAGAGTAGCATCCTCAAATAAATCAATGGCTTTCTGCATCTTTTCATCTGTCCAATCCTTATTAAGCCATATATCTTGAGCCAATGACACATAGTATGTTCCCAACACAGAATAATAGGGAGATTTACCGTCAAAGGAAGGATACATTCCCGACATAGCTGAAAAAATTTTAGCATTTATATAAGGATACATTTCCGCTATGCTTTCTTGTGTGAAACCACGTTCTTTCATTCGTAGAGATATTGAATGAATCTCTGACCACTGATTTCGATTGTATTCGGCAGCTACATTATGCCAATTGTTTTTTTCGTTGTATAGATGCGCAAATGCAGAGCCGATCGCAATTATAATTACAAGACTAATTATAATTAATAATTTTTCTTTCTTTGTAAGTTTTGTCATTCTAATTTGCCTCGCTTTTAAAATGTCGAAACATTTAAATTATTTCGTTTCTTCTTTTTCAAACAGTCCAATAAAACAAAATACCAAACCAATTATAGGTGTAAATGCATAAACATATTGTACGATTCCGGGCAACATATAATCTCTATCAAGTACAACCAAAAATGTCGAAAAAAGTATTAAAGAAATACCAAACAATAATTTTTTCATATATAATACTCCGTTTCTTCGTTCTACTAAATTATATCATATGAGGGTAATCTTTTCAATAATTTTCGAGTTGACTATTGACAAATAACCGTGTCACTGATATAATACAGTTGAACCGTGTTAGTCGTGTGATACGGTTAATTGATAGAAAGGTGCGTTTACACCATGATTTCGTTTGATAATTTTATTGCGGAAGACGGTATTCCTATTTATCTGCAAATTGTCCGACACATTAAGAGAGACATTGTTTCGGGTGTTGTTGTAAACGGTGACGAAGTTCCTTCTCGAAGAGTTCTTTCGGCTTTGCTTGGAGTTAATCCAAACACCATTCAGAAAGCATACCGTATTCTTGAGGAAGAGAAATTGATGGAATCACATTCCGGCGCCAAAAGTTATATGATTTTGACTGATAAATCAATTTCTCTTGTTCGTAAACAACTTCTCGAAAGCGATGCAACATCAATAGTGAATTCTTTAAAGCAGATGGGACTCTCAAAGGAAGAGGCTGTTGCTTTGATTGAGAACTATTGGGAATGAGGTGAAATGAAATGAAAAAATATCTTTCAGTATTTGGTCTGTTTGCTCAAAGTTCAATATATAAAATACTCGGTATAATCTTATTAATGATATTAGCCGAAACAGGTTTATTTGCGTATGCTTATATTCCCACAATGTCATCCGAAGGCATAGGCAGATTTGAACATTATATCGACACAAGCCATATTAATCTTTGCTTGGCTGCGGCATTCATCCTAATTACAGTTATTCTTTGTCTGCCGGGTACGGAGTTCAGTTCTAAGGTTGGTTATACTCTCCGCAGATTATCAGTAAGTGAAAAAGCAGTATTTTTCTGCCAAGCAATATTCAATATTATATCTTATTTGATTTTGTGGGCAGTACAAGTCGGTATTCTTTATGTTTTCAGCGTATGGTATACAATGAAAACACCAACTGAATTTGTAAATAATCAATCCATATTCTTATCTTCCTATCGAAGTGATTTTTTTCATACCATTTTACCGCTTTCCGAGGTTATGCTTTGGATTCGTAATATTCTGCTCTTTATATCTTTGGGATTTGCATCCGCAGAGTTCCCATATATACAGCGCAGAAGAAAGCACAGTCCGTTTATTGTTCCGCTTTCAATCTTTATGTTGCTGTTTTTTATTACAGGGATTGGTGTAGTCGAGAATATTGTGGCTTCAATATTCCTTTTCGTAATAGTGGTTTGCAAATCGCTTTATGATATCTATCATAAGGAGGAATCTTATGATAAGTAATTTTTTAGACAGATACTCTCCACCGGGCATGGAATTAAAACAAGAAAAAAGAATTTTTATTTGGGGTATAATTTTATCAATACTCTACAGTGTTTTTTATTGGGCTGCTAAGTATGTTGAAGCCTACAACAGCTTGTTTGTTTACCAAAACGGTAAGCACCTTCTAAACGTTAATGCCGAAATGCCGTACTTCCGAGCTTTGCTCGGTCACAGTTTCATAGGTTTTGCAATTTTGTCGGTCATAATGCTCGGCTTTATTGTCTATCATTACATTTACTACCGACAAGGAAGCATGTCAATTTATCTGATGAAGAGATTACCCAAAAAATCGGAACTTCATATTCGAGCATTAGCCATTCCGAGCATTGTTGTGGTTTTATGTTTCATTACGGCTTTCATACTACTAATGATTTATTTTGCTATTTATATGCTTGTAACACCAAAAGCGTGTTTGTTACCTGATCAGTGGCAAATCTTATGGAGGTTATTCTAATGATTGAAATTAAAAATGTTACAAAAACATATTCGGGAAAACCTGCTCTTTCACAGGTCAATTTAACACTTCCAAGGGGAGAAATCATTGGATTGTTCGGCGAAAACGGTGCAGGTAAAACAACGCTCATGAAGTGCATTCTTGGTTTTATTATGTATCGTGGTGAAATCACGCTTGATGGCGAATCGATTACAACAAAAAATATTGCAAAAATTTCTTTTGCAACAAATGAACACTCCTTTTTTCCAAACCTTTCTCCCAAAGGACACATGGAATTTTACAAAGAACATTTTCCAAAGTTTTCTGAAAAACGGTTTAACGGGTTAATGGAATTCTTCGAGTTGCCCATGAACAAGGTTGTAAAAGGATTCTCTACGGGACAAAAAAATCAGTTTGAAGTAATCCTCTCTTTATGTCAAGGTGCCGATTATATTTTGATGGACGAACCATTTGCAGGGAATGACGTCTTTAATCGTGAGGACTTTTACAAGGTATTGCTTGGTATTCTTGAACCTCACGAGACCGTTCTTCTCTCAACACACTTGATTGAAGAAGTATCGGACTTTATTGGTCGTGCGATCCTTATACGCAAAGGTGAGATTGTTGGAGATATAACAACCTCCGAGCTTGAGGAAAACGGTAAATCCTTGATGAGTTACATTAAAGAAACCTATCATTACCGTGCCGACCGTGTAAGTCGCGCATTAGATGAAATATCGGGAGATGGTGAAGAATGAAGAAAGTTTATGCACTCATAACTGCTCTTGTCCTTCTTTCCTGTTCTGTGGTAAGTGTTGTTGCAGCAACCATTAATTCTGAACGAGACCAAGTTGTAATTACCGAAAATGTTCTTTATGGAGATAGGTCTTACGCAGAAGGTCTTGATATTAAAACAAAAAATCATCTGAACTATAGATTATATTGGGAAACGGATTTTGCTATTAGCAACGATTCAAAAGCCAATACAAAATTCAATCTTTATCCAAGGCAAAAGCACGAGAATAATAGTGCTAACCGTAGGCACGAGGGTATTTTTCTTGATAACGGCATTGAATATGGCTTTTATGATGACCTACCCGCTTCGGAACAGAAAGGAATACAAAAAGCATACAAGGAACTTTTTGATTCCGCAGAACTCGGAGTAGAAAAATCCAAAAAGGTATACTTAAAAGATTATTATGACTATTATCCTGTAGGTGTCGGTTTTGATCTACCGTATACTCATTGGACAGGATATGAATATGGTGATGTGCTTAAAGGTGAACCCTATGATGCCTTGTATGTAACAGAGAAGTTCAGAGAGTATTTAAAAATACCAGTCCTTGATTCAGATACTGTTACAATTAGTGTTGAAAAAGGAGAGGATGGTCACAGTTATAGCACAGGGACAGATGAAATGGGATGTTTCAATTTATCCGCTATAGGAACTGTCGCTCGGAAATGGGGAAGATGCTTTTTTACAATCCATAATTATAAATACTCGGATGCAAAAAATAACACTGATGAAATTGAGTATGTTGATACGAGTTTAATTCCGGGCGGTTATGGAATTTATTCCTTTTATTACGCCGGTGGTGATAGCGCGAGTAGAACGGGTATTATTGCAGATAAAATCGAGACCGTCTTTCCACTTGATAGTAAAACTATCGTATCACATATAACAATGAGTAAGGATGATAAACAACTTCTACTATTTACTGTGGAGGATAAATCTTTTTACCTGACTGTAATTGATATAAAGACAATGAAAGCTGCACAGAAAATTCTTATAAAAGAAGAACAAGGTAGCGGTTCAGTGTATGAGTATGATGATTTTATTGTCGCTGATACAGAAAACGATATCACAGTTATTTCTGCAAAAGACGGTGTTTATACTGTAGATTTCTCTGTAAGAAAAGCAAGTTTTATAAATGAGAAATTTCATGATATTGGGGTTGCCGATTGTATGGATTATAAGGACGGCAAACTTGCTATTGTTGGAAATTGTTTTGAGGAAGACACAGGATATGAATTGTGTGATTTCTTTGTTTCGGTCTATGATAAAAGCGGAATTTTGTATTACGGAAAATACAACACCAGCTTAGATTTAGGAAGAACTAACGATACGTTTATTTCAGACTGTCATCCAACAGATATAAATCCAAATTTAATTAAATGGAAGTGATAAATCTAAATGAAGAAGATATTTGCGTTTCTGCTATGTGCAATATTTATGCTCTCTCTTGTTGGCTGTGATAGTGATTTGGTGTCTATTGATGACTGTACATGGGAACTTTCATCTGCATTAAATTTAAATGATAAAGGCGAGATGACACACGGATCAAAGGAAACCGTATCTGCTTTTGGTGAAGGTTCGGAAATTGTTTGTGTTATGTATGCTGACAACGGCAAACTAACAATTAACGATAAAACCAACGATGTAACTTATAGCGGAACTTATAGGCAAATAAACACAAGTCCTGATTCACGGTACTACGAGCTTAAAATAAACGATTCAGAAGGTTCTATAGTTACCGGACTCACATCGTATGCCGATGGAAGCAGTGCAAAAACATTAATAATAAATATCGCTGATTATACACTAACCTTCTATGAGCATGAAACTAAGGAGTGAGATATATGAAGAAAGCAATAACAATTATCGGCTGTCTATTAATTGCAGTTATTATTGTCGGTGTAATAATATTCATTCCACCAAAGACTCTTGATTTTCGTGGGACGGTTACCGAAATAGATATTGACGATAGCAAAACAACATTTCATATCGAACAATCCGGAGGTATATCATACACGGTTGTTGCTGACGAAAAGACCAAAGTTATGCCTTGTCATGAGGATGATCCTGATGTTACCTTAAATGATATTAAAGTTGGAAACACTATTGACGGCGACTACCGATGGCTTACTAAAAATAATAAGGCAAAGTATATCACTGTTTGGTGTGAGAATTAAGAAATTATAAAGGCATCGCAGTCATGCGATGCCTTTACTTTTACTAAGTATGATTAAAATTATATTGCTAAGCCTTCCATACAGCCTTAATAATGTTTTTGAGTTTAGGAGCAGTTCCATACATTAGAACTCCAACACGATATATCTTTGCGGAAAGAATTCCGATTCCTATGGTAGAGCCGATTAGAATTATTATTGATATTGCGACCTCATACCAAGGTACTGTACTCATTGCTATTCTTGTGAACATTGCCATTGGTGATGTAAACGGAATATAGGAGCAAACCTTCATCAATACATTATCTACGTTTCCGCTTGTCATAGAGAAGATAACAACCATAAATCCGAAAATAAACAGAAATGTTATAGGCTGAACTGCGGTATTAATATCTTCGAGCTTTGAAACTGTAGATGCAATTGCACCAAACAAGAAAGCGAAAATAAGGAAACCGAGCAAGAAAAACACAAGCATAAATGCGAACAGTTCGGGCGGAATATTGAAGATAGAATCTATAATCATGTTATCTCCCCAATGGGATTTATTAACATTATAGAACAACAAAGCCGAGCCGAATATTGCACCGAGCTGCACAAGTCCAGCAATGCACGAAGCAATTACTTTACCGAACATCATACTTATTGGCTTGGCACTTGTAATAAGCACTTCCATTGCTCTTGAACTTTTTTCTGTCGCAACATTCATTGCTACCATCTGACCGTACAGTAAGATTACCATATACAAGGCAAAAATCATAATGTATGTATAGAAAAAGTTTTGCATTTGGTCTTTACCGAGACTCTCTACAGTACCGTTGATTTGGATATTCATTACTTCTCCGGCCTTGTCTGCGGTCATACCGCCATTTATCATAGCGTTCATTTGGTAGACCTGCTGCAATACCTCATCTGCCATTACAGAGTTACTATCATACATCGTAAGATTTTCTACATAGTAGGTATATTCGGTAGCACCTGTCATTACAAAGGCACACTCAGCTTCGCCTGATGTAATCTTATACTTAATCACATCTACGCTGTCATCGGTAATCCGCACATCATAATTGGCAAATGCATTTTCAAATGTCGCTTTGAGCATTTCTTTTTGCGTAGAATCCTCGGTCTTAATAAGCATTATCGACATTTCATCGGTTGCATCTGTTGTATTGTCCGATTTGAATAGTGCTGATATGCGAGGGAAAAACATAACCACTGCAATCAACAAAACAAGAAAAATTGTTATTCCAACAAAAGCTTTGTTTTTGAAATAGGACTTTAATTCAAATTTAAGTATTTTACCAAATTGTTTCATCTTTTAGGCCTCCTTTACCGAATCACCGGCAACCTCTACGAAAATATCATTGAGGGACGGTTCAAACACCTTTACCTCATCTATATCGTAATTTTGGGCAAGATGAGTCATAGTAGCTTTCTTGTCGTCAGGCTTGGCAAGATGAATCATTAAACTACCGTTATCCATTACTGAACAGGAAGATCCGAAATCAGATATAATTGCATCGGGATTTTCAGTGCGGACAACCAAGCGGTCACGGGGATAGTCACGCTTAATATCGTGCAAATCACCGTGCAGAGCAACCACTCCATTATTAAGGATAGCAATGCTATCGCAGAATTCTTCAATGTAGCTCATCTGATGACTTGAGAACAGAACAATCTTTCCTTTAGCAATCTGCTCTTTTACTACATCCTTTAAGAGCATTGCGTTCACAGGGTCCAGACCGGAGAAAGGCTCATCGAGAATAACAATATCGGGATCGTGAGCAAGAGCCGTAATAAGCTGAATTTTCTGCTGATTACCTTTTGAAAGAGTATCAAGGCGCTTGTTACGATATTCAGTCATGCCGAGTCTTTCGAGCCAGTAGTCAATAGACTTTACGGCATCCTTATTACTCATGCCTTTTAGTTCTGCAAAATATGTAAGTTGGTCAATTATTATTTTCTTCGGGTACAGACCTCTTTCTTCGGGAAGATAGCCGATACCAATTTTATCGTAATTGATAGGCTGACCGTCAATCAGCACCTCACCGCTGTTTGCAGGAAACACATCCATCAAAATGCGAATAGAGGTGGTTTTACCTGCACCGTTTCTTCCAAGCAGACCAAAGGCTTTGCCGCCTTCAGCTTTGAATGAAACTCCGGTGAGAACTTTTTTCTCTCCAAAAGATTTTTCTATGTTTTTTAGTTCAAGTATCATTTTTTATTTTCCTCTTTGTTAGTAAACTTCTTCTTAACTATTATAGCAACTATAAAGACGATAATGCTCGGTACAATGTACTCAATCGCATGAACGAGTACAAAAGCGTAGAAAGGAAACGAAGTAAGCATACTGTTATATCTGCATCCATCAACAATTGTATGTATAGCAAAGCCTAATACTAAGAGAGCGGACACAGCATATAAAAATCTATAAATGTTCACCTTTTTCATATCTGCACCGCCTTTATAGAAGTTCTCTCAACTTATCGAGGAATGCTTCCTCGCCCCATGTGTTAACCTTAAAGAACAATGCCTGACTTCCTCCGGCTGTAATAGCAGAAAGATTGATAGGGCCATCACCGTTCTGAAAAAGCGTTACGCTAAGGCTTACACGGTTACCGCCAGCGTAACTGTACCTTTCAAAGACACGAACACTGCAACGAGCATCACCGTTACGAAAATCACTGGAGTCTTCAAGCGAGGCAGACATACTGCCGTTCAAAATACCTTCTTCGATTTTTCTGAGCCACTGATTAAAATCACCGCTCAAAGTATGCTCTAATTTTGCCATATTGCGCCTCCTTAAAATATTCCTTTGTTATTATAACATATAATTGTGATTTTTTCTACCTGTTTTACATTCTGCTTAAAGTTTTGCGCATTTGCCTTTTCTTTGGTTAATGCGTAGTAATTTTTACCCACTTGAATTCACGTCAGAGATAAGGTATAATACCGTTACGGTTGGCCAGTCTTAAAATGACCACATATTTTTGTTGTGTTATTCTGTTGTTTTGGATTGGAATTTTTATTGTTTTCACGACCACATTTCAACCCACAGAGCCGTATGGAGCACACGGAAACATTGGAGACAAGATGCTCAAAGACGATGGTTTTTCGGAATAAAAACCACTATATGTAGTATAAATGACTAAATAACAACTATATCTTGCTGTTCGGGACGCAGAGGCCGCAGGTTCGAATCCTGTCATCTCGACCAAAAAAAGACCGAAAATGAAGGTTCATCCTCCACTTTCGGTCTATTTTTATATTTTTGAAACATTTATGCGGCGCTTTTTAAAAAGTTATGTAGCAATTTTCTCCTGTCATTAGACTCCTAAGTGGCGGCAAGATAATTGGTAGCAAAGTGGCACATCTATCTCCGGATATTTTCTTTCTTCTATACTGCAAATAAAGAGGGACGACCAACGAATGGTCGTCCCTCATCCTAATCTTAAAAAGTTTTATTCAGCTTCCGATTTTCTTTTTTAATCGAGAACCAAGGAGGGAGCCGTATATGCCCTTGCTGCCAACTCCTGATTGAGCATATAAAGGCTCTTGGGATCGGAGCCGAACAGCTCCATCTTTGTAATCATATCGTTGGCATTGGTTTCCTCCTCGCCCTGTTCCTTTACGAACCAGTCAAGGAACTGCATAGTGCGGAAATCCTTTACATCGTATGCCGCAGCATAGATATCGTTGATAAGCGAAGTAACGTATTCCTCATGTTCAAGACCTGCCTTGAGCACATCCATGTGGCATGTAAACGTCTTGTCGGGCTTTGCAATTGCTTCAAGTGTTACTTTCTGATTTTCATTCTGGAGGTACTGATAGAACAGCATTGCGTGGTCGCGCTCCTCCTGTGCCTGAATCTTGTACCAGTTTGCAAATCCGTCAAGACCTGCGTCCTCAAAGTAGTTGGAAAAATCCAGATAAAGATAGGCGGAGTAAAACTCCTTATTGATTTGGCTGTTTAACAGCTCATGTACTTTTGCGTTCATCATAATTTATCATCTCCTTATTCGATGTCTGCGTTTGCCTTCCACAATCCGTGAAGATTGCAGTAAGCATATGCCGCAACCGGCTTCTCGTCAGCAAGAGCAAAGGTAACAACGGGAGCCTTGCCAATTTCAAGACACTTGCGCTGACCGCCCTTGTCAGTCTGAAGATACACCCAAAGAATGCTGTGCTCGTCTACCATAGGATGCTCCACAGAACCTATGGTTACCGTTACGGTATTCCCATCTACGCTGACAACAGGAATATGTTTTTCGTGGCTTGCCTCAACCACACCGGGCTCAAGCCTTATCATCTTCTGACCGCAGCACATCATAGGAACACCTGCATCGTGGATCATTCCGATCAAATTACCACAGTGCTCGCAAATGTAGAACTTATTGTTATCACACATAGTCTTTCCTCCATTTTCAATATTTAATTATATTGTACTACAAAACTATAAAAATTTCAATTATTATACGAAAATATAATGTTCTCTACTCCGATCTTTTTTAGTCATCCATACCGCAGGCAGTTGCTCGTTCGAACAGTGCACGGTCATTCATAACCGCATCATAGAAGCGGAATCCACCCGAGAAGTTATAGGCTTCATATCCGTTTCCTTCTAAAATACGACAGGCGATGTAGCTGCGCAGACCGCTTTGGCAGATGACATACACAGGTTTGCCTTTCTCAATCTCATTCAAGCGCTCTCTCAACTCATCTACAGGGATGTTACGAAAGTCTTCAATGTGCCCACGGCGGTATTCGCCCACTGTTCTTGTATCTAAAAGTGTTACGCTACCATCACGGGGAAGCTTCTCCGCATCCTCAATATGCCATTGTTTCAGCACACCTTTTGCAATATTGTCAATCATGAAGCCTGCCATATTCACGGGATCCTTGGCGGAAGAATACGGAGGTGCATAGGCAAGTTCAAGATCCTTTAAGTCCGTCGCCTTCATTCCCGCACGAATAGCGGTGGCCAACACGTCAATGCGCTTGTCCACACCGTCATAGCCCAGAATCTGTGCGCCAAGCAAACGGTAGGTTTCTCTTTCAAAGACCACTTTCACAGTCATCACCTTGCCGCCTGGATAATAACTGGCGTGGCTCATGGGCGAAAGGATGACAGTTTCTACGTCAAGACCTCTTTCTTTTGCGTTTCGCTCATTGATGCCGGTCAGCGCTGCCGTCATATCAAAGACCTTGATGACCGAACTTCCCTGAGAACCTTTATATCGGCTATCGCCGCCGCAAATGTTATCCGCGATGATGCGCCCTTGCCTATTGGCAGGACCTGCAAGCGAGATCAAAGCATCCTCACCGGTTACGAAGTTTTTTACCTGTACCGCGTCTCCTGCGGCGTAAATATCGGGGATCGAGGTCTCCATTCGATCGTTGACCACGATACTGTCCTTTATACCAAGTTCCAATCCTGCATCTTTTGCCAATGCCGTATCGGGTGTAACTCCGATGGCAAGAACCACCATATCCGCATGGAGAGGCGCTTCGCTCTTCAAAAGAATATCTACACCGCCATCCTTTTCCTGGAAGCCCTCAACTGTGTGGCCAAGAGCCAGTTTGATACCATGCTTACGCATCTCATTATGGATGAAGGATGCCATATCGGCATCGAAGGGTTTCATCAGCTGCTTACCGTTCTGTACGATGGTTACATCCATGCCCAGTTCCCGCAGGTTTTCCGCAAGTTCAAGACCGATATAGCCGCCGCCTGCCAAGACCACCGAGTGGGGATAATTTTTATTGATATAATCCTTTATCCGCAGGGTATCTTCCACGGTACGCAGCATGAACAGCTTGTCGATTCCCAAACCCGGAAAACGAGGCTGAATCGGCTTTGCACCGGGAGAAAGGATGAGCTTATCGTAGCTTTCCTCAAATTCCTCTCCGGTTTCCAGGTTCTTCACCGAAACCGTCTTTCTGTCGGGATGGATGGCGGTCACCTCGTGGCGCACCTTAATATCCACGCGGAATCGGGAAAAAAAGCTCTCGGGAGTCTGGAGCGTCAGTTCCTCGGGATCGATAATCACGTCTCCGATATAGTAAGGCAAACCACAGTTGGCGTAGGAAATGAATCCCGAGCGCTCAAACACCACGATTTCTGCCTTTTCATCAAGTCTTCGTATGCGGGCTGCGGCGGTTGCTCCGCCGGCAACGCCTCCAATAATAACTGTTTTCATAGTATAATTGCCTCTTTTCTGAAACAGTAATATATCTATCATCATTCAGTAAAATCAATACATACATAAATATATTATAGCACACATTTATGAATTTTTCCACCTTATGGCGTATAAAGCCTTAGTAATCAGATAGAAAACGACGGTAAGGAGATATCCCTCCCTAAAAAATTAAAATTAAAGCCGTAGGCGATGTGTTTCGCCTACGGCTTTAATTTTCTGATGTGAGCTTGTTCACATACTGGTGCATTTCTTCTTTTGATTTAACTGAATGTGTCCCAGCTATTATTTCCTGCTTTTTGTTTTCATTTAACATTGCAAATTTTTGCATAGCCTCAGGATTTTGTGCCAGGGCCATTGAAAATCCTATCGGCATTTCATCACGTTTCACTATTATTCCTCCAATACTTATGGTGTTAATATTTTTTCTCTGTATTTACATACTATGCACACCAATTTTTCGTATAATAGACTGCGTTGTGCGAATGCTAAAATAAAACAAAAGGAGTTTGCTATGGGACAGCATGCAACAAAAAAACAAAAGTAACCCCACATATACGATTACTCTCCCGTCGGTTAATGAAAATGGTTGCTATGAAATGCGGCTTGAAAGTATTGGGGGACTGGGAGCCAATCTCTGCGGAAAACTGCTCGGCGAATTGGGCGCTGCATATTTAGGCCTTAACGCTGCGGTCTTTTCTAGTTACGGCTCTGAAAAGCGTGGTTCACCGGTTAAGTCATATGTACGTTGGAGTGAATCAGAACATGATATTCTGCACAACAGCCCCGTTAAGTGTCCTCATCTTTTGGTGCTATTCCATCGTGCGCTTTCAAAAACACTTCCGGTCACTGCCGTTGTCGAAGAAAATTGTATTGTTGTAGTAAATACAGATTCCACCCCTCAGGAAGTCCGCGATCAATTACGCTTACACGCAGGCACCGTGTGTTGTATAGATGCTTTGGAGTTAGCTTTACAGAGTAAAAGCCGTGTGAACATGGTGATGCTTGGTGCCGTTGCCAAAGCATCGGGTTTTATCCCGCTTGAAGCGGTAAAAGATTTGGTTTCGGCTACGTTGGGAAAAAAGTATCCGACAATGCTTCCAAATAATATTGCAGGACTTGAACAGGGATATAACAGTCTAAAAAGTCAGACATTTAAACCCGATGGGCATTATGAAATAATACCATATCGGGAAGTTCGCAGTAAGTGGGGATATGAGAATGCTCCATTAGGTGGCGCCAACACGCATTTTGGCAGTACAGTATCTAATGACTTGTCCCCATCCAGAGAAGGATTTATTCCGCTGTTTTTACCGGAAAAATGTATTCATTGTGGCTTGTGCGATACCGCCTGCCCTGATATGGTATTTCAGTTTTTGCCCGGAGAATATCGCGGCAAGCCTTCTATGATGAATAGAGGTCTTGACTATCATCATTGCAAAGGTTGCTTGCGCTGCGTGGATGTATGTCCGACCGAGGCCTTGGTTGCCGGAAAAGAACAGGAACACCCAAATAAAAAATGGTTTGTACGCAACAAGGATTTGATCGTAGACGACCTTGATTTTGAGCCAACTGGCGCTGATCCTTGGGTCACAAGCGAATCTTATTTAGATGAGAAGCGTGTAGATGGAGGACTAATGTAATGACGCAAGCAGAACAAAAACTGCTATTTGAAAGCGGTAATGAGCTGGCAGCATATGCTGCAAAACAAATCAATTATCATGTAATGGGCTACTACCCTATCACGCCTTCTACCCAAATTGCAGAGTATTTAGATAGTATGGGTGCAAATGGTGCGCACACGATTGACTTGGTGCCGGCAGAGGGCGAACACAGTGCCGCGGGAATCTGTTATGGTGCATCTGCCGGCGGGGAAAATGTCAAGAGAACACCATAAACAAATAAATATAAAACCGCAAAACACTTTGATTTTCGGTGTTTTGCGGCATTATAAAAATTACAAACATTAAACTAAAGCAAGTTTTTTGGATTCTTCTTTATTAAGGTACATTGCGTGGTCGGCATTTGCAAAAACATCTTCATATATTCTGTCAACATCAGGATTATATGAAGCAACGCCGCGAGCTATTGATACAGAAATTTTGTTTTCATAAACAGTAATAAAATCTTCCGAACAAGCTACATCAAATTTAACTAACAGGTTGTGATAATCTTTATAGTCGTTATTCTTAAGTATTACGGCAAATTCATCGCCGCCGATACGAAATACAGAGCTTTCTTTAAATATATCTGTAAGTATTCTCGATGTATGAATTATAAGCTCATTTCCTACATCGTGTCCGTATTTATCATTAGTTTGTTTGAGATTATTTATGTCTGCAACAAGAACTCCAAAACGCGGATTATCACAATTAATCTCTTTGTTGATAGCAGATATTGCCTCTGTATACGCAGTACTGTTTTTAATACCTGTAAGGGAATCTCTGTAAGCCAGCGCGTTTATGTATGTAGTATATTCGTGAATTTTTTTGTATGTGTCCTTAAGAACCACAGAAAGAGTACCTATCTCGTCTTTTGAATTAACAGAAAGTTGAGAAAGCTTTGATTCATCAAGCCCATCAGAGAGTTCCTTTGCAGCATAAGTAAGCTGTTTTAACGGACGAACTATTCTATAGGTAACAAAGATTGTATATAGAATTGATACAAATAAAACAGTAATAAATGCCAAAACAATTCTAAGAAGCATTGGATGAATATCTTTTTGGATATCCTTATAATCGGCACGAAGTTCAAGATACATACCGTTTTGTAAAGTAGCGGTTGCTTTTGTGTGAGGATTTTTGCTATCCTCAGCATTTATTTCGTTATAATTAGTTTTGCCGTCACTCGCCAACAAGACCGCATAACCGTTTTCATATACAGATATATTGTCTATTCTGTCAACGAGATAGCCAAAATTCATATCAAATCCAATAACGCCCAAAAGTTTAGAATTGAAATATACGGGAATAGTATACGAAATTAACAGTTCTTCATATCCGGGAAAATAATATGGTTCTAACCAAACTGCCTTTCCTTCTTTTACCGCAGTATAATACCATCCAGCGTTTTTGGTATCATTTTGGTCATATTTCGAAAGGTCTGTTATCTGCATTTCCCTTACTGTAGAATCTTCATTTACAATATTGTAGAACCCTGTTTTACCATCTGTATACTCGGGGTTTATGCGCATGAAATAGCCTTCAACACCGCTTGTATTAATAGCTATTTCAGAAAACATTTTCTTATTTTTTTCAAGATATGTTTCCAGAAATTCAGCGTTTTTCAAATCATCAATATCGTTGATTTCAGTTTTTGCATAATGTTGCATTATTGTAGCCGATTTTTTCATATCCCCCAAAACATCGTTTATATATGCTGCTTCTTTTTGGGTAACATTATTTAAAATTCTATCGGCATCCTTATGCATAATTTCGTGAGTCATACTTACGGCAATTGCAGAAACCACAGCAGTTATTATAAGTAACCCTGAAATTACAACTAATAAAATTTTACTTTGTATTGATTTCATTATTTAGTATCTCCTCTTATGCGCCTATAACATCGGTAATAACACGACAATATCCCTGTAGTATAATCATACCGTCTATGTTTTTAACCCGTTTTCCGCTGAAACGAATCATAATATCGCCCAGATTGGCGTGTAACCACGGAAATTCCATCTGCACAGCGTTATCACTTATGATCATTTCTTTTATATTTTCGTGAACATAATCGTAATAATCCGGATGTATTTTGGTGCACCAAAACTCGTAACTTTCAGAAGGGGTGTATTTTTTGTTAACCGATAAAATACGTTCCATTGTTGCATCAGTGTGCAGTTCGTAATGGTTGTCCCTTTGATTTATTCTTATCATCCAAAGGCCCACCTCATTTTCACGCAGAACATCTTTAGGGTCGAAATGTATAACCCCCATTTTTTCTTTAAATTCACGGATTTTTTCTATAAATTCTATTCTTTTTTTAAACTCGGCAGTAGAATTAACAATATAAGTATTTTCTATAATTTCTGCCGTATTGGGCTTATCAAATAGGTAACCCTGTATAACGTCAGGAAGCAGGGTTTCCAAGGTCACAAGCTCTCTTGTACTTTCAACACCCTCGCAACAAGTTCTTATAGAGTTGGCCCTCGCAAATTCTACAACGTTGCTTATAAGCTTATGGTTATAGGTGTCTTTTTCTATTCCGTTTACAAAAACACGGTCTATCTTAATTTCGTCAACGTTCATCTGCTTAAGATAGCCAAGATTTGAATAGCCTGTCCCAAAGTCATCTATAGCAAAACTAATATTGTGTTGCTTGAGACACTTAATATTATTATCAAGTTGCAAATTGTTATGAAGCTCGACAGACTCCGTTATTTCTACAGTTAACGCCTCTCCCGGCAGTCCAATTTCATCAACTATTGCTATAACCTTTTCAGCGAGTTCAGTGTCTTCAAACTGCAAGGCAGAAAAATTAACACTGACATGAAGCGTAGGTAATGATTCTCGCCATTTTTTACACTGAATTAAGGCTTGTCTTAACACCCATAAACCCACAACCTTAATTAGCCGCGATTCTTCAAGTAGTGGTATGAATTCATCGGGGAAAACTCTTCCGCGAGTATCGGAATTATAACGCAGCAGAGCCTCAACTCCGTAAATTTCATAGCTGCCCGCACGAATTTGAGGCTGATAATACACCTCAAAGCCCTCAAAGTCATTTTCAACGCTCTTCTTCAATTCCTCTAACAATTCAAGTGAAGAAATTTTACGGCTTAAATCCTCTGCCGAGAAGAATTCAATACGGTCAATTGAAATATTCTTTGCCTTTTTAAGGGTCATATTCACCGAATCCATCAGCTGTGTTTCATCATAGAACAAAGACTTATCGATGGGCACGGCACCGGCAGTAAAGGTGCATTTCCCCGACATAGCATCCTTTACTCGCTTGAATACCTTGCACACCTCCTGTTCGGAGTCGGAATTCAAAATAACGGCAAAATAATTGTGGTCCACATGATATGCCGCGTTAGCTGCCTCGAGGTCTTCGCAAAGGTCGGCTACCTCCTTAAGCAAAGTATCGCCATAGCTTCTTCCGTGGGTAAGGTTGATTGTTGCCAAATCATCAACATCGAGAAGCATTAAATATCCGCTATCCTGTTCAAGATAGTCCTTGAGGTCGATACGAAGCTTATTTTTATTCCACAGAGCTGTCAGCGGATTATAAAGATGACGCAAGTTTTCCTCTGAAACACGACCAATCATAATATGAGGCTTGTTTTCATTATCACGAATAACCGTACCATGACAATTTATCCAAACCTTTTGACCATCACGGTTAACCCAACGATAATCCATATTATGAGTATCTTTCTCACCCTTGGCAATCTGTGTGAGACTTTTAAGCACCGCTTCGCTATCAGCGGGATAAATAATCTTAAGCATATCAGGCGTACTGTTTGTTTCACTACCGTTTTTACGGATATCATAATACTTATCAATATCGCCAAAAAACCAGCGAGTATCCGCCTTAATATCCCAGATAAAGAGATAATCATCTGTTGAGCGATTGATGGTTTCTACTAACCTTAATGTTGTTTCAAAACCGTCAGTTGTTTTTAAGAAGTTATCCATGATACTCACCGTTATACTGAATTAAGGTGGCATCTTCAACACCATCTAAATCACGTATTTTATCAAGGAAGAACATATCATTATCTTTGCAATAAACCTCAACTGCCATTTCGGTTTTGCCCTTGCGAACGGTTTTAGATTTGACGAAATATTTCATTTTTCCGAAAGTGCGGATAACATTATCTCCTACCTCATCGCCTATGTAATGTATAACAGCAATATAAATTCTGCCTTTTTGTTGCTTGTTATAAAATAGGATAATCATTCCTATTATAACAACAGCTGTTATTACTACCAACAGATACATACCTGCGCCTGAGGTAATTCCGGTTGTGATTGCCCAGAAAAGATACAAAAGGTCAAGTGGGTCCTTAACTGCGGTACGGAAACGAACGATTGACAACGCACCTACCATACCGAGAGAAATAACGATGTTAGTACTAATAGCCAGTGTTACCATTGCGGTAAGCACCGTCATGCCGACAAGAGTTATCGCAAAGCTTCTTGAATATATAACGCCAACGTAAAATTTGCTATAAATAAAATAAATTACAGCTCCCATAAGCACAGCCGTTACAAGGCCGAGCGCAATACTTGTAAGACTTGCTCCGTCAAACGCACCTGACTCAAGTATTGACTTTTTGATAAAATCCTGAATACTCATAAAAATCCCCTCCGTTTAATTCTCATACCAGTACTTAAAACTGTTCATATATTCGGTTTTTTCGTAACATAGCACATATTTTGAAACTGCTGTAAATTCCGATGCTCTGTCAGGAAGAATTTCACGTACAAATTGCGGTAAGAACTCGGTATATTTAACCTCCATTACGCACTTACCCGGTTCCAACACCGACAAGGTCGGTAGCGTACTGTCAAAAATATCATAACTGCCGATAGCAGCTCTGACATCCATATCAAAGGTAATTCTGACAGTTCCCTCATCAAGTATCCACGGTTCTCGGTCGTAATCCACAATTGTGCGCGGACGCATCATATTGCTTACACATTCAATGTAAAACTCTCTGCAAAGAGGTTTGTCGCTATGTAATAAAAACTCGTAATCTCCGTCAATTATCTTATAAACTTCATCTTTAGTTAGCGATGCTGATTCTTTAAAGATATATGCCCCAAATTTCTTTTTTCTTTCAAGTTTTATGCTGCTGTCGCCACAGTCATAAATACGGATACGATACTTTTTTCGTTTTAGGACACCCGCATCTTTTTCTTCGTAAGCAGATTTATACATATCCTCAAAATAAAGACTGCGTATCATATATCCGCCGTTTTTAGCATGTTTATCGAGTTTTAGCATAGGGTCTAAACGCTTACAGATCAGTTCCTTTTGGGCGTTATCTATTAGATATTTCCATTCATTTCTATAGCGTTCAGTCTTCGACATAGGTATCCTCCGCTATTTTACCGTTTTTATCAACATAGAAGCTTTTTGTTCCGTAAACTTTTCCTAATTCTAAACGGTAATAATCAAAGGCGTACTGCTTTTCTCCGCTTTCATTAGTTGCGGTTACTCGCATGAAATACTGCCCGGCAGGAAGCTTTTCAAATTTTGCGGTTGGTATTGAAATATCGGTTTGTTTAATTATCGTGTTGTTGAAATTATAATCCCTTGATAGCTCAAAAGTATATGTAATATCCTCACCTTTAAAATCAAATGAAGATTCCCATTCAACAACGTATCCGTCGTCCTTTGTTTGCGGAACACCGATATAAAAAGGCATGGGCTTTTTGAGTGACGCTTTATAGCGGTTGTAGTTGTCGGCAATTTCATCATTTATGCCCTTAACAACCTTATCATATTCTGTTTTTGTAAGTGGTGCATAGGTTAAATCTCTGCCCCTATAAACATAAGGCTTTAACAAATTGGCATATTTTTGTGTATATGAATTCACAAGTTCAGGTGTTAGCGTTTGTTTAATATCTTCAACCGCTAAGTCAAGTGCTTTACGGAATTCTTCTGATTTTAAGCATCTTTGGAATAAAACATTACCCCAATAGTTACTGATACCGCTCTCCCATTCCTCATAGTCGGTTCTTCCTACAAGTTTATATTCAGTGCGTCGAAGCATACCGTCAATATCCCAAGGAAGAATATACCATCTATCCACATTTTGTGGGCTATAAATATAGAAATTTCGGCTCTGGGTATCAATGTTGCCCACCATAAGATTGAATGCCATCCAGTAGGCAATATTTTCCATATCAAACTTTTCTTCTATAATTTTTTCTATGGGTATTGAAAAGTCATTAACCGCTTCCAGCATATTTATAAGCTTCGTATGGTCATCATCGCCCTTAACCTCAAGAATTTCCTCAAACTTTTTATGGTCATATCTCGGGTCATCTTTTAACACAATAATATCTTCGTAACGGTAAAACTCACAGAAATTCACCTTATAAAGATGACCTCTGTTATCAAGTCCGTGGGCTTTGAGAGCGGTTTTGTTAAGCTGTTCTACCTGTGTATAGATACCGTAATCCTCAAATTTTGCGCTACTTCCCTTTGTTGTATCTTTAACATAAAGACGCACAAAGGTAGTGCGAAGTCCCATAAGCTCATCAATATGTGATAAAAGATCAAATGCCAATTTGTTTCTGAATCTCAGTCCATCACCCTGATGCTTATTTAAAGCGATAGTGGTTTGTCCACGCCAATCGCCTTTATTGTCTTTTATACTGATTTTATAGTTCTTTTGCGGGTTACGGCTTGAGGATTGACCTCTTATCTGCACAGTACAATTAGGTGCTATCTGTCCATAGCCTAACTCTCCGGGTATGAGACCTTCTTCATTTCCTACCTGCAAAAGTCCCGCAACCTTATATCGTTCAACACCCATTTCATCATAGTCGTATGCAGAGTATGTATTGATTTCTTCCCAAGTATGATTAGTTCCCTCGCCCTCGTTACCACTTGAAACAGTAAGATACATTGTTACAATTTCGCTATTGTCATACTGAGTATATAAAAGGTTTTTATCGCGGATATGAATATCAGCAGAGGTTTCAATATCCTGTGCATCTATTTTTGTGCCAAGATTGGTATCGGCCGCTTGGTCGAAACCTTTGCATCCGCACAGAGAAATAATAAAAACTAATGTTAAAACAAGTGACAAAACACGTTTCATTCTCTTTATCTCCTTTCGAACCTTTCTTCAAGAAATACTCCAAGCCTTGCAAAAAAACCTGAGCGATCTTCTGCGACAAGGGGTTGTACCGACAAAATATAGTACGGCAGTCTCTTTGTAAAATAATCAAGCCTTAAAGCCGTAACAACTACAAAAACCATTGCGGCTATCAAAAATCCAAAGCCGTAATAAACATTTGAAAACAGCAGCGACACAAGCGTGAATACTATGGTGGATATTGCAAATATGGCAGTTGTAACACAGGCACCTTTATAATCGGTAAAATAAAGTAAAATCAACATCAGCATATTACCGATAGCATAAAGTCCGTATGCAACACAAAGGGTTCTGAAATATCCTCTCATTATCTCGTTGAAACCAAGCGGCAACAAATCAAGCAAATATCCGCCGAGCGCTATACAAGCGGCTGTAAATAAAAGTTGTTTTAATGCGGTGTAAAAAATTTCGGTTTTTAGGGTATCCAGCATTTCTTTTTCAGACTGCAAAATATCCTTTATAGTGCCTTTATCGTTATAAAGGCTATAATGATTTCGGTATTTAGGATAGAAATTAACCTCAACCGAAACAACAAAATTCACCGTTGTCATTAAAGCCGTCATAAAGGCAAGTAAAGCCGGAACATCGTGCCACGGAGCACCATAAAAGAGTCCGTGAACGTGAACCTTTATATCAGAAAACCACATAATTACAAGGTGCGAAAACATACCGATATTCATAAAAAATCCTGAAAGTGCAAGTGGTAAAAAAGCATCTATCCATTTTAAGAATGTAAATGCACCAAGAGAGGTGTGTGGAAAATATCTGTGTAGTAAAATAACATCCCAAACAAGCATTATACCGTAACCTACAGATACCGCAAATAAAAGCGATTCCACAACAGGAAACTTAAGCCATAGAAGTAATGCGCCAAGCAGTATAGACGCAGCAACCGAGGTTAAAAAGGACATAAAAATTCCTTTGTAGTCTTTAATTGCCGAAAGAAAGCTCATTGCATTCCATACAATTATTAGTTCTCCAAAAAGAACAAAAGATAATATTCCCTGAATTAAAGTAGCACCCGAAAACAAAAGGAAAATTCCGTATAAAACACTGCCTACAGCCATCATAATAACCGTAGAGCCCCAAAAGCAAGGCAAAACAGCTTGATTTTCTTCTTCAAACAGCATATCTGCTACATATCTGGTAACTACCATAGAAAAAAAGGATGTTACCGTTACAGAAGCCAAAAGTGTATATGTTATCATACAGATAAGCAGTTCTCGGTCAGCAGTTACTGTATTAAAGATTGTACAAAGCGCCATTATACCAAGGAGTAGAATTACTCCGAGCAACATAGGACCTGCGCATATAACGGTAGCATAGCCATATGCTTTTGTGGTGTTTAAAACACCCTTTTTATGAAAAAGTCTTTTCAGTTCAAAGCCTATGCCTGCCACTCGGTTTCCACCTCTTTGTATAAATCTCTGTATTTGGTGAGCATTATATTATATCTGAAATACTCATAAGTCCTTCTCTGCCCTATTTCGCCCATTTTAAGCCGTAATTCCCTTGATTCGCAAAGCATTTCCATGGCATCCGCCAACTTTTCACGTTGCATAGGCGGAACAAAATATCCCGCTTTTCCCAAGGTATCGTTAGGACCGCCGTCTAAAAGCTCATTACAACATCCAACGTCGGTAGTAACGCAGGGGCGTCTTGCTGCAAAGGATTCTAAAACTGATAGAGGTTGTCCTTCCGAAATACTTGTAAGCAATGTAAAATCCAATTTTTCAAAATACTCAATTATATTTACTCGTCCTGTGAAAATGATTTTATCTTCTAAATTCAACTGTTTTACAAGGGCGTAGCACTCATCTGCATATTCCTCGTCATCAACGCCTCCCATTATGTGAAGCCGAACATTATCCTTACGGCAGGAAAGTTCAAAGAAAGCGTAAATCATTGTTTTTATATCCTTAATAGGAGCAAGTCGCACAACTGCGCCAATATCAACAATACCGTCCTCCTGCTTTAGCGGGATGTCGCAAAGCCTTTCATAGCTTATTCCATTTTCAATTACTCTGCATTTTGAGGGCGCGCATCCCATATCAATTTGGGTGTACATTGCTCTTGTAAAAAGAGCAGTTACCCTGAAGGCTCTTGAGTATATTAAATCGGAAAGCATATAGAAAAAGTCTATCCAGTGAGGTTTAAAGGCTCTTGCTACCCATTTAGCACGTATAATTTCTTCCTCACGCTCACGGGTATAAATACCGTGTTCGGTTAAAAGTAAGGGCTTGTGATTTATGTAAGCGGCCATTGATGCCAAGAGTCCACCGTATCCGGTACATATCGCATGATAACAGTCGGCATCAGGAATTTCAGTGCCCATAAGATAAAGCACGGGCAAAAGGCGTGAACGTACCGAATGAAAAGCATCCGAAAAAGCGATAAATGGAAATTCTGTTTTACAGGTTTCGGTTAGCGTTTCAAGAAAGCTCTGACTCTTAAGATAAGACATTGGGTTGATCTTTTTTACCTGATAAAGTTCAAAAAGCAAATCCCAGTCTGGTTTTGCTGAAGACACAAGTTCTTTATGGGCATTTTTTTCTGCCTCATTAAAATTATAGTTAAAAATTCCGCTATCCTTAACCCTCAAAGCATCATCAAGAAAAACCTGATTAACCTCGACCACATTTTCGGGCAAGGTGTAAACAAATTTGTCCTTATCTTCCGCTTTTGCACCGATAACCCAAAGCACAAACTCGTGCTCCGGCATTTCGGTTATGTACTGATGCATCCAGGTTGAAACACCTCCGTTAATAAACGGATAACAACCCTCAAGGATTAAACAAATTCTCACTTTTAACTCCTACTTAAAAGATATCGTGACGGTTGCTCTATCTGCCTCTAACAGATATAAATTACCTGTGAGGTGAGTTAATCTGCCACCCATCACCGTATCTGATTCTTTCTCATTAAACCTAATTAAAAACTGTGCATCGTCATAAAAGTTTTCTATTTCAATGACCATTTTATCGTCAAAAAATTGGGTTTTAGGGGCAACCGCCACAAAACGCTGTACCGCCGCAGAAAATTCCGTTCCCGTAAAGTTGCGGATATTAGGTGCGGAAGTATAAAGCCAATTCAAATAATTATCAAATCTGTTTCTAAGCTCCTTCCATCCGAGCTCAGCACCACGTTCAATATCAAGGGCATCATCAGGGTGTGTAAAGTGGTTGTTTACATAGTGCATATTAAGCTCTGACATAGCGCCCATTGTCATAAAATCATCAAGGTCGCAGCCTGAAATTATTCGGGGTTGGTCAACTACGCCGTTTTCATCCACCTCAAACTCCTGCAAAAGTGCGAAATCAAGCACATCATCAGGAAGATATATTCCCGAAAGGGTTTTAATGTGAGGAAATTCTTTTATAAGCATTTCCCTGCCTTCCTCTGCCAAAAGGTTTGAGGGAGGAACATAAACTGACATATTCACATCGGGGAAAAGCTCATCACAGAAATCAACAAGGTGTCCAAAAGCCTTTTCCATAGATGCATAGTCTTTCCATACTTTATAATCGTAAATTCCTTTATAATCACGACCTAATGCAAGAGGTTGATGGTTATATCCGTGATAACCGATTTCGCCGCCTTTACGAAGAAGCATATTACCAAAATTCAAAAAAGTTCCGGTATCGGGTGTGGCGTCGGTTGTTCCGTCAATAGCATCATCATAGCATTCAATCGCAAGACCGGTATATTTAATTCCGTATTTATCCGAAAGATTCATCATATCGGGCCACCAGATGTTTATGTAAAAATCTCTTATGGTGGTGCCGAAATCCCTAGTTATATATTCACTGTTTCCATCAGGGATTTGTGAAGGAAAGTCATCAAGATAAAATGTCGAACCGTTAATTACAGGATAGAGTGAAACTTCGCCAAAAAGACTGAGAGATGCTGCAAAAAATCCACGATATGCCTTGTCACACATACCAAAATTGTTTACAACAAATTCGCCTTCACCGTAATTTGCCTTCCATATAAGCGGCACACCATTTTTATCGCCCTCTCTGGCATAAACTCGGGTGGTTTTGGGATTAAGCTGTACCGTTCTTGCAGATTCGTATGCATCAGTTACGCCATAAGCTTTACCGCCGCCTATCATAAAACCTTGGTCAACATAAATGTTGTCAACTAAGGTGTATCCATATGACGCCTCAATACCAATTCGATTTTCTATGGCAGAAGAATATGCATTTTTATCGATTGTTAATGGGAAATATACACAACCGCCATCATCGTGCACCCAATCACAAATATCTATAATCTTTTCACCAACATGTGAAAGGTCAGAAAAAAGAATAATTATAACAGAATAATTTTCAATTTCATTGATTTCTTCATTTGCTAAATCAAGTGCGTTTGTTCCATACTTCATATCGGCAAGTACGACCTCGAACTGCACAAGTGCGTTTATAGAAGTCTTATCGCTACTGCTATATAGAATCAAGGTGTCTTTTTTGAGGGTACTACACGCCTGTGACTTAGTTACAATTTTTTCTTTTGACAGTAAATCAAGTTTCTTTTGGGCATAGTTAAACCTTACGCCGCTTAATTCTATAAACAGAATCGTGGCGATTAAAGCAAAAACAAGCACAATCATAAGAGTGCCTTTAAATCTGAAATTTTGTATTTTTGCTTTCAGGCTTCCCAAAACGCCAAAACCTCCTTTGTCTTAGAAGAAAGAAATATGTTTCTTTTGTAAATTTCATTAATGAGAGATTTAATATCATCACCTCTGCCGAGGGATGCTAAATAATCGAGTCTTGAAAGATAATATTCCTCGCTATCGGGATAGAGCTTTTTCATTTCTCTTAATGTTATTGATGCTTGAGTAAAGTTTTTCCGTTTCAACTCGTTTTCGATTGCTCTTTTAAAATCGTCTATACTGGGATTTACAAGAGTAATTTTCTTTTGTATAAGGGATGAAAATAATTCACGGTTAAGCACCTCAACCTGTCCCTGCATAAGATTTTGCGACAGGCAGTTCCACAAGAAATCGGTATATTGATTAAGAACGGTTATATCATCGGGATTAAGTGAAAATTGTCTTTCAAATTCCTGAAGTTTGTAATCGTTTTCCTTTGAAATTTCCACCATTGCCGTCACAGCATAGTGGACAACCTCGGTATCTTCATTGTTGCCCGCTTTTTGCAAAAACTCAATATATTCTTTAGGATTATCGTTTAGAACATCCATAATAATAGTGCGTCGTTCTTTAGCGGAATTCACTACAAGTGCCTCTTCTATGGGCACCGTACTCGCCGAAATCTTTTTTTCATCAACCGTTACACTTCTATATAGCTCAGACTCGAGTTTAAGCTTCTCCACGCCGACATCTATTCCGTTATCGGCTTCAAAGAGAATTTGAAAATGTAGAATCAAGACAAGTAAAACACCCCAAAAAGGAAGAAAAAGCGTAACAAAGAACATATATTTATGCACTTTTAAAATATTAAATTTAATTCCTAATAGCACCAGCGCACTGAGTATTAAATGCACTGCAAAAAGAATTAAAAATAAAATTCAGCTTTCCCTACCTTTATTGTGTCTTAACCTCTACATTCATACCCTCAAATCGAGGTAATATAAAGGGTAAATCTTTTTCGGTTGCACCCGATAACAACAGTCTTATATTTCCGTCATCTGATATACCAATAATATCATTAGTGCGGACTTTACCAGCAAGCATTTTATCGATTTCTTCATAAGAATGCCCGTTTGAATTAATTTCCAACATTACAAAATTTGAAACCTTTTTTTCAGCAAGTGCTGCATAGTTATTAAGTACCTCGTTAAAGGCATCAACATTCATAATGTGGGTATTAGCTATGTACTGCTTCTCATAAACCGCCTGACTATAGTCAAAAGCACGGAGCAACGACATCTGCACTAGGTCTCTTAAAATTTTGAAAAGATTTACATAGTAAAGAGAACGCTGCTCTATATCGGCACGCCAAAGGAATATAAGCAATACCAACTCATCTCCCCTGTAAACTCCTGCCGCATACATTGGATATTCGCCCGAAAGGTCTGTGTTTCTAAAAATTTCACCGGTACTGATTTTTTCTATAACCTCTTTGTATGTTTCGGTGGATATTGAACGAGGAACTGTATCAATAATATCACGTGAAGCAACTTCAAGTCGTCCAAAAGTGCTCTGTTTGTTGACAGAATAAACAGTTATATTCTTATTTTCAAGAATTTCTTCAAAGGTTTCCATTATCCGCAGATATAGACGTTGCGGCTCTACAGTGTCAAGTTTTCTTGTTATGTCAAAAATTTTACCAAAACTATCTTTTGAACCGATAATCTGCTTTTTAAGGTCACGTTTTTCCTTGTATGTATCCTCATAAATCTCTCTTGTGAAAATCAATTTATCCTCAAGAAGCTTATTCTGCTCACCTACAAAACGAATGATATCATCCTTACGAAGTTTAATATATCCACATAAAGCTCCAATTAGGAAGAAAAATACAAATGCCAACCAGTTTGTAGGCTCATAAAAAATCGTGAGCAGACTAGCGCCACTCGACACCTTGGCAACAAGCCAGGATATGCTACTGAGTGCCGCCGCAGACATGCCGAAGTTAAGGCCGTGAACGGTAGCCATTATAACAATATAAGCCATTCTGAAATCGACAATAGAAAAAATAACAGCCGAGTCAGTGAAATAAAGCAAAAGTTCCGTAACCAAAAACAGAAGTATAAGTTCAGCTATCTTTACGAGTAAACTGTGGTCTTCTATCCACTTTTTGATTTTTTGCCAAAGAGTAAGGGTTTTCTCATGTTTAGATATTAAGTATTTCTCATACTCTTCCTCTAAATCTTCAAGAATAGAAATTCTTGCAAACCAACCGTATTCGTTTCTTAGTCCCCTATTATTTAGTTTGATTATTCCGCTCTCAGTAGTTCCAGTGAAATCAAATTTAGCAGCAGTATTTATCTCTTCTACCCTCTTACAGAAATCCGAGAAATCAACATTAAAATCGTCCCCTACAGACAATATACCGCTCTGGCATTTCCAGTTATCGATAATTCGGGAAATGAGCTTTGAAAGGTCCAAAAGAGATATGAAATGCATTTTAGATGAAGGCTTTTCATCAAGAACAACCGTCTTTTTATTGTGAACTTTTTCAAAAACCTTATAGAGAAAATCTTTATTATATACACCCGAATAAAGATAAGGTATTTGAACGGTCTTTATATCAAGCGAATAAGATTTTGCATAGAACTCGCAAAGTTTTTCCTTAGCCGAACAAAGAATTGACCTATCGGTAGTCTTTTCAAATGATGAGTCTAAAGAGGAAAGATAAAGAATTCTGATATCTTTATTTGCTTCCTTTGAAAATTCTAAAACCTCTCTTAATTCTTCTGCATCGTTCTTTTCGGTGGTGTGATATGTAAGGTCCCCAGAAAAATATACAACAACATCAAAATCATAGGTCTCAAAAATCGCCTTAATAGATGGCTTTTTAATACGAAAAAGTTTAAGCTTATCCGCTGAGCCAAGCACCGTGTTTCCAACAACTGTAACCTTACTGTTAGGAAAAGCATCTTCAATAAACTGTTTTGTTAAATATTCAGTATTACCTATACATAAAACACGTTCCGGTGTAAATCCAACATTTTCAGAAACTACAGAACCTGTTTTATAAAGTTTTTCGCGTAAAGAAACCAACGAACTGTGATTTACAACTCTCAAAAGAGCATCGATTAATTTTTCATTAAAAATACCGCACATACCACTGGAAATCATCTGGATGGCAACGTCCTGCGAAAAAGCGTCCTTATAACTACGGTTACTAGTTAAAGCATCGTAAGAGTCAGCAAGAGATACCACCTGAGCCGACAAAGGTATTTCATCACCTTTAAGTCCATCAGGGTAACCCGTGCCATCATATCTTTCGTGATGATAACGTGCAATTTCTGCGGCATATTGTTTTATTTCAGAGCCTACAGAACTAAAATCACTGTTTTTTATAATCTCTTCACCAAAAAGAGAATGTTTTTTCACTATATCGTATTCTAAAGGTGAAAGTTTGCCTGGAAAATCAAGTATGCTCTTCGGGATTTTTGACTTTCCTATATCATGCAAAGAAGAAGCAATAGAAATCGCATTTATTTGCTCTTTTGAAAGAGAACAACAACCTGTTTCACAAAGCTGAGTTAAGATTAATTCGGTTAGCATTCTCACATGGTAAATGTGGAAACCGCTCTCCCCATTTAACTCTTCAGGAATGGAATTTTCACTAACACTTACAAGTGCCAAGGTGTTAACGTTATCTTTTGAGTTAAGCACCAAAATATTATTTTCACGTTGCACAAAATCCACTCCTTTGCAATTAAAAAAGTTATATTTTCCCTAACATAACATTATAATTCAAAACCTAATATTTGTCAACGCAACTATTGTAAATTAATATGTATGCGATTATAATGGTATAGGTTAGGCGAAACAAGATTGTTTCGCCGCAAAATCTTTGATTTTGCGACAAATTTTCAATAAAAATTTGTCCTATTCCATTGCAATGAGTGTTGTGCAAAATTAAATATTAAAATTTAATTTTGCTTAAGCCACTTAAAAAGTGGCTTGTCGAAGCGCTTTTTAGCGTTTCGACAAACTACAATCATTATAGCAAAAAAGCCAGCCATCTTAACTTGATAAAAGATGACTAACTTAATATTATTTCCATTTTTGTAAAATTAATGCAAAATTTTTTATGGGGAAAATGTCAAGAGAACACCATAAATTTTTTGAAATTTATAGTGTTCTCCTTAAAATTATCCTTTTAGAATTGGTATTTGAGCAGAAAGAAACATTTTTGGTTAATCCCCAAATTCTGCTTTGATTTTTTCGTTAATTCTTGCATCCATGCCGTTGGGCAATAACATTAAATCTTCTTCTTTAACTGAAATTTCGGCAATGTCCGGATTATCACCGTATTGTGGGAAATATACATCCCACTCATCGCCAACGCGCTCTTCTAACCATATGACACCTTGCATTCCTTTGTGCACACCGTGCTTTGCGTATTTTTCTTTTTCAACAATTACTTCAACACAATCGAGTTGTTTCATTTTAATTCTTCTCCAAAAAAACATTAGATTTAATAAACACGCGTGGTAGTTTAATCACCAAATTTCGCTTTTATTTGTTCGTTAACAATAGCGTGCATTATTGGCACAACTTCCATATCATCTTCGTGTATCGAAATTGTTGCAATATCGTCTTTCTCACCGCATTGAGGGAAATTAACTAACCAATAGTTTTGAACTCTTTGCTCCAAACATATCCATCCGTACATACCCTTGTGAACACCATCTTTGGCGTATTCGTTTTTTTCTACTGTGATACGCACAGCATCCATTTCTTTCATATCATTTACCTCCATATGGTGTTATTAATTGTATTTTTCCATTTGGATAAACCATCCATCCGGTAATAAAAGATACATTTTCCGCTTTATCTTTTCTTGGAATTTCAATTCGAATACTAATTCGTTGCCCGTCTTTATTCAATTTACCTAACATATAATTGCCCGAAATATATTTTTCTAACCCTTGTTTATTAATTTCACTCTGCAACCACTTTGAATCTATAACTGTATATCCCCATTCTTTAAATAACTTTTCTTTGTTATGAGGATATTTTCCTTCGGTATTGAACAAGTACGGATCAAATTTACTGTAAGCACTGTCGGATGTACTTTTGGTTAGTACATCGTTGTATGGAATGCCTTCCAAAATACAATGACAAAATGGATGGTGCGGCCATTTTGGCGTTTTCTCCTGTTCAAACCAGCATTCGTGAAGCATTAAACATTCTTCACAGTGATTATCACTTAAGTTTCGATGCAACCATTTATTCCATTTGGGTGCTTCGGGTAGTTTTTCTCCCCAAATTGCCGCTTTAATAATTTCTGATAAGTAATCCAATTTTTTCTCCTTTCGTATTATAACATTCTTTAGCACAAAAGTATAGATTCAATCTTTGCGCGCAAAAAGCTTGACAATTTATACTTTTGTTGCTATTATATATTATATGCTACTTTCGTCAATTTGTCAATGTTTTTGTAGCATTTTTAGCATTTTGCTACGAATATGTACTTTGGGAGGTTTTTAATATGGAAATGCAACAAATTTTTGGACAACGATTGGAACAACTGCTTTCGGAAAAAGGAATTTCACAAGGAGAATTTGCCGAGGCGGTAAATTGTTCTCGTCAAAGTATTAATTTTTATATTTTGGGAAAACGCAATCCCGATATCGCTCTGGCAGGAAAAATGGCTGAGTATTTAGGCGTTTCTTGTGATTATTTAGTAGGACTTAGCGATATTCGCGAGGATAAAAGTTCAAACTTAACTGCCGATCAACTTGGACTTACCGATGATACAATGAAATTCTTTGCCGGCTTGCAACTTATCGCAACCGGTAAAACCAATTTTATGAAAAAGGATTATGAGGCAATTGGTTTCGACTACGAAAAAGAAATTGTTCCATATAATATGGCACAAGGCAAAATTACTCTTAAACTTTTGAACGACTTAATTTCGCACGAACGATTTGGCATATTACTGCAATATATTAAAAGATATAAAGATATTGCGTGCGGTAATGATACAATGGCAATTTTACAAGATTTTATGGTAGAATTGGAATCTCCTATCACAGGCAAAATCTATGGTGGCAAAGAAGAAAATATGGAAATGATGAAGGAATTTTGCTTACATATAGCATCAAAGTATTTTGATGAAATTGTAAAAGATATTGTTAAAAAATAGAGAATAGCAAAAGCGTGTGACAGTTTACTGTCACACGCTTTAACTTTACGCCGACTTTTTCTTTTTTCGTAGGCTTTTCGGGTTCAATTAGATGCTTGTTAAGTTCAATATACTCAACCACTTGCAGATAGGCATCATAAAACTTGAATACAATCTCGATATCTCCGCCATCGTGTACGAAAATCTCCTCTAATATACCGGTTTTTATAAAAACTTTGGCAAATCTAAATAAATCGCACTAAAAATTCACCCTGCGGATTTTATTCCGTAGGGTGAATGTATTCATGGTTGCAAATTTTTCTCACTTGATTTTCACCATTAAATATGATACAGTATTTACATCTCAAAAATTTTTACTTTCGGGGGGGCGTAGCTCAGGTTGGAGAGCTTACGGTTCGCATCCGTAAGGTCGAGAGTTCGACCCACTTCGCCTCCACCAAAAAGAAACGACAGTTTTCATGCAAAAACTGTCGTTTCTTTTTGTTCTATTCATTTTGGGCTATTCCAGCATCGATTTAAATGCGGCTTCGTCGATTACCGGTATTCCCAGTTGATTGGCTTTTGTTAATTTACTGCCGGCTTCCTCCCCCGCTAATACATAACTGGTTTTTTTCGATACGCTGGAAGATGTTTTACCACCCAGCGATTCAATCATTGCAGAGGCTTCACTGCGTGTTAAGCTTGGCAGTGTCCCGGTAAGTACAAAAGTGAGCCCGGCAAATCGATTATCGGTTTGGCGCTTGGCCGATTGCGGATTGACGCCACATTCTCTAAATGCCTGAATTAAATCCCGATTTTCCGGCAAGGCAAAGAATTCGCAAACGCTCTCGGCCATAATTTCGCCAAAACCATCGATTTTCGAAAGTGCTTCTTTATCCGCATCAATAATATCATCTATGCTTTCAAAAGCGCCGGCCAATAGTTTCGCGGCTTTTGCGCCAATATGCCGAATGCCCAAACCAAAGAGAAAGCGGTCCAGAGATGCCGTTCTTGATTTTGCAATCGCAGCCAGAATATTATCTGCGGATTTTTCGCCCTTGCGGTCAAGAGCCAATAGTTGTTCCTTTGTCAGTTTATATAAGTCAGCCGGCGTTTGAATATATCCGGCATTAACCAGCTGTTCAATAACCGAAGGCCCTAGGCCTTCCAAATCCATGGCATCGCGCGAAACAAAATGCACCAAATTACGCAGCAGTTGTGCCGGGCATTCAGCATTCGTACAACGAATTACAGCTTCTGACGGGTCACGACTTACCGCAGCTCCGCAGGAAGGACAAAAATCCGGCATTTGATAAGGCGGATTCTGACGACAATGCTTTGAAACACCTAATACCTCGGGAATAATATCCCCCGCTTTACGAACCAGTATGCGGTCCCCGATAGCAATATTTTTTTCTCTAATAAAATCCTCATTATGCAGAACCGCCCGGCTAACCGTTGTACCCGCAAGCTGTATCGGCTCAAATACCGCTGTTGGTGTCAACGCGCCGGTTCGGCCTACCTGGATTTCAATATCCAAAAGGGTTGTTTCTTTCTCTTCCGGCGGATATTTATAAGCTACTGCCCAACGCGGGAACTTACTGGTACTTCCCATCTCTTCACGCTGCGAAAAAGAATCCACCTTAATTACCGCACCATCAATATCAAAGCCCAGTGTGCCGCGCGATGCACCAATTCGCTCGATTTCAGATACTGCATTGTCAATGTTCGACACCTGCTTATAACTGGGCAGCACATGAAAGCCGAGGCTTTTCATAAAATCCAAAGATTCCTTATGGCTGTGCAGTTGAACGCCATCTATCTTTTGAATATTAAACACAAATATATCCAAATTTCTCTGTGCTGTAATTCGGGCGTCTTTTTGGCGCAAAGAACCGGCAGCAGCATTTCGGGGATTTTTCGGTACCGGTTGTTCGGCCAATTCCTGTGCCTTTACAAACTCTAAAAAACTTGCGTGCGACATATACACCTCGCCGCGCACCTCTATATTCCCATTAAAATCGCTGAGCTTTCGCGGAACACTCCGAATCGTGAGTAAGTTTTCCGTAATATCCTCGCCGACCTCGCCGTCACCGCGTGTAGAACCGCGCACAAAAACACCGTTTTCATATTCCAACGAAACCGACAAACCATCAATTTTCGGCTCGACAGAATAGAATACGTTTTCCCCTACCGCCGTACGGACACGTGAATCAAAAGCATACAATTCCTCGTAGCTAAATGCGTCTTGCAGACTCTCCATCTTCACTTGATGGCGAACCGGAGAGAATTTTACGCTGGCAGTTCCACCGACCTTTTGTGTAGGTGAGTTTGCCGTGATAAGTTGCGGAAATTCGCCTTCGAGCGCCTTTAATTCATTCATCATCATATCATAGGTGTAATCGTCAATTTCAGGCGCATCCATATTATAATACAGTTCTGAATGGTGCGTTATTTCGCGGCGCAACGCTTCAACTCTTTTTTTAGCCTGTTCAAAATCCATTTTTTACTCCTATTACTTTGTTTTTTGTGATGCAGCATCGGTCTGCAAATTTGCAACAACAGACGGAATTTCTCCTACGATTACGGTTTGTGCTGCAATATAGGTGTTTTCTGCCTCAACAGAGGACTGATAAAACTTATTCATTAGATAAATTTGGGCAGTTATAACAAAATTTATACTGTGCAAGGTCTGGTTGATACCGGCTTCTGTGAAATCAGTAAAAAAATCCGCAGAAATGTTTGCCGTAAGTCCCATCTGAATTGCAAACCTTGGTCCGCGTCCCACCAAAAAATCAATTCCCGTGGCGGTACCGATTGGTATGTAAATCGTCATTTTGTCGGTTTTGTCAAAGCTGTCATTTACGCGCCGCATGATGTTTGCAGCCATCGAATTGATTTTTACAGAGTCAATTTCTATCGACTCAATTTCATTATTTGTGCCTCGAATAATGTGCGACAAGTCTGAATATGTATAAGAACAGTTGTCAAGATAATCATAGACCGCGTAGTTAATCAAATTGTCTACCATGTTTTGCGCTTGTGCCGCTGTGTGGGTAATAATTAAAGGACGCAGCGAACGGTCTAACAAAAGCAAAGAACAAAAAGCCGCAACCACAATACACAGCAGACGAATATGAAGAATCCGTCTTTTGTGTTTAAAACCTCTACGCATAAAATCACCTCTTCTTATCTTACGGCAAAGAAGGGGTTTATGTTCATAGAGCAAGAGATGATAATGCTTGATTTTATTATAACGGAAAATGTTTTTAAAGGCAACAATTTCTTGACAAAATTGCGAAAGTGTTGTAAACTATCGAGTACGTGCGGGTGTGGCGAAATTGGCAGACGCGCTAGACTTAGGATCTAGTATCTTTGATGTGCAGGTTCAAGTCCTGTCACCCGCACCATTTTTTTTGCGGGCATAGTTCATTGGTAGAATATCAGCTTCCCAAGCTGAGGAGGCGGGTTCGATTCCCGTTGCCCGCTCCAACCCAAGTAAAACTAAATTATTTTAATTTGAACATCTAAGAAAAATCTTAGATGCTTTTTTTTTTTAATATGTTTATTCTATTATATCTAATGGTAAATAATCATGCAAGTTGGGGTTATCTCGCTTATTATTTGAGATATGACAAAATTATTTATAATTTATGTGCATTTTTAATCTTGACAAATTTTTCTTTATATTATATCTTTATATTATATATTATTTTAAATTGTAGGAGAGAATTGTAAAATGAATATTTTAGCAATTGGTGCTCATCCGGACGACGTTGAAATCGGTTGTGGTGGAACATTGGCAAAATATGCCGCACAAGGGCATAAAATTTTTATTGCTACTGCTACCAGCGGCAATATTGGCTCAGCTCGTCATTCAATGGAGGAAATTGCCCGTATACGCAAGCAGGAAGCGGCAAACTCCGCTGCCATCATCGGTGCAGAGTACATATGTCTTGACTATGACGATGAAATGTTCTATGAAGACAAGTCGGTTCGTCTGGCTTTTATCAATCTGGTTCGGCATTGCAAAGCTGACGTTATTTTTACGCACAACCCCAAGGATTATAATCCCGACCATGAATTGACATCGAAAATTATTAACGATATTGCAGTCATGATTCCCATAGCGCATATCAAAACCGAGGAACCTCCTCATGATGTTATTCCGTCGATTTGGTATTTTGAACCGGCTCTTTCTATGGGCTTTGTTCCTACCGATTATGTGGACATCACAGACTTTTATGAGACGAAAATGAAGATGTTCAGCTGTATGGAAAGCCAAAAAGCATGGATGGCTGATAATTATGCATCTTTAAGAGATGACGAAGATAAGTTTTTTGATTCCATTCGCATTGCGAGTGAATTTCGCGGTATGCAAGCCGGTTGTAAATATGCAGAAGGATTTGTCCGTGCGTTAGACGGATATCGTACCCGATTAACCGAACGTGTTCTTCCCTGAGTAACCAGGGTAAACATAAATATTTTTAATTAATTTTGGAGGTAAAAATTATGGCAGGCGGTCCTGGATCTTATGTATTCGGTGCAGAAGAAAAGAAAGAATTGATGGATGTTATTGAGGCTGGCTCTCTGTTCCGTTACGGAACTCCCGGTGTTGATGGCTTCCAGGGTAAAGTCGCTACTTTTGAAAAGGAAATGGCTACACAGTTGGGCCACAAGCACGTGGTTGCTACCAGCTCTGGTACTGGTTCGTTGATGTGCTGTTTGGCAGCATTGGGTATTGGTATGGGCGATGAGGTTATTGTTCCCGGTTATACTTTTATTGCTTCAATCTCTACCATTGTTATGATGAATGCGGTTCCTGTTTTGGCTGAGATTGATGATTCCTTAACCATTGACCCCACCAAAATCGAGGCATTGATTACGCCGCGAACCAAGGCAATCATGCCGGTACATATGCTGGGTAACCCCTGCAAAATGGATGCCATCATGGAAATTGCCAAAAAACATAATCTTTATGTTATTGAAGACTGTTGCCAAGCTGTCGGCGCTTCCTATAAAGGCAAATGCTGCGGTACCATCGGTGACATGGGTGCATACTCCTTGAATGTATTTAAAACCATTACCACAGGTGACGGCGGCTTTGTCGGCTGCTCTGACGAAACCTTATATGAGCGTGCATTTGGCTATCATGACCAAGGTCATAAGCCTTCTCGTACCGGTGTTGAGGTTGGCAATCGTTCTATCGTCGGCGTTAATATGCGTATGAACGAGCTGAGCGGTGCTGTCGCTGTTGCCCAGGGCCGTAAGCTTCCCATGGTTCTCAAAACCCTTCGTGAAAAGAAGGCGCTGTTAAAGTCCCAGTTGCAGGATTTGCCCGGCCTTGGATTCCGTACTATCAATGATGAGGGCGAGTGTGGCACCCTGCTGACACTTCTTTTTGACACCAAAGAAAAGGCTGCTGCTTTCTGTGAAAAGGCCGGTACTTCTGTTATTGCTCGTTCCGGCTGGCATGTATACAATAATATGGAACAGATTTTGGACAAGAAAACCTGGACCGATGCACACCCCTTCCACCAAGACAGCAGAACCTATACCAAGCATATGCTGCCTGTTACCGATGATATTTTGGAGCGTGCAGTTAACATTTCCGTCGGCGTTGTAGACAAAGGCTTAGGTGCCGGTACCGGTATCAACATCAACTCCACCGTAGAAGAAATCAATTCTGTTGCTGCAAACATTCGGGAAATTATTCTCTCCCTGTAAAAAAGAAAGGCATATATCATGGAAAAATTGAGAGTTGCAGTCATTGGCTGCGGTAGCATCAGCGACATTTATATGAGCAACATCAAAAGTGGCAAATTCCAAATTTTAGAATTGTCCGCTTGCTCAGACCTATCCTCTGCCGCTATGCAAGCCAAGGCCGAAAAATACGGTTGCAAAGCGATGACAACCGATGAAATCTGTGCGGACCCCTCCATTGATATGGTCATCAACCTAACCGTGCCCGCTGCGCACTATCCGGTTATCAAACAGTGTTTGGAAGCCGGCAAGCATGTCTTCTCTGAAAAAATGATTGCCGTAGAGCTTTGGCAAGGCAAAGAGCTGTTGGAGCTGGCCAATAAAAAGGGCTTGTATCTGGGTGTAGCGCCCGATACTTTCCTGGGTGCGAGTATCCAAACTGCCAAATATATTGTGGAATCCGGCCTTATTGGAAAACCGGTTTCCTGCCATGCTTCCATTAGCCGCAACTATGGTATTTACGGTGAGTTCCTTACCCACCTGTGCAAGCGTGGCGGCGGCATCGGTTTTGATATGGGCGGTTATTATTTGACGGCCCTGGCCGCTATTCTCGGTCCCGTCAAAGCAGTTAGTGCCTTTACCGCAATCAACGAGCCCAACCGGGTAAATTCCCGCATCGGAGCTCCCAATTATGGCCAAGCCTATACCTTAGAGGATGCCAATGTAATTACAGCCACCATGCAGTACCAAAACGGTGTTTTAGGGACTCTACATATGAATTCCGATTGCATTCTTGATGAAACTTACGGTCTGGAAATTTACGGCACCGAGGGTATTCTTTACATGGGCAATCCGAACGAATTCGGCAATCCTGTTTATATTCAGAAAACCATGGGCGGTAAGGTCGAATTCCCTTTAACGCACGGTTATGCTGAAAACTCTCGCGGTGTTGGTGCCGCTGAAATGGCCTGGTCCATCGTTAAAGGCCGCCAAAACCGTGCCAGCAAGGAAATGGCTTTCCATGTGTTTGAACTGATGCATGGTATCATGACCAGCGCTGAATCCGGCCGTTTGGTGACCTTGGAATCTACCTTCGACACCCCCAAAGCTCTGCCCGCGGGCTATATGGGTGACGGCGGTTGGACCCGTAAGGAAGAAAGCGCACTTTCATTATAACTTTATAAATTTATTTTAGGAGGAAATAAAAATGTCAAGATTTAAGTTTACCGCAGGTCCTTGGAATGTTAACGAAGGTGTTGAATCCTTCGGCCCCGGCGTCCGTCCCACTGTGGATTTGGAAGAAAAATTCAAAAAATTTGCTGAAATCGGCATGTCCGGTGTACAATTTCATGATGATGACGCTGTTCCGGATATGAACAACATGTCTGAAAAAGCTATCATTGACTACGCAAAGGATGTACGTGCTACATTAGACAAGTACGGCTTGGTTCCTGAGTTTGTTGCTCCCCGTCTTTGGATGGACCCCCATACAACCGACGGCGGCTTCACTTCAAACTCCAAGGAAGACTATGAATTTGCTATGTGGAGAGCAAAACGCTCCATCGACATTGCAAACGCTATGGGTGCAAAAAACATCGTTCTTTGGTTAGCTCGCGAAGGCACACTCTGCGCAGAAAGCAAAGACCCTGTTGAGAAAATCGGTCAATTGATTGATTCTATCGACCAAATGCTGGCTTATGACGACAAAATTAAGGTTTTGATTGAGTCCAAACCCAACGAACCCATTGACCGCAGCTACTGCGGTACCATCGGTCACGTTATGGCCGTTTCCGCTGCATCCAAAGACCCCAGTCGTGTTGGTGCTGTTTTGGAATCTGCTCATGCTATTCTGGCTGGTCTTGATCCTGCCAACGAAATGGCTTTTGCTCTTAAATTCGGCAAATTGGGCAGCGTTCATTTGAACGACCAGAACGGTTGCCGTTACGACCAGGATAAGAGCTTTGGTGTTGAGTCTCTCCGTGGTGCTTTCAACCAGATCAAAGTTCTCTGTGACCACAATTACGGTGCAAACGGCGAAATGGTTGGTATCGACGTAAAAGCTATGCGTACCCAGAAACCGGAAGACCAGTACCGTCACCTGCAAAACTCCATTAAAATTGCTTGCATGTTGGAAGAAAAGGTTGCAAAATTTGACCGTGCTTTCCAAGCAAAATGTATTGCTGAGCGCAACTATGAAGCTTTGGAAATGTATGTCATGGAGCTTTTGATGGGTTGCTAAACTCTGCTCTGTATCTAATAAACAACAATTGGGGACGGCGTTTGCCGTCCCCTCTTTCAAAAAACAAAACAAGGCGGATTATACTATGCAAAACTGTGTAAAGCATCACCCAAAATGGGGCCGTGTTTTCTGGCTGTGTAATGAACATATCGAAATCGGAGTCGCACTTGATTTTGGCCTTCGCATTGTACATGTTTCTTGTACGGGAATGGAAAATCTTTTCTACGAACAACCAACCGACTTATCAGATGGTTTTTGTAATACCAACGGTTGGAAACTTTACGGCGGTCATAGACTCTGGTTAGCGCCGGAAAGTGATTCTTCCTATGCACCGGATAACGCTCCGGTTATATGGCAAGAGGAACCGGACGGCAGTTTTCTTTTTAGGCAGGAACCGGATATGCTTCAAAATACTGAAAAATCTTTTCGAATTCGCTTGCTTGACGATGGTATTGCAGAATTGGAAAACCGAATTAAAAACATATCGAATACGCCTTTGACCGGTGCTACATGGGGTGTTAACACTTTTTCAGGCGGCGGAACGGCCGAAATTCCTTTTTCCACCGATACGCAAAATCCCTATTCACCGCATCGCTTGGTGTCGCTTTGGGGAGAAACCAATCTAAGTGACGAGCGCCTGCATTTTACAAAGGATAGCTTGACAGCGCAGTACCTACCGATTCCCGATTACCTCAAAATCGGAATGTACTGCCGTGACGGCTATGCAATATTTCAAAACAAAGGGCAGCGTTTTCGATTGGAGTTCCCTGTAAACGTAATCTCACATCTGCCCGATAACGGCTGCAATTTTGAGTTGTATATGAATCAAAGCTTTATGGAACTTGAAACACTGGGGACCGTGGTTTGTCTACAACCTGGTGAGACCGCCTCACATATTGAAACCTGGCAAATCTCCCCGATTGCCTAAATAATTTGATGCATAATTAAAGCCATCCAAGACATTATCTTGGATGGCTTTTTGCGTTTTATACGATTGCAGCCAGTCGTTCATTGATGGCTTTCAAGAAATCCTCTGTCGAAACCTTTTGTTTATTTTCAAGTGTGGAAAGAAGGTAAAGGTCACCGGTCATGACGCCTTCCTCAATTGTTTGAATTGTAGCTTTTTCCAGTTTGTCAGCAAAATCGCAGAGCGCCGGTGTATTGTCGAGTTCGCCGCGCTTGCGGAGCGCACCCGTCCAAGCAAAGAGTGTGGCAACCGAATTGGTGGAGGTGCTCTCCCCTTTCAAATGCTTATAATAATGGCGTTGCACCGTTCCATGTGCTGCTTCATATTCATAAACTCCGTCGGGAGAAACCAAGACCGATGTCATCATCGCCAAAGAGCCATACGCTGTCGCAACCATGTCTGACATAACGTCACCGTCATAGTTTTTGCAAGCCCAGATATAACCACCGTTGGAGCGAATCACGCGGGCAACCGCATCGTCAATTAAAGTGTAAAAATATTCGATACCGGCTGCTGCAAACTTCTCTTTATATTCTTCTTCAAAAACCTCGTTGAAAATATCTTTGAAACGGTGGTCATATTTTTTAGAAATCGTATCTTTACTGGCAAACCAAATGTCTTGCTTTGTATCCAGAGCAAAATTAAAACAGCTACGTGCAAAAGACATTATCGACTTGTCAGTGTTATGCATACCCTGAATTACGCCGGCTGTATCAGCAAAATCGTGAATCAAGCTACGAGTTTTTTGTCCGTCGCGATCGGTACAAACCAATTCGCATTTTGCCCCTTGCGGAACCTGCATTTCGGTATTCTTATAGACATCTCCATAGGCATGACGGGCAATTGTGATCGGTTTAGTCCAAGTCGGGATATAAGGCGTAATGCCTTTTACAATAATGGGCGTACGAAAAACAGTACCGTCCAAAATCGCACGAATCGTACCGTTGGGTGATTTCCACATTTCTTTTAGATCATATTCTGTCATACGGTCTGCATTCGGTGTAATGGTTGCGCATTTTACAGCAACACCGTATTTTTTTGTGGCGTTTGCACTGTCGATTGTAACCTGATCATTGGTTTCATTACGGTGTACTAAACCCAAATCATAATACTCTGACTTCAAATCAACATAAGGCAATATAAGAATATCTTTAATCATTTGCCAGATGATGCGGGTCATTTCGTCCCCATCCATCTCAACAAGCGGGGTTTTCATTTGAATTTTTTGTTGCATAAGAACCATCCTTTTCCTTTTCTCTTGTAAAGTATACATGATTAGACCTAAAAAGTCAATGCGGTTTACGGCTTATTCTATTCTTACAAAAAAAGACGGGAAAGCAATCTGAACTTCTCCCCCGTCTTTTAAAATTATTTTTTTATAAAGCGTTTTGAGCAGGAATTTAAGAGCACGACGGCCAAAATAATTACCGCAGTGACGATAAAAATGCCCAACATGCCTTTTAACATATACGGAATACTGTTAAAGAACTGTTCAATATTCATAAATAACTCTCCTTGTTCTATTTTAACCAAAGAACTTTAATATCAATCCACCTGCAATAACCGAAGCAATTTGCCCGGATACATTTACGCCGATAGAATGCATCAGCAAGAAGTTTTGATTGTCCTCTGCCAATCCTAACTTATGCACAACGCGTGCAGACATCGGGAAGGCAGAAATGCCTGCTGCGCCAATCATCGGATTGATTTTTTGTTTTAAAAACAGGTTGAGTATCTTAGCAAAAAGCACGCCGCCGAAGGTGTCAAAGATAAAGGCAAAGAGGCCGAGGCCTAAAATTAAAAGTGTTTCTTTGCGAAGGAATTCCTCTGCTTGCATTCTGGAAGCAATTGTGATACCGAGGAAAATCGTTACCAGGTTTGCTAAAACCTTTTGTGCTGTTTCGGAAAGAGAATTCAAAACGCCGCATTCGCGAATGAGGTTACCGAACATTAAAAATCCAACCAAGGAAACCGAAGCAGGTGCAACCAGACCGGCAATTACAGTAATAATAATCGGGAACAAAATTCTTGTCAGTTTGGAAACATCCTTCTGCACATACGGCATTCGGATAAGGCGTTCTTTTTTGGTGGTCATCAACTTGATAATCGGTGGCTGAATAATCGGAACCAACGCCATGTAAGAATAAGCTGCAACCATAATTGCGCCAAGGTAGTTGGAATCCAATTTCTGCGCTACTACGATGGAAGTAGGACCGTCAGCAGCACCGATAATGGCAATCGAAGCCGCGTCATTCATATCAAAGAAAAGCGATGCCAAAGAAAGCGTGAAGAAGATACCAAACTGTGCCGCGGCACCAAAAATCATAAGCTTGGGATTCGAAAGCAATGGACCGAAGTCAATCATTGCGCCGATGCCGATAAATAAAATCAACGGAAACAACTCGTTGGATATGCCCGCATCAAAAAGCACGCTCAATGCGCCGGGTTCATCGCCCTGCGTAATCGCACCTGAAAGCGGCAAATTAACCAAAATTGCACCAAAACCAATTGGCAAAAGCAATGTCGGTTCCATGTCTTTTTTGATTGCCAAATAAATCAACAAGCCGCCAATAGCCCACATAATGACCTGTTGAATCGTAATATTGGCAAAATTTTCATACAAAATTTCCATTCAAAAACCTCCAAAAAATAAAGACTTTTACGGTGATGAGCACTGTAAAAGTCTTGCTGTTTAATACATAAGCGGGTTACAAATCAATGTTGCAACCGTAATGACGCTAATGTAACGGCTAAAACCGCCAGCTACTCCCTTTATAACAAAGATATATTATCATAAAATCAAAGGAAATGCAATCCTTATTTTGCCAAAGGGTGATATTTTTTATAGGTTTGTGCATAGCGATTTCGCATGATTTGCGTATAGAGTTGCGTTGAAGATATATCGGCATGGCCGAGAATTTCTTTGATATCCTTTAACGGCGCACCGTTTTCAAGAAGATGTGTTGCAAAGGAATGGCGCAGAGTGTGCGGCGTAATTTCTTTTTTTATATTTGCCGCTGCTGCATATTGCTTGATGATTTTCCAAAATCCTTGACGGGTCATTGGTTGTCCATTCATATTAGTAAATAAGGTCTGAACTTCCGGAGAATATGCAACTACGCATCGCACTTTATTTATGTAGGTAGCAATTGATTTCAGTGCGGAGGGATAAAGCGGAATAATACGCTCGGAAAGTTTGGATTTTAAGCGCAAAATTCCAATTTGCAAATCAATGTCGGTAACCGAAACATTTACCAGTTCGGACACACGAATGCCAGTTGCGTACAGCAATTCTAACATTGCCTTGTCACGCACGCCCTTCATTTCGGTACAGTCCGGCTGCGCCAATAGGAGTTTCACTTCATCTCCTGTTAGTATTTCCGGGAACTTTTTTTCAAGCGGTTTCGCCGGTTTTGCAGAAATATCTGGCACTTTTTGTATTGCATTCACATGAAATAAATATTGAAAAAACGATTTAAGCGAGGCAATACTACGCAAAATCGTTGCATAAGACTTTCCGCTTTTCTGTTCAAATTCAATAAATGCATTCACTATATCAGAATTGACATCGGCAATTGCATCAATCGGGTATGACGAAAGAAACTCAAAAAATCTTTTGATATCCCGTAAATAGGATTCCAAAGTGCTTTTTGAGCAGTGTTTTTCATTATTTAAATAGACGGAAAAACTTTTTAAATAGTCTATTTGCATAAGAAAACGACCCCTTAAAGTTCAAAAAATCGAATGAATGCAACCGAAAAAATCGTATCAGTAAAAGAACAAAGCAGGATAAGAAAAAGAAAAAATATATAGCGGCTAATGTATAGACGGAAATTCCCGGCAAAGGAAACCGGCTCAGCTTTTGGCGAAAAGGCTCGGAGCATAGAACCGGAAAATTTAAGAGAATCACATCCAGACAGCAGCAGAATATAAGATGAAAATAAGAAGACCGGCAAAAGAATCAGTAAAGAAAAAGCAATGCCTTTAATTTCATAGTTCTTATACAAGTATCCGAAAATCAAACCGATACCTGAACCTCGCAAAAGCATCGTCAACGGAATAAATATGGGGCCGATGGGAGACAAGCCCAATACAAAAACCGAGAGAAAAAACGGCATAAGCGATGCCAATGATACGCAAAAGATTTTAAAAAAGGAATATTCCTGACGCTTTAACAGATGGTTGATAATGTAATCTGAAATTGAAGATGAAATTTGGCTGTCCGCGTTACGGAAAAGCAACGTGCCGCATAATAGCCCTCCAATAAAGCAGAACAGCAAGAGCAGTAGCGAACGATAGCGCTTAAAATCAGCTAAATAACTTTGAAATGAAAAAATTCCCACGGTTGTCCTTTTCATGTTATCCTCCTGAATTTTTTAGTTCTGTTAGATAATATGTAAAAGGTGGACAAAATATGTTATTTTGTTAATTCTATTGAACGGCGGTAAGCAGAGTTAACCGCGCCTTTTACAGAGGCGTCAAATCCAGCGCTGTCCAAAGCAGAAAGTCCCGCCTCGGTCGTACCGTTCGGAGATGCTACCATGCGAATCAGCTGATCAGCGGTTAATTCGCTTTTACACAACATAACTGCGCTGCCAATAACCGTTTGAATCACAAGCTGTTCTGCTACGGCTTGCGGAAGACCTTGTGCCATGCCTTCTTCTATTATGTCTCGCATAAAGCGGAAAACAAAGGCCGGCGAACTGCCGCTAACAGCAGTAACAGAATTGAGCAATGTCTCATCGACCTGTGCAGCATAACCACTGGATGAAAAAACCTTTTCAACAAAGGCCGCTTGGGTGGAAGTGACAGATGCGTTGACAGAATACGCCGCGGCACCGTTGCCATACATAAGTGGCGTGTTCGGCATTACGCGAATCACCGATGTACCCTTCGGCAGATGCGAACCAATAAAGGAAAGTGAGATACCCGCCGCAACACTTACTATGCATTGACTCGAAACGACCGGAGAAATTGTTTTCAAAACACTTTCCACAACCGATGGCTTTACTGCAATAATAACACAATCACATTGTTTTACTACATCTACCGCAGCTGTGGCAACTCGCACACCATATGCAGTTTGAAAGCCGGCTGATTTTTGTTCATCCGTATCAAATAAGCAGATTTTGTCTGGTGTTATGTAACCTGAATTTAAAACAGATTTTATAATCGCTGTGGCAATATTACCTACACCGATAAAGCCAAGTGTTTCCATTTTTTGTTAATACCCCTAAATATCAATAAAAATTGACTATATAATATATTTATACAATATTTTTCTTTACTTGTCAATGAAAAACGCAAAATAAAAAATATTATGTAAACATATTATGTAAACCACAGTATATAGAAATTATTTGGGTAAAAACACACAACGGATAGTGTCCTATTTTGGATACCTATTGCTTTTTGTTTGGTTTAATGTTATAATAAATCAAAACATCGGTGTGGGTTTGCACTATGCCTCCCCTACCAGCGATGCAATTTGCTTATTCGGCATTTGAGGTGTAAAATGAAAACAATTTTAATTACCGGAGCTTCCAGCGGAATCGGTTCCGCTACCGCAATTCTTTTTGCGCAAAAGGGCTACCAAGTCGTCATCAACTATTTTCGTTCCGAAGAATCAGCAAAAATTCTTTGTGATTCTCTAAATGAAAACGGATGCCGCTGTATCGCCTTGCAGGCCGATGTAAGCGACCGCGAACAAGTAAATTCGATGTTTATGCAAGCAGAAAGACAATTCGGCGGTATTGATATATTGGTGAACAATGCCGGCGTTGCATCACAAAAACTTTTTTCTGATATCACAGTTTCCGATTGGGAACATATGATGGCAGTTAATTTGACCGGTGTTTTCAATTGTTGTCAAGCTGCACTTCCCTATATGATTCACCAAAAATCGGGAAATATTGTAAATGTATCCTCTGTATGGGGGCAAACCGGTGCTTCCTGTGAAGTGCATTACTCCGCGGCCAAAGCCGGTGTTATTGGCTTAACCAAAGCGTTGGCAAAAGAAGTAGGACCAAGCAATATCCGTGTAAATTGTGTTGCACCCGGTCTTGTATCCACCCGAATGAATTCCTCGCTCTCCATTCAAGCCCTATCGCAGCTAACCGAAGAGACGCCCTTAGGGCGTATTGCCGATGCCGGTGAAATCGCAAAAACAATTTACTTTTTAACAAGCGGTTATTCCAGTTTCATTACCGGACAGATTATTGGTGCCAACGGCGGCTTTTATATATAAAGCGGAGGAAGTCCAACCGACTTCCTCCGTTATTTTTTATAAAATCGGCAGCATCAACGCCATATCTTCGTGAATCACATCTTCCTCTAACGCATTGCATTCCATAACCAACGCTTTTGCGGTATGATGTTCCTTTGCTATATTCCATACGCGGTCACCGTTTTTTGCAAAATAGAGCACGGCACCGATAGAATCTGTATTTTTTATCGGGTTATCCTCGCAAAGTTCCAATATATCAAGGCACTCTATGGAACGGTCGCGGAAAATCCGGCAAGTGATTTTAAGTTCCACATGTACCTCAACACCATTATTACTCAGGTTGCACCTGATGTTCGAAACATAGGCGTTTGCACAAATTTTGTATTCCATTGCATCTTCCCGGTTTAATGCTTTTGCCCAATTGAAATCGATGGTCCGTTCTATAATTTTACATTGTTTGTTTCCATCCCGAACCAATGCACATATCAAGAGATTGCCGCTTATCTGTGCTTCTGTCCCCTCTGTTTTCACAGATAGGTTCATTATTTCTCCCCAGCAATTTTCAATATCCATAATTTCATCGGGATAATCTATCTCTTTTTTACAAACAAACCGTTCCTCCATCTCTTCTAAGAATTCTCGAAATGCCATTTCCTTTTTGTTCATTTTCATTTCATATTTGGTGGAGTAAGCATCCGAAATATATTTTATTTCACTACCAAGATAAGCTTCGACTTTAACGCAGGCTGTTGCGGTCAAGACCAAGGTGCGCGTTTCACCCTCATAATTTGTTTTCGGTGTAATGTCAAAGCTGCAAAGTTCAACATCGGCAACACAAACACAGGTATCGTTCAAGCCATCAAAATCTAAAATTTGATTGAACGGAATCTCAACCTGCAATTCTTCAATTTCTTCTTCGGTTGTGCAGTAAATCACCCGGCAAGACAGCAAGCCTTTCACAATGACTTTATTGCTTATAACCTTACAACTGTCCACCTTACAGTCTTTTACAACCTTTAAGATGCATTTGATCGGCGGTTTCGTGTTTTCGATTACCTGTTCTTCTTCTATGAAAACATTCTGCTCTGTGTTACCAAAAAATCGCATTCCCTGCATAGTTTCATGCATGGTTTCAAGTGTCGGTTCTTCTGCATCGGCCAAAATTTCTATTGTGTCCTTAGCAAAAATCTCCAATAAAATATTGATAGCGCCTCGAACATTCACCTTTTTTGGGCTACTGGCTTTATAATTAAAATACGCAATCGCCGGCTTTGCACTTATCATATAGCTTTGCTCTGTTAAATTTAATTCAATTTTTTTGGTAAACGGGACTGCTGTTGTAAAAGAATTTATCTGTCCTTCAGCATCTCGGTAAATGAGCAAGGCACTATTTGTTCCGTTTAGTATCAATGTGTTGCCTTCAACGGCTTTTGAGACGACAAAGGTCTCGGCCTTGCAGGACAATATTTTTTCAATATCCGGATAATATTCCGGCAGGTTTATGCTCATTTCCATAGGTTGCTCGAAATTCTTTTCCATCAAAGCTCGCTTGGTATTGACTTTCTCTTTCATTACCGCTATTTCCATCTTTCATTCTCCTTCAATCAGCTTTGTGTTTTGCCGGACTTCGCTCTACAAAATAAATATGCGTTCGTCGTTATATAAAAACACTGTATATTTCAATATATTCATTTCCAAAAAGATATATGCCAGCATAACGCTTATCAATGAAAACAAAGCCGCCGGATAGACCAATCTATCCGGCGGCTTTACTCTATATGTAATTTAAGCTTCTTTTTTAATTTTAAACAGCATGCGCAAAATACCTTTTAAAAATCCGGGAGAGCGAACCACAACTACTTTCATTACAACCACCCTAACATTTGGCACAAGTAACGCCCAAGCAGATTACCGCCAAAGATAAAATAATAATCAATAACTGTGATGGACAAAAGGACGCAAACAAAAATCCCACGCCGAATGAAATGGCAAGAACTCCTCTGTTTCGTTTTCTGAATTTCATTTGACCACCACCTTTATTGTACACTATCATTATACACAAGAGGTGAATTTTGGTTCCATACTATTTTTTCTTCTTTTTAATTTGCCATGGTTGCAGATTTTTAACCTCATCAAAAATGGAAATATAGCTATCGTGTCGCGATTTTCCAATGATACCGTTTTGCACAGCGGAAAGAACGGCACAGCCCGGTTCGGTTGTGTGTGTACAGGTAGCAAAACGGCAATTGCCGACAAATGGCGCAAACTCACGAAAGCCGCGTGGCAAATTCTCTTTATAAAAGGTTTCATAGGCCTGCATATCCAAAGTAGAGAAACCCGGAGTGTCTGCGATATAGGTGTTATCGCCCAGTTTCACCAATTCTACCTGTCTTGTTGTGTGGCGGCCTCTGCCCAATTTTTGGCTAACATCCCCGGTATGCTGACGATATTGGCCAATAATCGAATTCAGCAAAGTGGATTTCCCCACACCTGAATTGCCTACGAAGGCAGATACTGCGCCTTTAATTTCCTGCCGCAACGAATCAATGCCCAGATTGTCTTTGCAAGAAATGACATAAAATGTTATACCCGACTTTTGATACGCATCAAGAACATCTGCATCGAAATCACCCAAATCTGATTTATTAAAAACCAAAATCGGTTGCATTTCTTTCATTTCGGCAATTGCAATCAACCGGTCAATCAAAAGAGCGTTTGGCTTTGGTGTGGATTGAGAAGAAACAATAAAGAGCTTATCAATGTTTGCCATTGGCGGTCGAACAAAAAAGTTTTTGCGCGGATAAATTTCATGAATGACAAGCTGCTCATTTTCAAATGTAGCCTCTACCCAATCACCAGCCACCGGCGACATACCGTCGCGCTTTAATACACCGCGGGCTTTTGCCTCAAATACGCCGTCAGCGGTTTCAAGATAAAAGAATCCTGAAACCGCCTTCTGCAATAAACACTTCATGACCTACTCCCCTGCGTAATGGGTTTTGGTAACCGAAACCTTATTGTTCTTTGCATCTACCGAAAGGGTTTGATAATGCATCTCGCTGTTTCCGATATAAAGATAGACTTCGGCCGTCAAAGTTTTTTCGTAGGTTGTTCTATATTTAAAATCATAAGAGCCTTTATAATTGATATTCTCTTCCTTTACAATATCGCCATTGGAAAAACGAATTTCCAGTTTGCCGCTTTCTTCGCTTAAAGCGTCAATAAACTGAACAGATACATTACAGGTATATTCCGGTGCGACACCGTTGCTGACATCAATATCAATTGCCGAGCCGCGAGGAGCTGTCGATGTTGAAATGTCAGGACGCTGCGCGATAACGATTCCCTTTGGTAAGGTGCTGTTCACCTCATTTACTTCACCGACCTTGAAACCATTTTGCTCAATATCGCGCTTGGCCACATCCACCGACAAACCAGTAAGACTCGGAATCTTACCCATTTTCACCTCAGCACCGCTGCTGATATATAAGATAATGGCCGTACCCTCGGGGACATTCGTATTGCGTGCCGGCTCGGTTTTTACAACACTGCCCTTTGCGATAAATTCATCGGTAATTTCAATTGTTTTGTCAACCTTAAAATTATTGGCTTTCAAAGTGGAAACGGCCTCGGCCTCCGGAATTTCATAAACGTCGGGGACCGTAACCTGTTTTGCACCCAAGCTGACGGTGATTGTAATGGTTTGCGACGGTTTAATATTGCGGCCGGCCTTGGGGTCTTGGTCCATAATATATCCGGCTTCCACTTCACTGCTATGAATTTGATCCACCTTAATGTTTAGCCCTTGGTATTCCTCGCTTGTTGTTAAATCATCATATTTCTTGCCAACAAGGTTCGGGCAGGCAAAACTACTGGAAGAGCCGCTGAACAATTTCGGCAAAAACAGAACCGCCAAAATGGCCAGAACAAGCACCAAGGCCGAAGCAACACCGGCCAAAATCGGAATCACCGGTGGTTTTTGCGGTGCTTCTTCGTCATCATTCTCATCCTGGTCTGCCAGCCTGATGGATTCTTCCTCCATAAAATAGTTGTGCTCAAACAGCATCTCGGGGTCACGGCGGAACTCCTCCAAATCACAAAGCATTTCTGCCGCTGTCTGATAGCGTTTAAGGCTGTCTTTTTGCATAGCTTTCATTGTAATTTGTTCTAATCCCAACGGAATTTCCGAATTGATTTCCCGCAATCCCTTCGGTTCATTTTGCAGTTGCATAATTGCAACAGAAACCGCGTTTTCCGCCTCGAAGGGCAATTCACCCGTCAGCATTTCATAAAGCATAATGCCGATAGAATACAAGTCGCTTTTTTCATCGGTTACATCGCCGCGCGCTTGTTCGGGGCTGATATAATGAACCGACCCGATGGTTTTATCGGTCACGGTTTGATGCTCACTGCGTGCGAATCGAGCTATACCGAAATCGGTGACCTTGATTTTTCCATCCGGCAGAAGCATAATATTCTGCGGTTTAACGTCACGGTGAACGATGCCTTTGTCATGTGCATGCTGTAAAGCGCGCAATATTTGAATGGTAAAATGCACCGCATCCTTCCAACGCAATGCTCTTTGTTGTTCAATGAACTCTTTGAGCGTAATGCCGTCAATATATTCCATTACAATATATTGAATCAAATCACCAAAGCTGACATCAAAGACTTTTACAATATTAGGGTGTGACAAAACTGCGATGGCCTTTGACTCGTTTTTAAAACGGCGCAAAAATTCCTCATTGGAGGAAAATTCCTCTTTGAGTATCTTGACCGCAACAATTCGGTCCTCAATATTGTCATACGCTTTATAAACAACTGCCATACCGCCTACGCCAATAATCTCTTTGAGTTCATATCTGCCGTCCAGGCGTTTTCCAAGAAATTTATCCATAAATTGATTCACCTACCATAGATTCGTTACTTAAAAGCACCACGGTAATATTATCTCCGCCGCCACTGGCGTTTGCGCCATGCACAAGCGCATCCGTAAGCGACTCCGGTTTTGTGTTTGCAAAAAGAAATTCCATTCGGTCTTTTTCCAGATAATTGGTTAATCCGTCCGTGCAAAGTAGGAGCATGTCACCTTCCGAAAAAGGAACCGTTGTAAATTCAATATCAATGTCTTTGTGTACACCGAGTGCTCGCGTAATCACATTTTTTTTCGGATGATAGCGCGCTTCGCTTTCGGAAATCTGTCCGGTATCAATCATAGATTGAATTACAGAGTGGTCATGGGTCAAAAGTGTCAGCTGATTTTGTGTGAACAAATATGCTCGACTGTCTCCCAAGTGTGCAAGTGTAATTTGACCGTTGTCAATAAAAGCCGCAACCACCGTGGTTCCCATACCCTTATAATCGGAATTTTTAGCGGCGGCAGCAAGTACCGAGCTGTTGGCCGTTACAATTGCCGATTCCATCATCATGCGAATAGAATTGTCGGTCATATGATTACGAAAATTTCGCTGAAAACTTTCTGATAAAGTTTTTACGGCAATCGCACTGGCGATATTACCGCCATTGGCACCGCCCATACCGTCACAAACAACAGCAAAAGCTGCCGTATCGCTTAAATGTAGCGCGGCAAAGGAATCTTGATTACTTTCCCGGACACGGCCTTTATCTGTACGACTGTAAATTTTCATAACACACCTCCCTGACAAAAACTAATACTACAAATTTTGATTTCTAAGCTGGCCGCAAGAAGCATTGACATCTGAACCCAAAGTGCGGCGAACGGTTGCTGTAATGCCCCGTGTTTCTAAGCGCTTTTGAAATTGCAAAATACTTTTTTTGTTCGGCGCAATATATTGGTTTTCATGCACATTGTTTACGGGAATGAGATTGACATGACAGAGCATGCCCTTTAAAAGTGCCGCCAAATCATCTGCATCACGAACCGTATCATTTTCGCCGTGAATTAAGGCATATTCAAAAGAAATCCGGCGGCCGTTGTGTTCTAAAAAATAGCGGCATGCTTTCAGTAATTCGGCAATATTCCACTTCTGGTTTACCGGCATAATGCGACTGCGTGTTGTATCGTCGGAAGCGTGAAGCGAAACCGAAAGCGTAACCGGCAACTGCAAATCTGCCAATTTATATATATTTGGCACAACACCCGAAGTAGATAGAGAAATGTGCCGACAGCCGATATTCATACCCTCCGGTGCAGTAACAAGGCGTATAAAACGTAGTGAAGCTTCAAAATTATCCAACGGCTCGCCCATTCCCATCATGACAACATTGGAAACACGCACCCCTGCGTCCTGTTCGGCTGCCACAACCTGCGCCAGAATTTCCGAGGCGAACAGATTGCGTACAAAACCGTTTTTGCAGGAGGCACAGAAGGTACAACCCATTTTGCAACCGATTTGCGTAGAAACACAAACCGTATAACCATGGTGGTATTTCATTAAAACCGATTCTACGAGCTCACCATCAGGCAATTCATACAAGTATTTTATCGTATCATCAATAGCAGATGCAAGTTTTTTCTTTGTTTTAATAGTTACAATATAGAAACTTTTTTCCAGTTCTGCACGCAGTTTTTTTGGCAAATCGGTCATTTCTTCAAAAGATTGCACGAACTTTTGATGCAACCAAGAAAAAATTTGCTTGGCATGAAATTTCGGGAAGCCGCCTACGGCCAGCCAATCCGCAATTTCACATATATACATGGAACGAATATCTGTCTTGCCCAAGCACTCACCTCGTTAAAAGACAGTAGAAAAAACCGTCTGTTTCGTCAGTATGCGGCATCAGTTGCCGACCTGTAACCATTTTGTAATCTTTATTTTCCTTCAAAAAGCGATGAACAACAAAGTCATTCTCCGCAAAGCGAACTGTACAGGTAGAATACAGCAAAAGTCCGCCTTTTTTTAAATAGCGCGACGAGGTTTGCAAAATTTGATACTGTATTTCCGGAAGAGAAATGAAATCCTCGGTTTCCTTTTGTTTGATTTCGGGTTTTCGGCGAATAACACCATAACCCGAACACGGAACATCACATAGAATTTTATCAAACTCCCCCATCTGCGGAGCATAGTGACGCGCATCATTTTCTATGGCGCGAATGTTGGTAATATGCAAACGTTGCGCGCCCTGCTCAATCAAGCGCACCCGATTGGGATGGAGGTCGCAGGCAAGGATTTCCCCTGTGTTTTTCAGATACTGTGCCATGGTAAAGGTTTTCCCGCCGGGTGCAGCGCAAGCATCCAAAACGCGCTCTCCGGGTTGCAGTTCCAGCATTTTGCATGCCAACTGGCAGGCTTTATCCTCTACATGAAATAATCCGTTTTTAAAATCGTCGCTACGCAACGCTTGCTTAGCATCTGATAGAATATAGCAATCGGCAAGTTCAGTAGGCTCACAGTTGAGCGTTGATGATAAGGGTTGTTCTATTATCGTGTTTTTTCTTATATATACGGGTGGTGAATTTAGTGACGAGGATAAAAAAGCCTCCGCCTGTGTCCGGCCGTATTGTTCAACCAGTTCTCTAACGAACGAAGGTGCGCAGGAAAATTTAAATGCAAGGTTTTGGGTTGTCTGTAATTCGGATATCAAATGGCTTTTATCACGCACAACGGCACGCAAAACCGCATTGACAAATCCGCCTAACTGCCGGTATTTTCCTATCTTTGCAAGTTGGACGCCTTCATTTACAGCTGCGGAATCCGGCACCTTATCCGCAAATAAAATTTGATACAGCGACATAAGAAGAACGGAACGAATTTCCGGTTTCATTTTTTGTATCGGTAATTTGACATAGCGGCCAAGAATGGTTTCCAATGTGCGTTTGCGCTCAATTGTACCATAAAAAATTGCTGTAAAAAAAGCCTCGTTAGCCGCTGAAAGCGGATTGGATTTCAGCAAGCGGTCTAAAACCAGATTGCTGTATCCGCCCTGCTCTGCAATAATAAGTGCCTCAACAGCCAGTTGCCTCGGGTTCTGCGTCAAGCTTTAATCCCTCCGTTTGTTTCAAACCGTTTATAAACGCCTTTATCGGCATTCTTTTCTTGCCCTCAGGCTGAATTTCTATAATTGAAACGGAATATCCGTTACCGCAGGCGATGCAAACGGTTTCCTTGCCGATAAGCAATGTGCCAGGGGTAGCTTCGGTTTTTTCTGCCAATTCAGCCGAAAGCACTTTATACTTTTTCTGTTGCATTTCAAAGTATGCTGCCGGCCATGGGTACAATCCACGCACTTGGTTTACAATGGTAAGCGCCGGCTTTCGAGCATCAATTTTTCCGCTTTCGCGAGTCAGAATTGTGCAATAGGTTGCATTCTTCTCCTCCTGCTTACGAGGAACAATCGTATTTTCGACAAGCAGTTCCAGTGTTTCAACCAGGAGTTGTGCACCGGATTTGCTTAGTTTTTCAAAGAGTGATTCCGCCGTATCACTTTTTTCAATTTTTACGGTGGATTGTAAAAGAATATCGCCTGTATCCAGGCCTTCGTCCATTTGCATCGTGGTGACGCCTGTTTCTGAGTCACCTGCGAGAATAGCCGACTGAATGGGAGATGCGCCGCGAAATTTCGGCAAAAGCGAGGCATGAACATTGATACAGCCATACGGAGCAGACTTCAAAAGCTCCGGTGGCAATATTTTCCCGTAGGCCACAACAACAATCAAGTCGGGTTGGTTGGCGCGAACAATTTCAAGGGCAGTTCCATCACGCAGCGTTGTCGGCTGATACACCGGCAAACCAAGTGCTACGGCGGCCTGCTTTACAGGCGGAGCTACCAACAGCTGTTTGCGGCCAAACGCCTTATCCGGCTGCGTAAAAACAGCCGATACGGTATGACCGGCAGCCTGTAAAGCATGAAGGCAGGGCACGGAAAAATCCGGTGTTCCCATAAAAACAATGCGCATACCGATTATTCTTCCTCCAATTCATCCAGCATAATATCAATAAACAGTATGCCGTCCAAATGGTCAATCTCATGGCAAAATGCCTTGGCAAGGAGTTCGGTTCCCTCGTAGGTAACCGGATTTCCGTGACGGTCTTGCGCTTTGACCTGAACATAATTCGGCCGTTTGGTCGTTCCGCACCGACCAGGACAGGAAAGGCAGGCCTCGGGAGAAATCTGCTGGCCTTCTTCTACGGTAATGACCGGATTAACCAGCTCAATCGGGCCTTCGCCGATGTCGATAACGCAAACCCGCTTTAAAATGCCGACCTGCGGTGCGGCCAGTCCTACTCCATCGGCAGCATACATGGTTTCCAGCATATCGTCTATCAAAACAGCTAATTTTTCATCAAAGACTTCGACCGTACGGCATTTTTTTCGTAACAGGTCATCGCCCTCATGTACAATATTACGCATTGCCATAAATATTTATCTCCATTCTAAATGATTGACTCCGGATTGGCATCCAGAACAAGGGTTGCGTTTTTATACTTTGACTGCTCTGCAAAAGCAAGCATAAGTGCAGAAAACAACCGTTGCGCGGAGGCATTGATTTTGTGTTTAAATATTACGCGGTACCGGTATTTGTTATTGATTCTTGGGACACTGCACAAAATAGGCCCCAGTGCAATCATTTTTACATCGGCAAATTCGGCACCGATTTTTTCTTTTATATATTCGGCGACAAAGGAGGCACCCTCTTCCGCAAGCCGGCAATCGTCTGAAAGAACATAGGCGACCGTCAAATCGCAAAAAGGCGGATAAACCATCAAGCGCCGCGTTAAAATTTCATTTTCATAAAAACCTGCATAGTCTTGATTTGCCGCAAACCGAATGATTTCATTGTCCGGGTCATTGGTTTGAATAATTGCCTTGCCTTTTGCATTGCCTCGTCCTGAACGGCCAACCACCTGCGTAAGCAGCGAAAAGGTTTTTTCAAAGCTTCGGAAATCATCGCTGTAAAGCGACTGGTCGGAATTCAAAACGCCGACAAGGGTTACATCAGGAAAATCCAATCCCTTGGCAACCATCTGCGTACCAATCATAATGTCATATTCCTTTTCGGAAAATGCACGAATCTTTTCTTCAAAGGCAGAGCGTGTCATTGTACTGTCCGCATCCATGCGCAAAATCCGAGCACTTGGATACATCGCCCGAAGCTCTATTTCTGCCTTTTGAGTACCCTGCCCTGCATAACGAACATGTTCATTACCGCAACTCGGACATTTTTGTACAAAAGGAATCGATTTACCGCAATAATGACATACCAACCGATTGTTGGCCGAATGATATGTCAGAGAAATGCTGCAACTATCACAGGTTAACACATGGTTACAAACCGAACAAGAAACAAAAGTGTTATGCCCACGCCGATTCAATAAAAGTATAGCCTGTTTTTTTGCATCCAATACCGTTTGCAATTCATCGGCAAGATAACGGCTGATAACCGAAGAGTTGCCGGCCGAAAGTTCTTTGCGCATATCTACCGTAATGACCTCGGGCAAAACAGCTCCGCCATATCGATTGGAAATCGTGGCAAGATGGTAAATGCCGGCCTTGGCCTTAGAATAGGTTTCTATTGACGGCGTTGCGGAGGAAAGAATCAAAAGTGCGTTATGATAACGCGTGCGGTACTTTGCAATATCGGCCGCATGAAAGCGAGGTGACTTTTCCGATTTGTAACTGCCCTCTTGTTCCTCATCCATAACAATCAAACCGATGTTTTCCAAGGGAGCGAATACCGCAGAACGGGTACCGATAACAATTCGTACTTTGCCTTCTTTTACACGGCGCCATTCGTCAAGGCGCTGTCCGCGGGACATCGCGCTGTGAAAAACTGCAATATCATCACCGTAACGCCGACTGAAAATGTGCAGCGTTTGCGGCGTAAGCGAAATTTCCGGAACCATTACAATCGCTGTTTTACCATCCGTCAGACAGCGGTCAACCATTTTTAAAAAAACCTGCGTTTTTCCGCTGCCGGTGACTCCAAACAAAAGAGAAACCGATGATTTTGGTTGCACATAATCCGATAGCAGTTGTTGATAAGCTTTTTCCTGTTCAGCGGTCAGTTGGATATCTTGCTGCTGCAACACACCGGCAAAATGATATGGCATTCGATATTTGGCAATATCATATGCGATGAGGTAACCTTTGTTCACCATATTGGTAATAACCGAAACACCAACACCGGTAAAGTAGCAAAGCTCCTTAATGGAGGCGCAACCGATTTTAGAAAGCGAATCGAAAACCGCCTGCTGTTTCTTGGTCAGTTTTACTTCCAGATTGCGTTCCGGTAGGCGAACCATTTTTACGGTGGCAAGACCGGTGTTTTGTTTTGTTGTACTTTGCCGAACCAACAACTCCCGCTTGCAAAGCTTTTGCAAGACTATTTCGCAATCTGCAATCCCGGTTTTTTCGGCAATGCGTTCTGCACTTAGTGGTGTCCCGGCAGAAAACAGACAGTCCATAACCGCCACCATTTCAGATGAAAGCTTCGGTAAGGTATTCGGGGTAATGTCTGCTGCCGGCAAATATTTCTGCGTTACCGTATGGCCTGCTCCGGCCGGTAAAAGCTGCTGTACCGCGCTATAAAAAGTACAATATGTCCGTTCTTTCAGAAAGGAGACCATTTGCAGCATTTCATCATTTAAAACCGGATTTTCATCCACCACCGAAAGAATGCTTTTCAACGGTGTCGCACTTTCTGACGGAGTCATATGCATAATCATACCCATTACCGCGCGATTACTGTTACCGAACGGCACCAAAACCCGTTTCCCGGGCTGTGCGGCAGTAACAAAAGACGCCGGCACAAGATAATCATACAGCTTGTCTATGTGGTAAATTTTTTGATTAACGGCAACACCGACAATCCAATTTCCCATACCGCAGACTCCTTATGTTCAGGTTCCTTATTTTTCAAGCGTTTCTGCCATCTCATTCATGGCCAAGGTTACAGTTTTTTCAACAATAATTTCTTTGCGTTCTTCTGCCTCTTTGGCAATCTTTCTGGCTTTTTTTGCGATATCTAAAACCAGTTTGTATCGACTGTCACACGAATGAATCAATTTTCCGATAGCGGGATTTAACATAATGAAAACTCCTTTAACAAATGGTTTCTTTTTTCTGTTTTACAGCGTTTGCTGAGAATAATGGAGGTCAGCTCTTTGCAAGCATTCTCCAATTGGTCGTTAATAACAATATAATCGTATTGATCTGCAAGACCAATTTCATTTAAGGCAATTTGCATTCTTCTGGAAATAACCTCTTCGGTTTCGGTTCCGCGTCCGGCAAGACGCGCACGCAACACCTCTAAGGAAGGCGGCAATACAAAAATGCTGATTGCCTCCGGGCATTTACGCTTTACCTTTTCGGCACCGTTCACATCGATTTCAAGAATGACATCTATACCTTGGTTTAGATATTCTTCAACCGGTTGTTTCGGTGTTCCGTAATATTGGTCAAGGTAAAGATTGTACTCCAACAAGGCGTCATCTTTCATCATTTGTTCAAATTCGGCTCGTGAAACAAAATGATATTTTTCTCCATCAACTTCTCCCTCACGCATAGCGCGCGTAATTGAGGATATAGATAGTTTTAAATCCTCGGTTTGTTCCAAAACAATTTTTAAAATTGTATCCTTGCCTGAGCCGGAGGGGCCGGAGAAAATATAAAGTTGCCCTCTACGCATTTTCATCCTCCCCTTCTAAATCTTCACTATCGGTTTCCGTAATTTTTGCGGCAACCGTTTCCGATTGAAGATATGTGAGGATAATGTGGTCGCTATCGGTAATAATAACGGCGCGCGTTTTACGCCCATGGGTTGCGTCAATCAATGTGCCTTGTTCTTTTGCATCCTGAATCATGCGCTTAATCGGTGCAGACTCCGGTGTAACAATCGCAACCAACCGAGCGGCAGAGACCATATTACCAAAGCCAATATTTATCAGTTTCATCGTTTCACCTACTCAATGTTTTGAACCTGTTCCCGGATTTTTTCAATCTCGGCTTTCATGTCTACTACGGTATGTGCAATGGTAATGTCCTGCGCTTTGGAACCGATGGTATTGGTTTCTCGGTTCATTTCTTGGACAATAAAATCCAGCTTGCGTCCTATCGGCTCACCACAAGCAAGCAAATCACGAAATTGCTTGATATGGCTACGCAATCGCACCGTTTCTTCTGAAACGGCAATTTTATCTGCAAAGACTGCCGTTTCGGTTAGCAAGCGCTGTTCATCTATTTGTGTGTCACCCAATAAATCTTTGATTCTCTGCTCTAACCTTTGCTGATATGCTGCCACTGTTTTTGGAGATTGCGCTTCAACAAAAGACACCTTGTCCTCAATCAAAGTGAGGCGACTGAGCAAATCGTCTTGCAGCTTTTTACCCTCAATTTCACGCATGGCAATCAAGGATTGAAGCGCGGCATCCGTCACTTCAAGAACTTGTTCGGTAATTTCCTCTTCATTTATCGCCTGCTTGGAAATATTGAAAATGTCACTATATTGAGAGAGGACAGAAACCGAAATATCATCCGGCAAATGATACGTCTCGGCCAAGGAACGAAGGGCCGAAATATATCCGTTCGCCATAGGATGATTGATTTCCACAGTTACATCCGCGCCACCGTCATGTAAAATCGTAAGGTAAGCATCTACCTTACCGCGGTTGACAAAGCGTTGCACATAGGCTTTCAGTTTTTCTTCCAAGAAAGCGTATCCACGCGGCAGCTTTGGAGTGAATTCCAGAAAGCGATGATTTACCGTTTTGAGTTCAACCGACACAGTTAAATCGCCGAAAACTTTTTCTGCGCGCCCATAACCAGTCATACTTTTCAGCATTTCTACACCTCACTATATAATATAAATGTATTCATATTATAATAGCAAATTTAAGCCGTCATTGTCAAGTTTTTCGGGCAAAATACTTGCCATTTCAAAGAATTACAGTTATACTTTTTTTAATGACTAAATTGAAGATGGTGATTCTATGAAAAAAATTGCTGTGATTACGGGTGCCTCAACCGGATTGGGCGCAGAATTTTTAAAGCAACTCCCGATACAATTCCCGGAAATTGAAGAGGTTTGGACGATACAGCGCCGTCCCATACAAACATCTTCCGGTAAAATTCCCGTTAAAGAAATTTTATTGGATTTAACTGAGCGCCAAAGTTTTACCCATCTAAAACAAATTTTTGCAGAACAGAAACCGGAAATCCGTTTGCTGATTAACAATGCAGGGTCTGGAAAAATCGGAAACTTAGCCGATTGTAATTATGAAGAACAGGGCTGTATGATTGACCTGAATAATCGTGCCGCCACTTTGCTGACCGCCCTTTGTTTACCTTATATGGCACGCGGTGCGATGATTCTCAATGTTGCATCCATTGCCGCCTTTGCGCCAAATCCCCGCATGACCGTATACTCCGCTACAAAAGCATATTTATTAAGTTTTTCCAAATCTCTGCGGGAGGAAATCAAACCGCTCGGTATTCATTGTACAGCGATTTGCCCCGGACCGATGTGCACAGAATTTCTGTCGGTGGCCGGTATTGAAAAAGGCACATCAAAAGCCTTTGACACCCTTCCCTACTGCATACCTTCAAAGGTCGCAGCGCAAGCGCTGAAATCCGTAAAACGGAACCGTATCTTATACACACCGAGATTATTCTACAAATTTTATTATATTCTTGCCAAACTGCTGCCACACGGCCTGATAATGAAAATAAGCAAAACATAGTATTAAAAAACGCAGGTTTATATCTGTTATAAATAATTTCATATATTTCCTCATATACTATCAATACAACTGCCAGCTAATAAAAAATTTGGGGAGGAAATTATGAAAAAAATAAACTGGAAAGAACTTATTGTCAATTTACTGATTGTTTATGCGGTAGCTGGACTTTCAGCATTTATTTCCAACCAAGGCATGAAAGACTATGCTGCACTGAATAAACCACCCTTGACACCGCCAGGCGTTGTATTTCCAATTGTATGGACAATTCTCTTTACTTTAATGGGTATTTCTGCATATTTGGTATTTGAATCCTTATCCGACCGCCGCGACTTTCCTTTTACCATCTACGCTTTACAGCTTATTTTCAATTTTTTCTGGTCAATTATTTTCTTTAACTCAAAGCAGTATTTCTTCGCATTGATTTGGTTGGTCGTTTTATGGTTCTTGATTCTTGGCATGATTATTGCTTTTTACCGTCACAATAAACTTGCCGCTTATTTGCAAATCCCCTATCTGGTTTGGGTCACTTTTGCCGGATATTTAAACGCGGGTGTCTGGCTGTTAAATAGATAAAAACCATTCGTAAAAATTTTACAATTGGCGGCCATCCTTTGAAAACAAAAGGATGTCCGCCTTTTTATATTTGTATGTCACTTGCAAAGAATCTAAATTTATGCTAAAATTTTCCTTGCAAAATAATTTTAGGAGGATGTAAATTGACATTTTTCAGTGAAGAGGTCAAAACAGTTCTTGAACACTTTTCTGTTGACCCCGCAAAAGGTTTATCTGATGCGCAGGTCGCAAAGCAAACAGAAGCTTTTGGCGAAAATAAGTTGAAAGAAAAAAAGAAAAAAACCCTTTTTCAGCGTTTTATCGACCAATTTAAGGATGCTATGATTCTAATCTTGATTGCCGCAGCGATGGTTTCCTTTGGCATCGCTTGTGTGGAGCAAAACCCGCGTGAGTTTTTTGAACCTGCACTCATCATGTTAATCGTCATTTTGAATGCATTCATGGGGGTTATGCAGGAAAGCAAAGCGGAAAAAGCATTAGATGCGTTAAAAAACCTTTCCGCGCCCCATGCCCGCGTCATCCGCAACGGCTTAGAAGGTGTGATTGAAGCCGCAGAACTTGTGCCGGGTGATATTATTCGCTTAGAGGCCGGTGACTTTATTCCTGCCGATGCACGCTTGATTAAAAGTGTTGCTTTAAAATGTGAGGAATCTGCCCTAACCGGAGAATCCGTGCCGGCTGAAAAGGATGCAAATACTTTACCAAGTGAAAACTCACCTCTCGGAGACAGAACCAATATGATTTTCTCAGGTTGCAGCGTTACCTACGGTACAGCGCTTGCCGTGGTTACCGGAACGGGAATGAATACCGAAATGGGTAAGATTGCCAACCTGCTCGACAATGAAGCTGATGAGCAGACACCTCTGCAAAAGAAGTTATCTCAACTTGGCAAATATCTGGGTATCATGGCAATTGCTGCTTGCTTGATTATCTTTATTGTCGGTGTTGTAAACAAGATTCCTGTAATGGAAATCTTTATGACCTCTATTTCACTGGCTGTTTCCGCCATCCCGGAGGGATTGCCTGCCATCGTTACCATTGTTCTTTCTATCGGCGTACAACGCATGGTAAAGAAAAATGCAATAATTCGCAGATTGCCGGCAGTAGAAACCCTCGGCAGTGCATCGGTTATCTGCTCGGATAAAACCGGTACACTGACCCAAAACCGCATGACATTAGTGAAAGCCTATCTTGACGGTGCATCCGCCTCTGAGGATATTACCGAAAACAATTCGGCCGAAATTAAACAACTCTTGCAATTCGGCACGCTATGCTGCGATGGTTCTGTAATATTCAACCAAGATGGTTCGGTTCAGCATATCGGCGACCCAACCGAAACCGCCATTGTTTATGCCGCACACAAAAACGGCATGACCAAAGAAGTACTGGAAAAAGACGCACCGCGCGTCGCTGAGCTGCCCTTTGATTCAGACCGCAAACTGATGAGCACAGTACACCAAATGGGAGATAAATTGGTTGTTATCGTTAAAGGTGCTTTTGATATGTTGGCTTCGCGTTGTATCCGCGGCGATTTGGAGGCCGCACGCAAAATGAACGACAGTATGAGCTCCTCTGCTTTGCGTGTTCTGGCTGTTGCTTATAAAGAAATCCAAAATCTGCCGGAAAACCTTACCAGCGAAAAACTGGAAAATGATTTAACCTTTATGGGTCTGGTTGGAATGATTGACCCTCCGCGACCGGAGGCCAAACAAGCAGTAGAAACCTGCCGTAAAGCCGGTATAAAACCGATTATGATTACTGGCGACCACATTGTTACTGCTTCTGCAATTGCTCGGCAATTGGGTATTTTAACCGACAATGACCGCGCCATTACCGGCACAGAACTGGATGCAATGTCCGACGAAGAGTTGGACAAGCAGGTGTCACAAATCGCTGTTTATGCCCGTGTATCTCCCGAAAATAAAATACGCATTGTAAAAGCATGGCAGAGACGCGGTCAGGTTGTTTCTATGACCGGAGACGGTGTAAATGACGCACCGGCACTCAAAGCCGCAGACATTGGCTGTGCAATGGGTATTACCGGCACCGATGTGGCCAAAGGCGCCGCAGACATGACCCTGACCGACGATAATTTTGCCACAATTGTTGACGCTGTGCGCGAGGGCCGCGGTATATACGCCAACATTAAAAAGGTTGTTGGATTTTTACTCGGCACCAATATCGGCGAAGTCATCACCGTATTTGCTGCCATGCTGCTCTGGCACAAAACACCTCTGCTCTCCATGCAACTGCTCTGGATTAACCTTGTAACCGACAGTATGCCGGCAATCACGCTTGGTATGGAAGCCGTAGAAGATAACATTATGGAGCAAAAGCCAAAACCGAAGAACGAAGGTGTTTTTGCACACGGATTGGGAATACGCGTTGTTTTGCAGGGCGTTATGTTTGCTCTCTTGACCCTGGTTGGTTTTAAGCTTGGCGAATTCATCACCGGTACACTTGCCGGCGGTCAAACAATGGCATTTATGATTCTTTCTTTAACACAAATCGTACAGGCTTACAATATGCGGTCGGAGCGTTCGTTATTTAAGATTGGCTTCTTCTCTAACAAAAAACTAAACCTGGCCTGCCTTGCCTCTGTTTTATTGGTGGCCCTCGTTCTCTTCACTCCGATTTCAACCGCATTTGGATTAGTTATGTTGCCTACCAAACTCTATTTGATTGGACTCGGTCTTGCAGTTGTGCCCTTGTTTGTAATGGAATTTTCCAAAGCCTGCGGCCTTATTAAGCATAAATATCATTAAAGTATTACACATGTTAAACGGCTACCGTTATTGCGGTGGCCGTTTCTGTATAATTAAGTATAAATTTATTCCATTTTAATATTGACCTGTACAGTTTTTCAAGCTATAATAAACATAATAAAGGAGTGTTGCTTTACGAATAAACATAATTTAAATAACGCATCTCCATTAACCGGAGGCATTGCTCTCGCCGGCAATATACTTGTGGATATGGTAAAAACCATAGAATCCTATCCCAATGTTGGCATGCTTTCAACGATAACCGATGTAAAATTATCGGTTGGCGGTTGCGTCCCAAATACCGGAATTAATCTCGCAAAAATCGACAGTACGGTTTCCTTGGAAGCAATCGGTCAAATCGGAAACGATGAAAATGGTCGTTATGCAGTTGCTCAAATGGAAAAATACGGAATGCGAACCGATAAAATTTCTGTCACCGCAGATGCACCCACGAGTTTCAGCGATGTTATGAGCCAACCGTCGGGCGAAAGAACATTTTTCCATTCGAGAGGCGCAAATGCCACCTTCTCCCCTGCCAATATCGATATTTCCAAAATCAATTCCTCGATACTACATATTGGATATATCCTTTTGTTGGATAGTTTTGACCAGCCCGATTCCGAATACGGAACCGTAATGGCTCGTTTTTTACACGATGTTCGGGAAGCCGGCATTAAAACCAGCATTGATGTTGTGAGCAGTAATGACGCCGACTACAATCGTACCATTTCCCCTGCATTAAAATATTGCAATTATTTTATTGTCAATGAAATTGAATGTTGCGGAATTTGGGGTCTTGACCCTTACAATGAAAATGGTGAGATTCAAACCGACCGTATTCGTCTGGCAATGGAAAAATGCGTAGAGCACGGCGTTGCGGAAAAGGTCGTGGTTCACAGCAAAAAGGTTAGTTTCTGTTTGGATGCAAAATCCGGTAATTTCACCGCAGTGCCCTCACTGAAAATCCCTCGTGAACTTATAAAAGGCAGTGTTGGCGCCGGGGACGCATTTTGTGCTGCATGTTTATACGGTCTGTATAATGCATTTGACGATAAATTCCTTTTGGAATTTGCATCTGCTGCCGCAGCTTGCAACTTGTTCGCTGAAAATTCAGTAGACGGTATGATGGAAAAATCCGAAATTTTGAAAATGGCTGAAAAATACGAAAGATTGCCGCTGTAAAATTTAATGGTTAGGGTGTAAAAAATGTTAGTAAATTTAAATCAAATTCTTATCCCGGCAAAAAAGAATAAATACGCTGTTGGATTGTTTAACGCAGTCAACCTAGAACTTGCGAGAGGCATTATTGCCGCTGCTGAATCCACCCAGTCCCCGGTTATCATGGGTACTGCCGAGGTATTGTTTCCATACGGACCGTTGGAAGAGGTTTCCTATTATCTCCTTCCGATGGCCAAAAAAGCAAATGTTCCTGTTGTTGTGCATTTGGACCACGGCTTGAAAAAAGAAACCTGCTTGAAGGCTCTTGAACTCGGATTCACCTCGATTATGTATGACTGCTCTACCGACCCCTATGACCTTAACGTGCAAAAAGTAAAAGAAATGGCAGAAATTGCACATTCTTACGGTGCAACTATTGAAGGTGAATTGGGTCACGTCGGTGATAATGAGGGCTCTGCCGAAGGTAGTTCCCATCTTGAAGACCCCTCCAAATTCTTTACCGACCCCAAAATGGCAAAGGATTATGTTGAAAAGACCGGCGTAGATGCTTTGGCAATTGCTGTCGGCAATGCACATGGTGCATACAAGCTTCCGCCGAAGCTTGATTTTGAGAGAATCAAGACCATTGCAAGCACCGTAGATGTTCCCTTGGTTTTACATGGTGGCTCCGGATTGACCGACAACGATTTTCGCCGTGCAATCGCAGAAGGTATCAGCAAGGTTAATATCTTTACGGATATCAATATTGCGGCTGTAAAAGCAGAATTCCGCAAATTCAGCGATATGAATAAAGGTATTATCGATTTGATTCCCGCAGCGGTTGAGGCCGTAAAACAGGAAACCACTTCTAAAATGCAGCTGTTTTCCAGTGACGGTAAAGCCAAATACAGTTCTCAAAATGCATCGGTTCCCGGCGAGATGGATATAAATAAAATCATTGAACTGGTTACTGCTGAAATTCGCAAAGAATTAAATCAAAAATAATTCGATTTTATTATAGCCGCTTACTGCATTTGCAGTAAGCGGCTTTGTTATCTGTAAAAATAAAAATCGGTACAGTTAAAAAACTGTACCGATTTTTTGGAGCGGGTGATGGGAATCGAACCCACGTGTTCAGCTTGGAAGGCTGACATTCTACCATTGAACTACACCCGCATATTTGCGACGCTGTATATTTTAACACATACAGCGTCGATAGTCAAGGGTTAAACAAACGAAATTTTTAAATTTTCTTCAAAGGTCACTTTAACCGTATCAAAAGAATTATCTTCGCCGTCAATCAGCCGATTTACAATCGGATTTTCGATATCTTTGCGAATAATTCTGCGCAGGTCGCGCGCACCGCGTTTGTTTTTAATGGCACGCCGTGCAATATCTACGCAGACAGAATTGTCATATTCCAGGCCAATTCCCTTTTCGGCGAGCACCGGTTTTAATTCATCGAGAATCAACCCTGTAATACGTACATAATCCTGTTCAGTCAGCGGTCGGAAAACAATGATATCGTCTACCCTGCCCAAAAATTCCGGACGAAGGAACTCTTCCAACGCTTTCATTACCTTTTCACGGCTCGCATCCTGAACGGTTTTTCCAAAGCCTACCGGATTGCCAACACGGTCACTACCCGCGTTAGAGGTCATAACAATAACGGTGTTTTCAAAATTAACCGTTCTTCCCTGTGCATCGGTGATGCGACCGTCATCCAAAATTTGCAGCAGAATATTCAGTACATCGGGGTGTGCCTTTTCAATTTCATCAAACAATACAACTGAATAGGGTTTGCGGCGTACCTTTTCGGTCAGCTGACCTGCATCGTCATAACCGACATATCCGGGAGGTGCGCCAATGATTTTAGACACCGAATGCTTTTCCATGAACTCCGACATGTCCAAACGAATAAAGGTTTCGGGCGAATTAAACAATTGCTCCGAAAGAACCTTAACCAGATAGGTTTTTCCTACACCGGTAGGACCGACAAAGATGAAGGACGCCGGGCGCCGATGCGAAGAAATCTGCACGCCGGAACGACGCACACCCATAGCAACCGCTTCCACTGCTTCATCCTGTCCAACGACCTTTTCCTTAATTCGGTCAGCAAGATTTTTTAGGCGCGTTAGATTGGATTCTTTGATTTTAACGGCAGGAATCCCCGTCCACAACTCTATAACCTTTGCGATATCATCATCGGTAACAGTATTTTGCGATGCCGGCAAATATAAACTCTCGGATTCTTTTTGATATTTTGCGAGCTCCTGCTTTATGGCGGCAAGTCGTTCATAGTCAACCTGTTCTACCGCAGTCTCGATTTCTTCGGCCTCCTTAGAAAGCTGTGCAACCTTTTTATTCATCTCATGTAATCGGTCAATTGCTTTATTGCGCAGACTGGCACAAGCACAGGCCTCATCCAGCAAATCAATGGCTTTGTCCGGCAGAAAGCGGTCGGTAATATAACGCTCAGAAAGCGTAACAACAAGTGAAATCAACGCATCCGGAATGGTCACATTGTGATAACCCTCATAATAAGAGCGTACGCCGGTCAAAACCTTGATACAATCCTCTACCGAAGGCTCTTCAACAACAACAGGCTGGAATCGGCGTTCCAAGGCTGCGTCTTTTTCAATATACTTACGGTATTCCTTCAAGGTTGTGGCACCGATAACCTGGATTTCACCGCGGGAAAGCGCAGGCTTTAAAATATTACCGGCGCTCATTGACCCTTCCGAGTCACCTGCATTAACCAGGCTATGCACCTCATCAATAAAGAGAATAATGTTGCCGGCTGATTTGACTTCGTCAATCAAGCCCTTCACGCGGCTCTCAAACTGGCCGCGAAACTGCGTTCCTGCAACCAAGGCTGTTAAATCTAAAAGTAAAATTTCTTTATCTAATAATCGAGCAGGTGCTTTACCGCTGGCAATCATAATTGCCAACCCTTCTGCGATTGCCGTTTTCCCGACACCAGGTTCGCCAATCAGGCAGGGATTGTTTTTAGAACGGCGGGAAAGGATTTGAATTACGCGGTCGAGTTCTGCATCACGCCCGATAATTACATCCAGTTCACCGTTTTTTGCCTTGTCGGTTAAATTTGTGCAGTATTGTTCTAAAAAGCGGCGCTTTTTATTTTTTCCTTTCTTGGCTTCATTCTTGCCGTTTTCCGACACAGGATTTTCCTCTTTAACTGCGCCACTGTCACTACCGAAAATATGATTTAAGAAAGGAAATACCGGCGCTCCACCCTGTGTAAAATCCTCCTCATTTTCGTCTTCCAGCATCGACATAGCATCTGAAAATTGGTCACTCATTTGTTCAATATCCTCATCGGATATATTCATTTTTTGCAACATATCCGTAACCGGTTTGATGCCGGAATCTTTTGCACAGATAAGGCAAAGTCCCTGCGGTTCGCTTTGTGGGTTATTGACATCCGATATAAAAACCACCGCCGGTCTTTTTTTGCATTTATAGCAAAGCTTCATTTTCATTCTCCTTATTATTTATAAAGCGGATTCCATTCTGCAATCCTTCCAAAAATGAAGGATTGCTCTATATTTTCCTTTGTAAAAACCCAGAAACCATTTTCCGTAAATGAAACGGTTACCGTAATCAGCATACACAAAACAAAAGCGACAACCAAGCCCTTTCCTGCGCCCAACACAGCACCGAGCACACGGTTCACAACACCGACAAAGGATATTTTGAATAAGCTGTTTACAGCGCGTGCCAAAACACGGACAAGATACATACCAAGACCAAAAAGCAACAGACTGATAACCGCATAAATCAAACTGGTTGCCACCGGTCGAATTACGTTATCGGTAATGCTGGATGCCAATGCCGCTGTATTATTACTCATATCCACCGTTTCGCTAATGTTAATGCCCAAAAAGTCAGCACTGTTAACAACAAATTCAGGCAACGCATTGGTGAGTGCCTGTGTGGTTTGCGCCGCAGAATCCTGCAAAGAGGTTTCTACCTTAGATAAAACCTGCGCACGAAAAACGGTATCAAACAACTTTTCAGACATCGGCGTGCCGGCTTTGGTTATAATCAAAAAGATGGCAATAAAACCAACCAATTCAATTAAAGTACGGACAAATCCGCGTTTTGCGGAAATAAACGCGTAATAAGCAACAACGGCAATAACAATAATATCTAAAATCCAAGCCATATTTATATCCACCTATTGTTTTGTAATTTGAAGTTTCGAATTGGATATTGCAGCTGCACCGCCACGGAAGGCCGCCAGAAGTTGTGCATTGGGGAACTCTTCTTGCGTATGTTTTAAATCTTTTATCCTGTAAATGTGCAGTATGTCATCCGATAAAATATATATATGTGTATTTGAAACGGAAAATCCGTTAATTGTACCGACAAAGTCCAGTTCAGTTTTCAGTTTTCCCCGTTTGTTGTAGAGACGAATTTTATTGTCAATTGTATTGTTGGTCTGATTGCAGACAAATGCGATTGTATTGTTTGACGAAACGGAATAATTGCTGATTTTTTCCGGAATATCAAGTTCTTCCATGGTCTTTTTTCCAGGAAAAACAATTACCGCCTTATCATAACTGACCGATAAAACCGACCCGTTTCCAAGACTTTCACTTGCAGTGAAAAACATATTCTCATAAGCTGTTTTTAAAACTTGCTTTTGTTTTTTAACATCAAAAAGATAAAGATTGGAGTGGTATATACCACCCTTTGCAAAAAGCGTAGCCACCGTAAGATAACGGCCGGATGAATTCAGAGAAAGCGAGGTGACATATTCATTCGAAAAATTTTGCGTAAATAAAATCTGCGAGCGCTTGGTATAAACCTCTACGACCGATAGATAATCATTCGATTTATAAGCCACGGCCACCTTGCCGCCTCGGCTGATTGACGCTGTATACAACTTGCCGTCAACCGTAATCTGCTGTTGCTGTTTGCTCAAATTGTAAACGCTGAGCTCTGTTCCATCTCGCTCAAAAATCAGCGTGCGTGCCGCTGAGGTTGCCATAACCGGTGCAGAATATCCGTGTTGCACCGTATAGGCAGTACCGCCCTTTTTATTATAAACCTCATAATACGCGCCGGAAAGCAGGTCGATACGTCCGTAACGGGCGTTCATTTGCAGAAAGGAGGTCCCCATCAGCGAATCGCAACCGCTACCGTTGGTTGCATTCAGTGCATAACTGTTTTGCAAGGATTCAATTATCCCTGTCGGCAATGCCAACTGAAAAACAAGTAAAACCAAAAGTAAAAAGGCAGCACCCGAAATCCATACTGTGCGTTTTTTTAATTGGCGGTTTTGCAAAACACGGTAACGATTTGCTTTGCTTTCGCCTTGTGTTTTACGCGGCGCAGATGTTTGCTTTTTGGTTGTGTGCGACATCTGTATCCGTTCGGGCTTTTGCGCCGGACGGCGGACAGAGCGCTTCTTGTTCAATTTTACTTTTTTGCTCTGTCGTTTTTTATATTCTGCCACGTCCGGTGCCTCCTAATAATAAACTTCATTTAAATAAAGTGCGTATGGCGGTGCAGTCTTTCCGGCGGCTGTACGACATTTTCCGTTTATAATCTTAGAAATGTCCTCTGCCGGAATCTTACCGTTTTGTACTTCCAGCAGTGTGCCAACCATGATACGTACCATGTTATACAAAAAGCCGTTTCCTGTAACCGTAAAAACCGTTTCATTATCCTGATGACTGAAAGAACATTCGGTAATGGTGCGAACCGTATTCTCCACACTGCTGCCCGTTGCACAAAATGCAGAAAAATCGTGTGTGCCGATAAACTGCTCGGCCGCTGAATTCAGCAGTGAAAGCGAAAGCGGTTTGTCCAGCCGAAGCGCATATGCATGACGGAAAGGGTCATGCACCGCAGAATGATAGAACCGATAAATATATTGCTTACCTTTTGCGCTGTATCTTGCATGAAACTGCGGGTCAACCTCTCGGCAATGCAAAACCGCGATATCTTCCGGAAGCTTGGCATTCAGCGCCCGCACAAACTGCGTAGCTGTGATACGGGAACCGGTGTCAAAATGGCAATAGAATCCATTGGCATGCACGCCGCTGTCTGTCCGACTGCAACCGGTGATGCTTTGTACATCACCATTCGTCAAAGAACGCAAGACATCCTGTAAAACCTCTTGTACGGTTACAGCGTTGGCCTGTACCTGCCAACCGTGGTAATGCGTTCCGTCATATTGTAGCTTTAATAAAAACCGTTTCATAACCTACCCTAACAAAAATGATTGATTAGAATAATCAACAGTAAGGCGAGCGCACAAACCACTGCACTTACCGCATCACGTAGTCCGAGCTTCGGGGTTTTAAATTTTGTTCTGCCTTCTGCCCCATTGTAACAGCGGCTTTCCATTGCTTCGGCCAGTTCATAGGCGCGGCGTACAGACGAAATTAACAATGGTATAAGAATCGGCAGCATCGCCTTAATCCGCCGAAGCATAGAGCCACTTTCAAAATCAGCCCCCCGTGCCTTTTGCGCACTCATAATTTTATTTGTTTCATCAATAAGCGTCGGAATAAAGCGCAGGGCAATCGTCATGGTCATTGCCAGGATATGCACACCCTCTTTTAAACCGAATAGCCGTAACGGCGAGAGCAGACTTTCCAGCGCATCGGTAATCTCGGTCGGCTTCGTGGTATAAGTGAACATCGCACTGAGCAAAATCAATAGAATGATGCGCAATGACATAAAGAGTGCGCGGGATATACCGTCGGTTGTAACCGTGATGACCCAGAAAGAAAATAAAACTCTGCCGGTACGCACATACAAAGCATTTATAATCGAGGTAAAAACAATCACCAACCAGACCGCTTTTATATTACGCAAATACATTTTCAAGGATATTTTCGAAACCAGCATAAATAAGAGAACCAAAACCGCGCAAGCACCCAAGGCATAAAAATTGCCGGCAAGAAACAGGATGACAATCCATAACACCAAAAGCAAAATTTTGGTTCGCGCATCGGTTTTGTGCAAAAAAGAGCCGGTCGGCAAATACTGACCGAATGTTATATCATTCAGCAAAACGACCGCCTCCTTTCATTTTTTCAAGGAGAACGGTTTTGGCTTGCTCAACCGTGTAAACATTGGTCGGCAAATCCACGCCGTTTGCCTGCAACCGAAGAAAAATCTTGGTAATATCAGGAATATCCAAACCTACTGATTCCAATCCATGTGCGTTATGAAAAACATTTTCAACGGTATCAAAAGCAAAAACTTCACCCTGATTTAAAACCAGGATTTTATCTGCTGTTTTGGCAACATCCTGCATACTGTGTGAAACCATAATCACCGCCGCACCGGTGGCATCGCGGTATTCTTTGATAAAGCGCAAAACGCGCTCTCGGCCGGCAGGGTCTAATCCGGCCGTAGGCTCGTCCAGGACAAGTATTTCGGGCTCCATGGCAATGATACCAGCAATGGCAACACGGCGCTTTTCACCGCCGGACAAATCAAAGGGCGATTTGTCCAGCAGAGTCTTATCAACTCCGGCCATTTCAACCGCTTTTAAAACGCGCTGCTTTACCTCTGCTTCTTTAAGGCCCATATTTTTCGGCCCGTAGGCTATATCTTTAAAAACGGTTTCGTCAAAAAGTTGATATTCCGGATATTGAAAAACCAATCCGATTTTAAACCGGATATTTTGAATCGCCTTGGGGTTCTCCCATATGTCTCGGCCTTGAAAGAAAATATGTCCTTTTTCTGTTGGTATCAGACCGTTTAAATGCTGTACCACCGTAGATTTTCCCGAGCCGGTATGACCGATGATACCCAAAATTTCCCCCTCGTCAAGAGAGAAACTTATGTTTTTAATTGCGTCATGATAAAAAGCGGTTCCTTTCCCGTAGGTAAAGGACAGATTTTTAACCTCTAAAACAGACATTTATTTCCTCCCCGGAGTAACAAGTGCATCGCTTAAAGCCTGAACACACGCATCTACCGAAATGGCGCTTTGGTCAAGGTCTTTACCGGATAAGTTCAGTTCGTGAATCAACTGTGCCGCAACCGGCACATCTAAACCAACTGCTTGCAATTCTTCCACACGCGTAAATACCGTTTCCGGACTGCCATCCATCAAAACCGTTCCGTTGTCCATAACAACAACACGGTCGGCCATGGCCGCCTCTTCCATAAAATGGGTAATTAAGATGACCGTAATGTTTTTGCTTGCTGAAAGAGAAAGTATCGTGTCCATAACCTCTTTACGCCCTTTGGGGTCTAACATTGCGGTCGGTTCATCAAAAACAATACACTCCGGCTCCATAGCCAGTATTCCGGCAATTGCCACACGCTGTTTTTGACCGCCCGAAAGATTATACGGCGAGGTTTTGCGGTGTTCCAACATATCTACCGCGCGCAGCGCCTCTTCAACGCGTTGCACCATTTCCGGCTGCGGTACGCCAATGTTTTCCAAACCGAAGGCAACATCGTCTTCGACAGCCGTCGCAACCAACTGATTGTCAGGATTTTGAAAAACGAGGCCTACTTTTTTGCGAATAGCCAGCGCGTTTTTTTCATCTTGTGCCGAAAGTCCATCTACCAAAATATTGCCCGACGTCGGTTTCAGCAAGGTATTTAAAAGCTTGGCCAATGTAGATTTTCCGCTGCCGTTATGTCCTAAAATTGCGGTGAAACTCCCTTTTTGAAATGAGAGCGTAAGGTTTTTAAGGACAGAATCTTTTTGGTTTTCCATATCGTAAGAATAGGAAACATTTTTTAATTGTATTATATCAGACATTTTATTTTATCCACAAAGTCGTGTTCCCGCAAGGCATAATGATTTGCTTTTCGGTAATTTGAAGACCGATTTCCTCTGTGGTAACCTCGCTGTTCTTAGATTTTACAATTTCTCGCTGCACCAAGTAGTTTAAAATGGTGGGAGAAAGGCCTGCTGTATAGGAATTCAAAAGGAAAAACAATGGTTCATCACTCAAAACCTGAGCGACCAATTGAAGAAGCTGTTCAATCTGTTCTTCCAAGCGCCAGAGCTCGCCGTTCGGGCCTCTGCCGTAGGAAGGCGGGTCCATAATTACCGCGTCATATCGATTGCCGCGGCGAATTTCACGGCGAACAAACTTAACGCAATCGTCTACCAACCAGCGAACCGAAGCATCGGCCACACCGCTGGCCACCGCATTTTCCTTTGCCCATTGCACCATTCCCTGTGCAGCATCAACATGGGTAACCGCTGCTCCGGCCTGTAAACAGGCAACCGTAGCGGCACCGGTATAGGCGAAAAGGTTCAGTACCTTTATCGGGCGTCCGGCATTTTGAATAAGCTCGGAACAAAGCTTCCAGTTTACCGCCTGCTCAGGGAAAAGACCGGTATGCTTAAATCCCATTGGTTTCAAGCGAAAGGTTAAATCTTGGTAGTCAACCGACCAAGCCGCCGGCACCTTTTTACGCGTTTCCCAATAGCCGCCGCCCTTTGCAGAGCGGTGATAAACGGCATGCGCCACAGACCACAGAGGATTGGTTTTTGGGGTATGCCAAATCACCTGTGGGTCGGGCCGAATTAAAATAATATCCCTCCAACGCTCTAAACGTTGGCCATCCGTTGCGTCAATTAATTCATAATCATAAAAGTCTTCTACAAATCTCATTTGCCAATCCTTTGTTTTACAACCTCTGCAATTTCTTCTGCAAGGCGGTTAATCAAATGAATGTCTTTGCCTTCCAGCATAACTCGAACCAAGGGTTCGGTTCCCGATGCCCGTACCAAAACACGACCATCGTTGCCCAGTCTTTTTTCAGCCGAGGAAATCACAGCTTTAATTTCCATATCCTTTTGCATGGCCTCTTTTGCCCCGGAAACCACTGTTACATTTATCATAACCTGTGGCAAAGTGTGCATAACCGAACCCAGCTCGCTAGCCGATTTTTGATTTTTTGCCATCGTGGCCGCAAACTGAACACCGGAAAGTTGACCATCTCCGGTAGTGGCAAAATCTCTGAATATAATATGGCCGGATTGCTCTCCGCCGATACTGTAATCATTTTTGCGCATTTCCTCTAATACATAGCGGTCACCCACACCGGTTTCTGCTACACGGATGTCATTATCACGTGCAAAATGCTTAAAGCCCAAGTTGGTCATAACCGTTACGACCGCGGTGTTTTTATTTAATCGGCCTTCTTTTTTCATTTCCTTTGAAAGAACAGCAATCAGCTTATCACCGTCAATCAAACAACCGTTTTCATCCACAGCTAAGCAACGGTCGCTGTCGCCGTCAAAAGCCAGACCAAGGTCCATGCCGTTTGCATTGACAAAATCCGTGATTTGTTCCATATGGGTAGAACCGCAATTGTCATTGATATTGATGCCGTTGGGGTGATTGCTTAACATAAAACATTGCGCCCCAAGAGAGGAAAAAATCTTTTCTGCTGTTGTCGATGCACAACCATTGGCACAGTCAAGGGCAATTTTCATGCCATCCAAGCGAACATCCACGGTGGAAACAACATGTTTCACATAGCGATTAACATAATCAGGACGGTTAAACACATTTCCAACATCACCGCCGACCGGCAATTCAATGTTCACAGCACCATCCAATACAATCGCTTCAATTTCTTCTTCAATTTCATCGGGCAATTTATATCCGTTGCGGTCAAACAACTTGATTCCATTATACTCACAAGGATTATGAGAGGCCGAAATCATTACACCGGCATCGGCCGCGGTATCTGCAACAAGGTACGCTACGGCCGGGGTAGGAATAAAGCCGGCCAAAACGACATCTGCACCAAAGGAGCATAGCCCGGAAGCAATCGCCATTTCCAGCATGGTGGAGGATACCCGTGTATCTTTACCGATAATTACCTTTGGGCGCGCCTCGGCGTGTTTGGTGAGAACATAGGCTGCCGCGCGACCTATGGAAACCGCCATTTCACAAGTCAATTCCGTATTGGCTATACCACGAGCACCGTCTGTTCCAAATAATCTACCCATTCTGAACTCTCCTAAATAAACGTTTCTTGCACGGGATTTTGATTCGGGCTTTTTATACCGAGGTGATGATATGCAAGTTCGGTTACACAGCGGCCTCTGGAAGTTCGCGTAAGGAATCCGATTTGCATAAGATATGGCTCATAAACATCCTCAATGGTGATGCTTTCCTCGTTTAAAGCAGCCGCCAGCGTTTCCACTCCGACCGGTCCACCACCGTAATTGGTGATAATCGTGGTGAGCATACGCCGGTCAAAGGCGTCCAAGCCCAGTTCATCAATTTCAAAACGACCCAATGCAGCAGCGGCAATCTCTTCGGTTATCTTACCGTCATACTGTACCTGTGCAATATCGCGAACACGTTTGAGCAAACGGTTGGCAATACGCGGAGTGCCTCTTGAACGCGAGGCAATTTCCAAAGCACCGTTGCGGTCGACCGGAATTTCAAGAATACCGGCAGAGCGCATAACGATATCGGCAAGCTGCTCCGGTGTGTATAATTCCAAACGCAACAAAACACCAAAACGGTCACGCAGCGGCGCGGTAAGCTGTCCGGAACGGGTGGTTGCGCCAACCAACGTAAAATGCGGTAAATCCAAGCGAATAGAACGTGCCGAAGGGCCTTTGCCGATAATAATGTCCAAAGAAAAATCTTCCATTGCCGGATATAGTATTTCCTCAACGCTACGGTTTAAACGGTGAATCTCATCAATAAAAAGGATGTCACCCTCGTTTAAATTCGTAAGCAGGGCTGCCAAATCTCCCTGCTTTTCAATTGCAGGGCCAGAGGTAATTCGCAAATTTACACCCATTTCATTGGCAATGATACCAGCCAAGGTAGTTTTGCCCAGACCGGGCGGTCCGTAAAGCAATACATGGTCAAGAGATTCCTTTCGCAAGGTAGCTGCTTTGATATAAATTTCCAGATTTTCCTTAACCTTATCTTGCCCAATGTATTCCGAAAGGGTTTTCGGGCGCAATGAAAATTCTATATCACTGTCACTTTCGGTTACTTCCGGCGTGACAAACCGGTTTTCAAAATCAAAATCTTCCAAAGCTTACACCCTCCTTGCCAACTGTTTTAAAGCATCCTTTATTAACTGCTGGGTCGGCGCGGATTTATCAAGTTTACCAACCGCTGCCGAAGCTTCACTAAGAGAATAACCAAGCGCTACCAGTGCGCTGACCGCCTCAGATGCGCCGGAAGAATCTGCGGCCGTTGCCGCCGAAGCCGTATCACTTCCCACAGTCGCGCCTGATACAATCTTATCCTTTAATTCCAACACAATGCGTTGCGCTGTTTTTCCGCCGATACCGGCGGCCCGGGTCAACGATTTTGAATCACCCGAGGCAATGCAAAGCGAAATATCAGAAGGCTTAAATTGAGAAAGCATGGATATGGCCGCCTTTGGACCTACACCATTTACCGAAATGAGAAGCCGGAACATTTCAAGTTCTGCTTTATCACGAAAACCAAATAAATCCACCGCGTCTTCACGAACAGCCATATAGGTATACACAAAAACCTCGCTGTTCATTTTGGGTAGGTCGGACAGTGTGTTTAAACTGGCGGTACAACGATAGCCTACACCACCGCATTCCACCACCAAAGAAGTTGCATCACTTTCAATTAAAACGCCTCGTAATGAATATATCATCTAATTTCCCCCGTTTTGATTCGGCTCATCAATGAGCCTGCATTATGACCATGGCATATGGCAATTGCCAACGCGTCTGCCGTGTCATCCGGCTTGGGAACCTGTTTCAAATTGAGCAAAATACGCGTAAGTTCCATAATTTGTTGTTTCTCTGCTCGCCCATAACCGGTAACGGCCTGTTTTACCTGTAAAGGTGTATATTCAAAAACCGGAACTTTAAATTTTTTGGCCGCCAAAAGGATAACGCCTCTGGCCTGGGCAACATCGATGGCCGTTGTTGTATTGGAATTAAAATACAATTTTTCAATTGAAAGCACATCCACGCGGTGCTTACGGATAATTTCACATATTTCATCAAAAATTTGTTCCAATCGATTGCTGAAAGGTGTTTTGGCCGGCGTAATAACTGCACCATAATCCACCGTTTTAAACCGGTTGGAATCATAATCAAGAATGCCGTATCCAACAATTGCATAACCCGGGTCAATCCCCAAAATACGCACAGCCAAACCTCCCCCATAATATATGCTTAATATTATATCACAACCCAACCATTTTCGCAACCGTTATTGAACTTGAAAAAAGAATAAATTTTCCTTGTTTTTCATGAATTCCCATGAAATTCCACGGAAAATCCCGGGGAAAGTGCTGAAATTTTAGAAATTGAGCGCTTTTACATTTAAATCGTAAAAAACACTTGACTTTTTGCCGGATTTTTTCTATATTTATTTTATCTGTGAATCGTTTTAATTTTTCGATTCTGGATACATATTTTTGCATCTGTGTTGAAAAGCAGTATCAAGCATTTTGCCGTAGTTCCATTGAGAGCTATGAAAAACCCTTTGCGGAGGGCATTTTGCAGCGATTCTGCGGGTATCGCGCAGAGCTATTTGGGCTTTGGCGGCACTCTGTGTCCGCAAAGGGGGATGCTTATATGTCAAATCAAAATATTGTAGAACTCAAAAACATCACTGTTACTTTTGACGATGAGGTGATTTTAAAAAATCTAAATCTTTCCATTAAAGATTCGGAGTTTGTCACCTTACTCGGTCCGTCTGGTTGCGGAAAAACCACAACCTTACGGTTAATTGCCGGATTTCTCGAACCGGACAGCGGCGATGTTTTTTTTGAAGGCAAAAAAATCAATGGTGTTCCGGCGCACAAGCGACAGGTTAACACCATTTTTCAGCGTTACGCTCTTTTCCCTCATCTTAATGTTTATGAAAACATTGCTTTTGCCTTGCGTGTAAAAGGAATGAAAGACAAGGAAATTGAGCCGCTTGTTGAAGAAATGCTGCAATTTGTAAATTTAAAAGGCTTGGAAAAACGCAATATTTCCACCCTTTCCGGCGGTCAACAACAGCGGGTAGCAATCGCACGCGCCGTTATCAACCGCCCGAAGGTGCTTCTACTAGATGAACCTTTGGCCGCCTTGGATTTGAAATTGCGCAAAGATATGCAGAATGAACTTAAAAAAATCCAGCAGCAGTTAGGTATTACTTTCGTTTTTGTTACACATGACCAAGAAGAGGCCTTAACCATGTCCGATACGGTTGTGGTTATGGATAACGGACGTATTCAGCAAATTGGCTCACCGAAGGATATTTACAACGAGCCGGAAAATGCTTTTGTTGCAGATTTTATCGGCGAATCCAACATTTTGGACGGCAAAATGATTTCGGACTATAAAGCACAGTTTTCCGGTGCTGTTTTTAACTGTTTAGACAAGGGATTTGCTGAAAATGAAGAAGTCGATGTTGTAGTACGGCCGGAAGATGTGGATATTGTTCCACTCGATAAAGGCATGCTGCCCGGTGTGGTCACCTCGGTTACCTTTTTGGGCGTACACTATGAAATCATTGTGGATATCGGCGGTTTTAAATGGATGATTCAAACCACAGATGAGCATTTTGTCGGCGACAGGGTCGGTTTGTTTATCGAACCGGACGCAATCCACATTATGAAAAAATCCAGCTATTCCGGTCTGTATGGAGATTACAGCACCTACTCAGATGAAATTGAGCGACTCTCTGACCCGAACGAGATTGTTGAAACGGAGGATTCCGGCATTGAAAACTAAACCTTTCGGCAATCGATGGCTGGCTTCCCCGTATTTGCTGTGGTCTGTTATTTTTATTGTCATCCCAATGCTGATGGTTGCCTACTACGCCTTTACCGATGCAACAGGAAGCTTCACTCTTGACAATATTCTTGTGCTATCCGAATACAAGGAAGTCTTTTTCATCTCTATTTGGTATGCTTTTCTGGCAACTCTGATTTCTTTGCTTTTGGCCTATCCGCTGGCCTATATCATGGCTCGGATGAAGGCTGCATCACAGGGTATTGTCATAATTCTCGTGATGCTGCCGATGTGGATGAACTTTTTGATTCGCACCTATTCCTGGATTACCATTCTGGCCAACAAAGGTATATTAAACCAACTTTTTTCCAAACTCGGTATCGGGCCTTTTCAAATGATTAACACCCCGGGTGCAGTCATTCTCGGCATGGTTTATAACTTTTTGCCCTATATGATTTTGCCGATTTATACTGCTCTGTCTAAAATTGACGGTTCTCTTTTAGAGGCCGCCGATGATTTGGGTTGCAATCCGCTGAAAACCTTACGGCGCGTCATATTTCCGTTGAGTATGCCGGGCGTAATCTCCGGCATTACAATGGTTTTTGTACCATCAGTCAGCACCTTTTATATTTCACAAAAATTAGGGGGCGGCAAAACCCTGCTCATCGGCGATGTAATTGAAATGCAGTTTCAGCACTCATACAACTACAATCTTGGTGCCTCTCTCTCCCTTATACTTATGCTGATGATTTTGCTGTGTATGGCAGTAATGAACCATTTTGCCGATGATGACGGAGGTGTAATTATATGAAATACATCTCTAAAATTTATGTTGCTTTGATTTTCCTGTTTCTTTATGCGCCGCTGTTTGTGATGGTGTTTTTCTCTTTTAACGCCTCGAACAGTACCTCTCAGTTTGCCGGTTTCTCTTTGCGTTGGTATTTAGAGCTGTTAAACGACAGTGTTACGATTGATGCTTTTCGCAATACGATGATTTTAGCGATTGCCTCCTCTCTTTTAGCCACGGTGTTGGGCACCGCGGCGGCAGTCGGAATTTTTTCTTTCCGTAACCGACTGGCACGCTCTGCTATTATGACCGTAACCAACATTCCGATGATGAACCCGGATATTGTTACAGGTATTTCTATGATGCTTTTATTTGTTTTTATCGGGAAAATGTTACACAGCACCGAATCTCTGGGTTTTTCAACCTTACTGATTGCGCATATCACGTTTAATCTTCCCTATGTTATATTATCGGTCTTGCCCAAACTGCGCCAGACCGACCCGCATCTTGCAGAGGCGGCACAGGACTTGGGTTGCACTCGAACACAAGCCTTTTTCCGTGTGGTTTTTCCATCAATTTCTTCCGGAATCATTTCCGGTTTGGTAACTTCGTTTACATTATCACTTGATGATTTTGTTATCAGCTACTTTACCAGCGGTTCAGATTTCCAAACCCTTCCTGTGCGTATTTTTGCTATGACAAAGCGGCGCGTTACGCCCGATATGTACGCTTTGTCTTCGCTGATTTTTATTTCCGTACTTATTTTGCTTGTCTTGCTTAATATCTCTCAAATCCGTGCGGAAAAGAAAGAAAAAAGGAGAATTTAAATAATGAAAAAAACCGTTGCGTTTCTTTTGTGTATTATACTGGTTTTATGCTGCTTAGCAGGCTGTTCTGCCAATCAAACTGTCAATGTTTCTTACCAATCAGAAGTATTCCAACAACTGCAAAGCGGAGAAAAAGAAAAGTATTCTGGCGTTACGCTCAACGTATTCAACTGGGGTGAATATATTTCAGATGGAAAAGGCGGCAGTCTGAATGTAAACCGTATTTTTGAAAAACTGACCGGAATTAAAGTGAATTATTTGTTCTACGACAGTAATGAAACCATGTATTCCAAACTGAAAAGCGGCGGCATTTCTTATGATATAATTATTCCGTCTGATTACATGATACAAAGATTAATTTCAGAAGATATGCTGCAAAAGTTGGATTTTTCAAAGTTGGACAATTACAAAAATATATCCGACGAATATAAAAACTTATATTTTGACCCGAACAATGAATATTCGGTTCCTTATTCGGTTGGCATGGTTGGACTGATTTATAACGAAACCATGATTGACGAAGTGCCGGACAGTTGGGGTGTCATGTGGGATGAAAAGTACAAAAACAATGTTTTAACCTTTAACAATCCCAGAGATGCTTTTGCCATTGCACAATTCTACCTTGGACAAGATATAAACTCCACCAACCAAGCGGATTGGGACAAGGCAGCCGAAAAATTAAAAGAACAAAAACCAATTCTTCAATCCTATGTAATGGATGAGGTTTTTGACAAAATGGAGGGCGAAGAAGCGGCAATCGCTCCCTACTATGCCGGAGATTATCTGTCGATGGCGGAAAACAACGAAAATTTAAAGTTTGTCTATCCAAAAGAGGGAACAAACATTTTTGTTGACTCAATTTGTGTGCCGAAAAATGCCCAAAACTTTGATGCGGCGATGCTTTATATTAACTTCCTGCTTGAAGCGCAAATTGCTTTGCAGAATGCCGAGTATATTTATTATGCAACCCCCAATGCCGCTGTTTTGGAGTTAGATGATTACTCATTAAAAGACAACGAGTACCTTTATCCCGCTGAGGATAAAAAACCAAAGACACAGTATTTTCACGACTTGGATTCCAAAACCCGCTCTTATTATGAAAAATTGTGGGAACAAGTGAAACTCGACTAATATGTCGCAACCGATTGAAATTATAAAACAACTTCCCTCTATATTGTTGCCATGGTATGCGAAAGAAGCGAGGGCACTCCCCTGGCGCAAGGACAAATCACCTTATCATGTCTGGGTTTCGGAAATCATGCTGCAACAGACCCGAGTAGAAGCTGTACGCAATTATTACCTCCGCTTTATGGAAAACTTTCCCACTATTGAAGCGCTGGCCAAGGCCGATGAATCGTTATTGTTTAAACTTTGGGAGGGTCTTGGATATTATAATCGCGCGCGAAATCTTCAAAAAACAGCAAAAATCATCGCTGCCGCAGGTGGTGTGTTCCCAAACAATTACGATGATGTTTTGGCCTTACCGGGAATCGGTACTTATACGGCCGGTGCGATTTGTTCCATTTGCTATGATTTGCCGATTGCTGCTGTTGACGGTAATGTACTTCGCGTCATTTCCCGCCTTACAGCTGATACAACACCGATACAACTTGAAAAAACAAAGAGAGATATGGCAAATCTCTTACAGCAGGTTTATCCCATTGGAAATTGCGGTGATTTTACACAGTCTTTAATGGAACTTGGAGCCGTAGTTTGCACCCCAAAATCTCCAAAATGCGAAAACTGTCCTGCCGCAACTATTTGTCTTGCACACAAACAAAACCAAACTGCTCTCTATCCAACAAAGGCAAAAAAGGCAGATAAAAAGATAGAGCAACGCACCTTATTTTTATTGCAATGCGGAGATTTATTTGCAATAGAGCAACGCGGGAACAAAGGATTACTTGCCGGTCTTTGGCAATTGCCCAATATATCGGGTAGTTTAACGGCAGAACAGGCCTTTAACCTTGCTACCGAATTTGGCACAACCCCCTCAGAGCTTTGTCGTGAAATTCATAAGTCGCACATTTTCACCCATTTAAAATGGGAAATGGTCTGCTATCACATACGATGCACTACAACAGCTAAACGCTTCACCTGGGCAACCCAAAACGAATTAAATCACAAGTATGCGTTACCCACCGCCTTCCGTATATTTTTAGAGGAATAACCGTTTGGTTATTCCTCTTTTATATTTATATTGACTTTTTGCGCCGGATTATCGATTAAATGTCCTTTATAGTCGTAGCGTGAGCCGTGGCAAGGGCAATCCCAGCTTTTTTCATCGGGATTCCATTCCAATTGACATCCCAAATGCGGACATTGCGTTTGCACCGTATAATACTTTTCCTCACTTTCACGGTAAACGCCGACCTTTTTACCGTTTTGTTCAACAATTCCCCCATGCCCGACGGGTAAATTTTCCAATACGATACGCGGTACCGACAGATTTTCTTTTATTAGTCCTTTGGCTGATTCAAGCCCTTCTCCGGGAATTTTTACAGCATTAATAACCGGAAAGCGATGCGGCGTGAAGAGTGAGAGGGCTGAATTCTTTTTTTTACACAACAAGTCGGTTAAAATTTCGGCGGCAAGTGCGGCACTCGTCATTCCCCACTTTCCAAATCCGGTGACAACATACCAGTTTGGTCGCGATTTGGAAAAGCGGCCGATATAGGGTACTTCATCGACTGTCATGCAGTCCTGTGCTGACCATTGCGCAACGATGCGACAACCAGGAAACATATCCTCTGCCGCCCGTTGCAACAAGGCATATTTCCCACCGGTACTGTTTTTTCCGGTACGGTGTCCTCCGCCGCCCAGCAACAACAAATTTTGATATCGCCGAAACGAATATCCTCCCTGTTCAGCATCAATGTACATTCCATTTAATTCCGGCGCGTTTTCCAATGCCAAAACATAAGAACGTGTTTGATGCATACGCACAAAAAACAGTCCGGGATAATTAACAAACGGATAATGACAGGCGAAAATCACCTGCTTTGCCTTTACGGCCGCGCGGTCACAATACAACAACCCATTTTTCACTTTGGTTACGCGCGTATTTTCATAAATTTTTAATTTATCGGCAATATGATGCACAAACCGCAATGGATGAAATTGCGCTTGTCCCTTCATACAAACCGCCCCGGCAACCGGGAAAGGCAATTCGATTTTTTCAATGAATTCTGCCGACAAACCCAACGCTTGACAGGCGGCCGCCTCGTTTTGCATCTTTGTGCGCTGGCTCTGTGAATAAAGAAATGCATCCTGCAACTCAAAATCACAATCTATTTTCTCTTGTTTTATATACTGCCGATACCATTCTACCGCGCGCCGATTTGCTAGGGCATATTCCTTGGCTTTTTCCTGCCCGAATCGGCGAATGAGTGTCGCATAAATACAACCGTGCTGTGCGGTAATTTTTGCTGTGGTATTTTTTGTTTGACCACCGGCAATCCGTTCCGCTTCTAAGATAACCACTTCTTTGCCCTCTCGCTGTAACCGTTCCGCAATCAGTAGTCCCGCCAAACCGGCGCCAATCACCGCGACCTCAGTTTCGATATTTTCTTTTAATTGCGGCCGCGCCGCAATTCTGCAACTTTGAGACCATATAGATTCTGTAATCAAAAAAACCGCACCTTTCTATGGTTATTTTCCCATAGTAGGTACGGTTTTATTCAATGGCAATTTTGCGCCAATGCTCGATTAATTTTTCAAGTGACCACGCCGCATTTGCCGGACTAGTGGAAGGCAGATAAATTGCCTTGCGATTTACCTTTGGTTCCAAATGCTGTATATACAACTTTTCGGCCGTTTTCCCGTTGGTATAAATTTGCCGAATCGGCGCAACATTCAAAATTTCATGAATGGGATTTGGCATTATATTTTTAATGCTGCTGTCGGCTGAACCGATAATTTCACAGGAAGCAATCACGTCCCACAGTGCCACGCCGTTTCGCAAAAGTATTTCCCTTTTTTGCGGCACAGTTTCGGGCTCTTTCTCTTTAAAAACAGCCGCTAACACACGCCAAAACCTGTTTTGCGGATGCCCGTAAAAGAAGCCTTCTTCCCTCGATTTGACCGAAGGGAAACTCCCCAATATTAAAATTTTCGATTCTGCATTAAACAGCGGGGGTATTGGATGTATTTGACGCATAACAACTCCTTTATTAGAGAAAAAGCAACCGGGAAAAACCGGTTGCTTTTTAATTAAATTAGCCGTTGATAGCGGTTACAACGCCGGAACCTACGGTTCTGCCACCCTCACGAATAGCGAAACGAAGACCTTCCTCGATTGCAATCGGGGTAATCAATTCTACGTCCATTTCTACGTTGTCACCAGGCATGCACA
>JAFTLL010000002.1 GCA_017456015.1 Clostridia bacterium | reverse complement strand
CTTCTGCAAGGATTCGGGAACCGACGAAACCCACATAAAGGTTTTTGGATTGCTGCTGAGCAGGGCAAACTGGCTGGCACGCTCAAAAACATAAATCCGCTTATCGACAAATTCCGAAAGCTCGGCTTTTTTCACATCAATCAGGGGCAACGAAGGCACGTACGGGTCACCGTGGGTAATTTCAATGTAATCTTTCAGTTCGCTGCGCTCTATCCTTTTGCGGTCGGCCAGCGGACTGTCCTTTGAAACCAGCAAAACATAGGAAAACTCGGTGATGGTTTCGCTGACCAGGTGTTTTTCGGCAAACATGGATTTAAAATACCTGTCAAAAGTGGACTGGTAACGGACAATGCCGAGATTGTAGGCCTCTTTCACCACATTATTTATGGTACGCATGGAATTGGTTTCTTTATAAAACAACTCTGCCGGCGTATCGGTGGAAAGCGTTTTTGTGAACTCGGCAAAGGCGTGAGAAATATAACTTGCACGCGGCACGCAAATCGACAGGCTCTGTTTTTGGGTTTTGCCGTTTCGGTAGAGCTCTTCCACCTCGTTGACCTGTGCAATAATCTTTTTCGCGTATTGCAAAAATTCCTCTCCATCGGGCGTGATGGAAATACCCTTGGAAGTGCGTTTGAAAATCGTAATGCCCAATGACTCCTCCAACTCTTTGATTGCACGGCTTAAATTCGGCTGTCCCATATACAGATTTTCTGCCGCCTTGCTGATGGATTTGGTTTGCGCGATTTCCACCGCGTACTTTAAATGCAATATATTCATATACATCCTCTTTTCCGAGCAATTGATTTAGGTTTAGTATATGATAAACTTAACAAAATTACAAGTGTTCTCTCCTCGCAAAACACACATTGACTTTCCGGCCTTAACAATAGTATAATAAAATAGTAGTCCTAAAAATAAACAGGAGGCTTTCTTATGCCGATTTACTCGTCTGTGGCCGAGCTGGTAGGTAAAACACCCCTGCTTGCGTTAAACAACTACAAAAAACAAAACAATCTACAAGCCAACCTATTGGCCAAATTGGAATATTTCAACCCGGCCGGTTCGGTGAAGGACCGCGTTGCAAAAGCCATGATTGAGGATGCCGAGGCCGACGGTCGGTTGCAGCCAGGCGCGACCTTGATTGAGCCCACCTCCGGCAACACCGGTATCGGTCTTGCCGCCATTGCCGTAGCCAAAGGGTATAAAGTGATTATTGTAATGCCGGAAACTATGTCGGTAGAGCGCCGAAATCTAATGAAGGCCTATGGTGCCGAGCTGGTGCTCACCGAAGGTGCCAAAGGTATGACCGGTGCGATTGCCAAGGCAGAGGAATTGGCAAATACCATTCCCGGCGCATTTCTTCCAAGTCAATTTACAAATCCCTCCAACCCTGCCGCCCACTTTAAAACCACCGGCCCCGAAATTTGGGCTGACACCGAAGGCCGTGTCGATTTGTTTGTAGCCGGCGTAGGTACCGGCGGCACCTTGTCGGGTGTTGGTGCCTATTTAAAGGAACAAAACCCTGCGGTGCAAATCGTGGCGGTCGAGCCGGCAGATTCTCCTGTGCTCTCGGGCGGTGCAGCCGGAGCCCATGCCATTCAAGGCATCGGGGCCGGATTTATTCCTGAAATTTTGAATACCGAAATTTACGACGAGGTTATCCCCGTAAAGAGCGAAGACGCATTTGCGGCCGCCCGCGCCATCGCCAAGAGCGAGGGTTTTTTGGTCGGCATTTCCTCCGGGGCGGCGATTTGGGCTGCGGCCGAACTGGCAAAGCGTCCGACCAACGCAGGAAAAAACATTGTCCTTCTCTTGCCGGATACCGGTGACCGTTATCTATCTACCTCCTTGTTTACCGAATAAATGATTCTAATTTTTAAAAAAGTGATAAAAAAAGCCGCTTCCCTATGGAAGCGGCTTTTTAAAGATAAATTAGTCGGTCGTGTAGGGCAACAGAGCGACATAGCGAGCACGCTTGATTGCGGTCGTCAGTTCACGCTGGTGCGCGGCACAGGTGCCGGTTACACGGCGGGGTAAAATTTTTGCTCTCTCCGAAACGAATTTGCGAAGACGGGCAATATCCTTATAGTCAATAGCCTCAACACGGTCAACACAAAAATGGCAAACCTTTTTGCGGCTTTTACGACGCATTGGTCTTTCGTTCTTTTCCACGCGTAATGCCTCCTTATTTTAGATTAGAACGGCAAATCTTCATCGCCGGCAATTTCAGAAAAATCACTGGTATCCGCATTGGAAAAAGAAGGTGCTGCGCTTTCGGCAGCGGGACGCGCAGAAGCATCCTTTCGCTCGGCAAAATGCACGTTGTTGGCAACAACCTCAAAAGCCGTGCGATTGTTTCCGTCTTTATCCTGATAGCGGCGGGTTTGAATCGAACCTTCTACTGCAACCAGTTGACCTTTACTGAAATACTTGGAAACGAACTCCGCGGTTTGTCTCCAAGCAACAATATTGATAAAATCAGTCTGTCTTTCTTCGCCCGTTTTAAACCGACGGTCAATCGCCAGCGAAAACGAGGTAACCGGAATGTTGTTTGCGGTATGCCGCAATTCCGGGTCGGCAGTTAATCTGCCCATTAAAATTGCTACATTCATCAAAATTGCCTCCCTTTTTACTTTTTCGTAACCATCAGACGCAGAACACCGTCTGTAATCTTGGCTACACGGTCAAACTCGGCAGGGAACGCCGCATCGGCAGTAAAATCAATAATGTAATACTGACCGTCGGTCTCATCGTTAATCGGATATGCGAGCTTTCTTTTGCCCCATTCGTCAACATTTTCGATGGTACCGTTGTCGGCAATCAGCTTCTTAAATTTTTCAAGAAGCGTTGCTGTGGCCTCTTCTCCGGCAGTAACCGAAAGAACCAAGGCTGCCTCATACTTGTTCATCATTATCGTTGCACCTCCTTTTGGACTTTTGGCCCTTACTTTCACATAAGGGCAAGGAGCCATGGCGCAATATGCACCAATAGCACGGCATATTATACCAAAAAACAACCGCAAAGTCAACTGTTTTTTATTATGTAGGGAATTTTTGGATTGATTTTATCTGCTAAGAGGTGTATTATAAATACAACAAAAACTATTTGGGAGGTGAATACGAATGTTAATATGTGTTGATATCGGGAACACAAACATCACACTGGGCGGTTACAAAGAGGAAAAGTTGGTTTTCACCGCAAGGCTCACCTCAGATGCCCGACGCACCGCCGACCAATACGCCGTTGAAATTTACGATATTCTACGCTTAAACGGTCACGCGTCTGCCGAGGTGCAGGGCGCTATCCTTTCCTCGGTCGTGCCTACACTTACAAAATCAATCAGCATGGCTTTTAATAAGCTTTGCGGATTTAGCCCAATGATGCTGGGTCCCGGTGTAAAAACCGGCCTGAATATTAAAATTGACAATCCGGCACAGCTGGGTGCCGACCTGGTAGCCGGCGCAATCGGCGCAATGGCAAAATATCCCCTGCCCTGTATCGTTATTGATATGGGCACGGCAACCACCATCAGCGCCATCAATGAAAAGGGTGAATTTTTGGGTGGTGCAATTGCTGCCGGCATCAACCTGACGCTGGAAGCCCTGACCAAAAACACGGCACAACTGCCGATGGTTGGAATCGAGGCACCGAAATCTGCCATTGGCAGTAATACTATCGATTGCTTAAAATCCGGTCTGGTACTCGGCGCCGCCGCCATGTTGGACGGTCTTATCGACCGTATGGAAACCGAGTTGGGACAATCAGCGACTGTGGTTGCCACAGGCGGTCTTTGCGGAGAGATTATTCCCCATTGCAAGCGGAAAATTTTTGTCGATGATAATCTGTTGTTGGATGGTTTAAAGCGTATTTACGAAAAAAACCGATAAAACATTCAAAAGAGCTGTATCCGAAACCGGAACAGCATCAGGAGGAATACTTATGAAAAAACAATCCACATTCAAAATGGTGCTTGTTGCACTGTACATTGCCATTATTTTTGTCCTTAATAGCACCCCTTTGGGCTATATTCCAACACCAACCGGCATCAACGCAACCACCGTCTTTCTGCCGGTTATCTTTGCCGCCATCACGCTTGGTCCGTGGCTCGGCGGTCTTGTCGGCTTTATCTTCGGGATGACAAGCTTTTTACAATGCTTCGGCATCGGTGCCGTGGTCGACCCGCTGGCGGCAACCCTCTTTAATGAAAACGCTTTTTTGTATGCGGTGATGTGCTTTGTGCCTCGCATTCTTATGGGTATCGGCGTAGGATACATTTTTAAGCTGCTCAACCGAATTGATAAAACCAAAATTATTTCTTATGCATTTTCTTCGGTGAGTGCGGTTCTGTTGAACACCGTTCTTTTCTTGTCGGCCTTCAACCTTTTCTTTTCCAATACCGCCTTTTCGGGCACGACCGTGAAAACGATTTTAAGTGCTGTAATCACCTACAACGGCATTGTTGAATTGGTTATCGCACTGGTTGTAGGTACTGCTGTGAGTAAGGCATTGGTCGCTGCAATGCGGCGTTTGAAATAAATAGTTGACTATCCACTCAACATATGATATCATTAGACAAAACAGAGTAGGTCTGCAAGCGTTAAGTGTCCGTGGGACGGGGAGTTGCCCGCGGAACGAAAAGGTTTTTTCTTGCGATTTGCAGTCCGCATCCCGCTGGGAAATAATATGAAGAACAAAATCTCCTTATTATCTAACAGCGTTGATAATAAGGAGGTTTTTTATGTTTAAAAGTGTAAAATTTAAGTTTTCGGTTTATGATATGGCTTTCTGCGCCATTATGCTGGCCCTGCAAATTGTGCTCTACCTGATTGGTGCGCAAACAGAGTTTTTAAAGTTCAGCATGGAATTTGTTCCCCAATCCATTGTTGCTACACTTTTTGGGATTCCCTATTCCCTATTGGTTTTCACCCTCGGTGATATACTCGGTCCGATTTTAGCAGGTAAAGGATGGTATCCACCCCTGACACTAACAAGCGCCATTATGGGTATTTGTTTTGGATTTTTCTTAAAAGACATTCACAAAATGTCATCTAAAACCGCAACGATAAGAATCCTTGCCGCAGTCTTTATAAACCAGTTTGTTTTAAGCTTGTTTCTAAATACATTTTGGCTTTCCAAACTCATCGGAAAAGCTTTTTCCGTGCTTTTTATATCTCGTTTGACCTCTTCGGCAATCGATTTTGTTATCCAAGTTGTGATTATCTTTGCAATGTATAAACTGAAAATTCCCAATTCTATCGAAAAACTCGAAAAAAGAAAATAATCCTCGCTTTCACTATTGACATCCCGCCCCGCTCTATGCTAAAATATCATGGTGCAACTGAATAAAAATGTTAACCGCCGACAACGGCGTTAACATATACGGAGACGTATCGAAGTGGGGACGTTTGCGAGCGCTGCCGGTGGCAGATGAAGCGAGCAAAAAGGAGTGGCTGCGGTCGAAATTTTCACACGGCAGTGAAGAAAAATTTCGGGCACCGCAACAGGACATAACGGGGCGCCCCGTTCGGTAGAAATTAAATATTGAGTTTAACTCTTAACCGAGTTAACATATACGGAGACGTATCGAAGTGGTCATAACGGGGCTGACTCGAAACATAGTCGGGTCTGTCACTTGGCCTATCTCCGTAAACCCTTTATTTATCGGGGTTTTCGTGACTTCGGTTTGCATTTTCGGATTTCTGCATCTCGCAGTTTTCTCGCAATTTAGGTTTTGGCTTTGCCTTTACAATTTTACATGGAGACGTATCGAAGTGGTCATAACGGGGCTGACTCGAAACATAGTCGGGTCTGTCACGACTGTATCTCCGTAAACCCTTTGTTCATCGGCGTTTTTAGGACTTCGGTTTGCATTTTCAGAATTCTGCATCTCGCAGTTTTCTCGCAATTTAGGTTTTGGCTTTGCCTTTACAATTTTATATGGAGACGTATCGAAGTGGTCATAACGGGGCTGACTCGAAATCTTCTTCGCCAAACGGAATCCGAAATGCCGAAAACCCTTTAACCATGCGGGTTTCTGGCATTCCCTCGCTTCTTAAATACTACGAGTTCTAACGAGAATTCTAAGACAACTGAATATTTGCGTTAATACTCCTTCGGGAGTTTAACATACACGGAGACGTATCGAAGTGGTCATAACGGGGCTGACTCGAAATCAGTTAGGGAGCAATCCCCCGCGAGTTCGAATCTCGCCGTCTCCGCCAACGGAACCCTTGAAAACCCAGTGTTTTCAAGGGTTTTATGTATCTTTGTGATTTTTGTTTGCGGTGGTTTTTATGGTCATTTCAGTATTTTTCTGAATTTTTTACGCTCATAAATTTTGTTCGAGATTAGAATATAACAGCCCTGAAACCGCATAAAATAAGGTTTTTTACAAGGTGGCGCATTTTAACTCGTTAGAACAATTTTTGTCGGCATAGGTTTTCGGCATTTTTAGAAGTACCGGTTGGAGCATACTTGATTAAAAATCTTATGTGCGTTATCGGGGGTATGGGATTCAAATACGGCAGAAAACAAGAATAGCTGCCCCGCCGTTTTTTCGGCGGGGCATTCTGTTACCGCAAGGGATTAAAAATCGATATCTTTTATTATAAAAATCTTTTTATCCTTGCCGTATCCTTGCATCTTGATATATCCAAGTGCTTCGAGTTCATCACAGTAGGTGTATCCAAGGTAGGATTTGTGCAGGTCATCTCTCCCAAGGGCGACGAGCATTTGCCACGGGTATGGGTTGCAACTACCGTCCTCGGTTTCGGCGCAACGCTCTTTGAGGTACATATACAGTTTATATAAATAATTTCTGTAGTCGCCTACGATAAGACCGTCACGCTGTTTGCGGAGATAATCAAGCTTTTCAGCTATCTGTTCTTGTGTCAGAACTTTCTTCTTAATCAATGTTTTCACCTCTTTTCATTCTTCTTTTGCATCGGCGCTGTTCATTTTCACGCTCTCTGCGTTGTATGTATTTAAATTCTCGGATGAGTTCTTTATATCTGTCAGTACGTGGGTTGGAGAGCTTTTGCGGTGATGCCATATAGCATATAAATTCTTCCTTCACGCAGTATTGGGTACTGCCGATTTTTACACCGTGCAAGGTTTTTTCTCTGATCAGTTCATGTATGCGCTGAGGATTATGTCCGACAAGTTCCGCCGCCGTCTGCGTGGGCAGAGCTTCGGGTAGCTCTGCCCACAGCACTTCCAACCATAGCCTAAAGGCTTCGCAGTTTTCTTCGGTGGCTTCGAACATCGGGCGCGGATGCCATTCGGTTCTGTTTGAGAACAGACCGTTCAGCTCTGATAGGAAGCCTACCTCTGTATCCATACGGATTTTGAACATTTCCGCATCCTCTACCAGTACCCGATACTTATGGGTTGTGTGTCCGGTGTTTTCGTGTGGGATATAGTTATGATCCATCAGATATTTCATCTTCCGTGTAGAGATGTGAAGGTATTGACGGAGTTGGCATCCACTCATATATTTCTTTTCAGCCATATATAAAATCATCCTTTCGGTTAGCAAAAATGCACCTCAGTCCGAGGTGCATCACTCTTTTGCTTTATTAAAGATATTGCTGATAATATCAGCGCTTTCCTGTTTCTTGGACTTATCAAGGTGGGCATAAATATTTGCCGTTGTTGAGAGGTCGGAGTGACCGAGGAAGGTCGATACATTCAGCAGAGGGACATCCTGATTGATAAGGATACTTGCGAAGGTGTGCCGTAGGTCATGGAAGCGAATCTTTCGCAGATCGTATCTTTCGATAAGGTCTGCGAATCTTTGTGTGACTCTATTCGGTCTTAGCAGTTCACCGAGTTGGTCGACGCAGATATAATCATCGTATTTGCGATTATAACTGCCCTTGAACATTCTGCGGTATAGGTCTTGCTTCTCTCGTTCCTCGCACAGCATTTCGTAGACGGGGTCCGGCAGAGGAAGGGTTCGGCGGCTTGATTTATTTTTCATTTCCTCTACGGGTTCTACGATGACCTTACCGTTTTCCTTGTACTCAATAACCTTGGTGTCGAGTAGGATGGTGCGCTTATCCCAATCGATTCTTGACCACCGAGCACCCAAGGCTTCGCTTCGGCGCAGTCCTAAGCCACCCGCTAACATTACCGCAGGATAGATAACATCACCGCGGAAAAGTCCAAGCATGGTTATCAGTTCATCCTCTGAATAGTTTTCGCCGGTGAACTTATTTTTCTTCGGCCTATCGATTCGGTCGAAGGGATTGGCATCTATCAGCTCGTCCTTGAACGCTCTTTTGAAGGCGCTGTGAAGGACGGTGTGATAGTGGATGACGGTGTTGGCAACAACACCCGACTCGAACATCCAGTCATAAAAATCCTCGATGTCCTTTGAGGTGATGTTGCCGACTGTCAGATTACTGTGGGCAGTAAAATACCGCCGAATTCTACCGTAGATCATTCCATGGTAGCTTTCGGCGGTACTCTTTTGGATATTCTTTTCAACCTTTTTATAGTGAGCACACATATAATCGAAGATCGGAATGTCCGAGGCGGGCTTTTCATTTCGGGCAAGCTGCTCGGCATAATCATTTTCAAAGGCTTTTACTACCTCTCGGTAGGCTTTGTTCACCTTTGATTTGTTTGTGCCTTCGGGAAGACCGAGGGCGCGCCATACAGGTTTTGTCTTGCCGTTCTCTTTAACTTGTATCACGGCATAGAGGCGACCCTTTTTAGCCTGTACGCTGGCTGCAAGTGTGGTTTTGGCATCCATTTGTAATCACTCCTTTTTTATTTTTGCCAACACGAACAATATCACAACTCGTTTGACAAGTCCAGACATTATCGGAAGTTTTCTCAAGAAAGTAGACCCTTGGGTTCGAACTTGGTCTGTCCTTT